>JAFGKD010000002.1 GCA_016928775.1 Candidatus Zhuqueibacterota bacterium | reverse complement strand
TTCAATTATACAAATTATCATCTTGAATTGCAATCACTTGTTGTGAATTTTGAGAAATTAAATCCTTAACTTAATGACATTGATTATGAATTAGTATGTCAGGGCTTTGCGAGGAAATAATCGAACTTGTAAACTGTAAAAATCGCATCAGATAAGCGACACGTTCGTGTAAAGATTTCGAAAATAGTCTCCATCGTGACTGCGTAAATTATAGACGACTGCTTGCTCAAATCTGCTCTCAATTCATCAATGGTATCTTTGCTCAAATTTTTAGCGAGAATATGCTGCGCGCCGGACCAATACCACTCGTTATTCCATGGTACAAGGCTGCCGTAAACGCAGCTTCCTGCCTCCATGCCCTTTACAACCTGATTAGTCCGTATGCATCACGATGTTTTCAGCGATTTGCACCTCGTTCGTCACGGTCTGGATTTTATAAATAGACAGATGACGTTCATACCAGCTTTCTAATATCCTGCAACTTGACCATCTTTGCGAACTTCGGTCGCGCCAATATAAACGTCGTTTTTTTTGTCATATTGAATCGCCTGATAACCGCCATAAAACATGATGTTATTGCCAACTCGCACGTTATGGCCGCGGGCGCGCAATTGTTCAGCTAATTGGGGAGGGAAATAGTCCTCCAGGCCAACCTGGCCGCCATCTGTTTGCATTTCATCTCCACGCGGCGTTGATGAGCCGGAGTGTGCCACACGCGGGGCATCTCCGGCTTGCTGCACATTCATGCCAAAATCGATCATATTGATCAGGACCTGCACCTGACCTTGCGGCTGGAAATCACCACCCATCACACCGAACGCCATATACGGCTCGCCATCCCTGGTGACAAATGCCGGGATGATGGTGTGAAATGGCCGTTTGCCCGGTTCATAGACATTGGCATGCCCCTCCTCCAGGCTGAACAGCGCACCACGATTCTGCAGCACAATGCCAAGACCATCCGGCACTAACGCGGCACCGAAACCATAATAGATGCTCTGGATGAGCGACACCATATTACCATCTTTATCAGCGGTACAGAGATAGATGGTCTCGCCTTCGCTGATCTCTCCCGCTTGATAATCTGCCCGCGCCCGATGCATGTCCATGAGCTCGAAACGTTCCGTAGCATATTTTTTTGAAATAAGATGGTCGAGCGGCACATTATAAAAGTCCGGGTCCGCATAATACTGAGCGCGATCTTCAAAGACCAGTTTTTTGGCCTCAAGAAAAACATGGATATGATCAGGGCTGCCGAAACCAAAAGTCGCCAGATCAAATTTTTCCAGGATGTTCAACATTTGTAACACCGCGATGCCCTGACCATTTGGCGGCAATTCCCACACGTCGAAGCCACGATAATTCGTACTAACCGGCTCCAACCACTCGGAGGTATGTGAGGCCAGGTCATTGAAGGATAAAAAGCCGCCATGTTCTTTAATAAATCGATCAATCGTTTTCGCCAACTCGCCTTTGTAAAAAACATCGCGCCCGCCAGCGGCGATTTGTGCGTAGGTTTCTGCCAAATCGAGATTGCGAAAGAGTTGGCCTTTTTGTGGCGCCTTGCCATCGATGCCATACGTTTCGAGAAAATTCGGCTGCTCAGCAAAACTGGCAATGCCGTCCTGCCAATAACCGGCGATGATTTCCGGCACCGGCACGCCATTTTTCGCATAGTCGATGACCGGTTGCAGAATGTCCGGCATGGTCAGTAGACCAAATTTCCCGTGCAGCTCGTACCAGCCGTCCACACAGCCGGGAACAGAAAGCGACAGGGGGCCGCGGATGGGAATCTGCTCAAAGCCGTTTTCAAAAAAATGGTCGATTTTTAGCGATTGTGGTGAGCGACCGCTGGCGTTGAGTCCATGCAGTGTTTTTGTTTTCGCATCCCACACCAAGGCAAACAGATCACCGCCAATGCCGCAGCTCATCGGCTCCATCAATCCGAGCGCTGCATTGGCCGCAATCGCGGCGTCAACGGCGGAGCCTCCTTTCTGCAGGATGTCCAGCGCAATTTGTGTTGCCAATGGATGACTGGTCGCGGCCATGCCATTTTTAGCGAATACTTCGGAACGCGAACGTGGCGCAGAATAGGAGCATAAATTCATGATCATGACTAAAAATATCATCAATCGAATGGCAAGCAATTTCATCGGACTTTTCCTTTCATGAAATGACGAGTCGCACTTTCATCCCGCCATATCCAGTAGTCGTTTAACCGCCGGGACCGGATTGTCGATCTCATCCGCCGAGCGGATCGTCACTGTCGGAATAGCACCGTGTTCCGCGTGTATTCGCATTCGCAACTCTTGATTGGTATCCCGACCACCGAGTCCTGAGTAGCCAATCGTGCGACAAAGTTTACCAAACAGCCTCTCATTTAAATTACAACCACCTGCGCGTTCAAGGCCGTCTATCGAATCATGCCAGCTCTTGAACAGGTGCGCCTGTGCAAATGACTGACCTTGCATGGTGATCTCGTTCAAGCCTTCGCCACCAACCACCAGGCCGTTGCCAAGGTGCCCCACATGATCTATCAATTTTTTCATGCCCTCGCTTGAGGTCAAACTATCCACAAGACAGTTGTGCAAATTATGCGATACCAGGGTCACATCGATAAAAACGGTGTCGAGGTTATCGACCTGCGCCGCCTTTAGAATGGCATCCCCCAGGATGGCGCGCCACATCCCCAATCCCGGGTGTACTTTGATCATCACTTTCTTGTCGCGGTTGTGCAAGCGACTGGCGTTCGATTCCGGCACGCCAAGTCCACGTCCCTGGTACCAGCTCCAGCCACGCAAATCCTGCCGGTCAATCCCCCGATACTGGAAATCGAGTAAAAAAGCATAGCTCGAATGCGATGGATCCATATCGATCGAATTAAAATGCGGCATCATGTGAAAGCCCATCTCCTGGCCACGCTTGATAAACAGCTTGGCTGTTTCGCTGGCGATATAATTCGGATAGTTTTCATCATAGGGATCCGTGCGCCAGTTTGGGATATGCAGCAAAACTTTCGCGGGATCAACTTTTTTCGCAATAGCTCCAAGTACTTTTGTATCCGTAGGACACCAGCTCACAGCAAAGGAGACATCATAAATCCAGGGCTTGCGTTGGCTTTCCTCGGCGGCCAGCTTATAGGCATTCCATAACCACTGGCGATAGGACTCGGTCGGTACTGTCCAGTCGCCCTCAAATACATTGATGCGCCATGCCAATCCGCCGGCGCTCTTGTTGTCATCAATAGGGCCATACGCTTCGGTGTCAAATCCGAGGCAGGTCGTCTCATGTTGAGTCCCCACGTGCAGTGCCTTGTACCGATAATGGTTATCCTGTGCGTGCACCCAGAAACCACCGTTTTCCCCCTGCAAAATGACCAATCCCGCCTCCCAATACATGGGCCACGGCCAATGTGTATTCGCAATCAGAGGATCGTCCATTTTCAGCTTGATCCCCTGAAAAAAAGGTGCGATCAGCTCCAGATCAGTGCGAAAATTCTTGAGCGTCCATCGACATGCGCGCACGCCGGGGCGCGATGAATAGGCCGAGGGTTCAATCAGAATATCGCCGGTTTCCGGATCGACTGAAACGAGAATAACGCCATCACCATCCCAGGCATGAAAAACTATTTCCGCGCGCCTGTCCGATAATGCGCGCGTCACAATGTTGCCAAATGTGCTGTTGTCAATCGACACTGTTTCGTCACTACGGTAAATGAGCTGCAAAGCAGCGCTGGAGTTCACATCAACGTGCTGCAGCAACGATTGACCGCTACGTTTGCTTTTCAACATGGTGATAAAACCTTTTTCAATCACCGCCGACAGTCTAAAAGTCTCAATGTAAATTTTGTTATCCTTGACTATAAGCGATGCGTATTTCTCTTCCGATGCCTGGTTGATGACTTTGGCGCTTACGGGGGATATGTGACGTGCCAGGACATCAGAAACTGCCAGCACACCGGTTGTTTTGAAAAAATCTCGCCGATCCATAATACCTCCCTTTATTCAGTTGAGACGGACTATACAATATAGACAAAAGACAACCAACTATCAAGCGTGTCATTCTCTGCAACTTTTTCTTTGAATGATTATTTTTATGTTAGGATGGCTGAAAAACTGCTTGCTCATGACAAAAATCTTGATTAGTATTCATAATAAATATGGCGCACTTATTCAGCAAGTGCATTTTGCAAAAGTCTCATCGGCTTTTGGCTGGTCTCACTTATGAAAGGGAAAAACATGAAAAAGCTGCTACAAACAGTGTGGAAAGTCCTGATGATATTTTTTCTCTTCACCTTTGCCACTACTTTCTGCAACGTTACATCGCAGGAAATGATTCGCAATGGCGGTTTTGAAGATGATTCCGAGTGGCTTGTCTACGATATGGGAAGCAATGAACCGTCAGAGGCCGTTTTCGGCTATACAGAAAACGTGCCGAGCTTTGGCGAGGGAGGCTGCCTCAGAGTATTCGGTGGGCCGTCCGATTATACCAACATTCTGGTGTGGCAGGAAGTCGAACTCATCGGCGGAGTTGAATACCAGATCAATGCCGCTTTCCTCGATTTAACGGATGACAATTTACCCGAGCCCGAAGGCTTTTGGTCGCAGATCTACTTGAGTGAAGAGGAACCCATCGATGGCACAGACTGGACGCCGCCGAACGGTTCGAACAGTGAAATCTATTTGGGATTTAACTCCTGGTCTGGTTGCAGTGGCTCCGGTATTGATGGAACCTTTGCGGCTGATGCGTGCGACGGTAAGAATGAAGCGGTGTTTGTAGCCCCCGGCGATTCAGGGCAGCCTGTGCTCATTTTCCTTGGCGTGAAAACGGGCGTATGGGGTTCACAACTCTCTTATGACGTGGCGATCGATAATTTCAGCCTGATGGGGCCAAATGAAACCGCTGTGAATGAAACGCCATCGCATCCTGTTGACTTTATACTTGCACAGAATTATCCCAATCCATTTAATGCTGAAACAACCATCAGCTATGCGCTGCCGGCCGGCGCTGCTACACCCGTGCAGCTCAGGATTTACGATCTCTTTGGTCGATTGGCCAAAACGCTGGTCGATCAAACGCAGCAGCCCGGAAGTTATCAGGTTCATTGGGATGGCGTAGGTGACAATGGCCAGCTGCTCGCCTCCGGCGTGTACGTTGCTCAGCTCAGCACCGCTCGTGCTACCAAAACGATAAAGCTGATGAGCTTGAAATAAGGACTTTTCGAGCAACTTTTAAAAATTGAAAGAGATACTTTTGCAATTTTTGCCTAAAGTATATAATTCTGTTTTTTTGTTCAGCGTGATTCTGACATCCTTGCTATGGTCACAGGGTGACACCTATGACTCCGGCGGGTCTTTAATGCCGGAACAGGCCTTGTATGACGTCACGTTCTACGAATTAAAGTTAAATATCGATCCGCAAACGCAGAGCATTGCCGGCTCCAATACGATTACCGCCAGGGTAGTCAGGCCATTCTCATATTTGGTCCTGGATTTTGACGCGTCTTTTAGCATTGATTCGGTGCTGGTGATGGATCATGATGTTCTTCTCCAAACCTCATACGAACGCAAAGGATCAACGATATGGATTGATATACGGCGAAAAAGAGTCGCCGGGGCTCTTGTGACGGCACAGGTCTTTTATCATGGACACCCTCGGGTGGCGCCACGACCGCCCTGGGACGGGGGTTTTGTTTGGTCCTCAACACCGTCCGGCGCACCGTGGGTGAGCGTGTCCTGTGAAAACAATGGCGCGGATATCTGGTGGCCGTGCAAGGATCATCCATCGGATGAACCGGATTCCATGTCCCTGTTTTTTACTGTTCCCAAAGATTTGCAATGCATTTCAAACGGACAGCTACGCCATATTTTTGAAAATGACAATGACACGCATACGTTTTTTTGGTTTGTTTCTACACCTATCAATAATTACGGCGTCTCTTTTTATGTAGCCCCTTTTGCGGTGGAAGAATTTGCCTATGAAAGCATAACCGGTGGCGTATATCCGATGCGATTCTACTATTTGCCTGAAAACTATGGGCGGCATAAAGAATTTGCACCACAAATTCCACAACACATGCGATTTCTCGAAGAGTTGCTTGGCCCCTATCCGTTTCGCATCGATAAATACGCCGCCGTCGAGGCGCCATATTTTGGTATGGAACATCAATCGTGCATCGCCTATGGCAATAAATGGGGTAACAGGGCATTTGGTTACGATCAAGCGTTTGATCCGCTGCACTATCATGAGCTTTCACATGAGTGGTGGGGTAACATGCTCACTGCCGCAGATTGGAAAGATATGTGGCTCCATGAAGGATTTGCGACTTATATGGAAGCGTTGTACGCCGGTCATTTGAACGGCCAGGCCGGTTACAATGCGGTAATGCACTATTTCCGCGGCACCATTTCGCACCTGCATCCCATCGGGCCAAAAGATTCGCGAACTATCGGGGAAATATATGGCACGGATATCTATTACAAGGGTGCCTGGTTGTTGCATACCCTGCGCTATGTGATCGGCGATGATTTCTTTTTCGAATCCCTGCAACGATTCCTGTACCCGGATCCCGCGCTCAAAATGGTCAAAGATGGCTCCCATTGTCGTTTGGTCTCTTCGGATGAGTTTATCACTACGGTTGAGCGGGTATCGAACCAGACGTTAGACTGGTTTTTTCAGGTCTATTTGCGCCAGGCACAACCGCCTGTGCTGCAGGTTTGGTTGCAAGATCGGGCAGTGCATTTGGCCTGGAAAATTGAGAAAAACATCCATTTCCCGATGAACGTGCCGGTAAAAATTGGTGAAAAGATACACATTGCTGACATGTCAACCGGTTACGCAGCGCTTGAGCTCGATCCGTTCGTCGCACCGGAGATCGATCCGGAGAATCAAATTCTGATGCTCGTCCAACGCGTCAATACGCTCGCAGATGATTTGGCGGTGCAATATCCCGGATTTTCATTGATGCAGAATTTTCCAAATCCATTCAATAGCGAAACGACCATTGAATTTACTGTGCCCTTGCGGTCGGATGTCCTGCTCACAATCCGCAATCTTCGGGGCGAAAAAATCGCTGTTTTAGCTGACGATCAATTTGACACCGGTGAGCATACAATCCACTGGGATGCGACGAATGTACCATCCGGTACCTATACGTGCACCTTGCAGGTGGGAGAATTTGTTGACGTGAAAAAATTGACGGTACTGAAATAATCAGAAATGAGGCGTAGTCAGTGAAAAAAGGTATTCCGCCACAGATCGTGTTTAGGCAAAACATCAGCGCTCCGCTCTCTGAGGTGTTGGTGAGCAGTGGGATGCGGCATATGCATATTTCCGGCACGCCTGGGGAGACGTTGTTTTGTCCCGCTTGGCCTATCGTTTTGCGGTGGGGCCGATTGATTGGTCGAATACGAACGCCTTCCGCGACAAAATAACTGCACCCTGAATTGAATTCGAAAACGTCACAAGCTATGGATTATACTGCCCCCCAAAACATACTTGTCACGTGCGCAAAAGGCATTGCGCCATATTTGAGTAAAGAAATTCTTGCCCTTGGTTTCCCCGTTCGCAAAGTGATTCAACTTGGCGTGTTCACCCATGGTTCTTTAAATGATTCGATATCCCTTAATCTCCAGCTGCGTACCGCCCTCAGGGTGCTCTATTTCGTCGCAGAATTCAACGCGCGCACACCGGAGGATCTATATCGCGCGGTCAAAAAAGTGCCGTGGGAAGAAATGATCGACTCGACGAGTTACCTGAGCGTCACCTCATCTGTCACGAATCCTAACATTTCGGACACGCGTTTTGCCAATCTGAAATGCAAAGACGCCATCGTTGATAGAATAAAGGAAAAAACCGGCTTACGTCCAAATTCCGGCTCAGATCGTTCAAAGAGCGTGGTCTTTTTATATTGGAAAAATGACGATTGCGCGATCTACCTGGATACCTCTGGCGAGCCACTCTCGCGTCGCGGCTACCGGAAAATTCCACTCAAAGCACCCATGCAGGAAACGTTGGCGGCCGCGCTGTTGTTAGCCGCCGGCTGGCAGGGTGAGGGACACTTTATCAATCCCATGTGTGGCAGCGGCACCCTGGCCATTGAAGCTGCTTTAATTGCTCTCGACAAAGCACCTGGTTTGCTGCGTCGTAACTTTGGCTTTATGCACATCAAGGGATTTGATCAGGATTTCTATTCGAATCTTCGCTCCCAACTGCGAGCGAAGACGCGCAAGAAAGCAGAGTTTCGTTTCATCCTGACGGATAACGACCGCGATGCAATACGGGCGGCGCAACAAAATGCGAAAACCGCCGGTGTCGAGCACCTCATGGAATTCAATCACTGCGATTTTCAAGAAACAAATGTGCCCAACGGACACGGGATTGTTTTTGTCAATCCAGGCTATGGTATCCGCCTGCAGGATACAAAGTCACTCGAACCCGTGTACGTCGGTTTGGGTGATTTTTTTAAACAAAAATGCCAGGCATACCGCGGTTACATTTTCACTGCCAATCTGGCATTAGCGAAAAAAATTGGATTAAAAACATCTCGCCGCGTCATTTTTTATACTGCCGACATCGAAGCGCGGCTGTTGGAGTATGAACTTTATAGTGGCTCGCGCTCAAAAGGATTTGAACAAAATGAAACATGATATTGGTTTGTCCATCGTTTGAATAATTTTCTCGTTTTGTAAACGCTCTTTTTCTACAAAGCGTCTTAAATGTGAATTTTAAAATATGTGCCAAAAGTCTAAATGAGCAGACTGACACGAGAATCAGACCACAAATTGGTTCAATCTGCCAAGTCGGGAAGCAGTGCGGCTTTTGGCAAGTTGGTGAAAAAGTATCAGCAAAAAGTTTTGTATTTGGCTTTTGATCTGATTCATGATTATGAGGATGCCAAAGACATCGCGCAGGAAGCATTCATCAAATCATTCGAAAAATTACACCAGTTTGAAGAGAGGGCGCAATTTTCAACCTGGTTGTATCGGATAACGGTCAATCTGGCGATGGATCAACATCGTCGACGTAAGAGGCGACCACACGACTCTTTGGAAGATAATATTCGAGAAATTGAGCGTCAAAAAACAAGTGAACAAGCGGAAGAAGGTCGTCGCTCCGAAAGAGAACTACAAACCTCGGCGCAACGCGACGAAATCGAAAAGGCACTGCAAAATTTGTCGGAAAATCAAAGAATAGCGACGGTCTTGAAATATTTTCATCAAAAATCATCAAAGGAAATTGCCGAGGTTTTGGGCTGCTCCGAAAGTACAGCCAGAATTCATCTGTTTCGCGCCGTGAAAAATATGAGGAAACACTTGAAAGGAATACAGGAATCGTTATGAAAAGCTGTCCGTTTGAACATCTCCTTGTATCCTATGTGCAGAATGAGTTGTCGGCAGACAACCGGCTTCGCCTCCGGAACCATATTTTAAACTGTGATCACTGCCGAAACCTGTTAGCTGATTTTACGAGTGTTGATAGACTTTTGCAGAATTTCGAGCGCAAGCCGATCCCAAAGAAACTTTATCGTACCTATAAAAAGCAGCTCGCAACGCTGTACGAGCCGGAATCGCTTTGGAAAAATGCTGTGAACGTTGTGCGGCGCTTATTAACACTTTTATCCTCAAGAGCACCAGCGCTTCGGGTGGCACGTTCTTTGGCCGTATTGCTCATTGGCATTCTTGTCGGGCGATATTTCTTTTTTCCATCTCAAACACCCGAGATAATTTCTGAGCCTCGAACCACGCTGACAAAAGATGATATTCAGTTCATCTCGGACTATGTTGTAAAATCAGAGCTTCTTTTGCTGACGATTGCCAACAGCACGAACGATGAACCCTCTGAAGATGATATATTTTTGAACAAGGATATTGCCCAGTCGCTTCTATACAAGACTGCACAGGTACAACGTAAAGCACACGCGCTGGATGATCAAATCATTATTACATTTCTGACTCATCTGGAACTGGTCTTGCTGGAAATTTCCAATCGAGAAGATGAAGAAATTCGATCTTCGTTCCAGGAGATCAGAAATATGGTGAATGAAGCGAATATGGTGCAAAAATCCAGACGGCTGCAACGTCGCCTGGAAAAGACGTTATCGGAGAACGTCTGATATAACAAAGGTGATGAGCATGACAACCTGCTACAATAGATTTGCCTGTGTGACGCTTGTTTTAATTGTTTTCACAACAGTCGTTTTAGCGCTGCAGACAGATGGATCGCACAGACTCTATCTGGAAGCCAAAAAACACTCATTTAATCAGCAATGGGATATTGCGGCGCAATTGTATGAACAGCTTGTCGAAGAATATCCGGAGAGTCACTACCGCGAAGAAGCGCAATTTTGGGTGGGATATTGTCTTGAGAAAACGGGCGAGTATCGCAGCGCCTTTTTAGCCTTTAATCTTTTGGAACGAAAATTCCCGGAAAGCATGTGGCTGGATGACGCTATTCAGCATAAAATTGTATTGGCTGAAAAATTGGCAGCCCGGCGCGGTGATCAATATTACACGTTTTTACGCTCCCAGCTCGACCACGAGGATGACGACATTCAATATCAGGCGGGCATGGCGCTTGGTCGATTGGGAGACAAGCGTGCATTAGCCGTTCTGCAATCTCTAAAAGGTCGCGTTGATTTTGATGTCGAAACCGAGCAGATCATCAGTCAGTTACAACAAGCTAAAGACCTCCCCGATGAAGTTTTGTATGGTGAGAATACAATTGGTGATGCTATCGAAGATGATAAAAAAGCGACCTTGCGTATTCATCCAAAGAATGAGAGAGTGAATTATTTTGCCGAGCATCGTTTTGACCAGTACAAGGCTATGGCTAAAAAGGACGATAGCTGGAGCGATAAAGAACTGATAAACTTTGGATTGTGGCATGTATTGCCGTCCGACTCTTTTGATGTCTATTATAAAATGGAAGCGGCAGCACAAAATGAGTGGCTGCGCCGATACTGGAAAAAACAGGATCCAACGCCTACAACAGAACACAATGAGGGACAAGAAGAGTTTGAGTCACGCGTCAAGTTTGCGCGAAGTTCATTTTCTTACTTTGATGGATTGGAAAATTACAATTACGCGCCCTGGGATGCCCGCGGCGAAATTTATATCAAATTCGGACAACCACAAAACCGTACCATGGCGGATGATGGTGAGTTTTGGTATTATCCTCAACATGATCGAATCACATTTTATATTCGGCCCAACGTCACAAATATTTTTGGCCGAGCAATTATTATTTCTTCCCTGAATGGCCAGTCCATGCGATCGGTACCGCGACGATCACAGTGGAGTCGCTGGCGATATTTGCATACACACTATATTTTTAATCCCGGCTTTTACTATGATTGTCCGCCACCGGATGGCTATAGCTATATCAAAAATTTGACCGTGCAGACCACAAGAAACAGCCCGGTACTGGTGTTTCAATATAGCATGCCGACAAGCGAGTTTACGTTTACCGAGAAAGACGGGATTTTTCAGCTCTCTTATCTTGAGCGATATGTTGTATTTGATGCACATATGAACAAAGTCACCCAACAAGAAAACATGCGTCAGCTAACAAAATCAAACAAGCGGGAGATTAAAAAACAAAAAACTATCGAACAAGAAATAAACGTTGATCTCGATCCCGGTGATTACACACTCGGTCTGAGAATCGAGGATTCGTACTCGAAAAAAGTGGGGATTAAAAAACTGGATATAAGTATTGAATAATCCAGTACATTTCAACCCTGGTACACCTTTTCATAAATCCGGTGGCGCATTAAAATCAGAAGACAGGATAGCAGGATATACCGGATAAACATACCCTCCAAAGTTTTAAATGATTGCTCTATTAGCTCAGAAAAGCAGTGCAACTTTACAAAAAAAGAATATTACGCATGCCTCTGAATTGAAGGTATTTTTTTACACAGCAGAGCAAGGCATCATTGAGGCATTACGTGATTTTCGCAAAATTTGAGGTTGTACATGAACAAAACGTCACTCATGCTAGGTATTGGGGGACTGTTCTTTTTTTTAAATGCTTTTGCACAAAACTCCTGGGAAAAACTCGATGGCCCGGTAGGAGGTGTTGTGAATCCGCTGGCCATTGATCACAACGATCGTCTCTATGCTCTTTTTAATCATACCCTTTTTACTTCGGATGATCAGGGGCTCAATTGGGCTCTAATTCTGAATAATGCCGCCACCTTTAAATTTGGACATGACGCAAGAATTTATGCCGAGAGTCTAAAGGGCAAACTTTATGTCTCAGCGGATTGGGGAGCGACATGGAGCACGCTTCCCCTGACAATGAATGACCTGACGCTTGAGCAGATGGCAATTGCTCATGACGGAACCTTATATTTCGCCAGCGGGGATATTTTGTATTTTTCGACGGATCGGGCATTAAAATGGTCGCCCATCTCCTATCCCTTTAATGGCTCCGCCGAACATGCTTATGTCAGCGTTTTGAATCATCTTTATGTATTTGGTCAAAACAAGCTTTATTTTAGTGAGGGTGATCCCGACTCCCTTCGTCTCGTGTTCGAAGCGGAAAGTTACATCAAAAATATTTTAGAGACATCAAAAGGTGATGTATTCGTGGCTGTTGATGGGGAAGACACTGGTGCCGTTTTCAGATCAACAGATCACGGAAAAAAATGGTCCCGAACACGATTACCCTATGTGCAATCTTTTTATGAATCTCCGCAAGGATGGGTGCTCGGCGCCGGTTCTGCCAGTGGATATAACATTGTCGGAAATTCTTTTATCACGATGAATAACGGCGACACCTGGTATCCCATCGACGTTGGTTACCCCATTTTTTCATATGCTGTCAGCACAACCGGGAAAATTTTCGTTGGCTCGGATGGTCTTTTCATCTCAAATGATAGCGGCGTTTCTTTCTCAAATCCAACACCAGCCAGCGCCAAAATCCATGCCGTGCTCAATGCTTCGCCAAACAAGCTGTTTTGTGTCACCGGCATTGAGAAAAAATTCAGTCGCTACTGGTTTTCGGCGACGAATGGAGCGTCGTGGATAGAAATCGATAAAAAAACTGTGTTCAATCAACCTCGTACCTTTTATGATGCCAAGGTTGTCGACCGCGATCGTTTGTGGCTTTTATTGGGATACAGTGCCGGATCAGATACTGCGGTGACGACGTGTGTCTTGTACGGATCGGACGATAGCGGTCGTACCTGGAAACAAAAACGCGACTTTAAAGTCAAACAGGCCGAGTTTGATGTTGACAAAAGTCTGCAGACCATTTATGTATGGATCCCCGGACAAAAATACTTTTATAGAACCGACGATTTTGGCGCAGCCTGGATTCCCACGACAACTCCATTTGAGGTTGGAAAGCTGCACGCTGCTTCCGAGGGATTAGTCTACGGTTATTCGAAAGCAGATGTTGGCAAGATCCGCAGATTGTATTACTCAACTGATAAAGGCGACCAATGGAATTACGTTGATGTTCCTTTTGAAAACAATAGCCTATGCCGTCTCGCAGTTGATCGGTTTGGCCATATCTACAAGCTGGCTGCTACGTCGGATAATGAATCGTTGTACACGTTAAAAAACCTGCTTTGCTCCACCACTTTTGGACAAAGTTTTACTGATGTAACCCCCGACTCTGGCAGTGTGTTAGCGCCATCAACGAGCATGTTTTGTATCGAGGCTGATTTATACGGTGGCCTCTATTTGAACGGTTCGAATTTTATATCCATGACGCGGGATAACGGCAACTCCTGGAGTGAGATTTATACATCAGAAGCAGACTATCCGAATATCCGCTGCGTGCACGCACATAACAGTATAGATGTTTATGCCGGTACATTCTCGGATGGCTTGTCAAAAACGACACAGGCTCAATTAATGTTCACACCTGATCTCATCGATGGCCTCGAATTGCCAATAGCCGAAACATACGGCGTTAATTGGATTGATTATGATGCCGATGGTTATGAAGATATTTTTCTCGTGAATGATGGCCAAAATATTTTATATAAAAACAACAAAGATGGATCGTTTAAGCGCATCACAACCGGCAACATTGTGATGGATGACGAGCCTTCCCGTTCTGCATCATGGGCCGATTATAACAATGACGGATTCATCGATTGTTTTATCGCCAATGGCGTGGTCGGTGGCTATAACAGTCTCTATAAAAATAATGGCGACGGCACTTTTAAAAAAATAACCGAAGGAAATATTGTTGAGGATTATGGAGACTATAGAAGCTGCGCCTGGGCGGATGTGGATAACGATGCTGATCTTGATCTGTATGTGACCGATGTGGGCGAAGAATATCCAAACATTTTGTACATTAATGATGGGACGAATCATTTTACAAAGTCGAATGATATCGTCGTTGGGGAGAGGGCGGACAAAACATATTGTTGCGGTTGGTGTGATTTTGATAATGACGGTGACCTGGATATTTATTTGGCAAATCAGGGCATTGATAAACTGTATGAGCAAGTTCGTCCCCGTGAGTTCGCGCTTGTCGGACCGGATCGAATGATTGCAAACGATGGGGCTGCGGTGAGCTGCAGTTGGGGTGACTATAATAACGATGGTTATATGGACCTCTTTGTCGTGAACTATGACAAAGCCAACTGTTTGTATCGCAACAATGGTAATGGTTCATTCACCAGGGAAAATATTCCCGGCATTTGTACGGACATTGAGATATCAAAAGGCAGTGGCTGGGCCGATTATGACAACGATGGCGACCTCGATCTGTTTGTCTCGAATCGGAACTCCTTCTTTTTTTATACAAACAATGGAGATGGTACCTTTGACAAGATTTCGACAGAGAACTTTTTTTATCACGGCGGCAACTCGCTGGCCGTGGCGTGGGGTGATCGAGAAAACGACGGGGATCTTGATCTGGTTATTGGCAGCTATGACCAGCAGAGCCTGCTGTATGAGAATATGTCGCAGCAGAATAACTGGATAAAAATTAGATGTGTCGGCAATAACTCGTCAAATCGATCAGGATTGGGGGCAAAAATAATTGTCAAAACAGCCAAAAAACAACTTGGTCAAGTCCGGCATGTGTTTGCGCAGACCGGCCATGCGGCACAAAGTGGTCTTATTCAGCATTTTGGCCTTGGGGCGGTATCTATAGTCGATTCTATTATCATTCATTGGCCATCCGGAAAACGACAGGTGCTCGTCAATAAAAACGCGAATCAAACCATTACGGTCGTTGAAGCCAGCACGATCGTTGAGGATAAAGGCGATGTCGCGGGATCATCGCTGAACTACAAATTGGCGCAGAATTACCCGAATCCGTTCAATCCGGCGACAACGATTCATTTTGATATTCCGAGTCAAACGCATGTGAAAATGATTGTTTATGATTCGAATGGCCATCTGGTCAAAACGTTAGTCGATGAGGTCAGGACAGCTGGATCGCACGCTGTGACCTGGTTTGGGACAGATGATCGGGACGTTTCAGTTGCCAGCGGCCTCTATTTTTATAAAATTAGTGCAGATGATTTTGAAAATGTTGGTAAAATGACTCTGCTTCGTTAAAGCGCGTGCGGCAAATAGTGTTTCTCGATTAATAATAACTATCGAAAACGCGTGGCGATCAACCTTTCTATCCCATCCAAAAACCCTTCCGATGTGATACGCCAAGAACAGAACGGCAATGCGGGCAAAAATAGATATATCTTTTCCCCAGGAATCCCGCTAACTGGCGAAACCACACCATCTCAATCCCCATTTTGCAGTTCGGACAAAGTGGCGTGATGTTTTCTTTTTCTTCGGCCTGGATCATCTGTTCACCTTAATTGTCAATTTGATAGCTCTTTTGATGAGTTTGTCGATCATAGGTGACGATGCATGTTTTTGCGTTGGCTAGTTCCATACGAACTTGAATTTGTTTTTGTTGCTGATTGACACTCGTGGAGAGCACCTGTGACGCATCTATCAGCTTTTCAGCTTCTTCCCGAGAAATATTCATGGCTTTCTCTTTGTAAAAGTTATGAAAGGCTGGACAAAAAAGTTTCGACTATTACACAATAGAGTCGACTTTTATTCAGATAATCTCATATTTTTTTCAAATTCGTGACATTAATGAGACGGTTCAGGGAAAAAATCGTTACAGTCGCACTCATCATTTTAACACTTTTATTGAAAAAAAATGGCGTTCTTATGGCATATGATTCAAATTCCAAATATTAAATTTGATCTTGTACGAGCCATCCTTTTGTTTTTCCCAGATTTGCAAGTACGAGCCCGCATACGCTAAAGGTCGAGGATGATCCCGTGAGGTGACGCTCATGCTCCAGGAACCGCGTTCGTAATAATCTTCGTCGCAGAGCCAATCCGCCGAGACATTATGTCCAATGCTTAGAATACGAACACCCTCTTTTTTATCACGCTCATAGCGTTGCTTTAGCTCCTTTTTTCCTTCTATGATCTGCTGTAATCCTGGCATGATAAGAACGTCATCAGTGAAAAATTTCAGCGATTTATCATAATTTTGCTCCATCGCTGCTTCTTGTCGTTCCTCTCGCAGCTTTTCAATTTGTTCTCGAACATTTTGCAGATTCGTCCGTGCCGGCAAAAGAAACGGCAGTAGCAAGAACATGCATAATATAGTTTTTTTTATCCTCATTTTAAACTCCTGATTTGATTATTCCCAGGGATTAAAATCCAGATTCCAGATGCTGTATTCTATTTTATAGGTCCCATCTTTTTGCTGTTTCCAGATGGTCAAGAATGAGCCATAAAAAGCTTGTGGTTTGGCTTGTTTCTGGGTTGAATAGGAAAATGACAAAGTACCTCGCTCAAAAATTTGCGCGTTGCAACCCCATATTTCTTCAGTCTCACCGCCGATCGCGTGATAGTGAAATCCGAGGCGGCGCATTTCCCTCAGCTCCTCGCGTAAAGCTTTTTTCCCTCTGAGCGGCGGCATAAGAGGCCGAATGAGTACGACATTTTCATCATACAGATCGATCGTTTCCACAAATTTATTATTCAACATGAGCTCGGTCAATTTGGCGGAATATGGCTCGAGCACGGAGTGCCAATAATTTTCTTTTTCACTCGAGAATAGCGGTGAAATTAAAAATATAATGATGCAAAGCGCTAATTTTTTCATTTTGTTTCCTCAATAAACATTTGGATGCGATTCGGTATTGTAGATTGAGTATTTGACCAAAAGTTGGCCGTTCTCGTCTTCACGCCAAATAGCAAAAGAATTGCCATTAGCCACCCAGGGCTGTGAAGATTCCGGTGTGGTTAGCGAGAAAGAAAAAGTGCTGATTTCATAAATATTGTCGCCGCATTGCCAGCATTCAAGCACCTGGGTGTTGAAGGTGTGAAATTTGATACCTTTGCGAAAATCATCCTGCATATCTGCCAAATACGCATACTTGCCTCTCACTTCAGTGCGCATGGGTGGATTAACCACAATGTCCTCATCAAGATATCTCTCATAGGTGTCTGTATCCTGATCGATCAGCGCCCGTTCAAGTACGGCATTGGCTCGCTCTACTTTTTCCCGGATGTTAGCCGGATTTCCGCCCTGCTCCAATTCCTCAATGGAATGGCCAGTGAGTGCAGTGACCAAAGTGTTTGAAAAATCCAGCGCCCACTCTTTTGTTTCCTCACCGACTTTTTTGCCCCAGGCCTCCCATTCTTGCTCATCAGCGCCGACCTCAGGCATGCCTTCGCTCCAACCGGGTATGCGCATGCTCGGAATACGCATTTCAACGCGAGTTTCTTTTTTATTCACATCGTCCCAGGATTCCATGGCTGCGCCGACGGGCACATAACCTTCGATAATCATTTGCGTGAAAAAGGCGGACCAGGGATATTCGGCATCCGGAGCCGCTGTGAAAGAAGTCGCAGCAATATCTGTAGCTTCAAAAGTCTGCATTTCAAATGGCTGTTCAATGGGAAATTCTTTATCGATCGGGCAGCCGACCAACCATTGCCACTCTTCGGGCGGGCTTTCTGACCAATCAAAAGCATATTCGGCAAAAATTCTTCCGTGCGGTTTGATTTTGTTGCGGCGCATATATCGCCTGAGTTGATCGACGGCAGATTCAATTTGGCTGGTCGAACCGCGCATCGGCAACACGATGGCTTGGAAGGCGTCACTCGTGCGGTATTCAATACGGAGTCCTGGATATCCGGCATCAGCGTTGAACACAGGAATCTGCATCTCTGTATAGGCCCACATCGGTTCGTCGTATTTCTCTCCGCGATAGATTTCGGTTGCCGGTGGGAAACAGGGGACATAATTTTGCCGGCTCAATTGTTCGGCAAATGTGTCCCAGGTCGATTCAGTGTCTTTGATTCCGGCAACACCGAGGCTGGCAACCTGCATAGGAACAACGTGCCGGATTTCAAGCGGTGGTTTGACTTTTTTGCCTTTTTTGATTCGAAATCCTACTTCCCAATACCATTTGTCGTGCGGCACATCATCCGGATCACTGAAGAAACGACAAAACGGATCGCCATAGGTTTTTATTCTTTGCTTTTTGAGCAATTGACGACACTCTTGAATTGCATCTTCAAATTGATTGTCCGGATCTCCCGTTTTGATCAAGACAGCAGCGTAGAGGGATGCGGTCTGTTTGATGGTGAATTCTTTACTGATCCACTGCTGACTGATATCCGGATGCGCCGGTGCGCCATTGAAGACATTTTCCTCGAGTTTATTGGTGATGTTCGTGGTTTCGTCGTCATCGTCCACTGAAATTCTGGCCATGGGGAGCACACTCACCGCAAGCAGGAGGCTGATGACAACTGCGGCACCCAAAATTTTCCTGCGATGCTCCCAGGTCTTTTTCTCAAGCCACTTGAGTCGCGTCACCAGGCGAAAGGGCTCTTCAAAGACACCAAGTAAACCGAGGCCGGGCTCAACTGTTTCGGTGAGCAGCTCGCGCGCGGTGTTCACTAACGTCTGCCGATAAGCAGGCGTTTTTTCGCGCAAGACGTTGGCGACTGTCAAATCACAACAGATTTCGCGCACGTGTTTCATTTGTCGCCGCACCCAAATTAACAAGGGATTAAACCAGTAGATGATCTGCATGATCAATGTCAAGCCGTTGAGCCATAAATCTCCGCGTTTGAGATGCGCCAGCTCATGCAGCAGGACGTGCTGTGCTTCTTCGGCGTTTAGCTTGTCAAAGTAGTTGGCCGGCAATAACATCACAGGTCGAAACATGCCATAGACTGCCGGCGTGACCGCTTTGTCGTTGAACACAATCGCCGGCAGCCGGGTGATGTCAAAGTGCTGCGCTGTTTTGACTAACAGCTCATGAAACCATTTCGGGATGTCCTGCTTTTTTTGCTGTTTGTGCCAATGCCGCAATCGCATCATTTTTCCAACAAGCACTGAACATAACAGCACAATACCAAACAGCCAAATCCCCATCGCCACTGTTTGCCATGCCGGTTTTGTGACAGATTCGACAGTGGTCGCGGCGGCGGATGTCTCGCGAGTGAAAACATTATGCCGCAAGTCGTTCGTGGGCAGGTTTGCCTGGGAAGACCTCTCCGCTATATCGGCTTTAGATCTCTCGGGCATTTTCGCTTCGCGCGAATGCATGGGGATTTGCTGCACGATTCGCCCCTCGACGTGCGGCCGTATTTGTGACACAAGGCTTGTTTTTAACGACCAGGTCGGGGGAATGACCAGTTTGAGCAAGATCAGCATCCACAACGCATAACGCACTTGCGGCCAAACCCATTTTCGCGAAAGGAAATCCAGGATACCGATGAAAAGAATGAGCAAACTGACTTGCCAGAACATGCTCGCCATCCACGTCCACCAGGTTTGCGCTAAATTATTGAGTGCTTGCATCGGATCCCTCCGTTTCCACTTTGTCCATCTCTTTTAGCATATGAATAAGGTGTTGTCGCTCTTTGGCGGTGAGTTTTTTCTCCTCGATGAGAAAGTGCATGATGGGTTCAACCGTACCGCCCAGTGCTTTGTCCAACAGATTTTTAATCGCATTTTTTCGCGCTGTTTTTTGTGCCACCAACGGTTCGTAGACACTGATGCTGCCGCGTTTGCTTTCAGCAATGGCGCCTTTTTTAGCTAATCGTGTCAGCATGGTTTTGACAGTGGTATAGGCCCATTTTGTCTCGCCCGGCATAAACTCGATGATATCGCGCGCCGTCGCCGGATATCTTTTCCACAGGGCGTTCATGAGCTCCCATTCGGCTTCTGTGAGTTTCATGGTTTGTCTCCTTCGACAAATGTCGCATTAATTACTACAATTGTAGAAAAATATACTACATTTGTAGAACGTTGTCAAGGAAAAAATGTTACATATTGTTAAAAAAAATATTCGGGGATAGAATCGCTGGACGCAAGCTTTTACTGGGCAGCAAGCCCGATTCAGGAAAATCCGGAGCCATTCCCCGCTAAAATCGGTTATGCTCCGTCCTCTGAATAATCTCCTCCTGCAGCGCTGCCGACAAATCACAAAAATAATCGCTATAACCGGCGACGCGCACGATAAGATCGCGATAGTTGTCCGGTTCTTTTTGCGCTTTTTTCAACTTTTCAACATCCACAACATTGAACTGGATATGATGGCAATCGAGCTTGAAATGCGTACGAATGAGGTGGACGAGATTGTCCAGTCCTTTTTCGGTTGCTAACAATTGCGGTGTGAATTTTTGATTGAGCAGTGTGCCGCCGGTGCGAACATGATCCATTTTGGCAACGGATTTGATCACCGCCGTCGGACCGTTCCGATCCGCGCCCTGCACGGGCGAGATGCCCTCTGACAACGGCTGTCCGGCTTTGCGGCCATCCGGCAGTGCCCCGATGACCGATCCGAAATAAACATGACACGTCGTGGGCAGCAGGTTGATACAGTAACGCCCGCCGCGCGTGTTTGGGCGACCATCAATCGCCTGAAAATAAACCTCAAAAACGCGCTGCATGATCGCATCCGCATAGTCGTCATCATTGCCAAATTTGGGTGTCTTGTTGAGCAAAAGCTGCCGCAGCCGTTCGTTCTCCGCAAAGTTATTTTTCAGGGCGCGCAGCATTTCCGTCGTGCTGATATTCTTGTTGTCATAGATGTGATACTTGATCGCCGTCAAGGCATCGGTGATGGTGCCGAGTCCAACGCCCTGAATGTAGCTGGTATCGTAGCGTGCGCCGCCATTATGATAATCTACACCCTTTTTGATACAATCGTCAATGAACAATGAGAGAAAGGGTGCCGGCATATACTCAGCATACAATCGTTCAACAATATTATTGCCGCTAATTTTAATATCGATGAAATGCCGCAGCTGTTTTTCAAAGGCAGCGAACAACTCTTCGAATAAAGTGAAATCGACAGGATTTCCTGTTGAAGATCCAATTTGTTTGCCGGAGCGGGGATCACGACCATTATTCAGGGTCAGCTCCAATATTTTGGGGATGTTGAAATAGCCCGTCAGGTTATAATTCTCCTTGCCGAAAGCACCGGTTTCCACACAACCGCTGGTGCCGCCAGTGCGGGCATCGGTGATTGATTTGCCCACGCGCACCATCTCCTGCACGACAAGATCATGATTAAACACCGATGGCTGTCCAAATCCGGTTCGGATGATCTGTGTCGCTCTTTTGATGAATTGATCGGGATTTTTTTTGCTGACCTGAATGGAGGAGCTCGGCTGCAGCAGGCGCATCTCTTCGATGACATCCAGCAAAAGATAGGTCACGTCATTCACCCCGTCTGAACCATCTGCAGTGAGACCGCCCATATTGATTTGCGCAAAATCGGTATAGGTGCCGCTTTCGGCTGCGGTGACGCCGACTTTGGGCGGTGCCGGCTGATTGTTGAATTTTATCCACAAACACTGCAATAACTCGCGGGCTTTGTCGGGCGTCAAGGTGCCATCCGCCAATCCTTTTTTGTAAAAAGGATGCAGGTGTTGATCAAAGCGGCCCGGATTAAATGCGTCCCAGGGATTCAACTCGGTGGTGACGCCAAGATGCACAAACCAGTAGTATTGCAATGCCTCCCAAAAGTTACGCGGCGCTTTCGCCGGCACATGTGCGCATACCTCGGCAATTCGTGTCAGCTCTTTTTTACGCTGTTGATTGGATTCTTTGTGCGCCAGCTCGCGCGCCTTGTCGGCGTAACGACCTGCAAAGGCGATTAATGCCTCCGCACAAATTATCATCGCTTTCAGTTCCTCGCGCTTGTGCAAGGCCTGTGCGTCACCCAAAAAATCCAGCGAATTTAAATGCGCCTGGATGTCACGCACAAAATCTTTTATCCCTTTTGTATAGATTTTATCATCCAACGTCGTGTGGCCGGGGGAACGCTGCTCCATAAATTCAGTGAATACGCCGGCATCATACGCCGCGCGCCATTCAGGACTCATTTCTGCCAAAAGTCGCTCGCGCATGGTTTTGCCGCGCCAAAATGGTATGATCTCTGCCTCATAGAGAGAACGCACCTCGGCTGAAACAGCGAACGGAATTTTATCGCGCGAGTTGAGCAGATCGAGATCGTCACGTGTGTGGCAGCACAGCTCCGGATAAGTTGGTGCGGCTTTGGGTGCCGGGCCTTTTTCGCCGACGATCAGCTCACCTTCCCCGATATAAATCGTTTTTTTCTCCATTAAATATTGAAATGCCAACGCCCGTCGTTTTGGCGCCGACAGCGTTGGATCAACCGCAGTTCGATAAAACTCGCTGATCAGTCGAGCGCGCTCGCTCGATAACGTCGGCGTGGCATTTAAACTGTGCTGTCGCAAAACAGCGACGCGAGCGGATAACATATTTAGCCTCCCAAATTGACTTTAATGTCATACTGCTGTATGTCGTGTTTGATTTGATCGAGTTTGTCCGTGCTCAGGGCGGAAATATTTTGCAAGGGATTAAATCGCTGCAATCGTTCATATTTGCCGGCTGCAATGTTATGATACGGCAAAATATCAATCGGGTGGGCATGCGGCAATGCATTGACAAAGCGGCATATCGCGTGTATATTTTCCTCATCATCAGTGATGCCGGGAATGAGCGGCAGACGGATGGTCATCGCATGGCCATTCGTCGAAAGCTTGATCAAATTGTCCAGAATCACCTTGTTTGACACGCCGGTGTATTCGCGGTGCTGTCTCTCATCCATAATCTTGAGATCATATAAAAAGAGATCGACAAAAGAACGACATTGATCAAGAATTGGCCATTCTACATAGCCGCAGGTATCGAGTGCGGTATGGATACCGCGTCGCCGGCATTCTCGTAAAATGTTTCGGGTGAAATCTGGCTGCAGCAATGGCTCGCCACCAGATAGAGTCATACCACCGCCTGATTCTTCATAAAAGAGTCGGTCTTTTTCGATCTCCGCCAAAAGTTCTTTTACGCCAATGGAACGTCCGGCGATTTCGCGGGCGTTTGCGTAACACTGTTCAACACAAACACCACAAGCGACACAAGATATCGGATTTGTCTCCACAGTTTCGTTCAAAATAATGGCGCCATGCGGACAAACTTTGGCGCACGCGCCGCACAAAAGACATCGGTTCTGCCAATAGATCAGCTCGGGTTGTTCCCGCCAGCTTTCAGGATTATGACACCAGGCGCAGCGGAGCGGGCATCCCTTTAAAAAGACCGTTGTGCGAATCCCGGGACCGTCGTGGATGGAAAATCTTTGGATGTTAAAGATTGTGCCAGTCATTTATAAAATTAAACATTCTTTGGTTGGTTGTCAATTCAAAGATTGGGGGAGTTTTCTACGGAGCAAGAAATAAAACTGTATTCGGACTTTTGATTGGGTGAAACGAAAACGGACAACTTTGATTCCTGCTTATTTGTTTTCACAAGGTGCTAATATCAAGCGATATGAGCTGTTCAACTGGTCATTTTGTGTGTCACGAAGAGTGAGGGTAAATTGTCTGCTTTGCCACTGCGGCAGCTTGGTTCGAATGATCGGGCCTGCGACATTGGTGTTCGGCGCTACGACCGGATAGTGCCAGCGGTACAGCTCAAGTGATGTGTCGCCGACAAGCTCGGCAAGGATGCTTCCGCCGGCCAATGTCTCGTAAGAATCATTCAGGATATAAAGGTGACAGCTAAATTCCTCCCCCGCTCGCCATATAAACTTGCTGAGCCGCGCACTTGCCAGCACCGGCCGGCACGCCTGCTTGACCGCCGTGTACGCCGGCTTTTTCACTAACGGCCAGTTGAGCAGACTGTTGTTCGCCGCCGTCGGCCACGGTTCATTGTAGCACCAGTTTAATGCCATGGAACAATACGGCTTTTGCCGACGCGCTTCTTCATAGATCGCTTTGTACCCTTCACATTGCAAAAGTTGCCCCCATTCAATGAGCTGCTCCAGGTTGTCGCACGCGCCAAAATAAAATTCAATGACATCCTGCATCAACCAGGTGTTACCCTGCCATGCATTATAGGCATGATGCGCCTCCCAGACGCCGCCGGGTGTGGGCGGCCAGAGTTCATCTTCTGGCATAAATGACTTGAGCACCTCAAGTGCGGAGGGACTCGGTACGCCAAATTCCGTATATGCTGTTTTTTTCGATCTGTTGATGATTTGAAACACCTCCTCGCCGCGCGGTTGATCGCGAAAGACATAATGACCGTGTCCCATGCCCATAAGCGGTGTGGTGGGGATGAACGGCGTTGCGGGATCAAGCTGATAACACAGGCTGTTCAGCAACCGCAATGGCAACGACTGGTCGGTCATGCCGGACCAGTCGTTAAACAATTCATTGCCGCCACACCAGAGGACAAGACAGGGATGTTGACGCAATCGTTTGATAATGGCCGTTGCTTCACTTTCCAGGACTTTCAGAAAAGCTGTACTCGCCGCATAATCATTGCAGGCGAGTGGGAAATCCTGCCACACTAAAATACCTTTTTCGTCGCAGATTTTGTAAAATGATTCCTTGTTGACAGTACCGCCACCCCAGACGCGCAAAATATTAAGGTGAGCCTCAACGGCGAGATCGAGCAGCTCTTCGTAACGTTCGCTGGTGATCAATCCCGGAAAGATGTCCGGCGGCACCCAGTTGCTGCCTTTGGCAAAGATTCGGTGACCATTGATCTCGAGCTGAATCGGCGGGACGCTGCGCGATTTGGGGAATTGACTCGGTTCATCCCAGGCGCCCTCATTCATCACCAATCGCACTCGCCGAAAACCGATTTTCGAAATATCGACATCTATAAGAGTATGATGATCCCAAATCTCCAGCTCAGAGGTATAAAGGATCGGCGTTCCATGATCGTGTGGCCACCACAGTGCAATGTTGTGCACTTGATATTTTATCTGTAACATATCGAATGCCATCCCCTCTTTTTCAACAACACACATGCCACCGGGGTGAATCAGTCGATAGCGATAAAGACATCCGTCTAAATGAGATCCCTGAGCCGTCACGGTGACATCAGCGGATGCCAGGTCATCACTGAGAGTGTAATCAAAATCAATTTCCTTCAGATGAATCTTGTTGACGATCGCCACACAGGTTTCATCCCAAATACCGAGCGGGATCAGGCGCGGATGCCAGTCCCAACCGTAGGAGACAGCCGGCTTGAGACTCTGATTCGCCTGGGATTTATCCCGAGTCTTTTGCTGCGATTTTGGAGCGGGAAAGACGGTGATGCGCAGATCATTCGAGTCGCCCAGAAAAGCGGTCAGATCGATTTCGACCGGTTTGAACATGCCTTCCTGGGCGTATATCTCTTGACTGTTTAGGGTGATGCTGAATTGATAATCGATGCCCTTTGAGATCAGGAACAATTGTTGATCCGGTGTCAAATTGGATTTGCTGAAGAGCGTGCGATACGTCCAGAAGGCGTCTTCCATCCAGGCATAGTCTTTAAAATTGTCCCCCACCCAGTATGGTGGCCAGGCAAATGCGCGCGCATAATCAAGCTGCACGGCGCCGGGAATTGTGGCTGGAAACCAGCTTTCGGGCTCTGCTGATTGCGTACTATGAAAACCAACGCGCCAGTTCAATGCGAGGTTTGAATTTTTATACTTTTGCGACACGGTTGATTCATCCGGCCTATTTCAGCACCTTTATCTGCAAATGACTTGGAAAATCTCGGCTTCGGTAAATCCGGTTGGTTACTGTGATAAAATCCTCTTTCTCGGCGGCAAAAATATTGTCGACATATTTCTGCGGATTACGGTCAAACAGCGGAAACCAGGTGCTATGGATATGAACCATGATGCGGTGATGGCGCTTGAAGGTGTGCAGGACGTCCAACAGCTCAAAGGACACGGGCGTTATTTCATGAGCGCGAAACGGTTTGGGATATTCATAACTTTCCCGAAATCGGCCGCGAAAAATCTCACCTCGTACCAAAAGCTGGGCCGCCGGTTTTGTCGCATGGTCGTTCGGGTGAACATCGATGAGTTTCACTACCCAGTCCGCGGCGGTGCCGGTTGTCGAAACATACAGGTTGGCTTGAATGGGGCCGGCGATCGTCAGATCATGTTCTAAAACGTCAGAGACATAAACCAGTACATCCGGACGATTGCCGACAAAACGCTGGTCTTCGGTCATATATTCTTTAATCCACCCGGTAGAAACAGTCTTTGTGTAGGGCACCGGTTTTTTCGGATCGCTGATATAAGCGTCGGATAGCGTGTCACGCTGTGACGGCATCTCCTCTGACAGTTTATATTTGTCCTGAAAATAGAGATTTTGTGTGGAGATGTGTTGCGGCGGCCACTGATCAAATTGGCGCCAACGGTTTGCGCCGGTCTCGAAAACTGCCGCTTCCGGAAGTTCGGGCGCTTTATCATCTTGCAAAAAGGCTTGAAAGAAAAAAAACTGATACCGATCTCGAAACCATTTGGAAGTGTTAAAGTCAAAATCCATATCGCCGAGTAATGACATCTCCTCCCAGGACCAGGCGCCGTGCGACCAGGGTCCCATTACCAACACGTTGAAGATTTTGGGATTATTCTCTTCAACGGCGCGGTATGTTTTTAACGGGCCATACAAGTCTTCTGCGTCAAACAAACCACCGACAGTCATGACTGCCGCTTTGATGTTTTTCAGGTGCGGCACTATATTTCGAGATTGCCAGAATTCATCATAGTTGGGATGTTGGGTGAAGTGGTTCCAAAAGTCAATTTCTCCCTTTAAATAAATCTCATTGGCATTTTTTAACGGTCCCATATCCAGATAAAACTGATAGCCATCGGGCGTGCCGAAATCAAATTGTTCGGGATGCTCTGTCTGCAATCCCGCACGCTTTGAACCGAATGATGAAAAAAAATGAAAAGTGAGGGCCAACGTAAATGCACCGTGGTGATGCATATCATCCCAAAACCAGTCGGCAATGGGAGCTTGTGGCGACACGGCTTTGAGTGCCGGGTGTGAATCGATCATGCCCGCGGAACAGTAAAAGCCGGGATAGGAGATGCCCCACATGCCGACGTTGCCATTGTGTCCTTCGAGGTTGTTGATCAGCCATTCAATCGTGTCATACGTATCGCTGCTTTCATCGATATCTTGCGGCAAATTCTTGTTCGGAAGATGCGGCCGCATATTGACAAACTCTCCTTCGGACATGTAGCAGCCGCGCACATCCTGAAATACAAAGATATAATGTGCTTTTTCAAATTCCTCAGTCGGGCCGAGCGTTTCCGGATATTTGTCGACGCCATACGGACGAACACTATAGGGTGTTCGGAAAAGCAATATGGGATGCTTGTTTGATTGATCATACGGAAGATAAACCGACGTGAATAATGTAACGTCATCCCGCATGGGAATGCGATATTCATATTTCGCATAATTGGAGCGAATGTAATCGGCGCGATCGTCAGCCGCAAGGCGTGCGGTGAAGAGCAACAGCGAGATACTGCAAATGCCCAAGTGCTCGAGATGGTACAGGAAGGTACGAGCGGAAAATGTTTTTTTCATGATAAGTACGTGCTTCAATTCAATTTTAAAAAACAATGACCTTAACTCAATAGTTTCACCATGTTTTTATAGCTCACCGCGATCTCATCCAAAATATCCTTGCCCGGGCGCGTGTTGTCCTGCTCGACGATATACCACTCGACGCCAATTTCTTTGGCTTTTTCAACAACTTGTGGCATATCGATCAGACCTTCACCCACCGGTGCTAACTTGCGATTCGCATCCAGGTCTTTCATGTGCAGCAGTTTAATGCGGTCGCCCCATTGCTGCATCAGCGTTAGCGGATCAACATCGGCGGCGAACACCCAGGCCACATCCATTTCGGCTTTCACCATATCAGCGTCGGTCGCCTGAAACAGAACGTCCCATACGGTCTGTTCGCCATCAACTTTATCGAATTCAAATGAATGGTTGTGATAACAGAGCTGCATACCCGCCTGTTTTACCTTGTAGCCAATGATATTCAAATTATCAGCAAACCGTTTGATTTCATCGATACTGCTTCGAACATGGCCGGGCATGGATGGGATGGTGATGTAAGGGTTGCCAATGGCTTGATTGAACTCGATGACGCTATCAATATCCTTAATAAAATTGCCGTACCCTTCGTGGGAGCCGCATGTAGTGGCACCGATTTCAGCTAAAAAAGCATTCAGTTCTCCTGCATCCAGGCCGCCGTAGCCGGCGAATTCAAAATATTTGTAGCCAATCTCTGCAACTTTTTTCAAAGTGCCTTTAAAATCTTTGCCGCTCTTGTCGCGGACGGTATAGAGCTGGATGCCAATGGGCAGATCCGTTTCAGCGCTTACCTTTGTGGCGAATGCATTGACACTCACGACAGCGCCTGTTGCCGCCACTCCTTTTAAAAAGTCTCTTCTGCTAACATTCATGATAGATCTCCTGTTTCACAATCATTTGATCAAATTTATAGGATCAAATTAACCAAAATTTCACCTGAAAAGCAAGAACATAACGTGGCTTTAATCATCAAAATGGGCATCGGAAGAGAGAGTGATGTCCTCACCATACAATTCGGACATTTCATCAACGATCGTCTTTTCATATTGAGGAACCCTGAGCAAATAGCCGGCTCGGCCCAGCATGTGTGCTGCAACCGGAGCCGTGATAAAGATAAAAGTGATGACAAGCACAGCCATGATGAGCAGATAAAAACTGAAATAGGCGATCAAAAGACCGGTCATCATCAAGCCGATGCCAAAAGATGCCGCTTTGGTAGCGGCATGCATGCGGCTGTAGAGGTCGGGGAAGCGCCAGGTACCCAGACCGGCAAGGAACATAAAAAATGATCCCAAAACCAAAAAGAGGGCTGCAATTACGTCCGTCATTTTAAAGCTCGCTTTTCAAGATAACGTGCAAAGGCTACGGTGCCGATAAATGCGATAAATGCCATAATAAGTACAGCATTCAGATAAATGGTCAAGCCGGTTAAAAAAGCATAGGTCGAAATGGTGCCCATCACCAAACTGGTGAACAAATCTATGGCAACAACTCGATCCGGCAAGGTCGGTCCTTTCATCAACCGTAAAAAGGTGAACACCATACCTAAAAACAGCAATAAAAATGACAGAAAAATGGCACCCTGCAGAAAAACGGATAATGTAGATATCATCTTGACATCTCCAATATTCTTTTTTCAAAAGCGTCCTTGATTTCTTTTTTAAAAGCAATGATATCATCCACATACATGGCATGCACGTAAATCATTTTTCGATCCGGCGATATATCCAGGCTGAGCGTACCCGGTGTCATGGTAATCAAATTGTTTATGGCCAACAATTGAATGTCGGTTTTAACATCAAGAGGTATAGCCAGAATAGCCGGTTTCATCCGGTGTCGTGGCGTAAGGATATCATAAGCAACCTGAATATTGGCTAAAATAATCTCGCCGAGATAAAAAAAGAAAAAACTGATAACGCCAAAAAATGTACGTACAACGGCAAAGAGTGTCATGGCAGATATCCTCCCAATACAGCCTCGATGTAGATAGAAGGATGCATCAATTGATCAGCAGCTTTTAACGTCAGGTTCAAAAATGGTTCGGCGTATAAACCAACAAGGGCGTTAATCGCCGCCATGAATATAATCGGCATCAACATGGAGTAATACTTTGCATTTTTCTCAACTGAATACGGCTTTGCCTGCGGATCCGGCTTCCAAAAAACTTCAGCCCAGATTTTGGTCATGGAATAAAGTGTCAGCAGGCTGACAATGAGGGCTATACTGACAATAATCCAGCCCTCCAATTGTAGCCCGGCTTTGATGAGCAGAAATTTTGACCAAAAACCGGAGAGCGGCGGTATGCCGGCTAATGAAAAAGCCGGAATGATGAAAAGAAAAGCAAGTAAGGGTTGCCGTCTGTAGAGCCCGCCAAGCTTTTTGAGCGCATAGGACCCCTGCAGATGATACACAAAACCACTGATAAGAAACAGGTTTGTTTTGGCAAGGATGTTATGAATAATGTGAAATAGTGAGCCGGAAATGGCCACTGTTGTGAACAGGCCGAGTCCCATCATCATGTAGCCAATCTGGCTGATGATATGAAACGATAACAATCTGCGAAAATCAAACTGCACCACGGCGCCGATGACACCAAAAAACATGGTGAATCCGGCGATGATCAGAATAACATTATGCGTGACAGTGCGGTCCCAAATAAATATCAGGGTGAACGTTCGAATGATCGCATAAACACCCACCTTTGTCAGCAGGCCGGCGAATAGCGCGGACACGGCTGCGGGTGGCGTATGATAGGAGGCTGGCAGCCAAAAGTAGAGCGGAAAAATCGCCGCCTTGATACCAAAGGCCCCAAGCAGCAGGAGGGAGGCGACTTTAACCAAAGTGTCATCGTACGTTTGACTGACGCGTACAGCCAGGTCGGCCATATTCAAGGTGCCGAGTTTTCCGTACAAAATCGCCACGGCGATGAGGAAAAAGGTTGACGACAGCAGATTGAGCGTCACATATTTGACCGCGCCCTCAATTTGCGCCCGCTCACCCCCTAATACCATCAATACAAATGATGAAATCAACAATACTTCGAACCAGACGTACATGTTGAAAATATCACCCGTGGTGAATGCACCGGCAACGCCCATTAACAGGATATTAAAAAGTGAATAATAGCCAAATTTAAAACGCTCCGGTTCTATGCTGTGAAAAGAGTAAACCGCCAGGGCGAATCCGATAATGCCGGTGAGCACAACCATGATCGCGCTGAAAATATCAACGACAAAGGTAATGCCAAATGGTGCCGGCCAATTGCCAATCTGCAATACTTGAATGCCGTCTCGCAGCACCCAATGGAGCAGGGCGAGTGAAGCGGCCAACAAAGCGGCCGGTCCGGCAACTCCTGCAAGCTTGCCAAGCCGGCGCGGTAATAGCAAAGCAAGTATGGCAGCGACAAGGGGAATGAGTATGGGGCTCACGATCAGCATCTTCATTTGTCCGTGTCCCTCATTTGATGCAAATCGTCTGTGCCGATGGATTCATGCGCCCTGTGCATCAGCACCATTGTAAATGCAAGAACACCAAAACTGATGACAATGGCGGTCAGGATAAGTGCCTGGGGTAGCGGATCAACATACGGTGCGGTCGGCACTAGTTGGCCTTTCTCAACCAGGGGTGGGTTGTTTTTTTCATAGCCGCCGATTGTAAAAATGAACAGATTCGTCGCCTGGCTCAGCAGCACAAGCCCAAAGACCAGCTTGACAATACTGCGACGCAGCAGCAGATAGACGGCGGCACCGAACATCACACCAATGAGAATGGCATAAAGCAGAACCATTACGATTCCTCCGACAGGGTGAAAACAACCGTCAAAATTACGCCCAGCACGGTCAGGTAAACACCGGTGTCAAAGAGCAACGGTGTGCCAAAATGCTGATGCCCGAGGAGCGGCAGAAAAACATCCACCCACATGCCGGTCATAAACGGCATGCGCAGAAAAACCGACAGCAGCGCGCTGAACAGTGCTATTGCCAGTCCGATACCAATTAATGTGCGGGGATCAAGACGCAGGATTTTTTTGGCATCCTGCACGCCATAGGCAACATTGTACAAGATGAAGGCTGAGGCTGCTACGAGTCCACCGATAAAACCACCTCCGGGTTGATTGTGGCCGCGCCACAAAATGATAATCGACATGATTGTAAACGGCAGCAGCAGGTGCCGCGCGGCAATTTTGAGAATATGCGATTGCACTATTTTTCCTTGGCTCCCATTTTCAACTTTAACAATGCATAAACACCCAACGCGGCGACTGAGAGCACGGTAATTTCGCCCAGGGTGTCGATGCCGCGAAAATCCACAAGAATAACATTGACAATATTATGCCCGTGTGCTTTGATGACACTATTCTCGACAAAAAAGGGCGAAATATTAGCCAAAGATTCGGCGGAATTTTTCATTAATAAAAGCGATGTCATCATAAAACCTACGAGCACAGCCAGCGAGGCATCACGCATCCGCGTCGATTTTTTGGATAAAAGGGTAAAGCGGGGAAATCTGTACAAGATAAGTACGAACAGCACGACGGTGAGGGTTTCAATGACGAGCTGGGTAATCGCAACATCCGGCGCACCATGTAAAATATAGATCAGTGCAACACCAAAGCCAATCACGCCCAGAGCCGTGACCGCCGTCAATCGACCGCGAGTGAGAATTGCCATAAAAGTGGCGACAATCATCAGCATAACGATGCCGAGATCAATAAAATTGAAATCATGGAAATCTATCTTGACATTAATGTTGTATGAACTGATCACCTGCAGCCAAAGTCCCGCAGCCATCACCGAAAATATCGTGATGAGGTAGACGTAGAGATTGCCGTTTTGCAGTGCTCGTGTTGCTTTGTCCGAGAGGAAGAGAAATTTGTTCAGGCCATTTTTGAACAGCATGGAGGGATAAATCGGCTGCAAAACGGCTAACCGTTGTTGGATCCTGGCAAAATTGGCTCGCACAACATAAAGCAGGATACCCACTAAAATGGTCAGAAAACTTAACAGCAATGCTGTGTTCAGTCCATGCCACAGTTTGAGCTTGACGCTGTAGTCTTGCGCCAATATGGCGGAAACCGTTGGCGAGAACAGTGGCTTTGCGACCCACGCGGGATAGAGTCCCAGGAGTAATCCGGCTGCAGCCGCAATGAGCGGGCCAAGCCACAGTCCGAGCGGGCCTTCATGACCATGGCCGAGCTTTTCGTGCTTCTGGCCCCAAAACGGGCGGATACCCACAACAATGGCAACCGTCACATTGACAGCATTGGCAAAAAGACCGGTCGCTGTCAAAATCCATACCCATTGTGGCGCGTGCAGATTAGCCTCATAAACCAGTTCTTTGCCGATGAAACCAAAAAAAGGCGGCAAGCCGGACATGGACAGTGCGGCCAATAAACCCGCCGTCGCCGTGAAGGGCAACAATCGTCCCAAGCCGCTCAACAAGCGCACATCGCGCGTGCCGGCCGCGTGATCGATGCCGCCGGCTACCATAAAGAGAGAACCTTTATATAACGAATGCACCAACAAAAAAACCATGGCAGCTTTGATGGCCAGGCTTGTTCCAAGACCGATCAGCAGGGTGATCATGCCGAGGGCTGAGACCGTTGTATAGGCCAACAGTTTTTTCAAGTCATTTTGCGGCAGGGCCAGCGCCGCTCCAGTGACCATGGTTAATCCGCCGACCAACGTAATCACAGTCGTCCATTCAGCGGTGCCGCCCAGAACCGGATTGAGGCGTGCCAATAAATAAATGCCCGCTTTTACCATTGTTGCCGAGTGTAAATAGGCGCTCACCGGTGTGGGTGCGGCCATGGCACCGGGCAACCAGAAATGAAAAGGAAACTGGGCGGATTTTGTAAAAGCGCCTAAAGCGACGAGAATAAGAACAGGGATATAGAACGAATGGCTGCGAATCAGCTCAGGCTGGCTTAATATGTCGGCGATATCAAAACTGCCGACAATCAGACGCATGAGAATCAGGCCGGCGAAGAGCGCCAGACCGCCGCCGCCGGTGACGATCAGCGATTGTAATGCGGCCCATCGGGATTCTTCTTTCTCGTGATTCCAGCCAATGAGCAGATAGGAGGTAAAACTGGTTAATTCCCAAAAAACAAACATGGTGAACAGATTGCCCGCCAAAACAACACCGAGCATGGCGCCCATAAATAACAAAACAATCATATAAAAGCGACCGGCATAATTGTTATGGTGAAAATAGCCGGAAGCGTAAATAATGATCAAAAAGCCAATAAAGCTGATGATGAGGGCAAACAATAAGCTGAGACCGTCGATGTAAAGCATCAGCGAAATATCCAGGGTGGGGAGCCAGTTGAGTGCAAGTATCTCTGTATGACCGTGACTGACGTCCGTCACAAATCGAAGTAGAAGAATAAAAATAGCAGCAGGAACAAGTGCAAGGGTCCACCCCCAGGTGCTTTTTTGTCGAACAATATAGGGGGATATAAAGGCTATCGGAAAAATGGCTAAAAACGTGTACAGTAGTTCCATTCGAGTTTTAAATGAATAAAAATGATGAATTGTGCATTTGTGCTATTTTTAAATTTTGCAAAAAGAACAGCAAAACGATGTTGACTATTCCAGGAACGCCGGCTTTTTCGCTTTTTCTCTTTTAAAAGTTAGATGCTGCCCGACGCAAATGATTCATATAATTGCTCGATTATTTTGCCATTGGCGCGCGGGAAGGCATAGTTCGACAGTTCTTCCATTTTAACCCATTTCCAGTCGGTGCATCCGAGCGCTTTGGGTCTCCCGGATATAAACTGACACAAAAAGGCGTGTAACGAAATCGTAAAATGGGTATACTGGTGAAACACAGTTGTGAAAAAACGTGTCACCTTGATGTTTATATCAAGTTCCTCTTTGACTTCCCTGATCACGGCTTTTTCATAGCTCTCCCCGTCTTCTACATGTCCTCCGGGAAATTCCCACAATCCCCCCAACAGACCTTGCGGTTTACGTTGATCGATAAGGATTTTATCATTGCGCCAAATTATTGCGACCGCGATGTGTTTGTGGGGTCGCTTTTTTTTTGGAGATTGTATTGGATAGTCGGCTTGTTTGTTTTTTTGTCGCGCCTGGCAGAACGTGTTCACCGGACAGACTGTACACCCGGGCGATCGCGGCGTACAAATCATGGCGCCGAGCTCCATAATGGCCTGGTTGTACGTTCCTGCGTGCCCACGCGCGAGAAGCAATTCGGCTTTCTGCCGTACGATTTGGCGGCCCTCGCGCGACTTGGGATCCACTTCAACAGCAAATATCCGGCACAGAACGCGATTGACGTTGCCGTCAATCACCGGTAATTCAGCGTTAAAAACAATGCTCATGATAGCGGCGGTGGTGTACTCACCGATACCCGGGAGCTTAACGATCTCGGCTTCTGATGCAGGAAAGCTGCCGGAAAATTTTTGTACGATCACCTGGGCCGCTTTATGGAGATTGCGGGCGCGCGCATAATAGCCCAACCCTTCCCATTGCTTGAGTACCTGATCCAGATGTGCATGGGCGAGATCGTGCATGGTTGGAAAAGCGTCGATAAATCTTTTGTAATAGGGCACAACTTTTACAACCTGCGTTTGCTGCAGCATGATCTCGGAAACCCAGATTTTGTAGGGGTCTGCGGTTTGTCGCCATGGCAGGTCGCGGAATTCATCATCATACCAGGTCAAAAGATGATGCTGGAATTGTGAAATGTCGTTTTGGTTCATTCCTTTGGTGCGCGAAACAGTGTTGTTGCCGAGTTAAATTTGTGGTTTGATCACCACGGCGCCGATTTCAGCTAATTTGGCTTTCAGTTTTTCGTACATGTTTTCATCTTCATACGTGCCGACGATGGCGCCACCAGAGCCGGAAAATTTGGCACTGGCACCGACGGATCGCGCCAGGTTCACCATCTCGAGATTCATGCGACTGATGGGGAAAATTTCCCGGCGTTTGTCAAAGTTGTCGTTCATGATTTGGTGTAACTTTTCCGGTTGATGTGCCAACAGGCATTCTTTGGCTAATTCAGCGCGTTCGGCAAAATATTTCATCGCATCAATGACGGCCTGGTCACCCGCTTCGAATCGGCCGCGCAGTTTGCCATGCGCGATGCCGGAAATTTCACTCAAATCAGAAATATAAGCAATATAGATCGGCGGCAATAAATTCGAATCGAGGCTTTCATAGCTGCCATAACCTTGCTCTTCCATCAGCTTTTTATCAAAATCCATATAAACAAGACCTTCATATGTTTGAACGACACGATCTTGCAAACCCGCGGAAATTCGGAGTTCATCGGTCTCAACACTGAGAATCAAATTCGGCACCTGCGGTTTTGGAATCTCGACGCCATAAAAGGTCATCAGCGCGCGAATGGTAGCCGTGACGATGGCGCTGGAGCCTGCCAGGCCAACCTGAACCGGAATGGTCGAATTGTAGCGTACGGTGAAATTACGATCGGCCAAAACGATGCCCTTTTCGGCACAATAGTCGTAAAATTTCTTGGCCGCTGATTTGATGAGTCGAATGCCGCCATAATAGCCGTGGCGATTCACATCTTTGACCAAATTCGCTAAATTGGTAAAATAAGAATGGTCACGGTCATTGGGCAAAATTTCCAAATCCGGGGTTTCATACATGGTCACTTCGGCAAAAAAATTTTTAAATGTAACCGACACTGTTTTGCCAAAGTAGCCATCCGACGGATTACCCGCCAAACCGGCGCGGGAGTATGCCTTGGTGCGAACGATCATATTATTCCTCCAAATAGTATCGTAAGAATTCAAATATACAAATTTTATTGGATATCTGGATATGAATTTTCTTTCTCTATACCGTACATCTGCAACATCGTGTTTTTTAGCAAAGTTTACAAGCCACGGATGTTCACGGATGAAACACGGATCATATCATTCATTTTAATCTTTATTAACCTCCAGTCCCAAAGCTTTCTCGAAGCAAAACCGAAAAATCCGTGTTCATCCGTGTGCATCTGTGGCTCAAAATTTGGCTGCGGCCAAAGGTCGCGCCAGGCTCATCCTCGGCCCAATGTTTGGCTTTGACTGAAGGTGTACATTATAACAAAAAACTTGCACTATTTTGCTCATTGCCGTATATTAATGGTGTACATTAAGGCACATTGGAGGCGTTGTGACATTTGAAACGATCAATGAAGCGGTGCCGGTCATCACCTACTTTGATACGCGCCAGATACGACCGCTGCGTTTTCGATGGCGGGATCGAACCTATCGAATCAAAAGCGTTCATAGTGCCTGGCATGATGTAGTCGGTCGGGATAGGGAATATCATTTTTATGTCGCCACGCGCGAATCGAGCTCGTTCGAGCTCATCTACAACACAGGCGGCCTTTTATGGAAAATTGGGCGAGTATGCGTGGACGAGTGAAGCCCGAGCCGAAGCAGGCTCAGACGTTATGGATTGTCTGGTGAGACAAGTTGATTACCGGCGTCAAATATAAAACGCCAGGTGCCATCCTTTTGTTTTTCCACATAGTGACATAATAGGCATGACCTGGCGCTTGGGTTGAGTCATACGAGGTATATGTTTATTATCCCCAGCTATATCCGAGATCTTCGGCTGCCGATACATCCGCAAACTCGGATGCCCAGGTCAATATCCCATCCGGCTCTGTCTCGCCGTTCTGAATGGCTTGTAACGCTCTGGCATAGTCATGGTCTTGGCGAGGGTGGCTGCGAAAAGGTAAGGTTAATTTTCTTGCTAAAACATGCAAGCCGAACTTTTTCTGAAAAGCAAACTCACGCCAAGACAGCGAGAGACGCAAAGGTTTCGCAAATCTTAAAAGCCTTCTCTGTCATTTTTTTCTTTGCGATCCTTTGCGCCTCTTTGTCTTTGCGTGAGCTTGTATTTTCAGAAAGCTGACCCGCATGCGCCGAGTTGGGGAACGAGAACAGGTGCTACACGCATAATAAACCTGCCAAACGCTACTTCACTAACATCATTTTGCGGGTTTGTTTGTAATTATTGGCTTCCAGCGAATAAAAATAGAGACCGCTCGCCACTTTGAGTCCGCTGTTATCCGTACCATTCCAGACAATCGAGTGCGAGCCGGCGGGTGTTTCGCCATTTATCAGCATAGCGACCTGGTTACCGCGCATGTCGTATACGACAACTTTGACATCCGATTGTTCGGGCAGGGCGAAACTGATCGATGTCGTCGGATTGAACGGATTGGGATAATTTTGCTCAAGACTGAAATCTGTTGGCAGCGATGTCACCTCCTGGCTGTTTGAATTCGCTTTTGCCATGACACCGGCGGAAGGAAATTCTACAACGTCACCAGAGGGCAAGGCAGCAAAAAGACCAAAGCCGGGGCCGTTATTGTTATCCATCGGACTCAAAAATCCTGAGGCAAAAACAACTGCAGCTCCACCTGCCAGACCGGAGAGATCGGCATCAAAGGATGCGACCACAGTCCCGGGCATACCGGCAGGCGTGATGTCCAATTGATACATAGCCGGAGAAACTCGAAGATAATCGGTGAACATACCATAGGCCAGGTTCTCGACCAGAGCTGTTTCACCGTTCACCAGCACATCCACACGTGGTGCGTCAGTAGATCTGTGCAACACGGCGAATTCAACATACTTGATCCACTTGGCTTTTTCCTGCGCCATGTCATAAGCTGTCAAAGCAAAAATGATGTCCTTGCCTTCCGGATTTGGCGCAAAGCCATCACCAACAACGCCCACAGCAACAGCGACATAAGTTTTACCACCTAACAGGGTGAGGGGGGGCAGCGTCAGAATAATTTCTTCCGGTCCCATTGAACCGGCAGGTGCCACACCAATGGAGAGTGGCGTATTGGCTGGCACATCGATGAACGGCGTTGCTGTTCTGAATTCGAAATTTGGAATTAATAGTGTCTCGTTAGCATAAATATCGACTTGAGCTGCAGCAGGATCCGCAGAGTTGTGAATGACTTGCAAACGCGCGCTGTCCAGTAGTGGCAGTCGATCAACGCGACCATACGGATAAGCGATAAAAAGTCCAAAGCCCTCACCCTTCATATTGTTCTCCGGGATCAGGAAACCGGATGCAAAAATGACCGCGCCTTCACCACCGTGTTTGTAAAAACCGGTTTTGAAAGAACCGACGATTGCTGCATTGTCCGCTGTTTCGACATCCAGGTAATAGAAGCTATTCGCCGGCAGTGTCAGGTAGTCGGTCATATCACCGTAGCCGGCATCATCCACAATCTTTCCGGCGAGACGTTCAATCACATCAACCATTGGCGCATCGGTGGCACCGTGGAAAACAAACACATCCGTTTTTTCTTCATCGCTGCTCATTTCACGCGCCATTTCTTTGATAAAAAGACGGAAGGCGGTGTCGCGACCATCCGGATTTGCTGCGAATGTTGATGGATCCAAAACACCGTTTGCAATAGCCAGATAAGATTGTCCACCTTCCAGTACAACAGGTGGCAATGTCGCAATGATATCATCCGCGCTTTGGCTGTTTTTCGGCGCAACACCAATTGTCAACTCAACACCAGCGGGCACCGAGATATAAGGTGTGGCTTTTCGGAATCGAAAATTGTTTACTAACAAGTCATTGTTGACATAAATATCAACCATATGCGCTGCCGGATCGGCGGCGTTGTGAATGATTTGCAGACGTGCTTTTTTGGGCTTTTCAGTGTAAGGGGGGAACGGTACAACCTGTCCATCCGGTAGCGCTGCAAAGAGACCAAAGGCTTCGCCATTCATATTATCCATTGGACTGAGAAAACCGGACGCAAACACAACAGCAGCGCCACCACCCAGACCTGATAAATCCGCGGTAAAAGACGCGACGATCGTTTGATTATCCATTGCCGGTGTCACATCAAGAATATAGCTTGCCGCTGGAACCGAAATGTAATCGGTGATATCGCCGTATGCTGCATCCTCAACAAGTGTGGCGACGTCACGAGCGATCACGTCCACTGCCGGCGCATCAGTTGTACCGTGCAGCGCAACAAAGTCAACCTTTTCTGTGCTTTTGCCGGATTCCTGTGCATCCGCTTTGGTAAAAAGAGCAAAGCTGATTTTTTTGCCGTCCGGATTGGCCGCAAATTGTGACGGATCAAGGACACCGTTGGCAATCGCGACATACGATTTTGATTTTTCCAGGACAACCTTTTCCATGGCGATCGCATCTTTGACCGACGAGCTGTTACCCGGCGCAATGCCAATGTTCAGCTTGACTTCTGCCGGAACATCGATAAACGGCGTAGCGGTGCGAAAAGCAAAATCATCCACTTTCAACTCACCGTCGATATATATATCGACTACTTTTACAGCCGGATCCGCTGCATTGTGAATGACCTGTAATCTCGCCATGTCACCGGCGGATGATGGTAATGTCAAAAGAACCACAAATAAAGCGACGTAAGCGTAAAGAGACTTTTTCATGGTAGACCTCCGTTAAAATTAGATGTATCTTGTTTTTTTTTATTGTTTGTTTTCGATTTCTATTATTTGTCTAATTTCAATTTTATTCAACTAAATTTATCTATGATATATTTCCAATAAATTAGAAAAAAGTTATAAATGCCTAAAAATTGTCTAATATAAACAATTTAAAACAGCTTACACCAAGTCGCCAAAACTCAAAGAAAAAGAAGAAAAAGTGTGTTTTTTTCAAATCGCAAAATTATTATCAACAATAATTCTATTATCATCAAAAAAATCCTGCAGCGTGGAATTTATATTTTATAAAATTGTTTAAAAAAATTAGTTGACAAAAGTTAGACAATTAGTTACGTTGAGTTAACTAAGGTAGAAAATATTTTGGCTATTAAAATAATAGTGAAGGGAATATGTATCCAATCAAAGCAGTCGCGATAAAAACGGGATTAACCACCCACACGATACGTGTGTGGGAGAGACGTTATGAGATAATACATCCACAGCGAACGGAGACGAACAGACGTTTATACTCGGAAGAAGAAGTTCAAAAATTAATTTTACTGAAAAAAGCAACCCAGGCGGGGCACAGCATTGGACAGTTATCCAAAATGCCTCTTGAAGAAATCAAAAGACTGGTACAAGAGCAGAATGTCGTGCGCGTGTCGTCAATGTCGAATCGTGTGGATTTGGATGAAGAATCTCCAGAGTACTATGTCAAGGCGGCGCTGCAGGCCGCGGAAGATTTCGACAATGAGGCGATCGATGATATGCTGACCCAGGCCAGCGTGAATTTTAGTCAACCTGTCCTCATTGACGGGGTTGTCGTGCCATTCCTCAATGCACTTGGTGACAAGTGGTTTGATGGGGAGGTGCGAATCGCCCAGGAGCATGTGGCTTCGGCGGTCGTACGATCTTTTCTTGGACGGATGTTGAGCAGTGTTCGCACCGTTGAGAAAGGACCCACGTTGTTGACAGCGACCGTTTCGGGTCTTTATCATGAATTTGGCGCGATGATCGTCGCCATTTCAGCGGCCACGCAGGGCTGGAGAGCGCATTACCTCGGGCCAAATTTGCCGGCAGAGGAAATCGCATTCTCCGTCAAAAAAACGAACGCCAGGGCGGTCGTGATCAGCATTGTTTTTCCGCCCAATGACGACATTGTCCGTGAGCAACTGCTGCAACTGCGTCGTGTGTTACCGCAGGATGTGGCCCTGTTGGTTGGTGGTCGCGCTGCTGACAGCTACATGAGTACATTACAAACCATCAATACGCAACCGACGCACTCCATGAGCGAGTTGCGAGAGCAGCTTTTGGAATTGCGCATGCGATACAAAGAGAGTCTCGAAAAAGCGGTATGATTCTTCCAGATGTGAGGTATATGGAATGAATGATTGGCGTTGAGTGTTACTCACTCCCTGGCTTTAAATCGATTCACTAACAAGGAGATAAAACATGAAAATAGTATTAAATGTAACATTAGTTTTGATCGTATTTGCCTTTTCCGGCTTTGCGGCTGATGAACAGGCGGCTGCCCTCGATTTTTCTCTTCCCGGTTCCGACGGTAACGCACACTCGTTGGCCGATTATGCAGATGCCAAAGCAGTCGTTGTGATGTTCATTGCCACCCGATGTCCGATATCAAATGGTTTTAACAAACGTATGGTCGAAGTGGCAGAAATCTACCAGCCGAAGGGTTTCGTCTTTCTTGGAATCAACTCGAACAAGCTTGAAAAAATGGATGAGGTGAAAGAACATGCCAAAGAGCATGGATTTCCGTTTGTCGTGCTAAAAGATGAGCAAAACGTTGTCGCCGATTTATATAAAGCAAAGGTGACACCGGAAGTCTATGTGTTGGACAGTCAAAAAAATGTCCTGTATCACGGTCGAATCGATGACTCGGCCAGTGCAAGTGAGCGAAAAAGTGAGGATTTGCTACAAGCGCTTGATGATATTTTGGCGGGTCAGCAGGTAAAAAATTCAGAAACAAAAGCTTTCGGCTGTACGATAAAACGGGTTTCCATGTAGTTTCTCCATCACCATTCGTCAATCGCGACGAATGGTGATGACTTTCCTATAGTCTCGATTATTTACATAAAGAACACGTATTTTTTCCTTGACAACGGCTATAAATTGACCTATCTTTTATTTATTCAACCATTGAATAAAAAAAGGACAATTTGGATTTATGCCAAATACAAAGACACTGTCAAACGTTGAAAAGATTGCCCTGGAACGTTCCGGTCGGTCGTTTCAATACAAACCCCTTGAGCGAATTGGCATTATAGAGGTGGAAAATTTTCCAATGTTAGGCAAGCTGACAGCTCTCCATTTTTTGGAATGGGTACAGGACAATCCGGGCGGCGTTATTTCGTTGCCCACCGGCAAAACTCCGGAACATTTTATTAAATATGTCACGACTTTTTTGCGAAATTGGCACAAAGCTGACGTTCAAAAAGACCTGGAAAACAATGGCATTGATCCGGCACGTCTGCCGGATATGAAAAGTCTGCATTTCGTGCAAATCGATGAATTTTATCCCATTGATCCGAACCAAAAGAACAGCTTTTATTATTATGTCAAAAAGTATTATATCGACGGCTTTGATCTCGATGCAGATAAAGCTATGTTGATGAATCTGTGGAATGTTGGTGTCCCGGCGCCCCTCACTTTAAAAGAGATATTTCCAGAAGGCATCGTTGATCTGTCCCTGCGCCATCGGCATGCGATCAATTCAATGGAACGCCGCCAAAAGGAGGTCATCGAGGCGGTGGATCAATTTTGCACAGACTATGAAGGCAAAATTCAGGAGCTTGGCGGCATTGGCTTTTTCCTTGGTGGCATTGGTCCGGATGGTCATATTGCCTTTAATATCAAAGGTTCTGATCATTATTCAACCACCCGCTTGACGCCGACCAACTATGAAACCCAGGCTGCTGCGGCAACGGATCTGGGCGGCATTGAAGTCTCCCGCAATCGTTTGGTGGTCACAATTGGTCTCCGCACTATTACGCAACGGAAAGATGCGGTTGCTATTATCATCGCCGCTGGCGAGGCCAAGGCAAAAATTGTTGCAGCGGCGATTGAAAATGCGAAAAACAATTTGTATCCTGCGTCTATTCTGCAGGATTTACCCAATGCACGTTTTTATTTGACCCACGGCGCTGCCAGCCGGCTTGTCGAACGCCGGTTGGTCGACTTTAAAAATCATCAAGAGTTACCATTTGAACTTGTTGAAAGCGCGATCATCGATCGTGCTCTTGCCCTTGACAAACGAATAGTTGATCTCTCAAAAAACGATCTGAAAGCAAATCCATTTACTGAAGAAATCCAGCATCGCTATGGCAAAAATTCCGAACAACTTTTGTTGGACGTCCAGAGTCACCTGGTGCAAAAGATTGAGGCCGGTCTTGAAGAACTCACCGACTATACCTTTATGCATACTGCACCGCATCACGATGATATTATGTTAGGTTATCTACCCTATATATTTCATCTCGTGCGCACTCCGAAGAATAAGCATTTTTTCACTTATATGACCAGCGGTTTTAATGCTGTCACCAATCACTATGTGCTCGATCTGTTGAATAACTTGTTGGAAAACCTTAAACAAAGCGAATTTATCGAATTGGTAGAGGCCGGATATTTCAAAGGGCGAACTTCAAACCGCGACTGGGATGTATATCATTATTTGGATGGCGTTGCCGGACATAGCAAAACAATAAAAAATGAAGCCACTTCGCGCCGCTTGTTGCGAATTTTGGTCTACCTGTATGAGGAGGAAAGCGTCGAGCATCTCAAAGATCGCATTAATGAGTTGATCGACTATTTCAGCACGCAATACCCGGGCAAAAAGGATATGCCGCACATTCAAATGATCAAAGGCATGATTCGCGAGTGGGAAGCTGATTTGGTGTGGGCACATTTTGGCTTCAATTCCAGGTCGGTTGAACATTTGCGGCTCGGCTTTTACAAGGGTGATATCTTTACGGAAAATCCGGAATTTTCCCGTGATGTCCGGCCAGTGCGAGAATTAATGGAGCGAATCGAACCAACGGTGGTCACTCTGGCTTTCGATCCGGAGGGCAGCGGACCAGATACCCATTATAAGGTGATGCAGGCAATAGCTGAAGCAGTCAAGGCTTATGTCAAGCGGAAAAGCCGAAAGGAGCCGGAAATCTGGGGCTATCGAAACGTCTGGTATCGCTTTCATCCAGCCGAGGCCAATGTTTTTGTTCCAGTCTCCCTTAACTCAATGGCTATTCTTGAAAACGCGTTTGTTAATTCATTTGGCTCGCAACGCACAGCCTCATTTCCAAGCTATGAGCTGGACGGACCTTTTTCGCGATTGGCGCAAAAAATTCAGGCTGAGCAGTTTCAAATGCTCAAGACATGTCTTGGAGAAGATTATTTCAATGAGAATGACCATCCGCGACTGCGCGCATGCCACGGTTTCTGTTTCATCAAAAAAATGACGGTTACGGATTTCATTGAACAGACTATGGCACTCCGTAAAAAAATGGAATCACCCGTAGCCTAGAGGGAGGAGCGTATGCCGTGAAAAAGGTGTTTTGTGGCATCGATCTTGGTGGCACAACGATAGATGTTGGGATCATCGCCGAAGACGGGGTGATTTTATCGACCGAAAAAATGCCATCGTTTGTGGAGCGAGGCGTTGATGATGTTGTTGGGCGAATCGTCAATGCTGTTTTAGCATGCGGCAAAAGCGTCGGTACTGCTTTTTCTATTGCCGGTGCCGGTATTGGCGTTGCCGGGCTCGTCGATAATCAAAATGGCGTGCTCCGCGAAGCAACAAATTTCCCGGGCTGGATCAATGTACCGCTTGGCGCCAAATTGCAGGATGTATTAAAAGTGTCGGTTACCGTCGATAACGACGCCAATGTCGCTGCTCTCGGTGAGTACGTCTTTGGCGCGGGACGAGGTTACCCGTACTTGATGATGGTGACATTAGGCACCGGTGTTGGCGCCGGCCTCATTATAAACGGCGAAATCTATCACGGCGCGTACGGCGCTGCCGGCGAATTTGGTCACATCACAATCGATAAAAATGGTCCGCTGTGCGCTTGCGGACGACGTGGGTGCGTTGAGGCCTATGTTGGTACAAGCGGGATTCTTCGTACTGTCAAAGAGCGTTTGCCAGCTTTTCCGAAATCTCGGCTGGCCGCTGTTGATGTCGAAACAGTGATGCCAAAGGATATTTATCGAGAAGCGATGGCCGGGGATGAATTGGCGCGTTCGGTGTTTTTTGATGTCGGCGACAATCTGGGCTACGGCCTTGGCAATGTGGTAAACTTGTTGAATGTTCAACGCATCATTTTGGGTGGCGGTGTGGCTGCAGCCGGCGACTTTATTATCAAGAGCGCGCAAAAGAGGCTCGACATGATGAGCTTGAATAATAGTGAAACGCCGGTCAAAATCGTTCCAGCAGAGTTAGCCGAAAAAGCCGGTATCTTCGGCGCCGCATCTCTCGCAATGGCAAACTTGTAATCAAAGACAATTCATAGTGCTTGTTATCTAAATGACTAAAAATTATTGAACACCTTCAGTAACCGGAAAAAGTCTGCCATGTTACCAGAACCTTTTCAACTTCAAATCGCCAGTCACCGACAAATATTAAACACGATCCGAATCCAGGGCGAAATATCTGCCGCAGAGCTGGCACGAATCAACAATTTGCAGCCATCCACTCTGGTGTATATACTTCGTTCGCTCAAATCCAAAGGTCTCATCGAGATCAGTCGTATCAGCGCCCAACTCGGATCCGCCGGCAAACCGCCCACATTGTGGCGACTCGTCGCCCAAAAAGGATATATTATAGGACTCGAAATTATCCCAAATGAAATGCGGGCGTCGGTGATTGATTTTAGCTGCAAGATTATTCATCAAGAGCACCAGCTTGGGCTCGATAATATTGGCCCGGAGAAGCTACTGGATTCTATTTCTGCATTTTATCACAAAGTCCTTGCACATCTCAATCTCGCTCACAAGGAGATCATTGGCGTTGGTATTGGTCTCACTGGTCTGGTCGATCGTGAGCGCGGTTTTGTGCATTTTTCGCGCAAGCTAAATTTACAAAATTATGCCATTGAAGCCGAATTGCGCCAGCTCCTGCAGTGTCCAGTGGAGGTAGTTAACGACGCAAATGCCGGCGCCCTTGGCATTAAATGGCAGGTGGGAAATACCGCGCCGGTCAAGCCCAATGTTGTCTTTTTGACGCTGAATGAAAAGATCGGTTTTTTTGGTGCCGGACTCATTTTAAATCAAGTTCTCTACGAGGGCGCGAATGGTACCGCCGGAGAGATTTTTACATCACTGCCGGTTTTGGCCGAGCTTTACGACAAAGCAGTGCAGCAAAAAGGGCACGATTTTCCCCTTGTTAGACGAAAACAAAAAGCAGAAAAAATTGATCTCGACGATGTCATCGCCTGCGCCAGAGAAGGATGCACGATCTCCGGGATGATTATAAAACGCTATAAAAATTTCATCATTGAGGAGATCGTACGACTCGTCCAACTTCTCAATCCGCATGTCATTGTACTGGGTGGTGACATCACGGATGCCAAAGATTTAATTTACGACGAGATCCTTGCAAAAGTGGATGCGCGATTGCGACAAATATTTCTTAGCGGCGTGCAAACGCCGGAGATACAGTTTTCGAGATTTGGCATTTATTCTGTCGCCGTCGGTGCCACCGCTTTAATTCTGCGAAAGATTTTTATGTGACCGAGCAGTTTATAGCTGACAATTTTTTTTGAATTTTTTTTAAATTATGGCCAACACGAAAGAATAAACTTGACAATAAAGCTAAAGTTACTAACTTAAAAAGTTCATTCAATGAATTAAATAAATCGAAAGGAGTCCGTTATGAGACAGTTTGTTGTTACTGTTTTTGTTTGTGTTTTTTTGTTTGCTGGTTTTGCTGCAGCGGAAGACTTTTTTCTGCCGTTCATGCAAAAGGCGACTGCACCCATCAATGTTGACGGCGTGCTGGACGAGTGGAATTTTTGCTTTCCCATCGATGTGAGAGAAATTACAATTCCTGAAAATTCCCGTGCGTATGATTGGTTTCCAGACGGTGATGAAGATGTGTCGGGCACAGTTATGCTCATGTGGGATGAAGACAATCTTTATGTTGCCGGCAATATCCGCGATGATGTACCGGGTGTTTTGCCGCAGCCGCCGGGATGGAGTGGTGATGTGATTGAAATCTATCTCGGTAATTACGACGTAGGTTATGAACCGTGGGATCCGACCAGTGATGGCACCGTAATGCACGATGACCCGAGCGGCAAGTTTGCTGTTCAGTTTGCTTTTTTTTATGATGCCGATTATGATTCGGTTCGCATTTTTCAGCATTCACATGGCGGCGGTGTGTTGAATAGTGAAAATACCAAAGGCGCTGGCAAGGTTTGGCCAAACAGTGAAGGATACATGATAGAGGCTCAACTCGCCTGGGATGATGTTATTTCAGCCAATGGCAATACCTTCGATCCGCAAGCCGGCGATGTCATTCCTTTCACGCTTTCTCTTTATGATCGCGACGACTGGGAGGCTGACGATTTCCAGGGACTTGCTTATTCGGAGCGCAGTTTCCCGGCATATCAAGGTCCCGGCAAAGGCTGGCAAACCATTGAGGTCAAAGGCGCCCGGGAAACTGCATGGTACAAAGATTCTTTTCCCTATTTTAAAATGTCCAATGGGCCGGTGACTGTTGACGGTGATTTGTCGGAATGGAATTTCTGCTTTCCCATTGACATGAATCAATCATCCATCCCCGACTATTCCCGGGCCAATGCGTGGCTGCCGGAGGATGATGCGGATTGCAGCGCACCACTCAAATTTATGTTTGATGAAAACTATTTGTATGTCGGCGCATCCGTCAGAGATGATGTGCCGGGCGTTGTGGTCGATCCGGTCGTATGGGATATGGACGCTGTTGAACTCTATATGGGTAATTATGACATCGGTGCCATGGGTGAAGTGCCGGATCACACAGGTTATATCAATGAGGGCGATATGCTCGATGTGCAATTGGCATTCTATTATGATGCGGATAATGATGTTGTGTTGGTCAATCTCTGGAATCCGGGCGATAAAGCGGGTCTTGTACCGGAGGAAGCGGCCATGGGTGCCGGCAAAGTCTGGGCAAATGGCGAAGGTTACGACCTGGAAGTCGCCATCTCCTTGGCCGATTTCGCTTTGGTGGTTGATGATGCCGGTGAGAGAACATTTAATTTTGTCGACCATCTCTACGAAATTTTTCCGACAACCTATGCGCTGTATGACCGAGATGACTGGGATACAAGTGACTGGAGTGGCTATCAATATGTCGCTGATGCCGCTGCTCCTTACCTGGGTCCCGGCGCCGGTGGCTGGGAAGGTGTACAACTATTACCGAAAAACTCGTACGACATCCTCGGCTGGTTGTGGGATAACTATACAGCAGTCGAGGACAAGCCGACCACAGTGGCCAATTACCATTTGGCACAAAACTATCCCAACCCGTTCAACCCCAGCACAACAATTGAATACAGCGTGCAAAACACCCAGCACGTTACGCTCGCTGTATACAATGTGCTCGGTGAACAGGTTGCATCACTTGTCAATACAACACACCCCGCGGGTGACTATCGATTGTTGTTTGACGGCACCAATTTGACCGGCGGTGTCTATTTTTACAAATTGACCGCTGGCGACTATAGCGAAACACGCCGCATGATTCTGCTGAAATAAGACTTTACTTTTCTAAAAATTCTCTTAAATTGTCAGGAGACCAGTGATCGATTTCGCTGGTCTCCTTTGCGTTTATACAGTTTGTGTGCCATGAAAACAGTTCTTTACATTATCCTTTTCCTGTCCGGTTGTGCCATGCCGTCAACAGATTTTATTGTTGGCTACTATCCGTCGTGGATGAAAGACGACCTGTCAGCATCGAACCTGGATCTCGATCGACTGACACATGTGCTGCACGCCTTTGCCGCTCCAACAGAGGATGGACAGATAACACACGATCCCGATTTTCTCTATCCTGAATTGAATGAGCGGGTACACCAAAAAGGTCGTTTTATCCTCCTGTCATTGGGTGGCTGGGGCAACTCGGACGGATTTTCGCCAATGGCCGCAGATTCAAGCAGTCGTCATCGTTTTGTGCACAATGTTCTGTCCTTTTGCTTGCAGCACAATTACGACGGCGTTGATCTCGATTGGGAGCACCCTGCCACAGCAGCCGATCGTGAAAATATGACGGTGCTTGTGAAACAGCTGCGCGAAGAGTTTGACAAGCTGATGCGACCCCAACCGTTGTTCATCAGCATGGCCGTGACCGCCGGGGATTGGATGGGCAAATGGCTGGATTATAACGAACTGGTGAAATATATCGACTGGTTCGGCTGCATGACCTATGATTTTCACGGACCCTGGACCAATCATGCCGGTCACAATTCACCATTATATGAAAGCGGCGGCGATACGGATGGCTCGGTTGATTCCGGCTTTCGTTATTTGACAGTCACGCGTAGAGTACCGGCTGAAAAAATTTTGTTAGGCGTGCCGTTTTATGGACGCGGTTTTAACGCCACCAGACTTTATGGACCCAGCACCGGCGAAGGCTCCGAACATCGCTATAACGAAATTCCGGCGCTCATCGAAACCGGCTGGGCCTATCATTGGGATGATGTCGCCAAAGTACCTTACATCACCAATCCGGAAAAAACAAAACTTGTTTCTTTTGATGATACTTTGTCTGTTCGTCTGAAAGCCGAATATGCCATACAAAAAAAAGTCAAAGGGCTTATGATTTGGGCGTTGGGACAGGATTTTATCCATGACCGCCAGCCATTGCTCATTGCGTTATCGGCGCCAATTTTAAATCAAGTGAAGGTTGGATCTGGGGATGGAAATTCGCCGCAGCATCATGCGCTTTTGACAAATTATCCCAATCCGTTTAATCAATCGACAGTGATTGCCTTTGAAAATCCTCAGCAGCAATATATTACTATTGAGCTATTCGATATTCATGGTCGACTTGTGTACACTCTTGTTCATGACGTACTTGAAGCGGGAGCATATACGTTTCGCTTTTCGGAAGATGACTTATCATCCGGTATATTGCTGTGTCGATTGTCATCACCTTCATTTTCATCAATTCATAAAATGACCTGTTTTAAATAAGGGGCAACAATGAGAACGTTAGTCCAGATTGTTATCGCTCTATTCGTCACTTTTTCATACCTCTATGCGGAGTCCACTGTGAAGCTAAATCTTTTGCCTGTGCCGAAACAAATCGAATTGGAAGAGGGGGCGTTTCGTTTAAATGAAGATTTTACAATGGCTGTTCGTGGCAGTGAAAATCAGCGGCTTTATCGGGCAGCAACACGAACGCTCCGACGATTGTCAAATCGGACCGGCCTTTTTTTCTCACAGGATTTTATCACGCCGCAATCCGAAAAGACGGGTGATTTTATCATCCAGGTGAATCGGACCGGCCAGATCAAGCTGCATGAAGATGAAAGCTACACGCTCGATATCAACAATGAGCAGATCAGCCTGTCCGCGGAAACCGATATCGGTGCCATGCGCGGTTTGGAAACAGTCCTGCAGTTGATGCAGGCAGATGCCGAAGGCTATTACTTTCCATCAGTGCATATCGAGGATGCACCCCGATTTCCGTGGCGTGGTCTGCTGATAGATGTCGCTCGCCACTGGATGCCGGTCGAGGTGATCAAACGTAATCTTGATGGCATAGCGGCGGCGAAAATGAATGTGCTGCACTGGCATCTCACCGAGGATCAGGGCTTTCGCGTCGAGTGCAAAACATTCCCCAAATTGCACGAGCTTGGCTCGGACGGCTTTTATTACACACAGGCACAGATCAAAGAGATCATCGACTATGCCGCTGATCGCGGTATCCGCGTGATGCCGGAGTTTGATATCCCGGGGCATTCCACGAGCTGGTTTGTCGGCTATCCGGAATATGCCAGTCAGCCCGGACCCTATACTGTCGAGCGAAAGTGGGGCATCATGGACCCGGCATTTAATCCGGCGCGTGCGGAGACCTATGAATTTTTTGACGCCTTTTTCAAGGAAATGAGCGACCTTTTTCCGGATGACTATATTCACATCGGCGGCGATGAGAATAACGGCATACATTGGGATGCCAACGAAGAGATTCAACAATTCAAGCGCGACAACAATATCAAAGACAATCATGAATTGCAGAGTTATTTCAACAAACGACTGTTGAATATACTGCAAAAATATGATAAAAAAATGGTAGGCTGGGATGAGATTTTGCAGCCGGATTCGCCGAAAGATATTGTCATTCAATCGTGGCGCGGCAAAGAGTCTCTCATTCATGCGGCAAAAAATGGCTACCAGGTGCTGTTGTCCAACGGCTATTATATCGATTTGATTCAGCCAACGGACTATCACTATCTCAATGATCCATTGACAGAAGATATGGACCTCACGCCGGAACAGGCACAATTTATCCTTGGCGGGGAAGCCACTATGTGGGCGGAATTTGTCACGCCGGAGATCATTGACTCGCGGATCTGGCCGCGCACCGCTGCCATTGCCGAGCGCTTGTGGTCGCCAGGTGATGTGAGGGATGTAGAGAATATGTATGACCGTCTGGAAACGTTCAGCTTTCGGCTCGAGGAGCTCGCTTTGCAACATGAAAAGAATTATCTGATGATGCTGCGGCGATTGACGAACAATCGCCCCACAGAGCCATTACAGACCTTGGTTGATGTTGTCGAACCGCTGAAAATCTACCGGCGTGGCCAGGCGCGCGAATTTACCCAGCACTCCCCATACACCAGAGTCATGGATGCCGCCCGCGCAGATCAAAAGGTTGCGCGTGAATTTCGAGCCTTGATGGAGCAATTTCTCGCAGACGGCGCCCACAATCCGGAAATGGCGGAAAAGATTCGCCAGCATTTTTACCTGTGGGCGAAAAATCACAGCCAACTTGTTGACATCATTGAGGTATCACCGATTTTGCGAGAAATCGAAAGCTTGTCGGAAGATTTGCAAAAGATCTCGCTGATTGGTTTGGAGCTGATGGACGCCCTCACTGCCGGAGAAAAGATTGCACCTGACAGAGGTGAGGACATATCGACCGTTTTAAAGGCAGCTAAAAAACAGCGCGGCCAGGTTGAGCTCCAAGTTGTCGAGCCGATTGAAAAATTGTTAGCCTATGTATCGAAATAAAAAAGGCTTTTTTAACATTTCACAGGGACAAATTTAGCCAGAGATCGCCGAGAATCTTGGCGCAACATCCGGCCGCAACCAAAATGGTCCCCGGATTACTTGGCGCGACCTTTGGCTGCAACCAAAAACGAGCACTATTCTTTAGAATAGAACACGGATTGAACGGATGGGACGGATTCTAACGGATGAAGAAATCCGTTCCAATCCGTTAAATCCGTTCGATCCGCGTTCCATTATTTCA
>JAFGKD010000038.1 GCA_016928775.1 Candidatus Zhuqueibacterota bacterium | reverse complement strand
GTTTTGGTTAAAATATTTTAGCTTTCTAACTATAATAAATTACAAAACTTGAGCCGCTTTAAATAGCATTTATTTTAGAAATTTAGGAACAATTAAATACTCAATTCTTGTTTTTTACGGTATTTTTTTCTACAATAGTGATAATTGAATGATCAATAATACAGGACATGAAATGAAAAATTTTGTATTCACACTTTTTGCTCTCATCCTGGTTTTTATTGGATGCCAGGCAACATCGAACGCCGTTACAAAAGAAACAGCCACATTGACGCTCTTTCATACCAATGATATCATGGGTTATCTCACGCCGTGTGGGTGAAAGACGCCAATTGGTGGGTTAGCTCGGAGAGCAACCTTGTTAAATCAAATGATGGATAGCAGCGATTTTGCCCTGGTTGTTGATGCCGGTGGATTTTCAAAAGGATATGGACGATCGGCGCAGCTGCAAACCGAGTTTCTTCTCAAGGGCATGTCTATGCTCAATTATGATTGTGTCAATCTGGCAACCAAAGATTTTTCCGAAGGTGGCGAGTTTTTGCGGATTATGGGCAATAAATATAATATAAATCTTCTCTCTTCAAATATTGTCTATGCGGAAAGTAATACACATTTTACCGAACCATTTTATATCAAAAAAATTGCAGCCCGGCGCAGCAATTCACAGCCTCCATTTCGAAAATTGACCATCGGTTTTTTGGGATTGTGTGATGAAAGAGCGCAACTTTTGCATCGAGGCACTGAAGAAGCACAACTCAGGAGCACTGATCCAATAGAAGCTGCTAAAAATGTACTGCCATCGCTCAAAAAAAGCGCTGATATTGTGGTGTTGTTTTATAATGGCCGCTATAATACATTGGAAGCGCTACTCTCTCAAGTCGACGGTGTCGATATAGTCATCTTGGGAGGCGAGTATTATCGCGCTGAACATTATACCGGCAACGATGTTATTGTCGCAAGCACACCAAGCCTTGGCAAGTATTTTGGCACACTCACCATAGAATTGGACAAGTCCAAAAAGATTATGTCTTTTCACAAAAATCGTATCCCTCTGGATGAATCGATTGCTGATGATCCAAAGTTGGCGAAACTTGTGGCAGATTTTAATAGCGCGAATCAAAACCTGGCGTCTTCCGCACATCCGGCAGAACGCTGAGATAAAACTTTTTTCAATCCGCGAACGTGATTGCTTTGCCCACCTGAATGTTAGCTGCACATGACATTATTGCCAGCAAGGTAAAAATTGCCCGGCGTCTAGATCTCGTAGGGGGGAAGGCACAAAATTTGGCACAACTCGCCCTCGGCGGATTTCGCGTTCCCGAATTTTTTGTCATTTCTACCCGTTGCTATACAAAACGCTTTTCACTGCAAAAGAAAAAATTTATCAGGAAATTGACGGCAGCGTTGAGAACATGTTGTGGATCAGATTCCGAACGATCGAGCTTTGCCATTCGTTCATCGTCGCCAATCGAAGATCAAAAAGGGCACTCTTTCGCCGGTCTTTTTACGTCTCATTTGAATGTTAAAAACATGGATGACATGTTCAAAGCGATTGAACAAATTTGGCAATCGGTTGAACAAAAAAACGTAAAGCGCTATGCAAACGCCTTTTCCATAAACGATAGTTTTTCCATAGCGATCATCATTCAAAGGATGATTCGGGCGCAGGTCTCCGGAGTACTTTTTACGCAAAATCCGGTTGGGAATAAATCTGACTCGATGCTTTTGGAAGTGGTCTCCGGGAGCTGTGAAAAATTGGTGTCAGGTCAAGACACTCCGATTCAGATATTTATCGACAAACACAGCCAGGCATTTACACAAGGCGAATTCCAAAACACAGATACCAAGGAGCTTCTCAGCTTTGTGCGCGAAAAACAGAACATCGAACAACTATTACATTTGGCAACGGAGATAGAGCATTTTTTGGGCTGTCCGCAGGATATCGAATGGGCATTTGACGGACAGAATTTTTGGGTGCTGCAAAGTCGACCGATCACCACGCTGTCGAATTCGAATACTGCAATATTAACAGATCAAGCGGGTATCCGCTGGAGCGATTATTTTTTTGCGGAACGATTTGTTCGACCACTGTCGCCGCTTGGCTGGTCTTTTCTGCAACCCATCATTCGCAAAGCGGCTCTGCAAACACCACTGTGGTATTTGGGGTATGATAAAACAGCGAAAGATGTTCAATTGAGATTATTTAACGGTTTTCCCCGCACGCAACTTGAGAATTATCAAAAGTTGTATGGCCACATACCACCGTCGCTGATTTCTGCTGACAAGAGAGAAACATTGGCGCTCACCCATACGACCTGGCAACCGTTGAAATTCCTTAATTATGCCGCACTCTTGTCGCGTTTGTTATTCAGAGAGCTCTCCTGGTTTCCTCCCTATAATTTATGGGAGTGGCGGAAATGGCAAAAAGCTTTGCATACGAAAACAGTTAACGCATTACATAATGTGCAGCAAAAGCAAATTTTCATGGACTACTATCGACTGCTTGTGCGGTCGCACGTTTGGTCAGAGCAATTTTTAGCCATTCATCGATGGAGCATTACTTTTGCTGATATTTTTTCAGCACTGTTGCGAAAATTTTTACAAAAAATTAAAATTGATAAAAAGGTCTCAGTCGAAGATTTGACCAGCGGTTTGGCCGCCAACTCGACAATGCAGGCCAATAAAAGTCTTGTGAAACTCAATTTGGCAGATGAGGTTTCCTTGTCGCGGTTTCAAATAAAATTTGGCCATCGGTCAGAGTCTCTGGATATCATTTCACCAACATGGGGAGAAGATATTGCAGCGATAAAACAAGTGAGCCGAAAGGCAAAAACGGCACGCGAGCGAATTCTGGCAAATATACGACACAACGAATCTGTGCGGCAACAAAGCAAAACAAAAGTGAATCAGGCTCTCGGAGCCTGCGCCTTTCCATTCAATATTGGATTGCGGCTCATTTTTCAGCTTTTGTTGCATCTTGCGCAACAGTTCACCTTGCTTCGTGAGAATCAAAGAGACACCTGGCACAAGATCCTGCACGTCACGCGCTACAGCGCCCTGGCAATGGCTAAAATATTTGTTGAGGAAGGAAAACTTGCTCAAATTAATGATATTTTTTATCTTCATATATCCGAGATTGATGCACTTTATCATGCAAAAGAGATTTCGGCTGTGCACTCTTTGGTTCAAAAAAGAAAAAAAGAGTATAATCAGCTACAAAAGCAGAGTGAGTTTAAATCAGTTCAGAACCAGAAAAACAAGAGCGAGTCAACAACAGCTTTACGCGGCATTGGTGTGAGCAAGGGGAGCTACAAGGGGCGGGCATGCATTGCCATGAATTATTCGCAAGCCATGCAAGCTCGGGCGGGCGAGATATTGGTGGTTCCCTGTGCTGATCCCGGGTGGTCGCCTATTTTTAGCGTGATTGGCGGGCTGGTGATGGAACGGGGCGGCGTTTTATCACATGCCTCGATTGTCGCCCGGGAATTCCGTTTGCCTGCCATCACCAATGTGCAGAATGCGACAAAAAGAATTGCCAGCGGGGACCTTTTGGAAATGAACGGCGAGGATGGATTTCTCAACATCATTGCGCATGCAAATCGGAGAATGAGTGAAACTGACACTTGAACAGATAATTGATCGTCTCAGACGAAACGAAGCATTTATGTCGTGCGTGACGGCGTGGCAAGAAATTCCGGCAAAGGATCCCGAATATGCTGAATTCCCGGCTCAGCTTGACGAAAGGCTTTTGACTGCGCTGCATAAACATGGTATTCACAAGCTCTATACGCATCAGGCAAAAGCTATTGATCAGGCATTGAACAAAAAAGATAGTGTCATCGTGACACCAACCGCGTCCGGCAAAACACTGTGCTACAATATTCCGATTCTCCATTCGGTCATTCAAACACAAGAGTCACGGGCACTCTATCTGTTTCCGACAAAAGCCCTGGCTCAGGATCAGGTGCATGAGCTGCAGCGCATCATCGAACTTTTCAGCGAAACTATTCCTTTCAGCATTAAAAGTTACACATTTGATGGAGACACACCGGTTTCGGCGCGCAAAGCCATCAAGAGTAGCGGCCATATTGTTGTGACGAATCCGGATATGTTACATACCGGCATATTGCCACATCATACTCAATGGGTGAAGCTTTTCGAGAATTTGCACTATGTCGTCATCGACGAGATTCATCACTATCGTGGCATTTTTGGCAGTCACGTCGCCAATGTGCTTCGCCGACTCAAAAGAGTCTGCCAGTTTTATGGCAGCAGACCGACTTTTATCTGCTGCTCAGCGACAATCGCGAATCCCGCAGAACTTGCTGAACAGCTCACCGGCGAATCCGTGACGCTCATTGATAAAAGCGGTGCGCCACATGGAAAGAAACACTTTATTTTCTACAATCCCCCGGTTGTCAATAAAGAACTCGGTATTCGTCGCTCCTATATCAAGGAAACGCAGAGAATTGCAGCGGATTTTGTCGCCAATGATGTGCAAACCATTGTTTTTGCGCGCAGCCGGATGAATGTTGAAATTCTCCTCACTTATTTAAAAGACACGATGCGACGGCTCGGGAAACCAGCGATAAAAATACGCGGCTATCGGGGCGGTTATCTCCCTCTGGAGAGACGAGAGATTGAAAAAGGCTTGCGTGACGGTCTCATCATGGGTGTGGTCAGCACGAACGCGCTTGAGCTCGGCATTGATATCGGACAATTGCAGATTTCAATCATCGCCGGTTACCCGGGCACAATTTCCAGCACGCTGCAGCAATCAGGACGGGCAGGGAGGAGGCAAGAGACTTCTTTGTCGATTTTTGTCTCGTCCTCATCACCTTTGGATCAATATATTGTCAATAATCCTCACTACTTTTTCGAAAAATCGCCGGAATCCGGGATAATTGATAAAGATAATCTTTTAGCTCTCCTGAGCCATATAAAATGTGCCGCTTTTGAACTGCCTTTTGCTGCAGATGAGCGATTTGGCAGTAATTTTACTGGCAGCAGCGGACTCGACAGCACGCAAGAGATTTTGTTATATCTTGAGGAATCCGGAGTCTTGCATCGTTCCGGCGATAAATGGCACTGGATGGCAGAGACCTATCCGGCTGAAAGTATCAATCTTCGCAGTGCGGCGGAGGAAAATGTTGTCATTATTGACAAAACAAAACCGCAGGAAAAAGTGATTGGCGAAATTGACTTGTTTGCGGCACAATTGATGGTGCATGATGAGGCCATCTATCTGCACGAAGGAAAGCAATATTATGTTGACAAACTGGATTGGCAACGCCGGCAGGCTTATGTTCATGGCGTTCAAGTCGATCATTACACAGATGCCCAGCTCAAAAGCGATTTAAAAGTTTTGGAGGTTTTTCAATCTACAGACACAGAAAACGATTTCACGCGTGGCTACGGTGAAGTTGTGGTGACCAGTGTCGCGACGATGTATAAAAAGGTAAAATTTCAAACGCACGAAAACATCGGCTGGGGGAAAATCCATCTCCCGGAACTGGAACTGCATACCATGGCGTTTTGGTATGCGTTTCCCCCAAATATACATCAAATTATGCAGTTAAATAAAGAGGAATTAGGCGACGGCCTCAAAGGAATCGCGCATCTTTTTAAAAATATTGTGCCCTTGTTCATTATGGGTGACAGAAATGATATTGCCGTGCTTCCCATGGTACGTTCGCCATTCTCTGAAAAACCATCTGTTTATATCTGGGAACAATACCCAGGCGGAATTGGCCTCAGCAAAAAACTGTTTCATTCATTTGACAACATTATTGCTGCTGCACATGACGCACTTGAGACGTGTGCCTGTTCTGCCGGTTGTCCTTCATGTGTTGGCCCACAGCTTGAGGTCGGAGAAAAGAGCAAAAAAGTTGCTCAGTCGCTCTTGCAAATCATGAAATCAAATTGAACCATACCGTGTCAGCAATCAAAGAAAAATTAAGGTCATTTTACAAGACAGACGAATTGGCCTATGCGTCGCGTAAAGCGACCAGCAGCTCAGCCGATTTGTCGCGGCTGGGACTGCAGCGCATAAATAATGAATATGGCTCTTTGTTGGTGCGCGAAAAAAGATTTCCTCTCGACTTTGGACACGGCGGTCGTGCGCTCGCTGATTTTTTGCTCCTGTCGCATAAGCAATTCAGTTATATCAATAAACAAGATTTTTCTCCGTCTCTGCTCAGCGAAGATTTTGTCTTTTTAGATACTGAAACAACCGGATTGGCAGGGGGGAGCGGCACCTATATTTTTTTGGCGGGATGTGGCTATTTTACGAATGATGTTTTTATTGTAAAGCAATTTCTGCTCACTGATCACCAAAATGAGTATGCTTTTTTATATCATGTGGCTACGCTGTTAAAAAGCTTTAAAGGAATTATCAGTTACAACGGGAAAAGCTATGATGTACCTTTGCTGAAAACCCGATTTATTTTAAATAGACTGGCAGAAGATTTTGAAAGATTCATCCACATTGACCTGCTTCACTGTTCGCGGAGACTGTGGAAAAAGCATCTCAAAGAATGTAATCTGGGAAATATTGAAAAAAAGCTGTTGGGTTTTGTGCGACAAGATGATATCGCGAGCGCGGACATTCCGGGTAAATTTGTCGCCTATTTACAAACAGGAACCGTTGAGCTGCTCAGCCCGGTTTACAAGCACAATTGTATTGACATTATGTCAATGGTTTCAATAGCGATTTTAGCGGCGGCAGCTTTCGACTGTTCGCAGAATGAAAAGATTGCCGCACATACAGATAAAAGATCTCTGTTCAAGGTCTTTATGGCGTTGCAAGAATATGATGCAGCGTTTCAATTGGCTGAAAAGTCTTACGAGGATAACGACGTGCACCTGCTGCTGGACTATTCCTATGCTTTGAAAAAGCGTGGCAACTTTGATAAAGCAGTCAAAGTATGGGAGCATTTGATCGCACAGAGCTCTTTTATTGAGCCTGCTTATTTGGAACTTGCAAAGTATTTCGAACATAGAGAATGCACTTTTAGTAAAGCTTTAGATATAATTGATCGTGTACAAAAGCGGCGTGAGATCCTTGATGAATTGGGTGTGGCTGGTGAAATGCTGGGGGCAGAAGAATGGCAGCATCGAAAAAAGCGCGTGCTCGCAAAAATATCGTGCAGTGAAAAGAAGAATAGCATTGGCAAGACAGCTTGATATTTTGTATATTTCTAATTGAATCGTTGTCGTACGAATTATTTTGACTAAAAAGGATACCATTTTGCAAACGATTCTCGTCACTGGAGGTACTGGATATATTGGCAGTCATACGGTCGTTGAATTGCTGAATGCGGGCTATCATGTCATTATTGTTGACAATCTAAAAAACAGCAAAAGTGCGGTGCTGGATCGAATCGAGCGTATCACGCAAAAGCGGCCCATATTTTACAAAATAGATTTGCGACACAAAGATGAGCTTTATAATTTGTTCCTGTCGCACACATTTGACGCAGTCATTCATTTTGCCGGCTTGAAAGCTGTCGGTGAATCCACGGAAATCCCGTTGGAGTACTATCATAACAATATCGTCGGTGCGCTTTATTTGTGTGAACTTTTAAATCAATTTAATATAAAAAAACTTGTATTCAGCTCTTCAGCAACGGTTTATGGCGATCCACATAAAGTGCCCATTGAAGAGACATGGCCACTGGCTGCAACAAACCCCTATGGCAGAACAAAATTGATGATCGAGGAGATTTTACGAGATTTGTGCAACTCGAATGCCGAATGGCGAATCGCTATACTGCGATATTTTAATCCGGTTGGCGCGCATCCGAGTGGACTCATCGGCGAAGATCCGAATGGCATACCAAATAATTTAATGCCTTACATTACGCAGGTCGCTATCGGCAAACAAAAAAGGTTATCTGTCTTTGGGACCGACTATGCCACGCCGGACGGCAGTGGTGTGCGAGATTATATTCATGTGGTCGATCTGGCCATAGGGCATTTGAGAGCTTTGGAGCACTTGCAAACAGAGCACGGCGTTGAGGCCTATAACTTGGGAACCGGGCGGGGATACAGTGTCTTTGAAATCATAAAAGCATTCGAAAAAAGCAGTGGAAAAAAAATTCCGTACACAATCACAGACCGCCGACCTGGAGATATTGCGATGTGTTATGCGAATCCGGACAAGGCGCAGAAAAAACTCAAATGGAACGCGGTCAAAGATCTTAATCACATGTGCGCCGATGCATGGCGATGGCAATCGAAAAACCCGAATGGTTATGCCTAATGTAAGAGAAAAAAGCGTTTTGGCATGTGATTTGTTGCGGTCGAGTATAAATAGAAAAGATAGCAAAAAATGAGTCAACCATCAGCATTTGAAATACCACAGAACTATAAAATAATCAAAGTATCAATTGACCGGGCGGAGCTTGTCAAGGTTTATAATGATCCGCAGATTGAGCATGATAATGAAAAAGTACTCGATTATTTGACCAAAGATTATCAGGGCGTCGCGCAATTTTTTGATATTGATTTTGATGACGGAAAAGCGCTTGTCTCATGGGGCGTTCAACGCGGTTCGAAGGAAGCAGAAGATCATAATAAAAAAGGACTTGCAGCGGCAAAAGATAAAAACTTTCAGGAGGCGATCGAGCATTGGAGAAAAGCCATCTACATCAATAACCATGATCCTGATACGTTGTATAATCTGGCGTTGGCTTATTTTGAAATCAGCAATTTCACAAAATCACTGGACAAGTGCCAGGAGGTCATTGAAAATTGTCCTGTTTATTTTCGCGCCTATTTTTTACTTGGCAGTCTCTATTCGAAAATGCGGAAATTTGAGCAAGCCGCCGAGAATATTAGAAAGGGGCTTGTATTTCAACCTGACAATACAACCGGTTTGGTCAATTTGGGCGCGGTTCTGAGCATATTAAAGAAGAACCATGAAGCCATTCTCATTTTTGAACGCGCGATATCTCTTTCTTCAACAAATATCAAAGCATACCTGGGTTTGGGGAAATTGTATGCGGCGCAAAATGATGTCGAAAATGCAAATCGCTGTTTCAAAGTTGTCATCAAACTTGATCCGAATGGCAACCTGGGGAATATCGCCAAAAACTCTATTTTACCCGAGCATGATATGGCGATGGCGAACAAAAGCGAAGCGGTCATTACAGAACCTTCTCAAACAATGTCTGGTGATGTGAATGAATTATATTCGCATGGCTACCAATATTTTCTGAAAAATGACTATCACACCGCATGCCGGTTTTTTGAAAAGTATCTGGAGCAAAAGGACAGAGATGCCAAGGTGTGGTCACTTTTAGCGATTTGCCAGTTACGGTCGGGAAATCAGCAAGGCGCTGTGATTTCAATAGAAAAGGCTTTGCTGAATCAGGCAAAAAATCCATCATTATTCAAACAAGCCAGTATTATATATGATGCCTGCGGTCGTGCTGAAGAATCGCGAAATGCCGCGATGAAAGCCTATGAGATGGGCAAACATGACAGCGTCACCTTGACGCTGTTGGGCATTGGCAAAGCGCATGCTGGAGAGTTATATGACAGTGCGAAAATATTGCAAGATGCTGTCGGCAAAAATCCCAATAACCTGAAAGCGCGCTATCATTTGGCATGTGTGTTACACGAGCTTCGGCAGATTGATTCGGCCAGGCAGCATCTTGAAGAGATATTATGGTCAGAGCGCGAAACGCCACTTAAGAAAAAAGCGCGTGATTTGCTGAGTCAAATGGGCTAAAATTCTGACAGTAAAATTATCATAATCTTAGTTATGTTAACATAAGGCAGTATAAACACCTCCCACTCTTCAGCATCCCTGCACCACAAGCCAGCGAACCTGTTATCTTAGCAAAGTTACTTGACTGCGAAAACAACCAATTTTTCCGGCACCACAAAAGATTTGATAATTGTTTTCCCCTCAGTATAGGCGCGAACTTTATCCTGCTGCAGAGCTAATTCGATAATATCTTTTTCACTCGCGTCGGTCGCGACTTGAACTTGGCCTCTGATCTTGCCATTCACCTGCACACCAAGATTGATGGTATTGCGCTCCAACATTGTTTCATCATAATCCGGCCAGTTTGAATTAAAAACGCTATATTCTTTCTCCAATATTTGCCAAAGTTCCTCGGCCATATGCGGACAAAATGGTGCAATGAGCTGAACGATCGTTGGCATAACCTCTGCCAACAGCGCGCTGTTTTGTGCAGACGCTTCGATGTCCTGAAGATAAAGATAACATTCATTCACCAGTTCCATAATTCGACTGATGGCCGTATTAAAGTGAAAACGTTCCAGAGATTGGCTCGCATGCTTGATCGCATAATGCATTTGATATACAACCGCGCCAAAACGGTCTGTTTCATCGCCGGCAGGTTGTGCCAGTTTAACCTGCAACACCAGACGCCAAACTCTTTTCAGAAAGCGATAAATACCGGAAATACCCTCATCACTCCAATCGCCTCCATCTTCGTATGATCCCATAAACATCATGTACATTCTGAACGTATCAGAGCCATATTGTTCGATAAAAGTATCCGGATTCACCACATTGCCGCGTGATTTTGACATTTTTGCGCCGGCATTGGTGATTGTTCCTTGATGAATCAGCTTTTGAAAGGGCTCATCAAACGCGATATACCCTAAATCGTGCAAAACTTTGGTCATAAATCGCGCATAGAGCAGATGCATCACCGCATGCTCCGCGCCACCGACATATTGATCAACCGGCAGCCATTCATTAACTCTGTCCGGATCAAATGCCCGATCGGCCAATTTCGCATTGGGATACCGTAAAAAATACCACGATGAGCAGACAAAGGTGTCCATTGTATCAACTTCTCGTCGTGCCTCCCCCCCACATTGATGACAAACAGTATTGACAAAATCCGGGGCTGTCGCTATCGGTGAAATTCCCCTGCCCGTAAAGTCCACCTGCTCAGGCAGTTGCACCGGCAATTCGTCTTCAGGGACAGGAACTTGCCCACATTTTTTGCAATAGATGATCGGAATCGGTGCGCCCCAATACCGTTGCCGGGAAATCAGCCAGTCACGTAATTTGTAATGAACCTTTGCACCACCACAGTTGTGCTGCTGAAACCATTTAATGATTTTGGCTTTGCCCTTTTCAGAATCCATCCCGTCAAATCCGCCTGAATTGACCATTATTCCAGGCTCAACGTATGCCACTTCAAGCTCTTGTTTAAGTATATCGCCATTTGCGCTGATAACTTGACGAATAGGCAGATTGTATTTTTGTGCAAATTCAAAATCGCGTTGATCGTGTGCTGGCACCGCCATGACCGCGCCGGTCCCATAGGTCGCCAACACATAGTCAGCGATCCAGATTGGAATGGTCTCCTGATTCACCGGATTGATACAATAGCTGCCGATAAAGACACCGGTTTTTTCGCGTTCCGTCGATAAACGATCAATTTCTTTTGTTTTTTTAGCCTGTGTTATATAATCTTGAACGACATGCTTGTGCGTCTCCGTGGTCAATTTTTCAACCAGGGGATGCTCGGGCGCCAGAACCATATAGGTGACACCAAAAGTCGTATCCGGTCGCGTGGTAAAAACCTCTATGATTTCCACGCTATCCTTGACTTTAAACTGTATCGATGCACCAACACTTTTGCCGATCCAGTTTTTTTGCATATTGATTGTTTTTTCCGGCCAGTCAATGCGATCATGACCTTCAAGCAATTTTTCGGCATAGTCGGTAATTTTGAAAAACCATTGTTCCAGATCTTTTTGTGTCACTTCGGCTTCGCATCGTTCGCACTGGCCATCAATGACCTGTTCGTTCGCCAGGACCGTTTGACAGGACGGGCACCAATTCACCGCTGCTCTTTTGCGATAGGCCAGACCATTTTTATAGAGCTGCAGGAACAGCCACTGCGTCCATTTGTAATACTCCGGTTTGCTGGTATCGATTTCGCACTCCCAGTCGTACATAGCCCCCATCACCTTGAGCTGTTCGCGGATATTCTTTATATTTTTGTTGGTGCTTGTCGCTGGATGAACACCATGCTTGATCGCATAATTTTCCGCTGGCAAACCAAAGGCATCATACCCCATCGGCTCAAAGATATTGTATCCCTGCATTTTTTTGAATCGAGCCCAGGTGTCCGTTGGCGCGTAATTATACCAGTGTCCAATATGCAAACGATCACCGGACGGATATAAAAACATGACGAGGCAATAAAGCTTGTTTTTTGTATTTGTCAAATCGACATGGTACAGCCTGTTTTTTTCCCATTCCGACTGCCATTTTTTTTCGATGTGAGCAAAGTCATAGTCAGGTATCATCATCAACCCTTTTCAGAAAATAATATCAATGATTACTCTATGTGCTCAGAACAGAATGATTTTGCTTTGGAGTGGCGCCGTCTTTTTCGGCGCCCAGCTTGCAAATCAAGCGGCCAATAAAAGAATTAAATTAACAGTTTCGCCGTTAGCGCTCACACAGAGAGCGCACTCCACAACAACATAACCCGGTTTTTTCACATTCCGGCTGCCATAGATTTTCCGAGCGAAAGGTAATCATTAAACAAAAAAGGTGCCAAACTGACACCTTGTGATGTGGAGCTAAGGGGGATCGAACCCCTGACCTCTTGAATGCCATTCAAGCGCTCTCCCAGCTGAGCTATAGCCCCATGTAAATTGTCGGAATAATTTAGCAAAATTCTGCAGAAAGTCAAGTTGAAAAAGATTTAACTTGCGTTTTTAGGCAAAATTGACTAAAAATGGGACATAACACGATCTTTCAATCAAGCGAGTAGAGTTGTATGAGGTCGCGCGCGAAAAAACCGCTTCCACTCAAAATTAAACGGGGACGAATCAAGACCGATGTTTTTGACGGAACAATCAATGACCTCTATGCCGGCTATCGACACTTTCTGACGTTAGCCGAGTTGGCGGGGCACATCACCTCGGAATCACCCATTGAGAATATCCTGGAAAAAATATTGGACGAGCTCAACACCTGTACCGGCGCGGAACGCAGTCTGATTTTGATCTTTGACCGAGCGGGCCAGGTTGTTTACCAAAAAGGCCGCAATCTGAATCACGATGACATCCACGATCCGCGCTTTGAAGTGAGCTGGAGCATCATCACCAAAGTGCGCGAACAGCACATCTCTGTTTGTATTCCCAATGCCATGGAGGACGAGGAATTCAAATCCGCTGCCAGCGTGCTCCGCCTGCACGTTTTATCAGTGATTTGCGTGCCCATCATCCACCTCGATCAGCTGATCGGCGTTTTTTACGCCGATAACCGCACAGTCCTCGGACTCTTTCATGAAAACGAATACAATTTAGCGCGTCAATGTATGCAGTTCATCGCCAATCCATTGAGCATGCTGCTGAGAAATCTTGAGCTCAAACAAAACCTGCAGCGCGCGCAACAACACATTCAAAACCGTGACTCTTATGGCGACATCATCGGCAACAGTCCGGCTTTGCTCAAAGTATTAAATTTGGCCAATCAAGTGGCGCCCACGCAAGCGACGGTTCTCATTTACGGTGAAAGCGGCACCGGCAAAGAGTTAGTGGCGCGCGCTATTCATCAAAACAGCGAGCGCAAAGACAAGCCATTCATCTCGCTCAACTGTGGCGCCCTGCCGGAGAATTTATTGGAAAGCGCCCTGTTCGGGCATGTCAAGGGGGCGTTCACCGGGGCGCATCAGGATAAAAAGGGCTGGTTTGAAACGGCGGACGGCGGCACCATCTTTTTTGACGAGATCAGCGAAATGAGTCCCGCTTTGCAGATCAAACTACTGCGCATTCTGCAGAGTGGCGAATACACGCCGGTGGGCAGCACCGTCATCAAGCAGTGTGACGTCCGCATTATTGCGGCCACCAATGTGCAACTGGAGCAGCTTGTGCACTCCGGGCGTTTTCGTCAGGACCTCTACTATCGCCTCAACATCATCAATCTGCAGTTACCGCGTCTCGCGGAGCGTCGCGATGACATCCTGTTGTTGGCGCAACATTTTTTAGCAAAGTATGGCCATCCTGAGTTGCGTTTGCATGGTGAAGCCCAAAACGCGCTGTTGTCGTACGACTTTCCCGGGAATGTCCGCGAGTTGGAAAATGCCATGCAGCGCGTAGCCGTACTGTGTCGTGGAAAAGATGTATTGATCGAGCATTTGCCTCCGGAAATGCAGCGAAAAAGTGACAAGCCAAAGACCTGGGGAACCTTTGCGGCCGAGAAGCAGAAGGTTGTCGAGGATTTCGAAAAAGCATATCTACAATCGGCCTTAAAGCGTGCAAAAGGCAATGTCGCGCAAGCGGCGCGCGCCTCCGGCATGGATGCGAAAAACTTTTATCAAAAGATGGCCAGGTATCACATCCAGGCCGCTGTTTTTAAAAACAACAAGGGGTAATTTTACCAATCACTGGTATTTTTGCCATACTTTTTACAGCCATCGCCATAATTCTTTACACACCTCCCCTGCCCTATCTTTTTATTAAACAACCATTAAATCAACTGGTGGTGATCGTGCACCTTGTGGCACCATAATTGTTTGTTCACTTGTTATAAAAAAGTTTGTTGAGGGAAGCCATTTGCACGGAGGGCGAGGAATAAAGCACACGCCGCATATACTCATTTACTGTCATTGCATCGATGAATTTTACCCGCTGCTCACGTTGCTCTCACAATCTGTCATCCTTGTCGTTACAACACAATGGGATATGCTGCTTTCGACCATGCTTAAATATGACTTTGATCTGCTGCTGCTGGAAATGCCGCAAAAGGAAGATGACTTGTTTCGCTTGCTGGATCACATAAAGGAAACCGAGGACGTCAAGATGATCTTGTTAGACGGCTCACAGACCGCCGAAGTCCTGGTGCAAGCATTTAAATACGGGGTGAAGGATTATTTTCCCACGCCGATTGATCAGCGATTGCTGGGTGAGAGGGTGTTGTTTCTGGTGCGATAATAACGGGTGAATAGCCATTAAAATATTAATACAGTGATTCATATTAATAATAGAAGAGAGTATATTATGCAATTCTAAGAGGCCTCTTATGCTAAGCGAACTTAAAATAAAAAGCTCATACGAGATAATGGTCTCGGGCACAAATACGAGCCAATAGCCCATCAAGGAGCAGTGGCCAGCAATTTTCATCTCGTTTTTAGCTCAGACCTCCTTCACTCAGTAAAATACTTTTACATTTTGCTCAATACTAAGCGTAATGAAAATGCGATTGTCTTCAAAAACGGATCAGATGATTCTATAAATTACATGTTTGTTATTTCTACCACTCTGAATGCAAGAGATTTACATGCCTTTATCATACTTGAACCTATTAAATAAAAGAGGATTTTAATGCGCGATAAAAGAAAAGAAAAGGACTTAATTAATAATCAGAAATTATGGCATAAGCTATATTCTATCAAACAGCGGGAATGGTTTACAAAAAAAATCATTAATTTTAATATCGATAAAGGTGTTTCTGGACAAAGTTTATATAATAAAGTTGAGGCTGATATAAAAGAAAGCAAGAACAGAGTCTATGAATTGATCAATGCTTTTAAAATCGGTCGAAGAGAATTGTATGGTATTATAAACAATAACAACAATAACAACTTTAAAGTACTCGAAATAAAAAAGATAAAGGTAAGATTAATTTATGGTGTGATAGGTCTCAATCCAGAATTTGCACTTGCACAATACAAGAGCTATTTAGACTTCATACTAAATAGAAGATATAGAAGCATTGTTACCATGAGGGATTATGTCAATAGGGAATACTTCTACTATCCAAGTAAATGTAATAACAAATGGAGCATCAATTTAAAGGCAAAGTTATATTGGGAAAAAATTTCGCCGAATGAACCAGATGATAAGCCTATCCCTCTAAAATTGAGTAATAGCGGAAAAACAGACCCAGTTAAGGCAGTCGAAAAGATTTTCGATATAACAAACGAAAGCGAATGTGAAAGAAATCTTTTCGATTGTTCGTATACAATGTGTATTGTTCTTATTGATTCTTTGTTGGTAAGTTACAACAAAAATACATTAATGGAAACACTACTCAAAAAGAATGATAAGGTGGAAGCATATTTCATTATAGCAAATCCTTTATCCATCACACATGATTGCTTTTTGCGAGATCGAGTTTACGGTCTTTATGAAATAAAAACATTTACGAATCGAGAAGAATGGAATGATCTAGTAATTGGAGATTATGTCTATTTCAAGAATCATCCATTGCTAACAGTATTTATGCCCGGTGCACCCTGGATTGGTGAACATGCACTAATAATTGATGTTAGCGACAAAGAAGAGTATGACTTGGAAATTGATAATAAGAGGCTCGTTGAATTCTCTTTTCGAACATTAAGGAACGGATATAAATTCAGTGGGCATGGCATGAAAAAACCAATGCATTATATAGAATGGTTTAGGAAGTCACTATTTTTTCTTAAAACTCAAATTAGCAGAGCCGCAAATATAGCTATTGTGCATCTTGAAAACATAAAAGTACATGGTAAGCAAACTCAAAATGGATTTGTTAAAGTTCATCAGAATCAACAAATAGAATTGATGGTAAACAATAAGCTACAAATGATAGAGTGCGACATATTTTGCTATACCACAAGGTTTGAGTATGATTGCTGGACCGATCCTAAAAGCACAGAAATAGGAATTTATAAAATATGGAATATTAATGCAGAAATGAAAACGGAATCCTGGAAGAGACCTGAAACTGATTTTGTTATTTGCCACCATTCAAAAGAGGATTTGTTTTTTATCGACTACAAAAAGGATATTAAATATATGTACAAAGATGGTAAACTTGTATTAGACTCCGCTATTCAAATTATAAAAGAAAATAATTATTATTGGAGTATTCCTTATTTTGATCAAGACGAAACAGAAATCGATCCCCAAAAAAGAAAAAAACCAAAAAAACATAAAATACTAAAAGTTGAAGGAAATCAGCTAAGTGAGATTGAATTTACAACGAAGGATTTTTTTAATCACGATCTTGCACGTTTTCTTGTAGTCCGCCCCTATATTGATTTTTCTGCCGACTATTTGGATAAATTACATCAGCTAGGAGCTATAAAAAGTGAAAGAACTAATTAAGCTTGTTGAAATTATAATCCAGTTCATTGAGCCCTTGGTTAAATCTATTAATAACAGAGAGGAAGCATCTATCTTGTTTAATGAACTTGGGTATTCCATGCCTTCCGATGCCATTCTGCTCGAAAGCATGAAACCAGTATTCGACACATTTCTCAAAAATATTCATGTAATGGTTGAACTCATAGAGGAGGAAGAGAATGATAAATGCCTGATGTACCTTCCATCATTTATAAACTGTTTTAAAGATGTGATTGACGCAATATACCACATAGATTTTGATACTGACTGTTATGATTCAGATTTTGTCAATGTAATAAAATTGGACTCCAGTTTTGCAATAGGGCTATTTGATTATTTATTAGTAAAATTATTGCAAGATACTTGCTGTTCTCTATATCCAATACTAATGCTCCTAGGAGTAATAGAAGAGAAAAAAATCTTTGAAACTCCAACTACATATCATATTCCATATATAAAAAGAATAGTCCATTGGAATTTAATACCAGATAGAATTATTAATCCTATTGATGCAATAAAAAAATCCTATTTCAGTGAAGAAGAATTGAAGTTTGATAAATTAATTGGTCATTTGTTCAATTTAGCAAATTATTTTTTGCTTTTTCCCGATATTCGTAATCCTGAGCCTATATTACTCAAAAATTTAAACAAAGATGGCAATTTAATTGAACTTAACAGACTAAATCAACTAAAAGTTCTTGATTTTCCTTTTATCAATTCACTTAACCAAGAGCTTGGATGTAAACTGTATCCAATTATTAATCTCGAGAAAATTATAGATGGAATTGGCATTGGATTATATTTCAGTTTAGATCAAGAGTTATTAATATCTGAGAATTTCCGAATAAAAATCAAGTCAAGTTCCAATCTTAGCAATGGACTCGGATTAAAAATAAAGAAAGATGGGAAGCTGGAATTTTTAAATAATATTTTCACTGCTGATGCCTCAACTATTGCTGAAAATTGCCCAGCTAGTTTTAAGATTAGCTTTATATCTGAAGCTGGAGAAGGAAGTGCTATTTCCATAGGTAATCCCCAGGGTTCTCGATTTGAAATCGGTAAATGCGTCTTGCATTTGGGATTGGAGAAGGAAAAAGATTACAATTTATATTTGGAAACGGACTTTCAAGATTGTCTTTTCTCGCTTGGATTGCAGGAAGCAGATGGTTTTATAAAAAAAACTTGCCGGGAAAATGGTGTTAGCAGCAGTTTTGACTTTAGTGTCGGTTGGTCATCAAAGGACGGATTACACTTTAGTGGTAGTGCTGCTCTTGATACCACAATCCAAATTCATAAATCAATTGGCCCAATTTGTATTGACTCAGTCTACCTGTCGATGACTCCAACCAAGTCAGGAAACATTCCTATCCATGTCGCAACAACGCTCAAAACACTACTTGGTCCTGTGCAGGCAAAGATTGAAAACATCGGGCTAACAACCAGAATAACATTCCCTGAAAAAGGAGGGAATTTCGGCCCAGCGGATATATCGATTGCCTTCAAATCCCCTGATGGAATTGCTATCTTAGTCAATGCTCCTAATACCATTGGCGGTGGTCGTCTGTTCTTCGACTCTTTAAACAACCATTACACCGGAATCCTCCAACTCGAAATTAACAAAAAAATCGCCCTCACCGCCATCGGCATCATCACCACGCGTTTGCCGGACGGCAGCGACGGATTTTCTATGCTGTTCTCCATGTTTGCCGAATTCAATCCCGGTATCCAACTGGGATTTGGTTTCACATTAAACGGCATCGGTGGATTGATCGGTATCAATCGTGCGATGGCCATAAAAGCGCTGCAAAAAGGTGTGCGCAGCGGCGCAACCGATACGGTGATGTTTCCAGATGATCCTTTGAAAAATCCGCAAAAACTTTTTACCTCTCTTGAATCGTTTTTTCCGGCTACTGAGGATCGCTTCGTCATTGGTCCCATGGGACTTTTAGCGTGGGGCACACCGCCCATTATCCAGGCAGAAATCGGATTATTAATCGAGCTGCCCGATCCGGTGCGCATTGCGCTCCTGGGTCAATTGAGAATGGTTTTGCCGAGCAAAGAAAAGGACTTGATCAAAATCAAGTTAGATGTCTTTGGTTATATCGATTTTAACAAAAAAGAGCTCGGTATTGATGCCACGATTTATGACTCTTATTTGCTAAAGTTTCCACTTTCCGGTGATATGGCATTTCGACTCAACTGGGGCGACCAGCCCATGTTTATCCTGTCCGTCGGTGGATTTCACCCATCCTTCACCCCACCGTCCGGCTTTCCCAAACTGAGACGCCTCACGGTCAGTATCGGCAAAGGCGATAATCCTCGACTCACCCTCGACCATTATATTGCGGTCACGTCCAATACTGTCCAATTTGGCTCGAACCTGGATCTGCATGGCAAAGCCTGTGGATTTATAATCACCGGACACTTGGGATTTGATGCGCTGTTCATCTTTTCGCCTTTCTCGTTCATCGTTGACATTCGGGCCAGTGTTCGACTTCGAGGTCGGGTGTCGGTCAGTGTTGGACTGGCAGCGAGACTGAGCGGTCCCACGCCATGGAATGTGCGTGGCAAGGCCTCATTCAAGGTATGCCGGATTCGTTTCAGGGTACCATTCAATTTCACCATTGGTAAAAAGGATGAAGAATTATTAGCGAGCAAGGATATATCCTCCATCCTCCTCGGTGCCCTGCGCGAGAGCGCAAACTGGGCGGGAGCCCTGCCGCCGTACATGCAGATGGTGACAAGTCTGCGATCAAATACGCACGCGCAGGAACAAAAAGTATCTCAAGATGAGGCAGAGAACAAAGAGCCAAATCCTGTATCCGTTGTTGTGATGCCAATGTGTCCACTGGAAATACGCCAGACTGTTCTTCCACTCAAGCAGGAGCTCTCTCAATTCGGTCATCACAAACCGAAAAATTACAACTATTTTGAAATCACCTCAATATCTCTGGCGGATATCGATGAAGCTTTGACCGCACATGATATTCAAGATTATTTTGCTCCGGCGCAATTCCTCGAAATGGAAGATGAAGAAAAGCTGGCCGCGCCGTCGTTTGAAAAGCAACCGGCGGGTATTAGCATTTGTAATCTGGATCCCGATACCAGCGAGGGATTCGATTTTGGTGAATTCTGTGCACGAAAATCCATCAGATATGAATCTGTGATTATTGACGACCTTGAAACCGGAGAGCATCTTGATAGTAGTGAGTGGCTTGATGAAAGCGAGAACGATCCCGTAATTCAAAGCGACACCCGCGATTTTCTGACGAACAACACGGCGGCAAAACGTGCACCTTATCATAAATCGGGTGCAAAACGCTATAATTCAAAGGATGTAAAGCCGAAAATTGAATGGCGCGATCCGCAATATAAAGTTCAAACAGAATCTGAAACAGAGATAACGAAAAAGGGCCGGGTGGAAAGTGGGATGACATTCTTTGATGCGTACAGGCTGAGAAAAGAAAAATCAAAAAATCAAACTGACAGGACAAAGTGGTTTATTGATGCTTACCAAGAGGCGGCTTGAAAATGAGTGAAAATACCAGCAATTTGCAATATAGCTTTCTCCCTTATTTGAGACAAGGTATCTCAACGCAAATCGATCAGGTCAGGGATGGAGAAGACAAGAGAGCACGGACGCAAATTCCCCTGAATGTCAATGTATTCATGAAGGGAATTGGTGAAAATGAAGAAGAAATTAGCGAAAACGTTCAAATCCGCTCCAACGTAAAGCTATACGGCCCCGGCGATGTTACGGGATTCAATCCCAATATTGTCGTGCGCACTGATCCCAAAGCCGATGTCGGCACATTCGAGCCTAACTATTGTCCGACCATTGAATTTGCTGAACCCGACTTTCCCTGGCGTTTTTCACCAGAAGTGACGAAGGAGAAAAAGGGCTTGCAGCCATGGATTTGTCTCATAGTGCTGCGCTCTCAGGATAGCCAAACAATTGACGAGGATAAAAAAGAATTCGAGTTTCATGCACCATCGGAAGCACATCCAATTCCGAGTATCACCGTTAAAAAGAGTTCGTCCTTGCCAAATCTGGACCAGGCGTGGGCCTGGGCACATGTGCAAGTATTTGATGACATTTTCTCAAATCCCGAAAATAGAAAAGAACGATTCACAGAGCTATTAAAAGATCACCCGGAGAGACTCACATCGCGCCTCGTCTGCCCGAGAAAGCTGGCTGCCGGTGAAGCGTACAGCGCTTTTGTCGTGCCGGTTTTTGAGGCAGGTAGATTAGCCGGACTTGGGAAAGAAGCAGTCGACAATGTTGATCTCGCATGGGTTGACGACAAGCAGGAAAACGTTCAGTTGCCAGTCTATTATACGTGGTCCTTTCGTACGGGCAATCGTGGTGATTTTGAATCGCTTGTCCGTCTGTTGCGTCCGCAAGAAATTAGTGACAAGGACGGCAAAATTGGCAAAAAGGTATTTTGCGTCAATCAACCGGGGTATTCATTGGGCCAAAGTGAGGGGACGAACGAACGATTTTATCAACCCTTTCAGCTCAAAATGGAAGGTGCACTGGTCGCTACCGATTTCAATCCCGAGCCGGAGCAGGTGTATGATCCGTACGAAGCACTTGAAGACGAGCAAGAGATTATAGAGGAAGATAATGAAACACCGTGCGCCACGCATTTAGGCAACCATTTCAAAAATTTTCAATTTGGCAACAAGGACGAATCTGGAACCGGCATTCCGGGACTGGTCCACCTGGTGAAAATCCGTGATCAACAAGGTCATGTGTTTGAAAAATGCGTCAAGCCGCCTTTATATGCATGCAATTTATCAAAAGATGATTCACTTTTTAAAGATCTCAGTGAAAATCTATATATCGGTCATATTTCTGACGGTGCACAACTTAAATTAGATCGAGTCGCGTTTTCACATGACGGAGAATTTGAACTCGATTTTATCTTTACTTCTGATACAAATCAAGGTACTATAACAGTCTTTCGTGGCCAAAACTCAATTGGTACAGGCACAATTAATAATCCCAATAATGGTCACTCGTTCTTTACAAAAATAAAAGCTATGTTATCTCGAAGTGATCGTTCAAGTTTGAGATTTAATTTTACTGATCTGGGCGGTCAAGCATGCGAATTGCTCGGAATTGAAATAAAATCTTGTGATATCAATTACCCCGATTATATGTTTTTAAAGCCGAGTCGATTTCGAAAATCCAAGAATTACTTTTATAAACAAAGTAATGGCGGTTATGGCAATAATCTTGGCTGGTTCTCACAACTCAATCTTGATCCACGTCACCGCATTGCCGCTGCCTATGGAACTCGTGTGATCCAGGAGCATCAGGAAGAGTTAATGGATGCAGCTTGGGAGCAAATCGGCGATGTGGTGAAAGATGTGAATCAAAAAATTCGTCAATCTCAGCTGGGCAAGGAAACAGCGAAAAAAATCTACAAGAAATATTTCTCACCACTTTTAAAAGTGCCGGACAATCAATCTGATAATCATAGTGCCGACTATATCGCACTTGCCGGACCGATTTTGCGTTTTATAAATATGACCACAGCTCAATCAAAGAATGGAAGACCTCGTCCTTCACTCCCTCCTATATATCAGAACGCTGGCTTTCGTAAGATGACGCGATCCGGCGGAGTTGGTAAACGGGCGCACATACCCACCTCAGGATTACAGCAAAAATTATTAGATAAATTTTTTAAAGGTTTTTCAACCGGTTCCGGCTCACAACAACAGGAAAATGAGTCTGATAAAAACCTGGTTTCCATCGTAGAAAATATTGAAAATTGGCTCAATCCGGAAAATAATTTTGGCAGAGCACTGCAGGCAGCAGTCGATGCAAAGGATGATGAAAAAATAAACAGGATGGTTGAGGAACAGCGTACTATTATGACGCACCCTAAATTCCAGACACCCATGTATGAGGATTTACGCGATCTATCCGCTGACTATTTATTACCTGGGGTTGAAAATATCAAGCAGAATTCCATCAGTCTCTTGAGCACCAATCGGCGATTTATCGAGGCCTATATGGCGGGACTCAATCATGAAATGGCGCGAGAGCTGCTATGGAGGGAATTTCCAACCGACCAACGCGGCACCTGTTTCAAACAGTTCTGGGACAGATGTCCAACTGTGGATAGTGATGATCCGCCGCCGGATTTAAAGGCAATCCATTTATGGGAACCGAACAGTGATCTGGGGGACAACGGTGCTGAAACATCAGAGGAGCTGGTCTTACTCATTCGCGGTGAGCTGCTTTATAAATATCCGAACGCGATCATTTACGCGATCCCGGCAAAAAGAAACGATGAACGCATTGTACCAGATTTTGCGGCCGCTGCAAAATTTCCGACATTCCGCGGCATCATTCCACCGGACATAACCTTTATCGGTTTTTCCGGTCTGGATGCGGAGGAAGCAAAAGGCAAGGACGGTAATCCCGGTTGGTATTTTGTCTTGCAGCAGCAAGTTTCCGAACCGCGTTTTGGTTTTGATGTTGAAAGAGCTGATGATGCCAACTGCACGCCAAGCAATGATGACTTGGAAATCTGGAATCAGCTTGCCTGGATGGACATACTCGATGGTGACATGAACCATAGATATATCGACATTGAAAATGGTCCGACAGGTATGGGGGTGGACATTAAATGGAACCAAAGTGCTGCCGATTTTGCTTATATCCTGCACCAGATGCCGGCACGCGTGGCCGTACATGGTGAAGCGTTAATTCCTGAATTGAGATGAATGCATTTATGCTGAAGGAAATCTAAATGAGCTTGAGAGATGAATTAAGAAAAACGCGTCAAGAACTGGACGACGCTCGGTTCCAGTATCGACAAAAAGTGAATGAACTTGAGAAAGTAATAATTTCATCCCGCAAAGAGCTTACCGATTCTAAAGATGAATACACAGGCAAATACAAGACCGCAGATGATCAAATAAAAAAATATTGGGAGCTGTTCGACTCTAATCTCGAGAATAAAAACAAACTCATACCCAATTCAAAAACAAAGTTAGATAGTATACCGATGCCTGAGGAGAACTCGCCTGTTCTGCTATTTCCAGTAAGAATCGAAACAAAATTTGAGGATAATCAGGAAAAGCTGTTGATCCGAATATTCCCGGATGATATTGCGCTATCAACTCATAAACAAGAGCTGAACGATGAAGAAATCCGGGATGGAGCGCTATTTTGGAATGCTTTTCAGGAAATAAATCAGGTAGAAAATAAAGAGACTAATTTAAAAGCCTGGCAGACACTTTACGATAAATATGGTCCCGAACGCGGTGCCTATATCGCGGAAAAGTATAAGCAATACATTCGCTCCTCGAAGAGTGATCGATCAGAAGAGATGGAACCTTTTAACGAATGGTCAGATCCACCGCACTCTTTTGTTTTACCGGATTATTGGGTCGTCATGGCTATGGACTCGACAACTCAAGATGAACCGGTTCTACTGGGGATTAGCAAGGCAATTCCGGATGATCTTCCAGCCGGTCCTTCCACACAGATCGTGGATGATGAGGATAAGCTGTTTTTTGATGAGGGGAGCAAATGGTTAAAGGATTTTAAGGAAGCGAAAAATAAGGGGATGGCTTTAGAGATTGAACATGATCGACTCGAACAAGTAAACAAGATCGAAAAGTTGTTCGTCTTTGGTTTCAAGGGACTTGCCGACCTTGATGACAATTCGGATAAAAGTCGTGAACTCCTAGCCCGATTGATCACAGAACACTGTTATACCGAAGGATTCCAGTTTCTCACTCCCGGGACACCGACCAACAACATGGCCGACGAAAAGACCTCTTTTTCGCTGTGGGGGCAATCCCTTGAGGATAGTTTTGCCTTGTATTTTCCTGAAAATTCGGATGAACAACCGGAAAATTCATCAGCTCTGGCGATGTTCAGGAACGCTCTGGCGCTTACAGAGGAAAATGAATTACCTCCATTATCAAATGCCGCGTTCACCGAAGCGGAACATCTCAGGGATGTCGGAAAAGCGTTGTGGCCGGGAACGATAGGGGGCTTCCTTCAACACCGCTTGCGTGCTACCAACAATGAGGTCATTAAATTTAAAGCTATATCTTTTGAATCAAAAAACTCTATCCAGATAAAAAAATCAACAGACAATGTGAAATACTTTGCAGGTATTAAGCACGGCGATATCATTGAATTCCAAATTAGTACATCATCTAGCAAATTAGAACATGAAATTAAACTTTTTATTGCTACCGATGCACGTAGCAGCAGTGTGAATATTACATACGAAGACGATGATATTGTAGATATTCCAATTAATGCTAAATCAGATAATGAAACCGATTGGAAAGAATACATATCTAAGAAAAGAAGACTTGGCAAGAAAAATAGCAAACCGTTTCGATTACGATTTGAAATTAGTGGGGAAAGTTTTTTTAGTTTAAAACTAGTGTATTTGAAATGTGAATTCAACTACCAGAATCAGTATAATAAGACGCTTTCTCCAGAAGATAATCCGGCTATCATTTCCGGAATAAAATCGACACCGCCGAAAAAAGATAGCTACATTGGTAGGATAAGGCACAATGACTGGGTAGAATATAAAATAAATTCTAAAAAGAGTGATCTACAACCCAGTATAGCTAATACAGGTTGGTATGAGGCATCTTTTTATGTTGCATCAGAACTTGATCTAAAGACGGAAACTGATTCAGCAAAGATTGAATTGCATCAAGATGATCGATATTTAGGGCATGTCATGATTGATATGTCAATGTTGAAAAAGCCTTCAAAGCCTTCAGAGTGGCTTGCTGTAAAAACACGCGTTTATCTCATAAAGGCAACAAAGCCCGGAAAGATAAAACTGGTTTTTAAAGGCAAGAGTGGTTTCCTATTTACTTTAGCACATTTTCAATTGCGCTTATTATCAATCCTTGAAGAAACCAATCTTCACATCGAGGCCGAGAATTGTACCCTAAATCTTTCAGGCCTTCCAATTATTCCCACAATTGATCATTCAGATTGTAAATGTTTAAATGTAATATTTCCAAAGTCTATGGTGCGATACTCAGGTACGTTCCTAAAAGCTGGCTGTTATAATTTACAAATTCGCCTTGGTTTTAATAAAGTCAAAAATACAGGCAAGATATACTTGAAGGATAGTTTGGATTTCAATCCTGAAGGTATTGGCGAGTTATCTTTTAAAGGTGATACAGGCTCAAATTGGCAAACCTTTGAAACTCAAATTAATCTTGATGAGGATATTGAGAACCTATTTCTCTTGTTTGACCTCAGTCCTGAAGATGAGAATAATGCAGAAATTAGTATATTGGTAAACTGGATCAAATTTACATACATACCTTTACATGACAGCAATAATTCAAATAACGATTATAGTTTACAAAAACACCTTATATCAGGTGATAATTTTATCATAACTTGGGAACCAACAGAAGAAGATGACATCGATCAGGGGAAAAATGTTACTTTTATACAAGATGAAAAGAAAGGTAACTTTGTTCGGTTCTCAGAGACAATCAATGAACTTCTAATTCCAATTCAGATTCCATTTATCGGCACATTTGAATTAGCTTACTGTATATACAGTAACTCGCCTACAGTTGCTTCACTGAAAATAGCAAATCCTGGTCCTCCACCAGTCCATATAAAGGCATCTCGCTTCGGAAAAACTCATACAAGTGACTGGGCTATAAATACAACACGCTTAGAAATTAGTGAAAAATTAGATTCAGTATTAGTTAAAATCGGCGATATACCACATGAGAAATACGTCGACCTTAAATGGATTCAATTAAAAAAAGTATGTCCCACTGATTGGCTTGGAACATACAATATCATAAATCAGAATGCACGACAATTCTACCTGGATCACGTTTTACCACTAAAGCAACTACCAACCATCCAGGCTGACGCCAATCCATACGGTATCTATCCAGCCTGCGACCGCCAAGCCTTTGATTCTCGCTACCCGCATTTTTTCCCAACGGATATTGAAGAGCTGGTGTGGCAAAAGGCCAACGAATTACGAGATATTCTACAGAAGCGTATCAGCAATATACCAGCAGTCCCCAATCAAGATGAAGATTCGGATATGGATGAGAATTTCATCAACATGTTGTTGACAAAATCCGAATCCATTGAGTTTTCAGTTAAAGATGTCAATGCAAACAATACAAAGAGTGCGAATGAATTACTCGATACCACGGATATCGAGACGGGGCCGGCGCTGACCGAAAGTTCTAGGACTAAAAGTCTGCTCGCGCCGGATGATCTATCAGCTAGCGAAGATCCGGAGACATATGTACATAACTATTTGAATGAACTCGTGGATCTTTTCACACTTGTCGAGCAGGAAGAAACGGAAAGTGAAAATAATTCGACTACAACCATTTTTAATTTCACAACTGCAGAGCTTGCGAGATTTGTCATAGATAGCAATACATTGGCTGTTTTTTCTCTTTTATTAAGGCAGGGACTTTTACGTGAAACCATTGATATAGCCACTTTATTGTACAAGGCATTCTACGTCGATGAACGCGATCCCGTCACCATTCAATCATCAGGTGTCACTAATGGCGAGGAAGAATTTGATATTTTAGCTCTCCTCACTAATGTTGACAACAAGTTTCCCTGTCATTTGATCATTGGCGAAGAACGTACTTCATTCCTCAAAGCCGTTGGCTATAAACTCTATGTTGACCACGAAAACTATGATAACATTCCCGATCCTCGCCTGGCTGCCCTGATTGAGCAAAAAGTCTCTAACCTGAAAGATCAAATTCAAGCCATAAAAAATCTGATTGGTCTCCCACTCTCGGATCTGGAACGATATGTTGGTCAAGTTCTGGATCTTGGCAGCCATCGTATCGATGCCTGGATCACAGCATTTCATTATAAAAAGTTGTGGGAGATGCGACAGGGTGAGGATGAGAAGGAGGTGGTGCCAAAACTCTGTCTGGGCGCGTTCGGCTATCTTGAAAATGTCCAGGCAAACAATGCTGATGAAAGTATTAATGCAGGATTTGTACACGCACCATCGTTTAATCAGGCAACGACGGCCGCAATCCTGCGCAACGGTTTTTATCAACATGCAATGAAACGAAATGAAGATGACAATGAGGATTTCGCCATTGATCTTTCATCCGAGCGCGTGAAAAAAGCGCTCTGGCTTTTGGAAGGTATTCGTCAGGGGCAGTCATTGTCAGCCCTGCTTGGTTATCGCTTTGAACGTATGCTCCGCGAAGCTTACATAGAGACGAATCACGAACTGGAGCTGGCGCAGTACATCTATGATTTTCGCATCCTTTTTCCCCTTGATGAAAAATTACCGCCGGACGATGAAGAGACACAGAATCCTGATGATAATGTGAGAGAAAAAATTGCAGCTCAAAATGTTGTTGATGGTCGGAAACTGTTGAATGAATATGAGGAGAATGACAAGACACTCAAGACTTGGCCCCAAGATTTATTAAAAGATGAACATGAAGGTGAAAAAAAATATATTAAAGAACACGTTCTCAATCGTCTGGCTGAAATCCTGGACAGTTTGGCTGATTTAGGCATTGCGGAAGCAGTTCACCAATCCATTCAGGGTCGATTTGATCGTGCCGAAGCCATTTTGAAAACGGTTTCTGCAGGTAACTATCCTCCGGAAGTAGAGGTCATAAAAACACCGCGCAGCGGCATTCGCTTTACACATAAGGTGTGTGTATTTCTTCCAGAGCCTGGCTCCCAGCAGGCATCATCTTCTGAGAATGGCTGGGCTGTTACGCCAAGATCATTAATCGCTCCTCAGTTGGAATCATGGATTGCTCAAATGCTTGGTAACGCGGGTGATATTAAATGCAGATATCGATTCGAAGGCGCGGAAGTCTATGATGAAGAAATCGTAATCAGCGAGTTGGGATTATCTGCTTTGGATTTCTTGATTCTGGCTGAAAGTCCACTTTATGAAAAGAAAAATACATTTGATCAGTACATTGAGAATTTTCTTGGTTTTAAAAACCTATCAGAGGGGGGTAACGAATCACACAAGAAAGTCGAATTTGAACATTCGTTATTGAAAAATAGCGGATCGGAAACAGTTAGCAATGATACTCAAAACCTTGCGGCAAGATTCCAGTTGGCAGCCACCATCAGCACGTTATTGACCAAATCAAGACCGCTCGACATCCGGGATTGCCTGAGACCGGAAGATCTTGACCTATCGGATGAAACCTATGGCAGTAACAAAGAGTCTGAGACAAGGTACATAGATGTTGGCTTTTCAAAGAATGATGTACAAGCATTTAAGGAACAAATTCGAGATCAACAATCCATATTTCAGCGTGTGATTCTCAATTTTATTAAATTTCTGTTACCGGATGTGTATAACAGCACCTGGGCGACGAATGAAAACAAACTCGTGCTTTCAAAAAGCTATCCTCTAGAATGGAAGCCATTATTGGAAGAAGATCAATTTATCATTGCCGAGATGCGGCCAGAATCATGGCACCCGGACTGGCAGTTGGGTAGAACCTGTTTTAATGACGCCTTCAACTATGCTGTCTCATCAGCCCTTGTCGATTTTGATCGAATGAATGTCAACGAAACATCAAATACTGAAACCTCTGACAAAGAAAATATAGATAAAGGACTGGCTTATCTCAAGCAGCACATATGGTCACAGGCCCGTTCAACACTTTTTGACCTATTGAACAGATTGGATAATATCAGTTCGCTACTAAATTTTGAGGGTACGAATCTCAAAGAAAAAATGGAACGACTCTATGAGGCCGTCGATGTGCTCTTTGCCAAACAAGCCAGGGTATATCCATCTTTTGATGTAACAAGTGAAGCAACGAGCAAGGTTTACCAAAAATTACAGCAATCACTTGGACGCCAAGATGAACTACTTGGTTCTGACGATGAGGAAGAACAAAAACGACTAGTCGAGGAATGGATAGAATCTGTTTCTAGAGTGAAACCGCAATTGGCACATTTTCACACGCTGCAATTACTAGATCGAGTTTTAAACAAGAAACCATACTCAGCTGAGGAGACTCGAAAGGGGAATACAAATCTCAAGGTAATTCAATTACCTTGGGAACCAGATTTGACTGATAAAACGGGTGTAAATAAATGGATCGCTTTACCCTTCGAAAGGAAACAGATTCCAACAAACGGCAAGATTTCCATTGTTGCACAAGTCCCCATAAACTTCTTCCAGACAAAAAATAAGTGTGGATTTGTCATTGATGAGTGGGTGGAAACCATTCCCAACGAAATCGAAGATACAGCCGTTGCATTTCATTATGATCAGCCAAGTCAGGAGGCGCCAAATTGTCTGCTGCTTGCTTTACCCGCTCGGAACGATGGCAAGTGGGAGATAAATAACCTGGTTGGTGCAATTGATCAGACTATAGAGTTGGCAAAATTGCGCATGATGAATTATGACTATTTACCGCCAAAATATAAATACATACTGCCCGCACTCTATTATCCTGATTTGCAGGAAAACGAGCAAGCTAATCAAGATTGATTGATTTTGAAACCGGAGATTTAATATGTCTGGAAATGGAATCGAATTAAAATGGCGCCGCTTGGAGCCATTCAAACCAAAAGATACGGATCCGGAATATTCACACCATATTGAAAAAAGTTTGCGTGCGGAAATTCGCGATCCATTGTGGATGTTGGGTCGACAATGGCAATTCGGTGAATTCAAGGCAGACAATGCCGGGACACCTGCGGAAGTGTCGTATAAAATTCAAACGGCTCCAATAACACACTACGGCTCAATTGATGATAAAATACAAGATTTCAAAAATATCAATAATTTCCCTCCCGAGTATTATGTTGAGCAAGAAAGCGAAAGCGATTATAGCAGCAAGCCTTTGGATTTGATCGATTTGAAACGACGCGTGGAAATGGGATTAGAGCTCGAATCGCTTCTTAATCCCAATTCTGAAGGCGATGAAAATAATCAAAATGTAACCGATATTAAGGAGCTTCAAAGAATTTTCAGTTTTGCAAGTGTAGATATCGACGAGTTGGACAGTGCGTCACTCTACTTTCTTAATTCTGTAAAGAATAGAGTGATTGATGGAGGAGAAATCTTTCTCAAATTGCAAAATGGGAATGGAGGAGAAATTCCGCAAGCACTGTTCAATAGACATCGAGAGATTTTTAACGAATTCTATAAATGGGCGCAAAAAAATTACGGCGCACTACAACAACGCTCTCTTTACTGGCGCGATAATCAACTCGAGTATCAGTTTGCCCTTGCCAGCAAAAAGAATGGCGATGAAATTGTATTGCAAGCTGATGAATATTATGAAGGCGATCCTGACTGGTATTCTTTTATAGTAAAAAGCAGTATATTAGAATCTCAAGGCGCGGTAAAAACCAGTATCCCAACGCCATGCGAATTTCCCGGCATGCCAAATTCACGGTGGTGGGAATGTGAAGAGAACAAAATCGACTTTGGTAATCTTGCCGTGGGTGAAGACGATATTGCGAAATTATTGCTCATGGAATTTGCACTATTGCATTCAAATGACTGGTTTATTTTACCCATCGAAATGGCATTCGGGACATTGTGTCGAATCACCAAATTGGATGTCACTGATGTTTTTGGCGACATCACAACAGTAAAAGAAGCCCCCTCAGGTGATCTGAAAAATTGGGCGAATAGTTGGAGTATGTTCAAGCTCGCAGCGGGTGCAAAATCAAGCTCTCTCTTCTTTTTGCCGCCAACATTTGCACATGTCGAAGAAAGCGAATCGATAGAAAAAGTCACATTTCTGCGCGATGAGATGGCAAATTTGGTTTGGGCCGTTGAGCAGACGTTGCCGAATGGGATTGGAGAAGCCACATCCGGTTATGAACTTTATCGTGAAAAGCTGGCGAGACGTCAAAATAACGACAAGCGCAAAGCCGCGAATTCAGACAGCATACCCGAATATAAATTGATGTCAACTGTACCGCACAACTGGATACCCTTTATACCGATGCACAAAGACGAGAATCAGCGAGAAATAATTTTTTCTAAAGGATATATCGAAGACGAGGATGGTCAGGAGATTAAACCGAGAGGTATGATATTGAGTGCGAACAATCTGCAAATTAATGAAGAAGAAATAACGCGTTCTGGGTTGACGATTACTCGGACCTATCAACGGGCGCGGTGGATTGATGGAAAAACATATCAGTGGATTGGCAGGCGAAAACGGCCAGGGCGGGGTGAGGGGGCGAGCGGATTAAGGTTTGATTATTTAGAATAATAAGAACACAAATTAACTCATGGAAAATTAAAATGACATCTATTTTGAAATCATTCTTTGAAAAATTTACTCCAATTTTTGGACTAATTGCTGGTCTTACAACCATTGCTACACTCGTTCTTGGCGTAGTTTATATAAAAGATTATCATCTTGTCGCACTTTTTGTTTTCATCATTTTTGGATTCCTCTCTATTCTGCTAATAACAAGTTGGGCTCTGAAAAAGCCAACAACACAAGTAGGTTTTAACCTCAATAAAAAAAATAATAATCGGATAATCAAATTAGTTATTGCATCCATCCTTAGCCTGCTCATCATATTGACTATTATAATAGTTTTGAACATAAGTATTGCACTTGTGCAATTTGCCAATTTTTGTGAATCGACAAATCAATTAAAGCTTGCAAAATCTGCATTGAAACACTCATTAACAATTAATCCAAATCTTCCTAGAGTGCCTAGAAGGCTTGCTCAATTGCACATGAAAGATGAAAATTGGGATGAAGCAAGGCATCTATTGACGGATATCGAAACGCAGCAAGATAGTGTGACAGTAGAGCTATTGATTGATACATGGCTCCTCGATAACAGTATTGGTTTAGAGGAGAAATATGAAAAAACCGGTCAGCTTTTTGAACAATTATTGCAGTCCTCAATAAGCAATCAATACAGGGCCAAAATACTGCAAAGATATGCATCGCGCGACATGCTTTTTCATCCACCCGATGAAATATATGATAACCCGATAAATCTATTGAGAAGATCGCTACAACTTGGACCAAACGATATAACATCGCGGCTTTTACTGGCTTATTATCTTTCGATATCTAAAGAACATCAGGCTCTTGTGGAGATTGAACTTGCTGAGGACAAAATAAAGGAAATATTGAATCAAACCAAAGCTGAAGAAATTATTGAAGATGCGTCAATACTTGTATTAAAGCTTTACAAGCTACCTTATTTTAAATGTAGAGTTTTGACCAACTTGGAAATGTATAATAAAGCAGATAGTTTATATGATTCTGCGATACGACAGATCGTACATTCACCCGAATTAGATTTTGAACCGATTGGAGAAATGCATCATGCTACGGATATCTACAATACAAGAGGATATACTCTTGGCTCATCAAAAATCAATATGATCCGCGAATTAACATACCATTGGATTTCAAATAACTCATTGGGTAACCTAGGAATTGATAAAATTAAAAAATTTTATGCTGAATCAAGCGACTTGTCATCATTATTAAAAAAGGCAAACAAGCTGGAATCGAGTATTATACTATCAGGTTTTGTTTTTAAAGAAAATCCCGATGGAATAGCTATTGTATTGCTCGATTTGCTTCACGAAGGTATAAAACTTCTTGATGCTGGTAACGAAAAAAAAGCGCAAGAATATTTTAATACTATATCATATTTTTCCAAACATTGGGGCGAGAGCTTGCACTCAGATCCGCTTATCTTTATCTCAGCGTTAGCCTTTTATAATCTTAATGATTTTGAAAACGCTAAACCCTATTTTGAGATGATACTTGATAGTTATCCTGACAATGCAATGCTCAATTTCCATTACGGAAGGACGATACATAATACTGAAGTTATAAGTCTCTCAGATGGCACATCAAAACGCGCTGTCAGTATTGATGAATTTCTCGATTTTCTGAGTAGTGGAAAAAATGAAAATGTCAGTTTCAATGGGGATGCATTAATAAAGGTCTTGACGAGATATAGAAAAGCACATCAGCTTGATCCCAATAGTTATAAATATGCACATCAACTATTTCGACTCGAATGGATTTGTTTTTCAATGTTTTATAACCAAATGGGACACGATAAATTTTTATCAATAATGGGTATAGATGTTCCAAGTGATTTGATTGCATCGATAGACAATGCTTTAAAAGTTGCTGATACACGCGCAAATGCAAAAGATATTCAAGAATTAAAAGAGTATAGAGCCATGCTACTGGATCAGTCATAAAATAAATTTGGCTCGGGAGGTATAATTCTTTTTCGAGTATCCCTAATAAAATCTATCCAATTTATCGTTTGCGTCAAGAATCAGACCAAATATCATCCTAATTAAAAACATACAAAAATCGCATGAGGGCATTATGAAAAAATTTTGCGTGTTTTTTACCTTAATCATTTGCCTCAATGTCTATCCCAAAATCATCAACATCCCCCAAAACTATCCCCTCATTCAACAAGGAATCGATTCAGCCCTTCGCGGCGACACTGTCCTCGTTCACCCGGGAACCTACAAGGAAACGCTGCGAATTGAGAATAAGGTGATCACTATCGCCAGTCTGTTTATGACAACGGGTGACACGTCGTATATATCACAAACTATCATCGATGGTGATGATTCTCGGATGCTTGTCTATTTCAAGAACATCTTTGACAGCACGACAGTTTTGGCAGGATTTACCTTGACAAATGGGAGCTCTTCTCTGGGAGGAGCGATTTCTTGTGAAGAAGCGCATCCGCGGTTGGCACATCTTGTCATCAAGAATAATACAGCAACCTATGGCGGTGGCGGCATTTATTGCTCGGATTCAAGGCCGGTACTTTATGATATTCTTTTGCAGAATAATAAAGCTCAAGTGGGTGCTGGTTTATATGTGCGTTGGTCATCTCCCAGACTCACAAAGGTAACGATAAAAAACAACCATGCGCTGCAGTGTGGTGGTGGTTTCTCTTCACTTGTGGGAATACCACGATTTGATCCGAACAACACGTGCAATATCATGTGCAATTATGCCGGCTATGCAGGCAATGATATTTTTCATATCGGTGATCCGATTACTGTAAACGTTGACACGTTTACAGTGACCCATCCAACACCCCAGCACGTTGATTCGCTGGGACTTGTCTCACTGTTTCTGTTGCACGGTAAAATAAGCCAAATCGATTCCGATCTCTATGTTTCACCACTCGGTGATAATACAAATAGCGGGACATCATCGCAAGATCCCCTTCAATCGATTGCGCTGGCGTTGAATAAAATTGTTGCCGACGAAAACTCGCCTAAAAAGATCATTCTGGGAGCAGGAACGTTTAGCCCGTCAGGAACAGGCGAAAAATTTCCGATTCATCTTCCGGATTTTGTCTCGCTTGTCGGCGACTCGAATAGATCAACAATTCTCGATGGTGAAGGGAAAAACGAACTTGTCGCGTTTTACAACGTTAGCAAAACGGGCATTGAGCATCTTGTCATCACCAACGGAGCTGGTGAGCATGGCGGCATCACGTGCTACAAAGCACATCCGGCGCTCAGACATCTTTTTATCACCCATAATCACGCGGAGAAAAACGGCGGTGGATTGTATTGCGAGGAATCCAAACCAATACTTGAAAACGTGAGACTGACGCACAACAAAGCGCAGCATGGCGGAGGGATTTATTGCGGATATTATTCTGAACCAGCATTAAAGAATGTGACGATTGTCTGCAATATTGCTGAAGAGCACGGCGGCGGAATAGCACTATCTGAGGATTCGAATGTCTTGTTTGATGCGGAGAACCGATGTAATATTTATTTCAACGTCGCCGGTTTTAACGGCAGAGAGCTGTACAAAGCATATGGCGACATGGTCAATGTTATTGTTGATACATTCACCGTAAAAAATCCTGGCGATATTCATGCGTTCAAGCTCAGCAATTTCTCGTTCGATATTCGGGCGGCCAAATCAGAGCAGGTCGAAAGCGATCTGTTCGTGAATCCATCCGGAAACAACGAGAACAGTGGCCTTTCTCCTGAAGAGCCATTACAAACCATTAGCAGAGCAATGGAGAAAATCGTGGCGGACAGCCTGCATCCTCGCGCCATACATCTGGCAAACGGTCTTTACAGCCCATCCCGGTCGGGGGAACAATTTCCAATCAATATGAGTCGCTATGTATCATTGCTTGGTCAATCAAAGGAGGGTGTGATTTTGGATGCTGAAGAGATGTCAGGATTATTGAGAATCGAAAATAACGCGGACATCACCATTCAAAACATGACTCTAAAGAAAAGTGCTGAGATAGCTTTGAGATGTGAAAATTCAGATATCAATATTTCCAATCTTTTTATTGAAAACAACCTTGGAATGGGTGCGTTTCTCTTCAACTCGAATGTTTACATTGAAAATGTGCTGATCCAAAATAATACCACTGGGGGCATTTACATTCACCATGGCAGTCCTCACTTGAAGGACGTTTGTATCAAATATAATAAAGGCCCTCGAGGCGCCGGCCTCTCTTTGAACGGTGCGCATCCCACATTTGAAAACATCTCTATTGTCGGAAATATCGCCGTTGGCTATGATGGTGAATATAATGAGGGGGGTGGCCTTTTCATTGTCAATTCCAGGATTACTTTTGCAGAGGAGAGTAGCTGTGTCATTCATTCCAACCATGCCAACTTAGGCAAAGACCTATATCTTGAACATTCTGAAATTATTTCCATTCCGCTCGATACATTCACGGTAAAAAATCCCACCGAAATTCATGCCTATCCGCTCAAATCGTTCAATTTAGCGATAAACCATGGCAAGCTCGAGCAAGTGGATACAGAGTTGTTCGTCGCTCCAGATGGAAATGACAGCAACAGTGGTCAAACTGCCGATCAGCCGTTGCGCACGATAAATATGGCTCTTGTCAAGATATTGCCTGACAGCTTGAATCCGCCAACAATCCATTTAGCCAATGGCACGTACCAGAGCGACGGATTGATAGAGACATTTCCCATTCAACCTGCAGATCACATCATCATTGCAGGCGAATCACGGGATGGCGTTATACTCGATGCGCAGAATAAAACAACAGTGGTTCTATTACAAAATGATTTTGGTATCTCTTTGCAGAATCTGACAATTACCAATGGATTGAGAGCTTGGCAGGCAGGTCTTGGTGCATACGACTCGCAATTTGAATGTGTAAACGTCCGAATTTGCCAAAACGAAGTTACCGAGTCACTTGGCGTTGGCTGTGCCGGGCTCCGTTGTCTAAATTCCAATTTTATCCTGCAAAATGTGTTGGTTGACAGCAATCGTGCATCCACATGGGGTGCTGGGGGATTATATTGTATTGGATGTGTCGGAAATTTGGACAATGTGCTCATTCAACATAATACAGCGAAATATGTAGCAGGAGGTATTTATGCCTTTCGTTCGCATTTAAGCTTTTGTAATGTCAAAATTTTCCAAAATCGTGCAAAATCGACCGGTGGTGGCGTGTATGGAACAGAATCTTTTTTTTCTTTATCAAAGACGACTATTGCTGAAAATTTTGCGTCGCAGGGCACAGGAGGAATTGAGCTTGCCGAATCAGATATTTATCTTGATCCGATTGACCGAAATAGCATTTACAAAAACTATGGCAGTAAGGGCAGCGATATAAGCATTAGCGATTCCACTAGTTTCCATGTTGTTCTCGACACTTTTACTGTCAAACGACCAACAGATTACCATGTATGGCCGCGTCAGCTTTTTACATTTGATGTTCTGAATGAAAAAGTAAAACAAGAGGAAACTGACCTTTATGTGAGTTCTGATGGAGATGACAATAATAACGGTCTTTTGCCAACATCGCCGCTTAAAACAATAGCATACGCCGGAATGAAGATTTATGCGGACAGTCTCAATAAATCCATCATTCACGCCATGCCAGGCGTTTATAGTTCTTCTTTAACGGGTGAGAAATTTCCAATTCATTTGCCATCATTCGCAACTTTGAGAGGGACACACCGAGATTCTGTAATTCTGGATGGAGAGGGCACACCTTATTTACTGCATCTTGCTTATCGTCAAAAATCCGCATTTCAACAGCTTGGTTTAACCGGTGCATCCTTTCGTTGTGTTGATTGTTATAAATCCAGTCCTGTTTTTGAAAATGTCAAAATTTACAAGAATTACGAGGATGACTTGTCGGTAACTGGAGCGGCGTTGACTATTTTTAATTCATCGCCGCTGTTCATAAATACCATCATTTCTGCAAATGAAGCCAGAGATCCCGGCTATTGTATACTTTGCGATAATTCTCAACCGACTTTTGCGAGCGTGCTTTTTGCTCAAAATTATACGAGGTTTAATGACGTCTTTCATTTTGCAGAATCAGATGCTCGTTTCATCAATGTCACGGCAAGCGGGCAAAAAAGTGGTGCAGCACATGCGGTTTTTCGATTTTATAATTCAACAGCCACATTCGTTAACAGTATTCTCTGGAATCAAGGAAATAACCAAATTTCATTCAGCACCAAGTCTCAAAATCAGAAACTTTGCCTGTCGCATAATTTGATTAAACACGGAAGCGAGGGGATGCAAGTGCCACAAACCAGCTTGCAATGGCTGGACGGAAACATCGATTTGAATCCATCGTTTCAAGACACAATAGATGCCGACTATCATCTGGCAATGGATTCTCCATGTATTGGTGCGGGGATAGATTCAATATATATTGACAGGAACAGGAATTATTGTCCGCCTTTTGATCTTGATGGGCGAACAAGACCATATCCCATGCTCACTCATCCGGATATCGGCGCTTATGAGAATGAGAGAGCACACCCGGTTTTAATCCGCTCGATTAATAATGATTTGCCCACAGTCTTTGATCTGCGACAAAACTATCCGAATCCCTTTAATCCAACAACAACAATCGAATACACCATCCCCTCTCCTGCCTTTGTCGAGCTGGAGGTTTATAATATTCTGGGGCAAAAAGTCAAGGTACTGGTGGCTGAACAAAAGCATCCTGGTCATTATAAATATACCTGGGATGCTTCAGCGTTTCCCAGTGGCGTCTATTATTATAGATTGAAGGCAAACGATTTTTCGGATGTTAAATCTTTTTTATTAGTCAAATAGCAAAAACCTGCAACGGACTTTCCCAAACGATGCGCGATATTTATCAATAAATATCGCGTTTTTTGTTTGCATTTAGGAATATTTTTCATACAATATTTACAAATGCATAGAGGGGTGAAAGTTAAAAATGTAACGTATGGAGACAAAATCACACAACGATCCGCTTGTTCATTCGCAACTTTCCCATTTTAGCATCCTGGCCAAAATTGGCGAAGGCGGTATGGGCTGCGTCTACAAAGCCGTTGATGTCCGCTTACAACGTCACGTCGCCATAAAACTCCTCTCCCCCGCACTCATTCAGGATCAAAAAGCTTTAAAACGTTTTCAAATCGAAGCGGTCGCGGCTTCGACCATCAATCACCCCAATATCTGTACCATCTATGAAATCGATAAAGTAAACTCACACCGATTTATTGCTATGGAATATATCGAGGGACTGACCGTGCGACAGTTGTTGGAGCTGCACGGATTATTCAAAGACTGGGATGTGATATGGATCATGGAGCAAGTCTGCAGCGCCCTGGGCGTCGCGCATGCCGCCGGCATCGTGCATCTTGATATCAAGCCGGACAATATCATGATCTGTCGGGAACCGCAGCTTGTCAAGATCACCGACTTTGGCCTGGCACGACTGGCCTCGGAAACGGCCGAGTATAATGTCGATTTTAAGGATGTTAGCGCAAAAGGCAAAGAGCACGATACACCCGCTTTCAAACCGGACCTCGTGACCACTACCTTTTCAAATATCATGGGAACTGCCGCCTACATGTCGCCAGAACAGGTGAAGCGAGAGACAATTGATTTTCGATCCGATATCTGGTCGCTCGGCGTGCTGATGGTCGAGCTGCTCACCGGCAAAAAGCCGTTTCGCGGCGACAGTCAGGTTGAGGTGCTGGAGAAAATTGCCGGCGCAGATTACGACCATATCGCAACAAATCTGGCGACATTACCGCACAAATGGCAGCCGATTGTAAAGTCCTGTTTGAGGAATTCGCCGGCGCAAAGGTACCAATCCGTCAATGAGTTGGCGCGCGACATCGATGCTCTAAAAAAGAGCGTGCATAAGCGCGGTCACCTCGCCCCGGATGAGCAAAAGGTGCCTCGTAAACATCGACGGATTGTCCTGGCGGTGATTCTGCCGCTGGTGCTTCTCCTTTTGATAACAGCAGGAATAACCAGCAGCCGACAATGGCTGCGCTACTTTAGCCGCTCCGAATTTTCGACGGTTCCGATCGATTCGCCCCCCGTTACTACAACCTCGCTGCAGGCTTTTCACTATTTTCTTCAAGGACGCGAGGCGTGGTGGCGCTATGACGGTTCCGGGGCGATTCAACGTCTGCAAATGGCGGTTGAAGCGGATAGTACTTTTGCCTATGCGCAATGCCTGCTCGGTGTCTTGCTGCATTGGCGCGCTCGCGGGGGCGATGCTCAAAAATGCTTCCTGGCGGCGGCACAACAGCAGTCACGACTCAAGGGCTGGGAAAAGCTGCTGGTCAGCGGCTTTACAGCCTACTTTGATGCCGATTATACAAAAATGCTGCAATCATTTGACGAGCTGGTCGTCGATTATCCCGAGGTCATTGACGGCTATCTCGGTGCTGCATTAGCGTGCGAAGAATTGGAAGATTTTGACAAAGCTATTCAGTATACGCGCAAAGTGATTGAAATTGATTCCACACATATTGCGGCACACGGAAATATCGCCGATATGTTTGAGAACAAAGGTGATCTGAACAATGCCGTCACCTATTCGCGAAAATATCTGCAGCTCATACTCGACAGCGGCAATTTGGCCGGCGCCGCCGGCGCGCACGAACAGGTGGGAAAACATTGCCATCTTCTCGCTCAATCCGAAGAGGCTATCCTGCATCTGGAAAAATCGCTTGAGCTGGACCCGAGCAATAAAGATGTTTCGCGAATTCTGCTCGAAGCTTATGCCCTGCAAGGCCGGCTTACTGAGGCTGAGAATACAATAAAAAGTGCGTTGAAATTGCCTTTGAAAAATCAGGAACGAGAGACTATTTACGTTGCCTATGCCAAGCTTATGCTCTTTAGCGGACGATACGTGGATGCCCTGGCACATTTGCAAAAAGCAAAAAAGCTTGCTGCAGAAAGAGGCGCGCTAGGGAATTTTCTCGGCAATTCGAAAAGTATATTCGAAATCTATCTTGCGATGGGACAAAGCCAATTGGCGCAAATAGAGGTGAAGACAATTTTGGATTCCTCTGCGAAACTCGTGGAAAAGGATCGCCTGCGCTCATGGGGCTATTACGTAGCATTCCAATGGGCACTGTCTCGCCAGAATTTTGACGAAGCGCAGTATTACCTCAACTTACACAATAAAGTGGTCAAACAAAAAATTCATTTAGGCTATCAGGCACAAATCGCATTAGCAAAAGGGGAAAAGCTTGAAGCGGAAAAGCTGCTGCTGCAGGATATAAAGACTGCAACGAAGCCATTTTGGGGAGAGAAACTCGAATCAAATTATTATCTGGCTCGACTTTACTATGAGCAACATCAATATGACAAAGCGATTGTCTATTGTCAAACTGCTCTGCAGACAAGGCATTTTCTCATAGCATCGGTAATAGTGTATTGTCAAGCAATTGCATTGTTGTCAGAGATTTACGAAAAAATGGGCGAACTTGAAAACGCCCTGTCCTGGTGCGATCGTTTTTTACTCTATTGGCGAGATGCTGATCCCGGTATCCCGCTGCTCGTACAAGTGCAGGAGCGCAAAAAGCGACTTTTGGAGCAGGTGAACCCACCGCCAAATGTCTGAGAAAATGCGCCGGTCGTTCGGCATCCTGCTCTTGCACAAAAGATGTTTTTGTTCGCAGGATACGAATATTTTTCGTGTTTTTTTCAGGGATTATTGTCAGCCACAATGCACACGGATGAGCACTGATTTTTCGGCTTTTCTTAAAGAAAGATTTGGGATTAGAGGCTAAAACTTGTTAAGCTTTACCGCCCTCCTGTCCCGCCTGGCACAATCTTGGCAACTCCCACCCCATAAAAAGACTCGCTCCAAACGATCCGCAAATTATTTCATTTGACTTTGAGAAATTATATGCCTATTGTGCGAATGTGGGACACAAACAGTGATTATAGGCATCAATTGTTGGGCAACTATGAGGACAATCACATGTTTGCGAAAAAAGTATGGATTTACAGCGGTAGAACGATTTCGGAAATTTACCCGGAGCTGTTCAAGGTTTCGTCGGTCCTGGTCATACATGAACATCCGGATCACTTTGATGCGTCGTTTTTGTTCTACTTTCACGACCAGTGGATCACCCTGCACGACCGCATTGCGCAAAAAAGGGCGCGCCATTTCAGCGGCTATACAATGGATTCGCGCGGATTGCCGGTGGAGTGGAGCCTCAACGTGCGCGGCGAGACTATCACCGGCTTTTATCACATGGACTATGACCGCGGCCGGGTCGAATTTAAGCTCATATCGCTACAACAGAGCGTGCCGGCACAACGGCAGCGCAGCGCTGTTGCTACTTGAGTCGCAACGGCTGCGGATGCTCCACCCATTCGGCTGCACGTTGATGCGCACCCGGTTTGTCCAGATCGCCTAAATCCTGGCGAGCGGAGTGCGCCAAATCCAATAATTGTTCGACAATAGCCGGGTGTTCAGCAGCCAGGTCGTGCGACTCGGTGCAGTCATTTTCGAGATGATAGAGCTGTGCTGCTTGCGGGCCTTCGCTCGGTCCCCAGTTGCGCAGTTTGTCGGCGAGCGGTAGATGCAGCTTCCACGGTCCCGAGCGCACCGCCTGCAACTGCCCCATTTGATAGAAATAAAAGACATCATGCGGCGATTCGGTGCTCTCGCCCAGCAAAACAGGCGTGATATCTTTGCCATCAATACGCCGATTGGGCAACGAAACGCCAGCCAATCGCGCCAAAGTCGGCAACAGGTCCATGGTGCATGTCATCGTAGCGCGCTCCACTGACGCCGGAATATGTCCAGGCCACTGGACAACACAGGGCACGCGTTGCCCACCTTCCCACACACTACCCTTCCAGCCGCGTAGAATGCCATTACTCCCACCCCATCGCTGCGCCGCGCCGTTATCCGAGGTGAAGAGCATGAGCGTCTTTTCTTCAAGTCCCAGCTCTTTTAACGTCGCGATAATTTCACCCGTCGACCAATCGATCTCTTCCACCGCGTCGCCATAGCCGTCATTGGCCGAGCGACCTCGGAAAGCATCACTCGCGTGCACCGGATTGTGCGGCATCGTGTGCGGCAGATAGAGGAAGAATGGCGACTCTTTGTGCTTTTTGATAAAGGCGACTGCTTCTTCGGTATAACGTTTGGTGATTGTGCTCTGCTCGACCGGTGCTTCAATCACCGTTTCATTTCTAAGCAGCGGCAAGGGTGGATTCGCGCCCTGATTTATCCCCATGTCATTGCTGTACGGAATGCCGTAATAATAGTCAAATCCCTGGCGAGTCGGCAAAAACCCGGATTGGTCGCCGAGATGCCATTTGCCGATACAGGCTGTCGCGTAGCCAGCTTCTTTGAGAATCTCGGCAATCGTGACTTCATCCGGATGCAGCCCTTTTTTGCCCACCGGAAAGAGCACGCAATAGTTGTTATGATCCTGGTGCATGCTGACGCGTCTCGGATAGCAACCGGTCATCAGGCTGGAACGAGACGGCGTGCAGACACCGCTGGTCGAATAAAAACTGGTCAAGCGCATGCCGTTTTGCGCAATGCGGTCAATGTGGGGCGTTCGATGCAGGGTCGAGCCAAAACAGCCGAGATCACCGTAGCCAAGATCATCACAAAAAATGATGATAAAATTAGGCTTTTGCTGGTTTGTAGTCGAGCAGAATAGCAGCAAGCTCACAACAAATAGCAGGATAAACAGTGTCGGTCGATGTGTTTTCATTTTCTACTCCGAGCCTGGGAATGAGAGGTGAGTGTGGATATTTAATCGACCGTCTCTCGCACCAGCGACACCACTTTGCCCTGAATCGACCACTCCCCTTCCGGATAGATATCCGGAAAATCCGGATTTTCGGCTTTCAAATAGCGGCTGCCATTTTTGTGCGCCAATCGTTTCACCGTGGCGCTGTCTTGCATCAATGCAACAACAATATCGCCTGTATTGGCCGAATTTTGCGATCGCACCACTACGAGGTCATTGTCCAGTATACCGGCATTTTTCATGCTTTCGCCCTGCACGCGCAGCAAAAAATGCTTGTCATTTGAACGGATGAGCATTTTGGGCACCGGCATGTAGCGTTCAATATTTTCTTCCGCCAACATGGGTGTACCGGCAGTGACCGCGCCGACAAGCGGCAGGCTTTGTTCAGCTTCGCTGTCCAACAGTCCCAGCGGTTCAAGAATGCGGATGCTGCGCGCTTTATTCTTTTCCCACTGAATGTAACCTTTGCGATCGAGCACTGTGAGATGTTTGACAGCCGTATTGCGCGACGCCGCCCCAAGTGAATCGGCTAACTCTTTTAGCGTCGGTGGATACTCTTTTTCCTTGATCATACCAATAATGATCTCGAACACTTGGCGCTGACGTTTGGTTAATTTCTCCATAATCCCTCCACATCATAAAGGTGAATATCCTGTCACCTATATTTTACGCAATCCTGGTCAGAATGTCAAGCAAGATTTATTACTCTCGTCTTTTTCCTCTTGCCTTTCTCGGCAATATTTGCTAATGTTACTTCCACACTGCATGCTCTAGCCCTCAATTTTCTGTCAAACTTCCAAACAATAGTCAGGCTTTGGCATACGCATAACATTTATTTGTCTCAAAAATTCAGGGCAACTTTACAGAACTTGTTTGGTCATGCGCTATGACCAATTCATTCAGCTAACTGGCGTCTCCGCAACTAACCAGGAGGTTTAATCATGAGCGAAACAAGAAGAGCTTTCATGAAGAAGAGCAGCGTCATCGCGACAGTCCTGCTCACCAAAGCCCCAACCCTATATGCTCACAGTTCTGAAAAATACAAGAGCAATCGTCCCGCTCCGCAAGATAGAAATTTTATTAGCGACATTATTGAAGAGACAATAAAGCGGGTCAAGGCAAAAATTAAACATCCGGAGCTCGCCTGGATGTTTGAAAATTGTTTTCCGAACACGCTCGACACAACAGTGACCTATACAGAAAAAGATGGCGTACCGGATACATTCATCATCACCGGTGACATCCACGCCATGTGGTTGCGGGATTCGACCGCGCAGGTGTGGCCCTATCTTCGATTTGTCAATGAGGATGAAAAGCTAAAAAAGCTGTTCCAGGGTGTGATCAATCGACAGGCGAAATGTATTGCCATCGATCCCTACGCCAACGCCTTCAATGATGGCCCTACGGGCAGCGAGTGGGAAAGCGATTATACCGATATGAAACCCGAACTTCACGAGCGAAAATGGGAGATTGACTCGCTCTGCTATCCAATCCGCCTGGCGTACCATTTTTGGAAAACAACCGGCGACACGACATGTTTTGCAGCCGCCTGGCTCGACAGCATGAAACTCGTGGTCAAAACGTTCAAAGAACAACAACGTAAGGATGGTCTCGGTCCGTACAGTTTTATGCGCAACACCACACGTCCGGGAGACACGCTGCATATGTCCGGTTACGGTTATGATGTCAATCCGGTTGGACTTGTCGTTTCATCATTCCGTCCATCAGATGATGCCACTGTGTTTCCGTTTTTGATCCCGTCAAATTATTTCCTCGTCACCTGCATGCGTCACCTGGCTGAGATGGTTGATTCACTCTACAAAAACATTGCTTTCAAAAAAGAGTGTCTGGCTTTGGCTGACGAGGTCGAATTAGCATTGCAAAAATACGCCATTGCCGAGCACCTGGATTTTGGTCAGGTGATCGCTTACGAAGTGGACGGATTCGGCAACAGACTTTATATGGATGATGCCAACATTCCCGGTCTGCTTTCGCTCCCATATCTTGGTTGTTTTGATGCTGATAATCCGCTCTATGTGAATACGCGTAAATTCGTTCTTTCGAAAAACAATCCCTATTTCTACAAAGGCACATATGCGGAGGGTATCGGCGGGCCACATACCGGCTGGCATGATCAGATTTGGCCCATGAGCATCATCATGCGCGCCATGACCAGTAAAGATGAAAAGGAAATCCAGGACTGCATCGACATGCTGGTCGCTACCCATGCTGGCACCGGATTTATGCACGAATCTTTTCACAAAGATAATCCGGAAAAATTTACCCGAAAATGGTTTGCCTGGGCGAATACGTTGTTTGGTGAGTTGTTGATCAATACGTATGACACGTGATATCATTTTGCGTGATTGGTCCGAACTCACGCAAAACTCTGCTAATAATCCTCACGATTCAACTCGGATATTCTAATCGTCCACGCATACTGGCAGGGTGGATTATTCCCCACGGATGGCGGAATAGCAACAGCAAAGCCATTACCGAGACGTTCCCATTTCAGCTCGCCGTCATGGCCAAGCAATGTCAGTGTCGCATTATCAGCCGGCGAGATGCTGGCTAACGATATTTTTGTCGGCATTGCGGGTTCATTTTCATCAGCAAGATAGACCGCGTAAACGCCGCCATCGTCCTGGGTGGTCAAACACACCGTGCCCTCTTTATAAGGGGCGATCGGTTTTGATCCGTAGATAGCCGGGTGATTGATTTCCAGCCAGTCGCCGATTTTCGCCAATCGATCATAGGCGTCATCATGCCAGGTGCCGTCCGGACCAGGACCGATGTTGAGGAGCAGATTCCCGCCTTTGGCGACAATGTCAACAAGCATGTGCACCAGCTCGCGCGCAGATTTGTATTGCGCATCACGCGTGTAAGACCAGCCGCCGCCCATAATAATACAGGATTCCCAGGGATAGGGCAGCATTTTGTCGGGCACCCGATTTTCCGGTGTCAAATAGTTTTGAAAAACCCCGGGGACCGCCCGATCCACAACGATGAGGTGCGGCTGCTTTTCTCTTGCCTTCTGAACCAGCTCGTCCATGCGAATGTCCTGATTTACGGTTTTACTTTTTAAAAAACCGGATTCACTATTTTGTACTTTGGACTGATAACTATTTTGGATGATATCTTTTGGTTTTTTCGCCACCCAGCCGCCATCCAGCCATAAAATATCGATCTGCCCATAATCCGTCATTAATTCCATAATCTGGTTATGCGTAAACTGGACAAATTTTTCCCATTTTTCCGGATAGTCATGCGGATCATAATTAACATTCCGATCCAGCGGCGGGAAATAGGGATCCCAGTAATATTCACAATGCCAGTCCGGTTTTGAAAAATAGGCGCCTGCCCACAAGCCTTCATTTCGAAACGCCTCGAAAATCGCTTTGGTAATATTGGCCCGCAGATGGGTACTAAACGGACAGCCCGCACCTGTGACTTTGTAATCTGTTTCCTTGCTGTCAAACATACAGAATCCATCGTGGTGTTTGGTGGTGAACACAACGTACTTCATCCCGGCATCCCTGGCCGCTTGAGCCCATTTTTCGGGATCAAATTTGACCGGATTAAAGGTTGTTTTTAATTTTTCATACTCTTTTTTATACTCAAAATAGTTATCCGGATTGGCGCCCATTTTTCGTTCGCACCAGCCATAGTCTTCGGGGCAAATCGACCATGATTCAACAATGCCCCACTGACTGTATGCGCCCCAGTGCATCAACAAACCAAATTTTAGATCCTGCCATTCGGTTAGCCTTTTTTGAATGTTCAGATCAGGATCAGGATAATACGTTTGCTCGTCGTGCTGGGCAAAAAGAAAACCAACATTCAGCAGCAGAATTAACGACAGACTCTTTTTTAACATCCGGATATCCTTTCTTTTCTTATTTTTAATGGAGACGAACACAAGCTATTTTCTCTCTGCGTTTCTCAGCGAATTCTGCGGTTCCAAATTCTCATTTTCCGGAAGAATTTTATTTATTCCACAATAATCTCATCCGCAAACACCCAGGCTTTTTCACCAGCACCTGGATGCCGCTCCGGGCAGGTGCCGCGATTGTCGGCAAACACTCTGACATATCTTGCCTCCACTGCAGCAAAGGATTCCGCGAATCTATGAATGATGCTCCCCCCTTCAGAGGCCGAAATATCATTTGCGATGCTGGCAACTTGCTGATAATTTTGACCGTCCAGAGAAACAGCGTAATCCACCCGTTGCGGCAGAAAAATCCACGAGTTTGCGCTTTGAAAAAAACCAGTTGATATTTTACGGATTTTATGCACACTGCCTAAATCCACGATGACCTCCACATCATTGCCCAAAAATCCCTGCCAGTTGCCGTCGTTAAAAGAATGTGATCCGAGGAGACCATCGACCAATGTGTTGCGACCACTTGCGGGATAACGATCACTAAATGGCTGCTGATACGTGATGGCCTTCCCCAGCGCTTTGTGAACAGTTATTGTTTTTGAGGTTACGGGTCCCTTCATCACCCCATCTTGAAAGATAGCTGCTTTGATGGTTGTGGTCTTTTTTAAAGGAAAGCGACCTTTGTACCGGAGTGCCTTGGGATTTGGCTCCGTACCATCTGTTGTGTAAAAAATGGTTGGTCTATATTGCTCGGATTCCAATTGAACGTAAACACGATCGTTCGTCTCATATTCGGTGTAAATCGTCACGTCGAATGATCCTTTTGCCACATTGACATTCAAAACATCGAGCCGCTTCAAGTGGGTCTGTAAGCGTTGCTGAAAATCCTGCCAGTTTTTCTGTTCTTTTAGAGTCCACACCACCTCCGCCAGCGCACACATGCGAGGCAGTGCCATATACTCAACATGATCGGGGGTTTTGATATATTCTGTCCAGATATTCGCTTGTGCGCCAAGAATATATTTCTGCTCATCCGGCATCAATTCCGATGGCGTCGTCTCATAAGAATAGACTTTTTTTTGCGTGGTATAACCGCCAATGGCCAGGGGTTCGGAATCTGGATTGGCCTGATAGTGATCAAAATAGAGATGCGAGTTGGGCGTCATGATGACATCGTGATCCTGTTTGGCCGCCGCGATACCGCCATCAATGCCGCGCCAGGACATGACCGTGGCTTGCGGCGCCAGACCGCCCTCGAGAATCTCATCCCAACCAATCAGTCGCTTTCCTTTGGAGAGCAGAAAACTTTCAATCCGGCGAATAAAATAGCTTTGCAGTTCATGCTCATCTTTTAATCCCTCCTGTCGAATACGCGCCTGACATTTGTCGCACTCTTTCCAGCGTGTTTTAGGGCATTCGTCACCGCCGATATGAACATACGATCCCGGGAACAACTCGACAACCTCAGTTAATACATCCTGTAAAAACGTGTAGACCTGTTCGTTGCCGGCGCAATAGACATCATCGTAAACACCCCATGTTGTGCCGACCTTGAACGGGCCGCCTGTACAGGACAGCTCCGGATAGGCAGCCAGGGCTGCCAGCGCGTGACCCGGCATTTCAATTTCCGGAATAATAGTGACGAATCGTTCTTGCGCATACTGTACAATCTCTCTGATTTCATCCTGCGAATAAAAACCACCATAGCGTTCACCGTCGAACTGTTGCGGTCGATTTCGGCCATGGCCGATCACTGTTTCATCCCGAAAAGCGGACACCTGCGTGAGTTTTGGATATTTTTTTATCTCAATCCGCCAGCCTTGATCGTCGGTGAGATGCCAATGGAAGACATTCATTTTATGCAGGGCGATGAGATCGATATATTTTTTGATAAAATCAACTGGGAAAAAGTGACGGCAGACATCCAGGTGCATGCCCCGATAGGCGTATCGCGGTACGTCCCGAATTTTGAGACAAGGCATTTTCCACTGAACCTGCCGGATTTTAGCAGCATAAACATCCGGTGGCAGGTTTTGCAGCACGGTCTGGATACCATAGAATAATCCGGCGGGCGTTTCAGCAGAAAGATGAATGCCCGCCTTGTTCACCTCAAGCTCGTAGCCTTCTGATCCCAGCGCATCATCAGAATCGATGATTGTCAGGACCAGCACGAGGTCATCATGTGCCGATTTTTCAACAACCGGAATATCGTATCCGGTTGATCGCCGTAATGCCTCGGCGATAAAGTCGACGACCTGTAGAACCTGATGGTCGGACGTGTCGGCAACGATTTTGAGATCGTTACTCAGTCGCAGTTCACCTGTTTGCAGCTCAAGCATTGTTGGTTGTGGAATGATGCTCACTGCCCTGTTGGAGGCATCTCCTCTGACGGCGTATTTGTTAGTACAACTGGACAACACCAGTCCTGTCACAATAGCCGCTTTTGATGAAAAGCGTATGTTCATAAAAGACTCCGTTCATACTTTGACCGGTTTTCATTTACGGTTGGATATTGCGTTCAAATATACTGTTCACTTAAAATCCTGCTGATCCAGGCCCTCGATCTTGAAAGACCATGCATGATCGCACGGCAGATCGTTATGATAGATCTGACTCAAATCAACGTAAAGGCTACCTTCTCCTGTCGTGTAATCCAGGATTCCCGGATGGCCAAGTAATGATACTCGAAGATCGGACGAGTTGAATGCAAGCGGCAAGTTGAGGCTTTTTCCCGGCCACTGCAAAAGTGTCACATAAAGGCAGTTGTTGTTTTGCGTATAGCATACATACTGCCGTGTGGATCGATAGACCGCATTGAGACCGCTTTCGGCATCTGAAGAAGCTGTTGTATAAAGCTGTGTGGATGGGATGATCTCTTTTTCCTGACTCGGTGACGACCAGGTGAGCCGAATGGATGCGTTTTGGATGGTTTCAAAGTAGTCGACTCTAATGGCATATTTTCGCCCTGCCTGCAACATTATTTTTCCCTCAGTAGCGGATGGGCCGTCGGTTTCCTGCACATTCCCTTGGGCAGCATTGTGGGTATTTATCCACTTTTCCAGCAAAAGTTGGTTGTCAATCCACAGTCGCATGCCGTCATCGGCATCCGCTTCAAAAATATAGGTCTCGGAATAACGAGGCTCGATATATCCGGTCCAAGTCGCCGTGAACTCGTCTTCTTTGATCGGCGAACCTGGCGTATTCCGTACCCAGTTAAAATTAATGTTCGGATCGATGCGCTGCAATTCGACATCCATTTCCTCTCCCGGCCGTTTCCACATCGTTGATCCGTAGATGGCCTCTCCGTTCACCTGCAGCCAGTTCCCCAACTGTACCAATCGCTCCTGCTGCAGCAACGGGATTTGGCCATCCGCCTTTGGCCCCACATTGATGGTGATGCCGCCGCCAAAAGAAACCGCCTTGACGAAAAAATGGATCAACTCGGCAGGCGACATATAGGCGTCAAGCTTTTCGTTGCGGTTCAAAGCGAAACTGCGTCCAAGGCCGCGGACTTCGGCCCAGGGCCGATCAGTCAGTTTAATCCCGGAACTGTACTCCGGTGTCCGAAAACCAATATCACTGCCGGCTCCCCAGCGATCATTGACGATCGCCTCGTCGCCGACCAGGTTGTAGTACCAGGCGAGTAATTCGGCAGCGTGAAAATCATCGGCTTTGTTGAACCACTCCCCGTCTGCAAATATGAGAGACGGTCTGTAGGTGCCGATCAACTCTCTGAACTGCGGTTCCATATGTTTTTCAATATAGGGACCAATATTTTCATTCGGGTCCGTATACCAGCGGTGCAAGGGGTGATTCCACTCGGTCAGCGAGTAATAGAGTCCCATCGTCAAACCGGCCTGATGTACAGCATCGGTCAACTCGCCGACGATATCACGTTTTGGACCGACGTCGACCGAATTCCATCCAGGTGCATATTGACTGGGCCAGAGGCAATAACCGTCATGGTGCTTGGAAACCAGAATCACATAGCGAGCGCCGCTTTGTTTGAAAAGATCAGCCCACTCATGCGGATCGAACAACTCTGCTTTAAATAAAGGGGCGTAATCTCGATAATCAAAGTCCTCGCCGTACACCCGTTTCTGAAAAGCGGTTCGTAAGGAATCACCGACTTGCAGGCCGCGCAAAAACCATTCGCCGTATGATTCTTTGCCGCCATAGGCCGGCACCGAATAGACACCCCAATGAATAAAAATCCCCAATTTGGCATCTTTAAACCATTGCGGGTAGGGCCGGCTGCGCAAGTGTTCCCAGTCAGCGCTCCACGTAATAGTTGACGTACTTTGCCGAGGCACTGCATGCGATGACAGCAATAGAAAGCTAAAAAGTATCGCAATGGATTTTTTCATACCATCTCCATCGATTTACTATTCTCGTACCCAAATTTCGGCCACAAATAACCAATCCTTACCGCCTGCCCCCCTGTGCCAGGCCGGGCAAAAACCGACGTTTTCTGCTTGTATCGTCATATATCGTGTTTCAGCAATCAAGTCGATGCTGATATCTTTTATTATCACTCGTGTGTCGTTGTCGGGTTTTCCCAGCTCAATTCTTTTTAGGATCTTAAAATTTTGATTTCACTTTTTCCATCGGGCCCGCGATTCTAATCTCCAGTTTTGCCTTTGATTCATTATCTTCGCCAAATCGGCAATCAAAGGTCAAGGTGTGCTCACCTGATGAGACGTTAAATAACGCAGAATCGAGGGCTACAGTGGCCAATTGACGCCACTGTGCACTGTAAAGAACAGCCTCGGAACCACTGTTATATTTCAGCTTTTCGCCGGCTTTGAGCGTGAGCGGTAGCTCAATTTCTTTATAGTGATCAATCTCTATTTTAAGGTCGCTGATATCTCCGTCATCGGCTGACAAAATAAAATTTATCGTTCTGTCATCGAACGGATTATTAAAAGAAAATGTGGAACAGAGCGGCTCCCCGGGTTGCCGCACCTTTCGCTCGTGCGTAAATTTGAAGGAATGAATCTGCGACAACTGCCATTCATGTTGTGAAACCGCTACTAGTTGGAATTCATTATTGATATCCTGCATGCGTTTTTTTTGCTCATCGGAAAAGACGTCGGCCATGCGAGCTCTCTCCCATCGACCGAGCACTTCCAGTATTTGATCTGCGTTAGCATTTTGTTCGAGATCTTTATAATTGACGACAAAACCATAGCCGGCATTAAAGGCAGCCGACCGCGCCAGCATCCACTCGATATCTTCAATACTGGTTTCTGCTGTCATTTTAAACCAGCCGAGCATGGCCGGCATCAAATTTCTTTTGAAATAGGCCTGGTTTTTCAAACGGTACTCAGTCTGACTCTCGCGAAAACCGGCATACCACGGCTCTCCCCAGTTCATGCGAGTGTAGATGTGCCAGAAAAAGTGGGATGTGCGGCTGGCATCCGCTATATAATGCTGCCTGATGTTTTCATTTAAATGATCGTACCATGTCTGCGTGAACAGGATTTCGCCATAATTTCCCATTCCGGTTGATCGATTGCCTTCCAGACCATCAAAAGAGATTTGCCGTAAACCGGTTTTGTTGAAAAGATCAGCTATGTTTTTTGACATCTCGATTGACAGCTCGGGATTGGTGAGAAATACCCGATAGGCATGATCCGCCAGTTTGCTGATTTTTTCTCCTTTGGCATGATTGGACGCTTGCGTGTTAAAAGCGCCGCGGACACAATCTAATAATCGCCATGGCGCCTGTTCGGAAACCCGCCCGTATCGGATCAGTTCATCCCCCACCAAAATAGTCTTGAGGTGATTGTTTTTGAATTGATTAAAAAAGTCCGGCGATTCAATCGGGATGTTCCTCTGGAGGTCGTCTATATTTTCAGTGAGTACACTTGTTCCGACTTTTGCCAGTCGGGGATCCGGAACAGGGGTTACATACGGATCATTCGGTGTAATAAAATTGGACAGCGTATGGACGCCAACGTAAATACCAGCCTGACGCGCCTTGTCCACACACGACTTCAATCCCGCCACACCATTGGGAAATTGTTGCGGATTGAGCTCGAAATGACCCCAGCTTTGAAAGGGCCCCGGATGATAGAGATAACGCAGTCCGGCTTTTTGTGTCACGCTGATTGCTTTGTCCATATCCGCTTCGCCAAATCCCATAATGATGTAAGCGGCTGAGGCTGACCGCGCTGTTTTGCCCCACTCACCGTCAATGGTTGGATGCGGCAATCCTTCCGCCATTTCAATCCTGCCAATGGTATCCAGGATATTGTCCACGGCACAACCAAACAGTGCGATTTTAGTCCCGATCACACCGCCGTTTTCAAAGGGTGGTGCGGTGTATTTGTCGTGATCCCAATTGGCCACAATGCGTTCACGGTTTCGATTACGGCAATAGGCCTGTAACGAGCTGCCATATTCCTCCGGTTTCGCAGCCTCCACCCGATACAATACATATCGTTTGCCCTCCTCAGACATGTCCGACAAATCGTCCTGATCAAAAATATCAATTTGCGGCATACAATCATTTTCGTTCCACGGATAACCGCCCAGAGTTTTCGGATTTAGAGCTTGAATGCCCAGGGCAAATTTTTCGCCCTGCACCACACCGACGGTTTCACCAATGATCGTGTTCAGGGATATCGGATAGGGACCCCAAACCACGAGCTCTATTTTTTCCCGATCTGTGATCGCTGTTAGTTCAAAGGTTATATAACGTTCTTTGGGCAGCACCTGGATCGTCGCTTCGATATTGTTCGCAAATGTCAGAAAAAGAAGATTGTTCGCTTTTTCATATCTCAGAGACACGGGTGTTTTCGTCTCGCCATCGACACGAATGCTGAGCAATGGCGATGGCTGATGACGAACGAGGACGTTTATATCATTTTTGATATCCAGCAATTCAACAACAGAACCGGATAGATCCAGCGAGAGCTGAAAACTGTGCAAGGAAAGCGTCACGTTACGTGAAAACAGGGAGCACGATAGCCCCAAAAACAACAAAATCTGAACCGGAATTTTTTTCATCATGATCCTCGACGAGCGTATCAGGTATTATGGCATCTCCATTTTTTTTCCATAGTCGAGAGCATTGTCCGTCGTCACTAATGGAAATGACGGCACAATCTTGGTAAACGGGACATTTTGCCGGGTTACGCTCATGTCTATGCGTGTGAGTTGAATGTCATTAAATGTATCGACATCGACCTGAATGATTTCAGAGTATTTTGTTTGCAGTGAATCGACAAGTTGATTCAAATAATCCTCAATGACCTGCATATAGGGCATTTCTGTCAAACTGTCCGGAAGAACACTTTTTAGATATTGTGACTTGTAAGACTGGTAATTTAAATTATCGCGCCACATATTGACACGGCGCTCAATGACATTTATTTTATCATAACCTCTTTTATAAGCGATCTCATTAAGGACTTTGTCGCGGATCATATCCATGATGGCAAATTGTAATTGTTGCCCGAATTCATTCTTTTTCATTTTTTTTTGCCGAAACACCAGCGGATGGGCGGCCAATTCATCGACAAAATCTTGAACAGTCCACGTTTTCCCGTCAACTTTGAAAAACGGCTCCTGGTAGAATACTTTGATTTTATCTTGCACGTTTGCGTATTTCTCAGCATCGTTGTCTTTTTGCCAAAAGGTGTCTTGCATCAGCTTTTCTTTTTCTGCGGTGGTCTGGATATAGATTGGACCCAGCAGGTCGGCCACCTGAAAAAAAACATCCGGATAAAATTCGATGGTTTTTCCTCGCATCACATTCAGAATAAATTGATCAAACAACCGCACAGCTTCTCGCTCTTTATATTCATCGGTAATCTTTTTCCATCTTTCCTGAATTTGAGAATGGCTGACCGCCGGTCGATCGATCCATCCGTTAATTTTGATGAGCATATGCTGATCATCCGCGATTTGAAGGGGGCCAACAATCTGGTTTTTGAGCATCGGTTTGGCAAACAGCGAATCCAGAATAAGGTCGTGTTCGTGCGCTGACCAGTCCACTTCTCGCTGCGGCAGCGTGTCCAGATGGGTTGCTTCAAAATAAACATCCTCAAAGGATTTATCGCTTGTTTTAATCTTTGTGGCCATCAAGGAGACGAGATCTCCATCGGGAATATTAAAATAGGAAATGTTGTACCGTCGTCCCGCAACCTGAAAGATTTTTTTTATTTGTGTGGTATCGAGCACGACTTTATGGCGAGCTTCTTTCTCATACAGCCATTGCCGCATGAGCTGCTCTTTCCTGCCACGCAGATACGCCTGGATATTGTCATGCAAAATGAAATCATTGGTGTCATGAGCCTCGATCGACATCAACTTTTCCGCGATGAGTGAATTGATGATTATTTTTTTATCCAGATTATGATTGCCACGACAATAAGGCGGTCGTACGGTGTATTCGGATCGTCGAATAAACTCATCGACCGAAATATTTTTTTCGCCAATTTGGACGAGAATATGTTCTTCCGGTTCGTCAAGGGTGGTCTTGCTGCAAACCAGAAGAAATAGAAAGCTCAAAACAACAAAAAGAATCTGCTTTTTAGCTATTCGAGTAGGTAAGCCTGTGACCTGCTTCATAAAGCATTTCACCTTGATTTTGCCAATAACAATTTTTTCAGGCCAACGAGAAAAATGCCTCACGCAAAGGCGCCAAGACGCTGAGATTCACCAAGGTTTTACAAAATTTGAAAAATTTCTCTATAATTGCTTTCTTTGTGAACCTTTGCGCCTCCGCGTCGTTGCGTAAGATTTTGTTTTTGAGCTTATTAGATACAATTTAATATTTATCCACATTCCACACCACCTCTCCGGATTCCAATCGCCAATCCAGCCCGAAAAATCCGGCGACGATGGCACCACGATCGCCGCGGCCGTCAAGCATCTCGGGTGTGAACACGAATAAATCGGGATAGGCGTACCCCGGACTGAGATAAGGTCTTCGATCCGTCATCCGCATGCCAACGATGCCGGTACCGGCGACAACACCCACCGAGGCGATGTCACTGCCAGGCCTTGGACGAATCAGCAGACAGGCCAGATTCTCCCCTTTTATGGTCTTGTCGCCAAAAACGATTTGTCCTGCCTTAACAGTCACAGGACTATCGCCCAGTAGCCTCTTCCAGGCGCTGTTGGTATCGGCATTGCCATATAAAATCACATTTCGGTCCGGCTCCTGCGCAGGATCAAAATCGACATCAGCGATCACGTCAATGGAACCATTGCCCTGATACCAAAAGTGCTCCGCATCGTAACGCGCTTTATCAAGCGCCCAGCGGTTTTCCTGCTTATTTCCATGCGTGCCGTAAACAAAAATAAAATGATTATAAAAGACCTCTTTGAACGTACCATATCGATGCGGCCCTTTTTGTGACAGCGCTGGCTCTGGTACCACCTGCCATTGATCATTTGATTTTGCCAGCCATAGTTTATTGGAATGCTGCGGCCAGTCGATATTCTCCAGTTTACTACTGTCCAGATTGACAGTAACGGGCTCGCTTCCAGGCAGTACGGAAAGATCAAAAGAAAGGCGCGCTACATTTTCCGTCGTACCAACAAATCGTCTTTGACCCGGGTCCAGGCGAATGTTTACTTGGCTCAAATTGAGCTGCTCGGTTTGTGCTTCGATTGTCAGCCAGTTGTTTTTTGCCGAAATGCCGGGATGTCCGGCAATAAATTCAATCTGGCGAATTCTCTCTTTTCCTGGACGGGCGTGGCGTGCGAAAAAATCAAATAACGGCGCCCAATCGACACAGTCGGTCCCGGGTTCGTCTGATATATCCCACCAATGCCCCTGACCCGGCTCCTCGTGATAGATAAAATCATTGTGAAATGTTTGCAAATGCTCAACCATGGTCCTGGCCTGATCCACCCGCACGTTGTCGTCATCCGCACCGTGGATGATATAAATGCCATGTTGTTTGTAATTTTCAGCAATCTCGAGTGTTCGACTTGGTGATGTCGCCCGCATCAGCATATTTGACATGGGCGTGACATCGTCCTGACGCTCGCGCACCCGATAGGACCAAAAGCTGAGCCAGCCGGCGCTCGGTCCAATTGCCGCAAATTTGTCCGGGAATGTTCCACCCAAATGCCAGGTGCCGTGACCACCCATGGAATGACCCGTCAAATAAATCCGACTTGGATCGATGTTCAGTGTTTTTTGCGCAATATTCAAAACCTCCAGTGCATCCATTCGGCCCCAGTCTTCCCAGTTAAATCCGTACGGTCGCCGGTTTGTGGGGGCAACGATATGGGCCCAGCTCTTGCCAGAATAGGAACTGGCTTGATTGATGGCTTCGACAGCCGCGCCGTGCACAGACAAAACGAGCGCTTTCTGTTTTTCCATGTCCGGATCCTGCGCCGGATTTATAGCGTAATACTGCACGCTGCCATCGATCGCGCTGACAAACGTTCGTTTATGCGCTTCAAGTGAAGTTTTAACACTCAAATCAACATTGGTCGTGTGCAGAGACTTGTCGCCATCACTTAAATCGAGGATGACAGTAACTGTGCCCGTTTCTTGAGGTGGCATCGCTTTAAAGCGCACACCCACTTTTCTGACAGTGAGCGGCTGGATGATGGGGACATCGGTGACCACCGGTTCGTTATTTTCAATATGAGCTGAAATCTTTAATGACGTCATCGGCCTTTCGGTTGCATTGATGACAACAACCGCGCCCCAGGTATCGACTTGTTCACCAACCAGCACATCCGGCATGGTACGATCCAGACTATTGATCAGGGCAGTTGATTTTGGTTCAAACAGTTTGGCTTTAACGCGGCCCGTTCTCGTATTGTAAAACACAAACTCATTGGAACCTTGTTTTAGTTTGACGGGCAGAATAGAGAATCCGAAATAGGGTTCCCAGGCTTCATAATCGTCTTTAAAGCCATATCGATTCCCGGCACGCAGGGCGCCATTCACATACACACAATCATTACCATTTTGCTCAAGCAGCATGATCTTGTCCTGGTCGGAAGAAACAGTACAAAACAGGTAGCTTTCACGAGATTCGCTTGAAAACCAGCCATGTTCATCCACAGAAACAGGTTGCCACGTCGAAAATTCATCAGCAAAAGTCACCGTCTCACCCGCCTGCGGTGTTTTCCAGGTATCAAGAACGAATTGTTTCTCAATGAGATCGAATTGCCTTGTTTCCGGTATTCTGGGGATAGGCAGCAAGAGACCATCGGTAAACACAATCTCTTCGCCGTTGTCGGAGGCAAGAACGGTGTCGTGCGCATACAAAACGAGTCCCATCATTGTAACCAGGAAAAATACAATCATGATTCTGTTCATTCCAAATTCTCCTGAAACGCAAAAGATAATGCCTTCACTTTTTAAGGCGTTCAATTATTTGATGACAGCAAACTTGCCGACTTTGACATTGCCGGTTATCGCGGATTCAATATGATAGATATAATAGCCGGCAGCGATTTCCAATCCCTCCTTGCTGCGCAGATTCCAGTGTGCCGTCCCATTGGCGGCTGAGTTGATATCCCATTCACTCTGACGATTTTCCGCAGCATTATCGACATCAAGCGCATCAACCAATACGCCACCTATGGTAAATATGGAGATTCGGCATTGGGCCGGAATGTGGGTGAACATAATCTGTCGTTGCTGATTACGGTCCCAGTTGGCAACCGATGGTTCCATTGTGTTCGTCACCACATACGGATTTGGTACGACGCGAATATTCTCCATATCTTCATTGAGTTTGGCCAGGTCCAGCTCTTCCTCCAAACCCGATATCGTAAACATCAACGAATCCGAGTGATGAAACGCGCGCTTGAAATCGACACGATACACATCGTTTGGCAAAGGCATGTCGGCTTTATTCGTAATATTTGTGAAATCCATGACAAAGATCGAACCGCACCAGAGAATTTCTCCTGTCCCCCGCGAATCCTCTATGGCATCTCCGATCACCAGCCAGTCAATTTCCGGTTCATACGCCTTGCTCTCGTTTATATCATAGACCATGATATCCATAATGGGATGATTTCCGGTCGAATCAACAAACGTCTTGTTCACGATATAAAAATTGAACGATTGATCCAGCAGCATCATATCCTTGTCCAGATATTCACCGAATCGGCCGTGGACATCCTTGAATAAAACAGTCGTGCGCGTTCTGTACGCAGCCGGATCATCCGTCCAGACAATCTCATGCTGCCATGGAAAGTATTTATAGTTATCTGTTGCCGTGTACAAGTTGATCGGGGCTTTGCCGACAACCCATCCCCAATTCTCGGGATCCGGACTCGGGAAAACCGTTGGCATACGAAATCGCAGCCTGATTCCGTCAAACAACTCGGTCACAATATCACGCTGATCCGTCACCACATAAAAGCCTGCTGTCTCAAGAGAATCAAAATTTGATGCTGCCAAATCATCTTTTGTCTCGCGGTAGACCAGCGAATCACCCATGGACGTGTCGTATACCAGGATCTCATCATTGCAGTAATAAATATCATAGGGACTGCGAAACCTCGCATTTGTGTTATAATTACCCAATTCTTTGACATGCATCTTGAGCTTGTATGTGTGACCCTTCTTCGCCCGCTCTTTGTCAAAAATATCCACCGTAAACGGGAGTTTTTTCGCTACCGCGCTATTCAACTCATTCTCAACTCGTATATTCTCATCCGGATAACCTGCGGCATATTGATGTGGTTTCACCACCGCAACGTTTGGTGAAATACGTCGGATCTCCTCATTTTCATCGATTTCAAGAACAATCGTATTCTCCGACGGTGAAATGCCGCCACCGACCGTCGGCAATCCGTAATCATACGCCACCAGTGCATAATAATATGTCCTGCCGTTTTGTACGGTATTGTCGATGAACGAATGAGTGATGCCTGTATCCCTGCCAAGATAGTATTGAATGCCGTTGACCTCTCCGTAATCGGCAAAGCCCTTTCTTCCATCTATTAGATCACACTGGAAAATCGGCTTGCGTAATGTTGGTGTACCATAGCCATCGGTAATGCTCATCGGATCGCCAAAATATGGATCCGTTGCCCGATAGATCTTGTAGCCTTCAAAATCATTGATATTTTTCGCAAAACTGTCACGTGTCAATCGATCCGATTTATCATCCCAGCTCAGATAAACTTTGCCGTCCGCCGGTGTCGCGGTTAAAATCGGCATAATCGGCGGTTGCGCAAACCGGTAATCGGTCTCATAAATGAGCTGCACTACCTCTTTCAGACGAAACAGGGCCGGCGCATCATGCGTTTCGGAATTCAAGCTGGTGAGCTCTTCATAAGCATGCAACTGTGACATGGAAATCCGCTCCGTCAATCCTTTGTGAAGCGGAAAAAGACCCGAAGCGAATTGTTCGACAAAGTTTCGGGGTTCCATTTGTGCTTCGTCAAAAATATGTTCGTTATGCAGCTCAAACAGATTTTGATCGGCGGCGACACCATAATAGTCGCCTCCCCAGTTAAATATATAGCGAAAGGAGGTCAAACCCAGCATGTCCGATTCGCTCACATCGGTCTCGGCAAAATCAGGTTCGGCAATACCCTCGACTCGGTCCGGTCTGCCGTTGGCTTCAGTACCATCCGCATCCGGCCCATTGTAATTCAAGTCCCACGGTCCCACACCATCCAATCCCACATCATCGCCAATATCATCCGATGGTTCAAACTTGCCATTATTATTGATATCTTTCCAGCTATCCCAATCCTGATCCTCATCAGCGTCCCAATGTTCGCGAAGATCAGACTCTTCAAGATTATAAAATCGCAAAAAGGCTGCCAGATCATCGATTTTGTCATAAGGACCGACGAGCTGTTCGGCGTCATTATCACGTTTTTCATCGATTAATCCGTCATTATCATTATCAACACCATCCGCAGGGATTCCGGGGCTTTCCAGATAGGCCAGGCCATAAACACCGGGCTCTTTGGCGCCGCCGACAGGGATGCCATCGAGATCCCAGGAATAGCACATGTTCAAATCTTTATTATAAAAGGCGATATCATCAGCGCCAGTGGCTGATTCACCACCAACAGCATTATCTGTATAAAGTCCGAAATACATTTCGGGCAGGTTATAGTCGGAAATGTTGGCAATGCTATACTCCCAAAAAATTGCATCCTGGGCCGACGGATTACTCCATTGAAAACCTCTGGCTTGAACGCGAATGCCAATGCCACCCCATGGCAATCCTCGTTGTATCGTCACGTCCGGTTTTTTATCACCGATTCGCACACCGGGACGAGGATAGTACTTTATCGTATCTTCCGGACCCAAATACTCCTGATCGTGCGCATCATTGACGACAAAATAACTCTCCAGATCCGCTTTCATCACCCCGCGGCCAAAACGGCCGTTCCATTCTCCCGGCCAAATCGTGCCGTTGCCCGCCGCCGGCCAGCCTGCCGGGGGCCATGATTCGGGCAGATTGCTCATTGCCGGCGTTTCGCTAAATTCGTCAAAATAACCAAATACAGGATAGAGGCCCCACTCAACAGTACCGGTAGGATCGCGGTCCATATGCTCTCTGTAGCTGGATTGACAAAAATACAAGGTATCCAGATTCGCATGCGCCGCAATAATACTTGGATCGGTTACCGGAATGGAATCATTTTCAACATAGACACGTGCACCGATGAGCAGCGCGATGCCATCATGCATCTTGGTCCCTTCATTGGTATTGGGCCATTTGGTCACAAACCACGAAACATGGTCACTTTGTTCTGTTGTATTGCGATAAAACAGCAATACGCGATTTCCGTTCATCCAGCCCGCCCGCTCGGCGGCAATATCGCCGGCAGGATCATCCGGTCCCTCATACGGGCGACCCTGCGGGTACACAAGACTGAAAACAAGTAGAATGATAAAACTCGAGATGAAAGCTTTTGTCATTGCGAATACTCCTGTTATAGGCAATCCTTCAAAATGTCAAGCCCAACGTGTACGCGTTTATACTACCCAGCATACCGACTTGACGATAGGCGTAATCGATCTTTATGGCATTATTATGCAAAAAGTTGAACAAGAAGCCAAAGCCAAAAGTTGGCCCAAATTCCGAATCAACCATACCCATGCCTTTGTATCCGGCGCGCAACATCAACACGCCAAATCCGGGCACGGTCAAACCATATTCTCCACCCACATTGATATATTCGCTATTATTATTGGGATGTAGTGCATCGACAGCCACTGTTACGCGGTGCACGGATGTCAGAATGGGATGGAACGAGATACCAATTCGAAAAATTAAAGGCAGCTCCCACGCCTGTGTTTCATAGCGGGCCGGAACATATTCAAAATTGCCAGCTTCGTTCGGGGCTTCATCAATGGGCCTTTTCAAGTCAATGCCGTTATATTGCATCCTGGTGCCATAGTTCGAAATGCTCATCCCGATTGACAATCCACTTTCCTCTGTGCCTGTCCATGATAAAAATCGGGTATTCACAATCGCGCCCAGATCCAGCGCGACAGCACTTGCCGTTTCATGCCAAATACGGGATGAAACAAATTTTCCAGAGAGTCCAAATGAAAACCATTGCGCCAGCTTTCTGCCAAACGAAAGGTTAACAGCATAGTCCAGGCCATCGAATCTTTCACCTGTCCCTTCCTGCATGAGCATGGAGGTCACTTCTTCTTCTCCATAACCGGTATAGACGAGACCGACACCAACTGTCCCCCACCTTGGAACCACATAACCCAAACCAACAAACGCTGTATTGATATCGGCGATCCATGGCTGATGCATAACCTGAAATTCATTTTTTCCCATATATCCCAAACCGGCTGGATTCCAGTAAATGGAAGAAACGTCTCTCACCGAACTGACATAAGCATCTCCCACAGCAATTCCTGCGCTGCCGTAACCAAGCTCGAGAAAATTGGCACTTGTTGTGCCAACTCTATAGGGCTCTTGTGCGGACACCTGCAAACCCATGCAGCAAAAAGCACCTATAAAAAGCATGAGTTGTTTTTTATTTGTAGTCATCTCAGAGACCTCATGATAATTTACTTTTATTGCGATCGTTGTTAAAATATAAATCCCATTCCGAGCTTGATTTCCCGCGGCGTCGAGTACATGTATGGATTCTGCACAGTGTCATAAATGTCGTTATAGTTGCTGCGAAACGTTTCAATATCTATCGGGTAGATGACTGCCGTATAGGCGCGACCGGTCGTCGAGTTTACATACAATTCATTTTTACGATCCAGTAAATTGTAGATAGAGAGAAAGAGTCGAAGTTTGCTGGTGCCGAGCATTTTGATATCATAATTCGCCCGCAAATCAAGTGTAAAAGTACTCGGGCGTTTGGAGTTGTTTGGATACAATGTTTGTTTCGATAACGGGCTCACAGAGACTGGTGTAAATGTATAGGGTCGACCCGAATTAAAATAGCCGGTCAAGGTAACTCCATAATTGGATTTTGTATAGCCGATGCTTGCATTCAGTGTATGTCTTTGATCCCAATTCAGCGGCACAAGATAAGGGACGGGATCAAGACTCTGTCCGGCGCGTGAAAAGGTGGATGTCGGATTATCTGCGTTCCCCCGTGTATATTGTAATGTATAATTGAGGATAAATGCGAGCGGTCCGGTGATATAATCAAACTTGAGTTCAAATCCTTTGGCATTCCCGTAGTCTTTGTTGCTGTAAAAGCCATACTTTATTTGGTTATAGGTGGTAAAGACAACAGCGCTCTGCAGGTCATAAATATCTTTGTAATAAACGGACAATTCCAGTCCCATGCCGGGTAATAATTCCTGCCATACACCCATCTCATATTGTACCGTTTTTTCAGCCTGGATTTGAGGATCACCCTGAATCGTACCAAAGTTTTCCGGCGGCACCAGAAATCGATGATTTGAATAAAGTGCATAGAGAGGGGGCATTTGGAAAAAATGACCATAGCTAAAGTGCAACACGGCTGCTTCACCCAGTGTATAGGAAAGTCCAAATCGAGGTGAAACCTGCACTTGCGCATCTGCAGTCGGATAGGTGGACATTCGTTCCTGATTCAGAATCGGATTACCGTTTGCATCGATTAAAATCTGTCCAAACTCATCTTTTTCATAGAATGTGAGCTGATTCGCCGGATTTCGACGCTGGGAAGGATAGGTTGTGTTGGGATTAAAATAGTCGTAGCGTAATCCCAGATTAATAACCATGGCATCGAATTCCATCTTGTCCTGCAAATAACCGGAAAACTCGTAAGGTTCTTTGGTATAAATATCCATGGCAATAGCAGAATCCGGCAATATTTCGGCTTGATAGGGATAAAACTCTACCTGCCGGGTTTCAGGATTATATTCATAAAAATGCGCCAGCGGTGTTCCTCTTAGTTTATTTTGAACGTAGGTTGGCTCATTATGTAATTTATGTTTAGTGTACAACAATCCCGTTTTCAAACTATGTTTTTGACTGACCTGCCAGGTGAGATCATATTTTATATTGATATCGTCCAATGTTCGTTTATCGTGTCCATAATCCTGACCGCCAGAGGTGAATCCACCGGCGCTTGATGCGTACCCCCTGTGAACATATCTCGGATCTAACGGATCCTCATATAAATGATATTTGTAGTCATTCTGCATATAGGAAATTTTGAAATCATGAAATGCCCGCTCAGAGAGAAGATGGTTGAGCTGAAAGGCGTAAAGTGTTGTTTCATCATAATAATGTGCCCTGCCATCTGGTTTGTACTTGTAGGAGTGTCCGGTCGACGGCCGTGTATCTGAGTTCCAGGTGTTCATCAGTGACATTTTCATATTTTTAGTCAATCGAAAGGTCAGCTTGCCCATAAAAGAATAGGTCCGGTTGGTGTTGATCGGAACATAGTCTTCATCACCCGTGTGTTCAGAATAATAGCGAATATCCTTTATGTAGGCATCCCAGGGAGTTTCTTCTTCAAAATCTGTTGGGGTAGTAAAATCGGTGTAATCATCAACTCTAAAGCGTCGAATACCATTGATATATCCGAGATTTTCCTGGTAGCGATAATTGGCAAAAAAAGTGATGTTATTTTTCCAGATCGGCCCTTCCAGTTGTACTTTATAGTCCTGGTTCCGATTGATCTCGGTGTTTTTCAAGCCGATAAAAACGTCGTTGTTACCGGTATAATAATTTGATAGATGACCGGAAAAGCTGCCATGGAATTTATCGCGTCCGTCCTTGGTGACCACATTGACGATACCGCTCATGGCCCGGCCATATTCTGCATTGAACGTCCCGGTGATAACCTCAAGGTCTTGCGCGACTTCTTTTTCGACGACAACGGTTTGATCTGTTCCGGCATAGGACTCGTTAACCTGCATGCCGTCAATCATATAAGACACCTCGGTTAATCGACCGCCACGGAAATGCCCATCGACAACACCTGTTTGCATCTGAATGACTTGTCCGATATTTTCAACCGGCAAGATATTAATTTGCTCGGATGAGACATTTCGGATTGAACTCGTTTGGTCTTTTTTAACAGCCATTTTGGTCGCGGTTACCACAACTTCTTCACCCTCGATGACCGTTTCGCGCATGGCAAAATGAATGGTTGTCGTACGGTTCACCGAGACGACCACATCTGTCACAACCCTAACTTCATATCCCATCATGGTGGCGCGCAGGGTGTATTTCCCGGGCGATACATTGAGAATAAAGTATTCTCCATTGATGTCGGTCGCTGCACCTCGAGTCGTTCCGTCAATGATCACATTCACGCCCGGCAGGGGCTCACCGCTATTCGTATCCACGGCTTGTCCGCGAATTTTTCCTGTCGTTTGCGCAAAGACGTTCTGTTCAAGAGTGAGATTAAATAAACCTATAAAAAGAACGAGCAAAAAGACATGTCTCGAACTCACGATCGTGACCTCCTTGCAATAAAAAATTGCAATGCTATTTATTGTTTGCAGGATTTTTTCTCTGTATTACAAATCTGCAACATCGTGTTTTTTTAGCACAGTTTATAAGCCACGGGTGATCACTGAAATAATGGAACGCGGATCGAACGGATTTTACCGATTGGAACGGATTTCTTCATCCGTTAGAATCCGTCCCATCCATTCAATCCGCGTTCTATTCTAAAGAATAGTGCTCGTTTTTGGTTGCGGCCAAAGGCCACGCAAGTTCATCCGTGGCTCATTTATTTTGGTTGCAGCACGTTATATTTCTTCATTTACAATTTGTCGTGATTTTTCTGCCGTCAATTGTTCCGCAAGTTCACTCAAAAGTGTATCGTTATATCGTATGGCATATTTTTTTCCTAACTCGTCGACAATGTCCTGTTTTGTTTCCTTCAACCGCTCATTTCTGAGCTCACCTCTCACAATGTTCAAAACCTTGTCAAAACTGGCTTGCCAGCGTTCTCTATTGTCTTCATAGTATTGTCTGGCTTCGTCGTCAGATATGACGACTTGCGCCGCTATTTCTTCTTTTAAATAGTGACTTAATAATAACCGGTGCTCCTTATTGACCAGTTGATCAACAGTCAAGTCATCAAGTGGTATATTTTTATCCAGCACATCCAAATAGAGCAGATATTGGTTGATATAGTCATCTGCAAAGTAACTCAAGTCATTTTCGGCAATTCGGGGTGTTTTTATTTTTTGAAAAGCCATGTTAAATTTTATAAGAAAATCGTCCATGGTCATTTTGTCATCGTCAATTTGTACAACCGCGCGGTTAAGATCGGAAGCATCCATGTTGCTTTTGTCGATCCAGCCAATATCTCCTTGCGAGACATAAGAGGAGATCAAAACTGGAAAATATTCTGAATGAATCTGTATGTTATATTTTTCTTTGAGCTCATTTAAAAGCTGGACTTGTTTTTGATATCTGTAAAGTCCTTGTGATTCTTCGACTAGCGACCGCTCGATGCTTTCAAAAGGCTGAAGCTTTGTATTTTGGCGTTTTTGTTTCAGCGTTATAATTGTCCATATTCCTGAATTGTAGATGGGTTCACTCATTTCTCCCGGTTTCATTTGTTCCATCCTGTTCAGTACTGCCGGATGTATCATCCTTTCTCCAAAGGTCAGATTGGGGTAGTGCAGCAACCTGGGAAAGGAAAAATTTTGACCTTCTTTTGGTGGGTCAATTTTACCACCACTTGACATGTAATTGTAGATATCCTGTGCCATCACCCAGGAATTGGTCAAAACGAGATCAACATCATAATAAAATGCTTTCTTTTGATAAAATTCTTTTAATTCTTCCGAACTGATGGCCATCATTTCGAATTTTATCGGATGACTGTTGGCTATGGTATTCACTTTATAGTCATTTATTTTTCGCTGGATTTGCGGGTCCTTGTGCATCCCTTTATCATAGGCATGCTGAATGAGCAAATAATCCGGCTCTAAAACATTTATGATAAATTCTTTTAGTAGTGCGGGAGTAAATGCGTTATGACGACCATAATCGCTCGTCATTTTATAGCGGCGCACGAAAACATCCCGCCGCAGGCCGATGTTTTTTATCTGCATGACATTGGCTTCATCGACAGGTTCATGCTTTGAGCAGCTAACCATCATCAATATAAATACAAGTATTACAGTGGCAGTCAACAGCTTTTTCATATAGTTTTATGCTCCACTTTGTGTAAACAGGGGCAAGTAACGTAATAAATGCACTTGCCCCATATCATTTCATACTCAGCTTTAAGTAACTATTTTTGCAGGATCATCTTTTTCACTTTGACACCGGCATCAGACTGCAATTTGTAGAAATAGACACCGCCTGAAACCAGACTACCGGTATAATCAGTGGCATCCCATTCAGCGTCATAGGTGCCGGCAGCCATGGCTTTGTCGACCAGTGTTTTCACTTTTTGTCCCATCACATTATAAACTTCCAGCTTGACTAAACCAGAAGGCACTGTATAGTTTATAGATGTTTCCGGATTAAACGGATTGGGATAATTTTGCGCCAAGGTGAATTCCTGCGGGACAGGCTGGTTATCCTTAACACCTGTCAAATCTGCGAGATCGACTTCCTGATAAACAACATCGACCTGCTCATTTGGATTGACGCGAATCGGAAATCCAAAAATATTACCGCCGTCATTCCAGATCGTAAATTTATCTTCATAATCATCAGCATAAACCAGATTTCGATCACGACCCGGCAAGGAATCCCGATAGTACATCATGTGAATTTTGTTATCGATGACGTCCTTATAGACGGAAACGGATTGTTCGCCCATATCTGGCGTATTGGTCAGATTGACCGGTTGTGACCAGCTGGTGCCATTGTGAAGACTTATTTTCAAGTCTGTATGATAAGCATAGTAGTACGGACCAAACGCGCTATCCACATCGGCTAATACCTGATAGTTACCCTGCATTTCTTCCCAGACGAGAACCAGATTAGGCTCACCTTCCTGGGGATTCCAGTTGGCAACCAGGTCAAAATTGGAAATTGGGCCGTCATCATAGTTTTTGCCCCAGTTACCAGCGCCGCCATGCTCCCATACCCCATCCGAAAACCAGACATATTTTTCACCGGCTTTTGGGAACTCACATTCGGCTAACGTTGTAATGGTATTGGACACATTATTCCAGTACAAGAGCTGCGGTTTGGGATGTTCACTGCCATCATAAAAACTGGCATCTCTGTCACCAACACAGGCCGAGCTGTGAATTCTCCACCAATCATCAGCCGCCGGGCCAGTCCCTGGAAAGAAGCTCGCCATATCGATATCGACATCAACATAGGCGGCATCGTAGACAACGTGCAGATTGCCTTCATTACAGTAGCTGACTTGAATGTCCGTGTAAGGTTTGGGATCATTATTGGGTATATTGGTGCCTTCTGCCTGACCATCTGTATCATAAAGCATGATGATCGATCCACCATCGACGCCATCAGCCCAGTCATCTGGCCAAAGCTCACCGCCAAAGGAACCAATCGTGATGTCAACCTGGCGCCTGGGATGCAGTCCGGCAATGGCGATATTATCACCGTCGGGAGAGATCGCCAAATCACCACCTTGCGTTGCCGTATTCATATAGCCTTCATAAAAGTCATTGGGATTTTTGCCAGGCACGTTACTACCTGGATCGACCTGGTACATTTGATAGATTTCGCCAAAATTGGTGCCATCAAAGTTCCAGTAGGCAATGTCAGATCCGCCCGGATTGGTCAACAGACAGTGGGCAATGCCGCTCTTGTTATCAACTTCAAAGGCAAACGGATTGGCATAGTGTGGATTCTCATAATAGTTTTTATCTTCCTGCACCCCGAGGGGTTCGATCGCTGATCCATCCGCACTTAGTTGAGCCATGGCTTGCAGGTGCATCGCCGGACCATAATTATAGGCACGGCTACCAACACCGTAATACATGTAGACGGGCGTGCCATTATGACCGCCATCGATATAAACAATAGCGGGCTGCACTGGTTTTTCCGGTTCCTGTGACGGGATAGGTATGGTCGTCCCTGTTGTAGCATTGGCATACGTGACCTGATAGCCGGTGTCTCCATCCGCGACCCACGTTTTGCAGTAAGCGAGGTGCACCGTTCCCTGGTCATCAACACAAATTTGTTGACCGACTGTCCCGACATACCAGTAATATTGAAAATCAGTACCAGTTTTGTCGATGACAACAGGATCACCGGCAAAAAGAGCTGCACCAAGCATAAGAGCAAGTGTTATAAAAATTAATGTGACATTTTTCATTTTTTTCTCCTGTTACAAAAATTTCAATTTCCAACTAATCAATCGCTTATCGCGCAAACTATTCTATCACCTCCTTCCGCGGGACGTACACTGCATGTTTCACAACAGATCAATGCATGAAACTTGTATCTCATTCATTGAAGAGTCTTTTTATAACGACGGACATCACCTCACTTTCCCCTTTTTAATAATTTAACGGTTTATTGAATTAATAATTTGGATTCTTAGCTCGTGCATCTGCAAATCCAACTTTTTTACAGCCCAGGACTTAATATATTTTGCAAAATAATGGATGCCGCGCCCAGCGATACTGAATTGCCGGGCAAGGATGATTCAACGATCCTGACATGACGTTCCGCAACGAGCAGACCATCATTGTTGAGGACTGTATTGATCGGTCCGAGGATATGTTCTTTGGCTCTGGCAATGTCACCGCCGATCACGATCATTTGCGGATCCAATAAATTAATCGCACTTGATAATTCATGCGCGATGAGTTTACCAACATACGCAAAAAAGCACCTTACGACTGGATTCCCAGACTCAATCGCTCGAACCAAATCATGTATATGAAGTTTGTCAACATCAATATAGCCATAACCATCAAACAGTTGTTTCTCCGTATAATGACAATGGTCAACAAGGATTTTTTTTATGGTCAGATCATAAGAAGTGGTTTCGCCCGCAAACATGTTTGCACCACGATAGATATCATTTTTTAATAAAAGTCCATAACCAATGCCAAACACATCTTTATCGATAATGGCCAGGGCAAAAATAAAGTGTTCTACATCTTTTCTGGCACCGAACCATTTCTCGGCTAAAGCAGCCGCATTCGCATCATTTTCAATGTAAATAGGAATATCATAGTATTTTCGTAAAGATCGCTCCAAATAAACAGGTACAGAGGATTGGCACAACAAACTCGTTTTTAAGATAATCCCTTGATTGATATCGACGAGTCCGGAAACGCCAATACCGATGCCCAGTAAACAGTGCTCATCAATATTTGTATTTTTTAGAATATTTTTGATGACAAGAATTATCTTTTTTTCAATATCGGCGAGCGAGTGAAATGTGTCATAGATAATTTGGAATTCAGAAATAACCTGCGATTTCAAATTGACCAAAACAGCCCGGATTTCATTTATTTCTAGCTGAATACCGATAACATAGCCGTAATTGCCGCATATTTCCCACAAAGTTGGCGGTCGACCTCCCATCTTTGTGGGTAGGCCTGTGCCGACTTTGACGACCAAACCTTTGTTCTCCAGATTCTTGAGAATATTTTGGACAGTCGCCGGTCGCATGCCCGTTATTTTCGCCAGAGCCGCTCCGGAGATGGGACCATCAGTACGGATGAGATTCAGTACCGTATTTTTATTGAGACTTTTTAAGAGACGATAATTGGCTGGACGAATTGTTGATTCGCTGTTATTCATGGGTGCACGGCACGTGATTTGGAAACAGGTTAATTTATTCAATAAAAAAACATATTAAATTATTTTCTCTTTGTCAAGGCTTAAATTTTATCAATTTGTTTTTTCATACTAATTTTTTTATCTTTTATTTAACCGCAATGAAGAGAGGAGCATAATATGAGCATGAACCGTCGTCATTTTATTCAGTCGAGTTTGACCGCAGCGAGCGGTTTGCTCGTTTACACATGCCAGCCGGCGACCATAAAAGGTCTGGCGATCAAACCGACAAATCTTTTAAACAATTTACAGCAGGCATCAGGCGATACTCCCATACCACATGCTACCTGGTACGCTGGTAACACTGTGGGTGACGGGCTTTTTTATTCTATTGATAAAGGACTATTCGCAGAGTACGCCTTTTTGACCGCTGATATACTACTTGATGGTGTAAACATGTGTGCTTTTCTGCTTACCCTGCAGGAAGGCGAAGATGGTCCAGCTTTCACGCTCAATTTCAAGCTTCTCAATCAATGTTCGGCTCGAATTCGGGCTAACCTGCAGTGGGTGAACCAAAATGTCTGGAAAGCCAATCGTGAGGGCGCCTGGTTGAAACCCGTCGTGGGTGGCGATCGCATCGATTTGTCTCAGGTGGACAGGATGACCCTGACCATTTTCCGTAATGGCGAACAGCCGGTAAGATTTTGTCTCACCAGTTTCACAGCGACAAAAAACGAATCCGAGCTTTTGAAAAAACCAATATTGCCAAGGGGAAAACTCATTGATGAGCTCGGCCAGAGCACTCTGCACACCTGGTCTGCGAAATCTGTTGACCGCGCGCACGTCACATCGCGACTCAAAGCACAAGACGAAGAGTCATATCCCTGGCCAGACCAGTTCTCGAAATGGGGCGGCTGGATGCGAAAAAAGTTCGATGCGAGCGGATTTTTTCGCAAGGAGCACGATGGCACCCGCTGGTGGCTCGTTGATCCGGACGGCTATGCCTTTTGGTCCGCCGGTTGTGATTGCGTGCGTGTGGATACCAGTGCCAATTACAAAGGACTCAAATCGGCACTGACCTGGGTGCCGGAAAACGAGCCGGAATTCGCCGCCATGTTTTCCGGACGCGGTGACGCATCGCACATCAACTACCTGGCCGGAAATTTTATCAAAGCCTTTGGCGCCGGGGAATGGCACGAAATCTGGTCGAGCATTGCCCTGTCGCAGCTCAAAAAGATCGGCTTTAACACGGTCGGCAACTGGTCAGAGTGGGACATTGCCAGAGCCGCAGGTTTCCCCTACGTTCGCCCGCTCTCCCTCCGTTTCGAAAAAACCAAACGTATTTATCGTGATTTTCCTGATGTCTTTGCCGCATCGTACAAGGAAGAAGCAGCAAAATATGCCGAACAGCTCCAGGAGACAAAAGAGGATCCCGCATTCATCGGTTATTTTTTAATGAATGAACCGACGTGGGGATTTTCTTCAGAGCTGCCAGCGGCTGGTATGCTTTATAACACACCGGACTGCGAAACACGCAAAGAGTTGGGCCGTTTTTTAGCTCGAAAATATGCAAACGACGCAGCATTTGCCTCAGCGTGGGGCATGGATGTCACGTTGGCTCATATAACAAGCGGTACCTGGACGCAGCGTTTTACCGTACCAGCGCTGCAAGATCTGGCGGCGTTTAGCGAACTGATGTGTGAGGAATTTTTCAAGGTTTTGACAGATGCCTGCAGAGCCGTTGATCCATATCACATGAACCTCGGCGCCCGTTATCATAAAGTACCGCCGAGCTGGGCATTGAAAGGTATGCGTTTTTTTGATGTGTTCAGTATGAATTGTTATCGTGAGCGGATACCGCATGAGGACGTCCTCGACATTGCCAGGCTGCTTGGCTTGCCGACGATGATCGGAGAATTTCATTTTGGCGCCCTGGATGTCGGATTGCCGGCAACCGGTATTGGACATGTCAAAAATCAGGCAGCCCGAGGGCAGGCTTATCGAATCTATGTGGAAGATGCTGCTGCCGATCCCAATTGCGTTGGCACACATTGGTTCACGCTGTACGACCAGTCAGCTCTAGGCCGTTTTGACGGCGAAAATTATAATATCGGATTTTTGGATGTCTGCAATCGACCTTACGAGGAGCTGCTGGTCGCGGCGCGCGCCACGCATGACATCATTTATGATGTCGCTGCACGCACCACTGCGCCGTATGCCGACGCGCCGGAGTATTTCCAAAAATTATTTTAGATGCTAAAACAGCTAATATACATTACGCTTTGCCAAGGCTCAAATCACCAAAAATTTTGACAACCGGTCCGTCTTTTTTCACCTGCAAGTGCGTATCGGGAAAATGTTTTGGGATGAGTGTCATCAGTTGCTGCATGGCGGCATCTTCGATTTCATCGCGAACAGCGGCTGAGACATGTTCAAGCGTCACCAGCCTGATATCAACGACATAACCTTTACCAATTTTTGAGCCGAGTCCCAGGGTAAAATTTGCGGCGATGTTGAACAAGCCATCATGACTTGGATTGGCTGTCCGGCCTCGTAGCGGACGCGCTGGATGCAATACATATGTTCCCGCATATTGTTCTTCCAAAAAGGCGTCCAGCTCATGCATCACTTGATCGAGACGCTTTTCCCATTCTTCTACTGCAGCGTGTCGCATATTAAAACTCCATTTTGGCGAGTGGCGTCAGTGTGACCGGCCCCAATAATCCAGATTCACGAATCGGCCAGGGTGAGGCGTCAAATTGCTGGTAATCTATATTGACGAAATTGATATCATAAAAAATTCGCCATTCAACGCCGCGTCGATCCAAGTCACGAATTCGATTCGCGGCGAGATTGGTGACGTAAATTTCGAGTTCGTTGGCGAGAGGCTCAAGCTCGACATTTAGCGTGAATGGGCGGGCGAACCGTGTGCCGATTTTTTGACCATTCAAAACGATGTGCGCGCTTTCAGCAATACGCCCCAGGTCCAGTTTATAGTGGAGAGATTCCCTGTCCGGGGCAGCAAAAGTAATTGCGTACCGAGCGGTTCCGGCAAAACGCGCATAATCCGGATTTGTCTTTCGAGTCCACGATTGTAATTTGTCCTGTGTGTACGATGGCGGCAATTCCGGACCGCCGCGGATAAAGTCAATTTGCCAGGTGCCCTGCAGCGAGACACTCTCACCATTAGTTTGCCAATAAGACCAGGCTGCCGCGCTCACAGTGTCGTTATATGTTTTTATAAAGAGAGATTGACCGGCGTCGAGCTGGATATACACGAGACTATCATCGCGAATTTTCGCTGATCCTGTTTGTCCGGTCAGTGGATCCAGTATCGCAGCCGAAACAAACGGGCGTGCAAAGGTGAGCCATTTCTCAATTCGTGTATCGCTGTGATTTGCCAGGAAATAGAGATAGCCTGATGCATGTTTCTTGCGCAGCCAGAGTAATTTGGCCAAGCCAGCGAGTGGTTCTCCCTTTATATTCAGCATCTCAAAAGTTCGCTGCAGATTTTTGCAATAGACGATACGCCCTCTCCCCCATAAACAGATTCCATCGTCACCGGGATGTAGAGAAACGAGCGTCTCTGCCACTATCTTTTGCCGCATCTGCCATTCTTGCAATCCCGGAACTTTGGCTGGCCACTGGTTTTCAATTACGATTGTAGCGCCATTATTGGCAAGTTCAAGCACAGTGTTGAGCGTTTCAAGTGGTAAAAATTCGCACTCGGGTATAATGACTGTTTTGTAAGAAGCCTGTGAGAAACCAATCTGATCATTCTGGACACGTGCGGCTTTCAATTGGTTGTCAGAGACAAAATCATAGCTAATGCCCATGCTCGTCAATTGCCGAGCGACGAGACCCGCCGGATTCTCACTAATCCATTGTGGATGGTGAATAGCAAGGTGTTTATTCAATCCCTCCGGATCAGACCAGACGTCGTAGACCGGCCAATAAATGAGCACATCATTATCAGGTGAGCTTGTCTGTAGCAAGGATTGGCAATGTGTGATATAGGAATTAAACGCCGGCAGATCGGTCCAAATGGTGTTTTGCGAATTAATTTGTGACGAAGCGTAGAATAGCCACCCGGGCCACTCGGCCTGCTGTGGTGTAAAAGTCGTGCCATGAAAAAACAGATGATTGATACCATTGGAGAATAAAAGATCTGCGGATCGTTTCATCGTATCGAGGGTTACAGTAAAATGCTCATCTTGCCAGGTAAAGCTCTCGGCGGAAACCAGTGGTTTTCCCATGATGTGTGCAGCGGAGGAGGCGAATTTGAGCACGCAAGGATCTCGATCAAAACGAAATATTTCGGTCTCAGGAATATCGACTGCGCTATACAAATCGAGCAAATTCGCCGGTGATCCATGCGATTGATTGCGCAACAACCAGCCACGCGCATGCGCCCAGTCTTGCAGGGGAAGAATGAATTCCTCTTTTACCAAATCTGAAACGGTTTCCCGGTAATCACATTTGACGCGACGGATTGTCTCCAGAGCACCAATCCCGGTTAATTCGGGAAGATAGTCGCGCAAATCATAGCCTCGCCGATTTTCAAACTCTGAGAAAAAATCCTCAGTCCAATCTCCGGCATACTCAAAAGAATCATGAAAGATACATCGAATATTTTTTCGGTCCATTTTTTCAAAAGCAGCGGTGAATGGCCGCAGCATCTTTTTGGTCGACGTGATGGAATAGGGATTAAAGGAATAACCCTCCCCCCCCGGAGCAGCCCGTTTCACCTTTGCGCCAGACCACTTTTGGGTGACAGAATAGACGACCCACCTGCCGCTCTCGGGCTGCCAGGTGATCAGATTGTCTGCAATAAATGGAATGAGGTCGAGCTTTTTGTTGTCGCCGGAGAATCCCATCAATGCTTGCGGCATTTTTGCGAATGATTTCTGGTAGATTTCGCCTGCACCGACTGTATCCTTTTCAATAACGACTCGCGTATCAGCGTCTTCAATACTCACATCAAAGCCTCCACAACGCCAACCGGATCCAGGGGGAATATCAACGCCAAGTCCCAGATTGTGTGCCTGCTGAGCTGTGTAATCCAAAAGAGCAAGATAACGATCGGATAAATAGGGAACAGTATTATGCTCCTGGCCGCGCACGCCATAAATGCTAGTCACTTCTACGCCGCCAATGCCAACTCGCGAGAACTCGAGCAGATGTCGATTGATTTCCAGCGAATCAACAGCGTTGCCGTGCCACCACCAGCGGGTCCATGGCTTGTGCGATGAGGTAAAATGTGGCCATTCTGCGGTTGTTTCTGCCGAACAAATAATATTCGTCAGAATAGCAAACATGACAAGTGGCAGGATTCTTTTCATTTCCTCTCCAAACCTTTCATTCAGTCTTTTATTAAAAATGTCAATAATTTTGGTTTATTACAACAGTTTATTGGTTTTAAAATATATTAAAAAAAAAACAAACTTTCTTATTCGCAAAACTGCCACTTTGGCTGTAAGTATAGTTCGATATTAAACAGAGAGACAATTTCACTGGCGCCAATATAAACACGTGGGTTCAACGCAACCGTGAAAATGCGCCATCCGTGTTCCGCGCCGCAATTAAGGCGAGAACTTCTTATGAACAGAGTAGAGCTGATTATTACGTGTGAAAATTGCGGTCATGTCGAACATTTAACTGCACGCGACGAAGAAGAAAGCGCACGATTGATTGATAGATTTACCTGCCCTGGTCAATGCAGTCCAAAATATTACAGCTATATTACAATTGAACAAGTCTCAATTGACGCACTTGCCAAACCAGTCAAAGTCGCACAAGTCGCCTGAATCCCGCCACCACACTTTTTGCACATATTTCCTCATCTGCAAGGTAAGTCAAAATAAGAAGGCACACCTGTTACCACAGGCGTGCCTTTTTGTGGAGGAAGTCATGAAAAGACGAGTTTTTTACTGCGTTTGACTCGCTAATCGTGTCACTTTATTCAATGACGTTTTCTGATACAAGTTCCCCACTTTATTCGTAGTGCATTTGTCTGCTATTTTCGCCCTCTTTTATCTTGCATTGCTAGTTAAAAACTAATATATTTCATCAACAAATTTCTTCATTTACATCTTTCTGACCTAAAATCTCGTGCAACTGTCGGCTTACACTCATGTTTGAAGGATAAATCCCGTCTATGCCCACCGCCAGCAAACGTCGTTTAAGAAAATTAGGATTCTTTATTGGCTTGATCATCGGCATTCTTTTAATCCTCGGTATTGAAGAGGGTGCCCAGATCACTTCTACCGATGAATTCTGTGATTCCTGCCATATTCATCCACATTCGACACAAACCTGGAGAACATCGCCGCATTATGATAATGCGTCTGGCATCTATGTCCACTGTGTGGATTGTCACTTGCCGCCAAAGACAAGTTTCCAATATTACACAGCCAAAGCTGTAACCGGAGCTCGTGATGTATACGGAACATTATTCAAAGATCCGGAAAAGCTGAATTGGGAAGAAAAATCCAAACTCGAACATGCCATCAAACACACGTATGAAGCATCCTGCAAAAGATGTCACCAAAACCTCTTTCCTATTGGATTGTCACAAAAAGGTGAAAAGGCACATTTGTATTACGATCGGAATCCCGAAAAGGTCAATTGTTTGAATTGTCATTTACGCTCCGGACACTATTCGCATGAAGAGCAGCACGCCGAAGAATACAAAATTGTGCAAAAGACGAGCGATATCATTTACAGCGAATCAGCCAGGGTGGATTCGTTTGTTTCTTTTACGGAATACATTCCCGGTACATCGGTAAAATTTGACATGATCGCCATTTCTGGCGGCATGTTTAGTCTGGGAAGCCCGGCCTCAGAACCTTTTCGACAAAGCGAGGAAGGTCCGCTGGTCACTGTTGAAATCAGCCCGTTCTGGATGGCAAAAACTGAAGTGACCTGGGATGAGTTTGATGCTTTTTACGCAGCGACGGCCACAGAAGGGCGTACTGACACACGCATTGAGGAAAATGATATAGATGGTATGACCGGTCCAACACCCCCCTACGAAAATCCGGATCAAGGGTGGGGGCGCGGCAGTCGACCGGCCATCACAATGACTTTTCATACAGCAAAAGTCTATTGTCAATGGCTCTCGCAGATCACTGGCAAGACCTATCGCTTGCCCACCGAGGCGGAATGGGAATACGCGTGTCGTGCCGGCACAGAAACGGCCTACTTTTTTGGCGGAGAACCGAAGAAATATTCCTCCGAGAGATTTTTAAACAAAATATTCGGCATCGACACAACAACAATAGCGACCTATGTGAATTATCAGGAAACCAGTTTTGGCAAAACGGTCGAAGCATTTGCGAAAAAAGAAAATCCATTTGGTTTGCTCAACATGTCCGGAAATGTATGGGAATTTTGTTCTGACTGGTACGATTCCGATATATATAGCACTTATCATCACGGCATAAAAGATCCATCGGGACCGGAGAGCGGTCAAGAACATGTCATTCGAGGTGGGTCTTATAATTCGGATGCTGCGCGAGTTCGATCCGCGGCACGCGCGAGCACCAATCACGATGCATGGATGGTCACAGACCCACAAATTCCCAAAAGCCTGTGGTGGTATTCGGATAGCAAAGACGTTGGTTTCAGAGTTGTGTGTGAATATCAAGGTGATTGACATAAATATTTACAAGGAGGATGTTATGCAAAAGAACGAAAGTGGTTTCAATCGTCGTCAATTCATTGGCAGCCTGGCTGCCAGCGGGGCACTGATCATGGCATGCAGCAATGGTTCGGGAAAAGCTGAGTATAAAAACTCAACTCTCCTGGACAAGGCTCCGGAGGGCAAAAAATTAACCGCTGGTGTCATCGGTTGTGGCGGGCGCGGCACGGGTGCAGCTTTTAATTTTTTGGCAGCTGGTGACGGGCTCAGTGTTACGGCACTGGGAGACGTCTTTGCAGACCGTGTCGAAGACTGCAAAACCAAGCTAAAATCCGAAGCAGGAAATGAGGTTGCTGACGATAGATGCTTTGTGGGTTTGGATGCCTTTCAAAAAGTTATCGACACTGATGTTGACATCATCATCACAGCCACACCTCCCTACTTTCGCCCCATGGTTTTTGAGGCAGCAATCAATGCAAAAAAACATGTTTTTATGGAAAAACCTGTCGCAGTTGATC
>JAFGKD010000037.1 GCA_016928775.1 Candidatus Zhuqueibacterota bacterium | reverse complement strand
CTGATCGTGAGAGCGAATCAGGCGGCGAATTCACCGTGACGGTCACCTGATTGGTTCTTAGACCGCCATACGCATCATCCGCTTCGACGGTCAATGTTGCGACACCGCCGGATTGAGCGGTTATCGTGAGGAGATCATGCGACAGAGTGTAGCTTGCCACAGCTGGATCAGAAATTGAGACAACTTTGAAATCAAGTGGATCACCATCCACATCCACAAACCAGTTGTTCAGCATCAAGCGCACTGTATCTGCGGGTTGATTGTTCAGTGGCGGATACACGAGTCGACGCACTGATCGTGAGAGTGGATGCGGCGGAGTGTTTACGTTGGTCACGATAAAAGAATCGCTGGTCTCACCCCAATAGTCATCCGATGCAGTGACTGTGATGGTGACCGGTGTATCCGAATCAACCTTTTTGGCTTCAAGTCTCAGGCTGGAACCGCTTGTGTTCACCTCGATGACCTCAGGCGCTGAACTGGTCACCGCAAAAGTCAACACATCTTTATTTGGATCATCGAAATAATCATTGAGATCAGCGATTGGAAAGGAATGAGTCGGTCGCATTGCATCAACGGGAAAGAGCGTTGCGTTGCGTTTCGGCGATGAATTGACGGTGACGACAATATCTGTTGCGGTTGTTGCGTTATATGTATCCGTGGCAGAGACTGTTACGGTTGCTTCCCCGCTATTCACAGCGGTGAGAATCAAATTCGATCCGTTCTGGATCGCCTGAACAACAGACGGTGCCGAATTTGCAATGAGGTCAAATGTCAGTTTGTCGCCATCATCATCTTCAAACCAGTCATTAAGATCTATTGTGAGCATGTCATCTGACTGTCCTGAAGGAGGTGGATATTTGAGGCGATCAACCGGTTGTGGCGTGGCGCGCGGCGGCGTGTTCAGCACCGAGACCAAAAACTGAGCCGGCGGACTTTGTGCTGCATCCGGATCTGTGGCCCATACCCGGACGGTATCAAAAGGTGTGGGGGCAGAGCTGCCCGCTCGCGCCGTTGCGGTGATGATCAGGGTGTCTTCATTTGTGGTTTCAGAGAGTGCAACCTCGAAGCTCGTCAGTTGGGGAAATTTATCATTATTTTTATTATTCTTGATCGCATAGGTCAATAAATCGCCATCATCATCGGCAAAAACCGTGTCCAGTTTGACAATATATTCTTCTCTCAACTTTAGATAAAGAGTGGCAGGATTAGGGTGGCCAGCGACAATATATGGCGCGGTATTCGCATATAATCTGTCTGCGAAAACCACTAAAATGATGAAAAAAAGCACAAATCTTTTCATGACATCTACGCCTTGTATTCACGAGCAGCTTAATGATTGGGCGGCTCCGGTGAGCCGGGCGGTCCAGGGAGTTCAGTCCGTTTTTCCGGTTTTGGCCAGGCCAGAACAGTGACTATTGTCGCTGCAGCCGCCGTCGCCCACACCCATTTTTTCTGGTACCAGCGTTTCGGTTGTATCTCTTGCTGTACCTCTTTTTTTATATCTTGTACAAGTTTATTAAAAAACGGGTCCATTTGCGCATTGGGTTGATAATTCAAATCCATAAACAGCATGGTGCGAACATGTTCAGCCGCGGCGGTTCGGTCATCCAAAGCGATACAGGCGCGCGCCAGCCAGTCATGCGCTCTGACTTTTTGATCCCGGCTCAGAGTCGCCATATTTTCTGTGAGCAGAGAAATCACCTCGGAAAAATAGCCCTGCTCGTAGCGTTCTGCGGCCACGGCGATAATATCTCTACCTTTTTCACCGGACACAAAAGTCATCTCCTTGCCATCCTGTTGCGCAAGCGTGCTGACCGTGAACAGGAGAAGGATGATATGAAAAAATTTTGCACGACTCTTCATAATGATTTATTTCCTCGGCAAGAGTCACAGCCTATCTTTGCGGACAGGTCTGTTGATATTCAATGCTCCGGCCAATATAGAACGTCCATTCATCTTTTGACAAATTGCGGGAAACGTGTTCGCAGATGATGTCAGCGATAAAACCCGGGTGTGTCGGCCAGAGATAAATCGAACGATCGCCAATGCCGGCGGCCAACATCTCGCCATCCGGGCTAAAGCCGAGGGACAGCACCCAACGCTCGGGTCCCTCGAGCACAATCGGCAGATTGTCCGGACGCTCAAGGTCCCAGAGGCGAACTTTTTTATCCGCGCCACCGGAAGCCAATATATTTTCATCCTCTTTTGGACTGAATGCCAATGCATTCACCGGACCAGTGTGCCCGACAAACCAGTGCCGTCGCTGCCATACCCCGGTGTCCCAATTGACATGCCACACTTTGACATCGCCGTTGTCGCTGCAAGTAGCAACGATGGTATCCGCGCGCGGGTGAAAAAGAATAACATTGACGGTTTCGTTATGGGCGGAAAGAGTGTGCTCACGTACCAGTCCGGATGATCTGTCGAATGTATAGGAATGGATTTGACCGTTTTCCAGTCCGGCACATAAAGTACGACCATCGGGGCTGTAGCACACAGACGCAGCATTTTTTAGCGGCTGTTGCAGGACAAGCGAATCGTTCGCCACATCCCGCAGCACGATCATACCATCTCTGCCAATAGTGGCGAGGATATTTTGAAAAGAATCAAATGCCATATCGATAATGCTGCCGTTATGCGCCGGCCACACTTTTGGGGATCCGAATTGCTGAATATCCGGCAGGAAAAAAAGCGTACCGTCCACGCAGCCGCAAAAAAGCCGGTTATCAGTGCCTAACAGCATACAAGAAATACTGGCGTTTGTTTCCAATGCATCCCGGGGCGACAGCATCCCATCGGCATAACGCCAGCGCAGCAGTTTGGCGTCATTGCCAGCGGAAACAAAAAGATCACCCTGATGCTGGAAGGACAGTGCGCGCACCCAGTCATCGTGCCTCGTATAGAGTAACGGATAAACCGGATGGGTGACATTATCAGCAATGAGCGTATTATAGACCGCTAACAAAGACAAATAGACATCATTCTTATGGCGATACATCTGCTGACTGTCAAACAAAAAAGCCTGACGACCGAGCAGCATGGCCAATTCTGCATCATCGCGCATTTGCCGTCGCGCTTCGATAGCCAACAAGTTTGCCATATTGCTAATATTCACATTTCGCAGCTCTTTATTGATCTTTTCAGTCTCACGTTGTGCGACTATTGCTTCACCCTCCGCTTTCTGGGCCATTCGGGTCTGTTCTTGCGCGATTTCTCTTTGGCGTACAGCCTCTTCCCGCGCCACCACTGCATCGGCAAGTGCCTCCTCCATCCGTTTGCGAGCAAGATCAGCTGCAACCCGTGCGCTGTCCGCTTCGATGCGAGCACTATCCGCCACACTCAATGCCTCCACTGCCTCGGCGCGCGCGTCTTCTGCGTCCTGTCGCTGGACTTGTGCTATTTTTGCGTTCCTGGAGGCTTGTCCCCACTGTATCACTGCAAAAACAATAGCAGCTATCGACAAGATGAGCATAAAGAGCACCACAACGTAACGCCGCCGCAGTTGTCTGGCTTTTTCGATTTGGATCTCGCGTCTGCACGCGCTGATATAGTCCTTTATTTCTTCATCATCACTGCCGGATTGTTCGAGCCAGACTTCCGCTTCGATCAGCTCCGCCTCGGACAAGATGCCTTCAGTGCCACGTCCGCTGGCACGCCAGCGCGCTGCCTGCTCGCGCAGCTTTTGATGCATCTGCTCATCACCGGCGGCTTCCGCCCATTCTCGGTTCGATTTGAGAATGGGATCAATGAATCGATCGTGCGTCAATTCGTACCAGCGCGAGCCACCGCGGATTTCGCCGCGCACAAGATGCTGCGCCACAAACACATCAACCGCTGCATTGGCAATGCCTTCGGTCTCGGTCTCGCCACGATAGGCATTGCCACGCGTGCCCGCCGGCGTGATCAGCTTGTTTTTGAACCAGTTACGCAGCTCGCCTTCCTTGACATGTGTCTGCTGCACCGCAGTTTGCAGCGAGTTCTCATAAAACAGTTGCAAAGCCTGATCGATATCACCAAATTTTTGCAAATGATCTGTGGTGATCACCTGCGTATCGGGCGGCAGGGCGTTCCACAAACTCTGGCACACCACCTGCAATTGAACGGGCTCAACATATTCACCCCGGACTTCCAGGGTTTCGCCGTCCAATGTTTCGACATTGATTTTTAGGAGCTCATCAACGAGCGATTCCGCCACCCCTTCGCCAAATTTTACCTCGGACATTCTCAACGGTCCGGTGACAGCAACCAGGGCGGAATTTCTTTTTAATCCTTCCAGGCGATAGCGCGTGCGCAATTTGTCGGGTAACAGGTCATTGTACGGCTCGAGTTGTGCGATATAGTCCTCCCGGATCACCAGAAAGACGCGCAACGGCGTATCGCTCTTTAGTGCCGCCGCAAGCTGGTGGAAAAACTCTCGACGTTCCGTCCAGCGTTCCGTATAGGCCGTGAAAAATTCTTCAAACTGGTCGATGATGAGAACATATGGCGTGTGCTCGTTCTCTTGCCGCTGCCGTCGATAGTCCGTTAAAAAATCAGTAATAGTCATCCGGGTCAATTTTTTATAATCGACATTCTCACCCGCCCATCCAACCAGGGTGTTGTAGACGAACAGATTGCTGATATCTTTGGCGTCAATGCCTTCTGGCAAAATACTTTTGACGCGTGTGACCGGGGGAATGTAAAGCTCTTCCTCTTCGAGCTGGGGGATGAGCATGGCATTGACGAGCGACGACTTGCCGGCGCCGGACTGGGCGAATAGCAGCACTGTCTGGTGGGAGATGATCAAGGACAACAGCTCACTCACTTCGCGGTCGCGACCGAAAAAAATATTATGCTCGCCGCGCTCAAAGGGACGCGGGCCAACATACGGCGTTTTTTTTATCGACTCATGCACCATCTTTGAAAGCCTCCCATCGACGCCGCAATTCCCTGGTGAATTCACTCGTCGTGCCCCAATAGACTTTGATGTCAATATTTTTAAAATATTCATCCAGATACTGCTGGATGCGGGCGTTTTCGTCCTCGCTGACATTTGTCGTGATCGGTGGTAATTGCACGCTAATCGATAAACGACGCAGGCTGCGTTCAGTAGAGGCAATCAGGCCGCGAAATAAAACGCGAAAACTCCAATCCGATAAGCTATAGCCGATAAACAACAGCGACGTCCCGGTGATGGCACGCTGAATGCGCGGCGGGAGCAATTTTTGGTCTTTGGAGATATTCACCAAAAAATCGAGATAGTCATCTTCGGTTAAAACAATCGACTCTGGCACCTCATTGTGGCCGTGTAAATGAAAGACAACCGGATTTTCCGGTGTAGGCTCATACGATGATTCGTTTTCCCAAACGGACGGGTAATCGGCAATAAAAGTGTTCCATTTGCACAGCTCGCGCCGCGGTTTCCAGTTTTTACTTGTCAGCGCGTGCACCATAAAATCATCGTAATTTGTTGTCATATAAACCGGGAGCGGCAAATCAGCCAAAACACCATGCGGCTCATAATCGTCACTGAAATTCGGGGGGCCATCTTGCGCAATTTTTTTCTCAAAAAGCTCAATGAGGTTTTCTTTTGGAAACATAGGATCGACCTCAACCGCGATATACTGCGCCACACGCACCAGATCGATATCGTTTTTGAGCGGATAGTCATGTTCAAGTGCCCACTGTTTGGCAATATCGGAACCAAGGGGCAGGGTGCCGGCACAGGCACCGGCACCGAGGAACGGAGTACATTTCCCTGACTTGATTCGCGTCAATAGCATGTTCCAGTCTCTGTCGTCAAGATGGCTTGGCATGTACTCTCCCATTCTTTGATAAAATCCCACGTTCCATAGCGTATTGCTATGCATATCTACATGTTGCAGGTTTTTTGGCAGGGAAAATTCTATTATCTACAACATTTTTTGAAACAATCAATTCCAGAGAGTTAACGCACCAGAAACATTTTAAAAAGTTCCTCCTCGGACGGCTGCCGACCATATTCGCACAACTCAAATGCTTCAGCGGCTTTGATCTGTTTACCTTTCTCCTCGCCATATATTTCAACCAGTCTGTCGCGGTACTTGTCGGCAATGCGATTGTTGCGGCCGGTGATGCGATCGGTTAACCATAAAAAGCGCTCCTGTCGCCCGGCTTCATCTTCCGGAATGGGGATAACTTTTTCAAAATTGCCGGTCGCCCACAAACTCTCGATCTGTGACTCTAATTTCCAGATGGCCTGAATTTTCTGCTCCAGCACATCATCAATCGGAACAACCACGTCCGGTTCAAACGGATAGGGTTTTTGGAAATTATCGGACAGGAACAGAAAAACCGGATTTTTCGACAGCTGCGGCACAGTCGGGAGCAGATGCGCCACGGTGACCATAAACGCCGCATCCTGCATGAGCACGCCGGTATAGCGGTGATCCGGGTGGTAGTCGTTCGGGCGATGTCCCATGACAATATCAGCTTTCCATTCGCGGATGAGTCGCACAAAGGTGAGTCGATTCTCCATAGTGGGCATCAGTTCGCCATCATGAATATCCAAAACTTCGCTTTCGATGCCCAATATTTTGGCCGCCTCCTTGACTTCTGCTGTACGACGTCTGGCCAATGGTCCACCGGCCATGGTGGCGTGCCCGATATCGCCATTGGTGGTTGAGACAAATTTGACCAAATGCCCCTGCGCTGCCCACCTGGCGGCGATGCCACCGGCTTTAAGTTCACAATCATCGGGATGCGCGCCAAAAACAATGATGCGGAGCTTTTCATTTTCTTCCGCTGCAGCCAGGGTGGTTAAAACCAGAACAAACAGGCCGAACACAACGAAAAACGGCAAAAGCTTGTTTTTAAACATAATGGCCTCCATCAGGTTGGTGATTATTTGTATAATAGTGAACAATTGTGAAAAAGGCAAGAGTCGCGTACTTTGATAACATCTTAATTGTACGGGAAAGACCGCAGAGGTCTGGACAGGTTTTCACCTGCCAGGATCGTACGAGGCTGTATCAAAAGTAGGCCAATCAATGAGCACAACACAATATATTGACGCTATCATATCATGCATGCTGGTGGTTTTACTCCAATCAGAACATATTGCTTGCAATTATGTTAAATCTGCAATATATTTATCAGTTATATGAGTCAAGGAAACAGTGCTTAAAAGGAGGTACAATTATGTTTCCTGCATTGGGCATGCAAGAGATGCTCGTCATCATGGTTGTCGTTTTGTTGCTGTTTGGCTCCAAGCGATTGCCGGACCTGGCACGCGGAATTGGAAAAAGTATTCGGGAGTTTCGAAAAGCCGCGGAAGATGTACGCAAAGAAATAGACATTCGTGACGATAAATAATTCACGTTTTACAAGTGGAGTCAAAATATGTGGACACCTGGTATTCAAGAGCTACTGGTCATTCTTTTTGTTGTGTTGCTCATCTTTGGTGGTAAAAAGCTCCCCGAGCTCGCCAAAGGTCTTGGTAAAGGGATAAAAGAGTTCAAGAAGGCACAATACGAAGAAGAGACCGAACCGAAAGAAAAAAAAGAAAAAGATACGATCAGCGAATAATTCTTGCGCTGCAATAACTTGGGAGACGGCGTCATGGAGTAGTCCATTGGACGCCGTTTTAAACTCTATTCATTGATCTTGTCACCAAGTTTAAGGGACGTTGGTTTGGACCTTACAACTTTTGATTATCAAAAACTGGAAGATAAAATAAAAACCAGAGAGTTGAGCTGTGTTGATGTCACGCGGGCATACCTCGATAAAATAGAGGCGGCGCGCTCGCTGAATGCGTTTATCTCGGTTTACAAAAACGATGCGCTCAAACGTGCCGAACAGGTTGATAAAAAAATAGCTGCTAACAAAGCCGGACAATTGGCCGGTCTCGTACTGGCTGTTAAGGATGTCCTGGTTGTGAAAGGCGGTCGGACAACTTGTGCCTCAAAAGTTTTGTCCAGTTTTATATCACCTTATGATGCGACTGTCATCGAAAAACTAAAAGCCCAGGATGTTATTTTTATCGGCAAGACCAATATGGATGAATTTGCCATGGGCTCATCAAATGAATCATCCTATTTCGGTCCGGTTAAAAATCCTCGTGACATGGATCGTGTCCCGGGCGGTTCCTCCGGTGGTTCTGCCGCGGCTGTGGCAGGCGATTTATGTGTGGCTGCTTTGGGAAGTGATACCGGCGGTTCGATCCGCCAGCCTGCTTCTTTTTGTGGCGTGGTTGGACTAAAGCCAACATACGGTCGCGTCTCACGTTTTGGCCTCGTTGCTTATGCATCGTCTTTGGATCAAATTGGTCCAATTACAAAATCTGTCTCTGATGCAGCACGATTGCTCACCTTTATCTCAGGTCATGATCATCGAGATTCCACCTCCGCAAACTTGCCGGTTGATGACTATATGTCATATTTGGATCAGGATGTCAAAGGCCTGAGGATCGGATTGCCAAAAGAATATTTTGCCGCCGGTCTTGATCCACAGGTGGAAAAACCGATCCGCGAGCACATTGACGTGTTGCAGGCGGCAGGTGCCGAAATTATCCACGTCTCTCTGCCCCATACCGAGTACGCCATCGCAGCCTATTATATTATTGCGACGGCCGAGGCTTCTTCGAATTTGGCCCGTTTTGATGGCGCTCGCTATGGTGTGCGTGCACAGGGCGTCAAAGACCTTGAGGAGATGTACATTCATAGCCGTACACAAGGATTTGGTCGCGAGGTAAAACGTCGCATTATGTTGGGAACCTACGTGCTCTCCTCCGGCTACTATGATGCCTATTATCGCAAGGCGCAAAAAGTGCGAACGCTCGTCAAAGATGATTTTGAGCGTGCTTTATCGGATGTGGATTGTCTGCTGACACCGGTCGCTCCAACGACAGCCTTTCGATTGAATGAAAAACTGGATGATCCCCTGACCATGTATTTGTCCGATGTATATACTGTTTCCGTCAATTTGGCCGGTTTGCCAGGGATTTCTATCCCGTGCGGTATGGACGTTTCGGGCTTGCCGGTGGGGCTTCAGCTTGTCGGAAAGCCGTTCGACGAAGGTACTATCATTCGCGTTGCAGATTTTTTGGAAAAGAGTCATTAAATCCTTTTGGAATAACTATGCATTTTGAGCCAGTCATTGGCCTTGAAGTTCATGTCCAATTAAAAACAAACACGAAAATTTTTTGCCGCTGCTCGACAAAATTCGGCGCTGCACCCAATAGTCAGGTGTGTCCGGTCTGTCTCGGTTTGCCCGGTGTGCTGCCGGTTCTTAACGAACGCGTTGTCGAATTCGCGACACATCTGGCATTGGCGACCCAGTGCCACATTAATGAAACTTCCGTCCTGGCGCGCAAGAATTATTTTTATCCTGATCTCCCCAAAGCTTATCAAATTTCGCAGTTTGAGGAACCGTTTTGTGAACACGGCGCCATTACCATCCATGTTGAAGGCCAGGCTCCCCAAAAGATCGGTATCACCCGTATCCACATGGAGGAGGATGCAGGAAAATCGCTGCATGCAGAATCATTTGTTGCGAAAAACGAAACGTTAATTGATTTGAATCGCTGTGGTACGCCGCTGTTGGAGATTGTCAGTGAGCCGGATTTTCGGTCAGCCAGAGAAGCTTGTGAGTACCTCGTCAAGCTACGACAAATTGTTGTTTACCTTGGGATCTGTGACGGCAATATGGAAGAGGGGAGTCTACGTTGCGATGCGAATGTCTCTGTTCGGCCGTTGGGCGAAGCAAAATTGGGTACAAAAACCGAGCTCAAAAACATGAACTCTTTTCGAGCGGTCGAAAAGGCCATTGAATACGAAATTCATCGTCAGGAAATGGTGTTGGAAAATGGTGGCAAAATAGAACAGCAAACAATGTTGTGGGATGCGAATCGAAACGTAGCCGAAGCAATGCGCAGCAAAGAATATTCACATGACTATCGCTACTTCCCGGACCCCGATCTGGTTCCGATTCAAATTGCCCGAGACTATATCGAAGCGGTAGCCCGTCGTATGCCCGAGTTGCCGGACGCCAAACGACATCGATTTCAATCCTTTTTTGGCCTGCCCGAGTATGATGCCGCTGTATTGACGGAAACACCGGACCTGGCAACCTACTTTGAAAAAGTCGCCGAGGATGTAAATGATAAAAAATTGGCGAGCAACTGGGTCATGGGACATGTGTTGCGTGCATTAAAAGATCACAACGACTCGATACACACCTTTCCGGTTACTCCTCGATACCTGGCGGAAATCCTGCAGCTGCTGGAAACAAAGTCCATCAGTACGAATTCAGCAAAAATCGTTTTTGACGAATGTTTCCGGACGGGATATGATCCCAAAAATATCGTTGAAAAACAAAAATTAGCGCTCATCACAGACGATAAAAAAATTGACCAGGCAATCGATCAAGTGCTCGATTCAAATGCTCGAGATGTACAGGATTATCTTGGTGGCAAGGCCAAGGTATTCGGCTTTTTAATGGGGCAAGTGATGCGAGCCACCCAGGGCAAGGCACATCCACAGACTGTTCAGCAGGCATTGCGGGCAAAACTGGACGCTTTGAAAAACGAAAAATCAACAGAAGGATCTTGAATATATGGTAACAACATCTGATTTCCGAACCGGTCTTATTGTTAAAATCGACGGGGAATTATTCTCCATCGTAGAATTTCAGCACGTTAAAATGGCGCGCGGTGCAGCGTTTACGCGCACCAAAATGAAAAGTTTGCAGACAGGCCGTGTGCTGGAGCGAACGTTCCGCGGCAGTGACAAACTGGAAGACGTCCGCGTCGAACGGCGGACGATGCAATATCTTTATCGCGATGGTGACAATCTTGTCTGTATGGATAATGAGACGTATGAACAACTTTCCATTGACAGCAACTTGATGACGCCGGGCTCTGATTTTTTGAAAGAGGGTGAAAAAGTCAGCATCCTGATGAATGGCGAGACGCCAGTAGCCGCTGAAATGCCGTTTTTTGTGGTACTCGAGATTATCAAAACCGATCCCGGCTTAAAAGGCGATACGGTATCCGGCGCCACCAAACCTGCCACAGTGGAAACCGGCGGCAAAGTTCAGGTGCCCCTTTTCATTGAGGAGGGTGATTTTATAAAAATCGACACACGTAGTTCTACATACTTGGAACGGGTCAATAAATAGCAAATCATGGATAAAAATCATGAGAGTTAAACAAATACAAGATCTTGTACGAATCGTTGAGAACAGCGATATCGATGAAATTGAAGTGACAAAATGGTGGGGTCGCAAAGTACGCATTCGAAAATGCGCCAATTCGAACAAAAAAGCAGCGGCAGCAGCTGTTGTGCCGGTGACATCACCTGAGGCGCCATTACCTCCACCGGAACCGAATCCGGTTGCCACAACTGTCGAGCAACCGATTGTGTCGAAAAATGTAAATTACGTCGAGATAAAAGCACCCATGGTTGGAACATTTTATCGATCTCCAGCGCCGGATTCCCCGGCCTATGTGAATGAGGGGGAAGTGGTGTCAAAAGGCCAGATTCTCTGTATCATCGAAGCGATGAAGTTGATGAACGAGCTGGAAGCTGATGTAAGCGGTCGAATTGTAAAAATATTGATTGATAATGCGCAACCGATTGAGTACAATCAACCCCTCTTTTTAATTGATCCATCGTAATAAAGGTTGTTGGCATTGTTTAGAAAAATTCTCATAGCGAATCGGGGCGAAATCGCATTACGAATTATCAGGGCCTGCAAAGAATTGGGGATTGGGACAGTGGCGATTTATAGCGAAGCGGATCGTGACAGTTTGCACGTCCGCTTTGCTGACGATGCAGTGTGCGTTGGCCCTGCCCCGAGTTCGCAAAGCTATTTGAAAATTACCAATCTTATTAGTGCTGCGGAAATTACCAACGCCGAAGCCATTCATCCTGGCTATGGCTTTTTGGCCGAAAACGCCCGGTTTGCTGAAATATGTGAAGCCTCGGATATCAAGTTTATCGGTCCGTCGCCAACAGTCATCACCCAAATGGGCGACAAAGCTTTTGCCAAGGAAACGATGAAAAAAGCGGGTGTACCAATAATCCCCGGCTCGGATGGTATCGTGAAATCAATCCAGGAAGCGGCACATTTTGCGCGTGACTTTGGCTTTCCCATCATTATCAAAGCAGTCGCCGGTGGCGGAGGGCGCGGTATGCGGGTTGTCAAATCATTGGAGCAGTTGGAAAAAAACTACAACTCGGCGCAATCCGAGGCCAGTGCTGCGTTCGGCAATCCGGATCTTTATATTGAAAAGTACTTTGAAAACCCGCGGCATATTGAAGTACAACTGTTGGGCGACAATTATGGCAATGCTGTTTCCCTGGGTGAGCGGGAGTGTTCTATTCAACGCAAACATCAGAAACTTATCGAGGAATCACCTTCTCCTGCAGTGGATCAAAAAATGCGCGACGAGATGAACAGAATGGCCATTCGTGGCGCCAAACAGTCGGGCTATAACAGCGCCGGTACGATCGAATTTCTGATGGACGAAGATGGTCGCTATTATTTTATGGAAATGAATACACGCATTCAGGTTGAACATACGGTGACTGAAGAGGTGTTCGACATCGATTTAATCAAAGAGCAAATTGCCATTGCGGCTGGCAAGAAAATTGACGAGAATTTTAAAAATTATAAACTTCGTGGCCATGCCATTGAATGTCGAATTAACGCCGAAGATCCTGCACAAAATTTTAGACCATCACCAGGGAAAATAACCAGCTTTCATACCCCTGGCGGTTTCGGCGTTCGCGTTGATACACATGCCTACGCCCAATATAAAATCCCGCCGTATTATGATTCACTCATTGCCAAACTCATTACACACGGAAAAGATCGCGCCGAGGCTATCGAACGTATGCTGCGGGCTCTTGAGGAATTTGTCATCGAAGGCGTCGCCACAACGATACCGTTGCATAGAGCGATTCTCAAGAATGAGCGGTTTCGCCTCGGTGATTTTAATACAAGATTTTTTGAGATTGAGAAAATTACTATTTAGCGGAGGAAGTTTATGCATATTCCCAAAGACTTGAAATACACACAAGGTCATGAGTGGATTGCTATTGACGAAGAAATCGCTACTGTCGGTATTACCGATTATGCGCAGGGTGAATTAGGCGATTTGGTCTTTATCGAACTACCCGATGCCGGGTCCACTGTTTCACAAGGCCACTCTTTTGGCACAGTTGAGGCCGTTAAAGCGGTCTCTGATCTGTTCGCGCCGGTGAGCGGAGAGGTTGTCGAAATCAATACCATGTTGAGTGATTCGCCTGAGGCAGTCAATAAGGATCCGTACGGCGAAGGCTGGATGATCAAAGTAAAAATATCAAATGTCGACGAGCTTGAAAATTTGCTGAGCGCAGATGCCTATAAAGAGCTCATCGGCTAAAAGTCATCTGTTCTTTCTCAAACTTGTGTATCATTTCGCGGCATGTTGTTGCGCTTAATGGTCACATACAACTCCCTGAATTGCTGAAAACACCACTCCCACATCGGCAGTTCAATTATCGCGTTGTGTAATTATTTGATAATCATGATTTTGATGCGATGTAAAAAACGCGCTGTTTTCAGACGTCAAGGTTTCTATATCTCAAAAGCCAGGCTGTTTGGCACGGATATTGACAGCAAAAATGCAAAGATTTGCCTGAAAGAAAATTTGATCTTTAAAAGCGGTAAATTATCGGAACTTTTGTCTGCATGAAAAGTTTAAGCAGGCAAAGAGCAGAAATAATCGAGGAGTTTGCTTATAGAAGTTCGCTATTGGTTTTTATGTAATTCATTTTTTTTTAAGCCTTGTTTTTTTATATTTATGCTTTGAATCAAACCAAAATGCGAACTTGTGTAGAGTGGCTCACATTTTTTGTAGACCGGATGTCTGCTGGTGAGTCCCATGACAAGGGAAGCAACAACAAACATTCGGTTTTTTATTTAGAGAAATAGTAAATTCAAATAACACCTTTCAGGAGGAAGAAATGAAAAAATTTGGTCTTGTGATGGTGCTCGGTGCGCTTGTTTTATTTGCCGTAAAACCCGCTCAGGCAGGTGTCAGCGAAGCAGCCGTCCTGTCACTGATGATCTCTCCGGGGGCGCGAGCCGCGGGAATGGGGGAAGCCTTTGTCGCCCTGGCCGATGACGCGACAGCAACCTTCTGGAATCCCGCCGGATTGGCGTTCCAGCATAGAAAAGAGCTGCACCTGATGCATGTGAATTGGCTCCCGGAATTCGGCAGTGACATGTTTTATGAATTTGCATCATATATACACCATCTTGAGGGTTTGGGTACGTTTGGCGTGAACATTACCTACCTCAACCTGGGCGAACAGGTTCATACGGATGAAAATGCGAACGAGCTCGGTAAATTCAACAGCAATGAATATTCCATTGCGCTGACCTACGGTACCAAACTCATGGAAAACTGGGCGGTTGGCCTGGGCATGCGTTACATTCGCTCCAACCTGGCTCCCAATATTCAAGTCGGTGCTGAACAAGGGTCCGGTGTTGGAAATGCATTTTCTTTTGACGTCTCGACACTGTATAAATTTTCATTTGCCCCCAGATTAAGCCTCGGTATGAATTTGTCCAATATGGGTCCCAAAATCACTTATATCGATGCGGCACAAGCCGATCCATTACCAACAAATCTCAAACTCGGTTTGGCCTACCGAATAATTGACAGTCCATATAACAAGCTGACGATTGTAGGTGACATGAATAAAATGATGGTCAAGCGAAAAGCCGATGGCAAAGCCGATCCGTTCTACAAGGCAATTTTTACATCTCCATGGACCTATGAAGAACCCGTCGAAAAAGATGATGACGGCAATGTGGTGAGCACAAAGTCGGTATTTAACGGCATTCTCAGTGGCGGGTTGGAGTATTGGTACAGTGACTTGTTTTCTCTGAGAGCCGGCTATTACTGGGATGAACCCGGCAAGGTCGTCTATACTTCGTTTGGCGCCGGCATCCAGTACCATCTCTATCGCTTCGATTTTGGCTATGTCGCTGCAGATGAAGGCCACCCGCTGTCCAATACGATGAGATTTTCTCTGACAATCGGCTTTTAATTTTTTTGCTGGACATGATTGTATAAAGCAAAGGGGCATCAGTTCCTTTGCTTTTTTGGTCTTCGGTCACTAAAAATACCATGTGAATTCGTGTAAAGAGAATATATAGATTGTGGAACTTGCTGCCGGGAAAAGTGGATGAATTTTAAAAGCCATTGCCAGTTGAAAATCTTTCTTTTTTTTATAGTGCTGATCACTCATAGTGCCTTGTCAAAGGACGACAAGGTTGCCTTTAAGCCGATGATCCCAAAATTGACTGTTGCCGATCCGCTTGATGTGGTCTCGAATTTTGTGCGTCGCGAGAGAGCACAACAGGAGCCGATGACAATCAAAATTTTGGCCTTGCGCGCGCAATTTGTTCGCGACTCTTTAAAAACAACCACCGGCGATGGCCATTTCGATTTGTCTGATGAAAGCGACTATAAAATCGATGGTCCACCCCACAATAGAACATATTTTGAGCATCAGTTGTTGGCGCTGCATAACTATTTTTATACTGTTTCCAAAGGCCAGCTTGGGCTCGAATATCAGGTCTATCCTCCTGCCGAGGATGCTGCCTATCAAATGCCCAATGATATGGTCTACTATAGTGGCGAGGAAGATGAGGAAAAGCAGAAACAGCGTTGGGCAGAACTATTGCGCGATGCCATTGAAGCAGCAAAAGCGGATAATCCCGGATTTGCCAATTATGATGCATTCATCATTTTTCATGCCGGCGTGGGCAATGACTTTGATTTTGACTTTAACGAAACGCCGTTTGATATCCAATCAGCGTTTATTGATTTTGCCACACTGCAAGAAACTCTTGGACAAAACGAAACCAACTATCGCGGCATCCCCGCCGGAGATAATTTTTATATTCAGGAAGGGATAATTTTACCCGAACAGCAAAGCCAAAAAGGCATTGATCTCGGCCTTTTGGGAACAGCGACCCTGCTCATGGGCAGTCAACTGGGCATGCCGAGTCTCTTTAATACACAAACCGGACGTCCCGGCATTGGCATGTGGGGTCTTATGGATCAGGGCTCATTTAATTTTTATGGTCTCATCCCGGCACACCCCTGCGCGTGGATGAAACTCTACATGGGGTGGGAAGAGGCGGTCACCGTCAGAACCCTGGATCAAGCGATAATCGGTACAGCAAACACAAAATCGGCCCCGCATCTTTTCAAAGTGCCGATTACCGCGTCCGAATATTTTTTGCTGGAAAATCGTCAGGAAGACTGGAATGGCGATGGTATGACCTTTGGCCGCGATGAATACGGCAAGCGCGCGCAATTTGACTCTCTCGGAACGATTGCCATCGAAGAGGGTCTGCGCGTCATCACCCGGGTGGATGAATACGATTACGGCTTGCCCGGATCCGGAATTCTCGTCTGGCATATCGATGAAAATGTGATTCGCGATAATCTTCAGTCAAATACAATCAATGATGATCCCGCACATCGCGGCGTCGATTTGGTCGAGTGCGATGGCCCGCAGGACATCGGTCAGCAGTACGCCATGTTTACACCGGGCTATGGCACCGAATCAGGCGACTACTGGGATCCGTTCTGGGACGGCAATATATCCCATAAATATATCAATGATGAACGTCCGGTCTCGCTGACACCCTACAGTATTCCCACGAGCAATGCACATGGCCGCGCCGTAACCCATATCGAGTTTACCAATTTTAGCGGCAAAGATACGCTGATGACTTGTCGTATCGGCAATACATGGCATCAACCCGGCTTTCCACAATATACCGGGCAAAAATTTGGGGAAGGCACCCTCAACTGGATTCGTCTGGAAAATAATAAAAATGCGGTCGTGGCTGTGGCGTTAAATGGCGATATTTATGGCTGGACACAGGACGGCTCCAAAATTATCGACAATGACCACACGGCGCACGTGACGGATTATAGCGGAAAAACGACTGTCTATCCTTTGGCACTGTTAGCCTCGGTTGGTGATTCTGTATTTCTCCCTCCGGTCAATATGGGTTTCGTTGATGATGATGATAACATGGATTTTGCTATAGTCGACAAGAGCGGTGTTATGACAATTTGGTCACCTGCCGACAAGGATGGCGACGGGCAAGCCGATCTGCTGCAACGCCTCGACCTTGGCGAACGAATCACCTCCCTGCCAACACCCTACGGCATCGGCACAGAGTCGGGATATTTTTACAAGTTGTCAGCCGGCGAAGATGGAGAATTCGAAAACCTGCAAAAAATCAAGATTAGTGATGAGCCTTTGTTCGGTGTTCATCAATGGACTTTTGTCAGTGAAACAGGTACGTTGACTAATCTGCACGTTTTTACCACGGTACACGGCAATGTCTATGCTTATGATAAAGATTTCCAAATGATCTGGCAGAGCAAAGCGTTTGGCGGTGGTACAAAATTTTATCCGTTGTCGGTCACTGCTTTTGGTGACGAAAAGGCGCAAAATCCCGATCCCTTCACACCCCTTATCATTGTGTCGAATGACGGTCAGATCACATTTCTCGATTCCGAGGGACACATTGTCCGAAAGGGCATCAGCATAACGCCGGGTGAAATAAAAAGTGCCCCCGGTCTCGGTGATGTTGATGGCGATGGTATGCCGGAACTTTTGTTGAGCAGCGAATCAGCCTTGTATGCTTTTGAAATCAACACCGGCGTGTCAACATTAAATTTCCCCCTGCCAGTGGACAATGCTGCAACTCGTTCATTCCTCTCCTCGCCTTTGTGTTTCAGCAACTCGAGCAAAAATGAGTCTTTTACATTTGCTGCAACAACTGGCGGATTTGTGTTATGTTTTGATGCGCACGGAAAACTATCGGCAGATTTTCCGCTTTCAGCGGGCGCACCGGTCACGTCATCACCGCTGTTGCTCGAAAAAGATGCCGGCAGCGATGAAGCGTTGTTGTTTGTTTTGGCCGATGACGGCTTTCTCTATGCCTGGAACATAGATTATGCGACACCTGCGGGCGGCTGGCAACGATTCGGTGGCGGGTACGAGAATAATTTCAATGTGCATCAATATCAAGACAGCGAAACGGTAGTCTCGGCTGACATCATGCCGAAAAAACGCGTCTTTTGTTATCCAAATCCTGCCGAGAATGGACGCACCATTATTCGTTATACGCTGAATGAACACGTCGATCACGTCAGCATCCGCATTTATGATATTGCCGGTGAGCTGGTGGTGCAGCTCAATGATGGCGGTGTCTCTCAGGGGGATCATGAAGTGGAGTGGGATGTCTCTTCAATTCAAAGTGGCGCCTATATCGCGCGAGTCGAAGCACAGGCAAAAAGTGGACATGTTGTAGAATTTATCAAAATCGCGGTGGTGAAATAGGTGAAGAGACTGACGCTTTTTATCCTTTTAATTATATTTGCACATATCTCCAACGTCTATGCTCAGCTGGACTATTCACATCCTGAATTGGATTGGTATTCTATAAAAACCGAACATTTTGAGATTCACTATCACGAGGGCGCAGAACGCACCGCTCGCGTGACGGCACAGGTCGCCGAGGATATTTACGCACCAATCACCGAGCTCTACGACTGGCAGCCGGATGGAACGATCCATTTTATCATCAAAGACCACGATGACAATTCGAACGGCGCGGCATTTTATTATGATAACAAGGTGGAAATCTGGGCGCCGCAAATGACCTTTATTTTGCGCGGCACGCACAATTGGCTGCGCAATGTGATCACGCACGAGTTCGCCCACATGATCTCCCTCGGCGCGGCGCGCAAAATCACCCGCAAAGTGCCGGCTATGTATTTTCAATGGATGCACTACGAACCGGAGCGCCGCCCGGATGTGCTCTACGGCTACCCCAATCAATTGGCCTCATATGCGGTGCCGATGACCATTGCCCCGATGTGGTTAGCTGAAGGCATGGCGCAATTCCAGGCGCCGGACCTGGATTATGATCGCTGGGATACGCATCGAGATATGCTCATTCGCACCGCAGTGATCAGCGACAATTTGCATACATTTGCCGAAATGGGGGTGTTTGGCAAAAACAGCATTGGCAATGAACGCACCTATAATGCAGGCTATGCGCTCACACGCTATATCGTCTCGAACTGGGGCGAGGAATCTCTGAAAAAATTGACCGACAATATGCGTACCCCGTGGCGCTTTACGATTAACGGGTCCATCAAAGATGTAACCGGTTTGAGTGCAGGTGAGCTGTATTCCCAATGGAAAAGCAGCCTGGAAAAATATTACCGGACGCGCCTGACGACGATCAACAATCATAAAGTAACGGGTGATCTGATCACGGAAAAAGGGATCGGCAACATCGCGCCGGTTTGCTCTCCTGATGGGAAATACATCGCTTATTGCGGCAGTTCCAGTTCGGAATATCTCACCTTGACCAGTCTGAAACTGTATGACAGGGACACCAAGAAAACCAAAACGCTGAAAAGCGGTGTCAATAGCCGCCTTGCCTGGTCGCATGACGGCAAATATCTAATCTATAGCAAGAAAAAACGGACCCAACATCAATCACACTTTAACGACCTGTTTCGTATTGACGCTAAAACCAAAAAAGAAAAACAACTGACCAAAGGCTTGCGCGTCGTGGATCCGAGCTGGTCGGCGGATGGCGAATTTATTGTCTGTGTGACCCAAAAAGACGGCACAGACAATTTGTTGCTGCTCGACAAAGACGGGAAAAAGATCCGTCCGCTCACGCAATTTGTGCATGGTGAAGGTCTTTATACACCGCACTTTTCCCCTGATGGCAAAAAGATCGTTTTTGCACAGGCGAAAAAGCATGGCCGGGATATCAAACTTTTGGACCTGGACAACGGGGCACTTACGCCGCTCATCGTCGGAAGTCATGACGCGCGCGATCCGGTTTTTAGTCCTGATGGCAAGCGTATCTATTTTGCCAGCGATAAAACAGGTATCTTTAATATTTACAGCGTTGATGTGGCCGGCAATGATGAAAAATTGTGGACAAATGTCACGGGTGGCGCTTTCATGCCGGATGTTTCGAAAGAGGGTGAGCTGCTTTTCTCGCTGTTCGAACCGGACGGCTATAAAATATCGTTCATAGCCGCTCCACAAGCGATCGACAAAAATCACGCCGAATACAGTGACGCCGAGGAGCTGGCGCCAGAATTCCAAAATAAATTTGATCCCAATCGGCTTGTGGCCGAGCGCAACTATGACGACAGTCTTGCACCATCCGTCGAAAAAAAGCCCTACGAGGTTCGATACGGCCAGTTCTCCTTTTTGCCGCGAGTGATGGTGGATTCATTACGACTCAAGCTGGGCACCTATTTTTATGCCAGCGATATTCTTGACCACATCTCGGTGCTCGGCGGCGTTGCTGCCAATCGTTTGTTTGACCTCGATATATTTGGTATGATGGAATACCGCAAATTGCCGCCAACCATGTTTATCGAGTTTTATTATTTCACCCGCAATGTGCAGCGTCGAATCGCCGTCCTTGAAGATTATACCCAGGAAGGGGAAATACCTGTTGATGTTCATTTTCGCATCGTCGAAGGCGATGTGGGCGGCTATTATGAACTCAAAGATGATTTGAAAATGCGCGCCTCGTTCGTGCATTCGCGCTATACCAGCAAAATTGGCGACTTTTATTTTGCACCACAGGGCGTGCAGTTTCGTTCGCCGGCCAATACCTATTTCATTGGTAATCATATTCGGTTGCAGTGGGATTGGGATAAAGTGGCGCGCGGCAGCACTTATGGCATTAATCCCGCTGCCGGCCGCAAAATTATGCTGCGCTATTCTTTTGAGTTTAACAAATTTTTTGAGGGTTATTCCACCGAAGATGAGAACATTTTACCCCAAAAAGAATACGCCAATTATAATATCAACAAAATCGAGCTGGAGTGGAGCGAATATATGGGCATGCCGTGGTCAAAAAAGCATGCATTGACCGCAACGTTCAAAGGCGGTTATATTGATCATCCCATTGACAGCTTTTTCTACTTTTTTGCCGGTGGTTTGCCCGGATTACGCGGCTACCCCTACTATGCCATTGAAGGCCGGAAAATGCTGGTTGGACGTTTTACTTATCGTTTTCCCATATTCAGCAGGCTGCAAAAACAGGTGCTGCATTTGACCACCAATAAACTTTATCTGTCCACTTTTTTCGAATATGGCAATGCGTTCGATGAGGACAAGGTCGATTTTCAAGATTTCAAGCGCGTCATCGGCGGTGGATTACGCATGCAGCTTTTTTCTTTTTATGGTTTCCCAACAGCTTTTCAGTTTGATGCTGCTTATGGATTGGATCCGACAAGTGTGAAATATGACAATATAGAATACAATTATGGCAACGAATGGCGATACTATTTCACCCTTTTATTTGATTTTATTGAATAGCGGAAGGAGATGCAGGTGAACAAAAGAATCATTTTTTTGCTATTGACATTATGCGCCGGCCTTTTCGCAGCTGATTGGCAAGAATTTATGGTGAAAAATGCTGTACCTCCGTTTGCGCCGGAAGAGCTCAATGCCGAGACCTCGACCAACACGGTTGCCGGCGCAAAGAATCCCAAATTGGCGTTCGCCATGTCCGCGATCGTCCCTGGCAGCGGACAGGTCTATGCGAAATCCTATATCAAAGCTGCGGTCTTTGCCGGAATCGAGGTGACAGCGTGGACTCTATATTTTAAATATTCGAACGATGGCAAACAAATTGAAGATGAATTTCACACCTACGCCAATACGCACTGGAACGAGCAAGAGTATTGGAAGTGGATCGCCCAGCAAGCGCGCGCATCCGGGGTCAATCTGCAGTATGATCCCAATAACCTGGAACCGCTGCGAGAATGGGAAGGACGAAATTTTAGCCATGGTCTGCATCGCGAAAAAGACCAGCAATATTACGAGATGATTGGCAAATATCATCAGTTCAGCTACGGCTGGGACGATTTTCGTGAAAACAATGATATTTCGATCACCCATCAGGAAATCACCCAGCGCTACAATGAGACCGGCACTATCAATGCCAATCGCTTTTATTACGAGTCCCGGCGGGACGACAGCAATGACGCGTTCAAAAAGGCGACCAGCGCCACGACAGTGGCGATCCTGAACCACTTGTTGAGCGCTGTGGATGCAGCCTGGACATCAACGCGATATAACAGACGGATTACGGTCGGTCTGCGCCTGGAACCGATTCAATACTCCTACGAACCTCAAACAGCGTTAACTTTACGAGTGAACTGGTAATATTATGAAAACATCGTTTCTTTATCTTGTTCTTTTTTGCTGCGCAATAACGACTTTCGCAGGAACACCTGCGAGTAAATTTGATTCGACGTTTATTGAGGTTTCACCTTATCTGTTTGCCCTCAACGACCAGGATGATGTTTTGCCGGCGCCACTACAAAAACAACAGCTCGCGCCAAAAAACCGCGGCAAAGCGCTGTTCCTGTCGCTGCTGGTACCGGGATTGGGCCAGTATTATGCTGAAGCCAGGACGAAAGGCGCTGTTTTTCTTGGGATGGAAATTGGATTGTGGCTTACCTATAGTGGTTTTAAAGCGTATGGCAACTGGCGACAAAATGACTATGAAACATTTGCCGCGTCGCACGCCGGCGTCAATCTGACGGGAAAAGATCACACCTATTTTATTGATGTCGGCAATTTTGACAACATTTATGAGCACAATGAATATCGCCTGCGACAACGCTATTTCTACAAATATTATCAGGATACTGAATTCTGGTATTGGGATTGGGATAGCAAAGCCAATATGGAAAAGTTTGATCAACTGCGCGTCTCAGCCGATACCGCCAATAACCGGGCCCAGTTTGTCCTGGGTATGATCGTTGCGAATCATCTCATCAGCGCCATTGATGCTGTCTGGTCTGTTCACAAATACGAAACGAAACGGCTGTCACATATCGACTGGGATATTCAAGTGGGTGACGGCCTGCTTCAACCGACCGTGAACGTGAGCTTATCCGTAGATTTTTAGCTTTGCCTTGTCAGCTATGGCGCAACTGAGTTTTGTCTTTTTTATTGCCATTATCTCTGCTTTTCTGCTGTTTTTTACTCTCTCTGCAATTAGCGAACGGGAGAGCGGCGCGGCTCTCAAGTCGGCCCTTCTTTTTATCCTGTTTGTAACAACGGCATTGTTGATCTGGTTGTTGGCACCTCCCGCCATTCTTTGGGCAATCATGCTCATTTTGACTGCTTTGGCACTTTTCCTGTTGTTGCCGTTTGGCGAGCAAACGGCTGTGCAAATTGCCGGCGAGCAATGTCGCTATGACGAGCGGCACATCATGTTCGCACGCGCCAATCTCAAATCCAATTCGACGCCGTACAACGATTATTATGGACGATTTCCACATTTGAAAAAGGTCGACGATGCCATTCGCGCCAAACCGGTTTTATTACAGCCTGGCGGTCGGTTTTATGAGCCTGTCGGCGCCGCTCTAACGGAGGTAAATTTTAGGCTCACAGAGAGCTGGATACCTTTGTGTGATGGTTCGCCATCAGCACAAAAAGTACCCACGTCATCAGGCAAACTGACAAAAAATTTAAAACAGATGACCCTCGACCTCGGCGCCGTGGATGTTGGCGTTGCAGAATTAAACATGATGTATGTTTATTCGCATGTTGGTAGAAGGATGGATGAATATGGCAAAGTGATTCACCTGGCGCACACGCATATCCTGGTTTTTGCTGTGGAAATGGATTATCAAGCCATGCGCTCGGCGCCCAGGATGCCGGTGGTCGTCGAGTCGTCAAAACGTTACCTGCAAGCGGCTCGGATTGCCATTACTGTTGCCGGCACTCTTGGAGCATATGGTTATAGCGCCCGTGCGCACATTGATGGCAATTACCTTGTTATGCTGCCCGCGGCCGCTTCGGATGCCGGTCTTGGCGAGGTCGGTCGTCTGGGATATCTCATCCATCCGAAATACGGCGCGCGCATTCGCCTTGCCGCTGTCACCACCAACGCAACCCTGACTATTGATGCGCCGTTTGTATTCGGGGTACAGGATTTTTGCCGGCTCTGTAAAAAGTGCGCCGAATATTGCCCGGTCGGGGCGATTTCTTTTGCGAAGGAAAAACTCGTACGCGGCGTCAAAAAGTGGTCGACCAACCAGGAGGCCTGTTATGCATATTGGCGAACGGCTGGCACGGATTGCGGCATATGTATGCGCGTCTGTCCCTACAGCCGGCCAGCGAGTCTTGTGCACAACATCGTTCGCGCGATGATCAAACGAAATCGGTTTGCGCGACATTTGGCTGTCAAAGGTGATAAGTTTTTCTATCCTGCATAATTCACAAACACCTCACAGAAAAGAATAAAAGGATGACGAACAAGCTAAAGCGCTATGACGTAGTGGTCGTCGGCAATGTCGGCATTGATACCAACGTCTATTTTTATGGTGATCCCAATTTTGATGTCGAGTCCAATTATACGCTCAACATCGATTGTGTCGGACAGGCCGGTGGTTATTCGGCGCGCGGATTTGCGCAGCTCGGTTATCGCACGGCCTTTATCGGTTATATTGGCGATGATTTTACCGGCCATTTTATCCGTCAGGAATTCGAACGCGATGGCATTCACCAGGAGGGCCTGTTCATCGATCCGACGGGTACTGGACGCAGCGTCAATTTTATGTATCAGGACAGCCGCCGAAAAAATTTCTACGATGGCAAGGCGCACATGGTCTTGCAGCCAGATGTGCACAAATGCCGGGAAATATTAGCCCAAGCGACGTTCGCCCATTTCAGCATTCCGAACTGGGCGCGTCTTTTGTTGCCGATCGCCAAAGAATTGCACTTGCCGATCTCGTGCGATTTACAGGACGTACTCGATGTGCATGACCCTTATCGCCGTGATTTTCTGCAAGCCGCTGATATTGTTTTCTTTTCTGCCGTAAACGTAATAAATCCCGAGCTAATGATGCATGAAATATTTGGGGAATTTCCCGAAAAAATATTGATTTGCGGAATGGGCGCGGCGGGTTGTGCGTTAGCTACTAAAGATCGAATTGACTATTTCGCCGCTGTCGAACTGCCCGATCCGGTGATCGATACGAACGGCGCCGGTGACGGCCTGGCCGTTGGCTTTACCTCGAGCTATGTGCTGGAAAATTATCCAATCCAGGACGCCATTTTGCGCGGACAATTAGCAGCCCGCTGGACCTGCACACAAAAAGGCACGAGCTCGAATCTTGTCACGAGAAAACTCTTGGACTATTATTTTGAACAAAAACGAGGTATGCAATGAAAATCAAGGTCGAAAAAGCATCGGATAATAAAGTGGATCAACTCGGTGTCAAGAGTTGGCCCATCTGGACAAAAGAGGTATCGGAGTTTCCGTGGTATTATGATGAAAAAGAGACCTGCCTGATACTGGAAGGTCAGGTTGTTGTTACGCCGGAGGGCGGTGAACCGGTGGAGATTAACGCAGGCGATTTGGTCGAGTTCCCGCAGGGCATGCACTGTCGCTGGAAAATTACCAGGGATATCCGCAAACATTATCATTTTGGATGAGAGAAACTGAAAAATCCTCTTTGATTATTTCAGCACATTCAGTATATTTTTATCCATTAATCGAGATGATGATGATAAACGACAAGTCACATTCACTCCTTCTCCGGATTCGCCGTTTCCCACGCCGTCTTTGCCCCGTGTGCTAAAACGCTGTTCGCGATAGTGCATGCGGGGGACTTTTCCGTAATCTACTAAAAATCAGTTCAATTCCCAGGAACCTTTAATGAAGAATTTTGATTTTATTCCCAGTCGGGGTACGGTCACTTCGCCAAAAGGATACAAAGCCAGCGGCATTTATTGTGGCTTGAAACGCAAAAACAAGGATTTATGTCTTCTGGTGAGTGATTCTCCTGCAACAGTGGTTGGCATGTTCACCAGCAACAACGTACCGGCGCATTGTGTCGTTTACAATAAAGAACGCGTTCAATCGGGTCGAGCCCAAGCCCTGATTGTCAATGCTGGAAATGCGAATTGCTGCACAGGTCAGCGAGGCTGGTTGGATAATTTGACCATCGCGGAAAAAACAGCTGCATTGTTAGGATTGGACGCTGGCGATGTTCTGGTGCTGTCAACCGGCGTCATTGGCGAGCCCATGCCGATGAACAAGGTAAAAAACGGCATTGCCATGGCGGTTGAAGTTTTGTCGTATGACGGCGGTGTCGATGCGGCGCGCGCCATTATGACAACGGATACCGTTCCGAAGCATTTTTCAATCGAGCTCGAGCTTGATGGCAAAACGTGCACGATTGGCGCGATGGCCAAAGGCAGCGGCATGATCCATCCGAATCTGGCCACGATGTTTGGCATTTTTACGACTGATGTGGCTATCGACCGGACACTGCTTGACGCGGCGTTCCGCGACGCCGTGAATGATTCATTCAACATGATGACTGTGGATGGTGAGACCAGCACCAATGACACGGTACTTTTATTTGCCAACGGTGCGGCCGGCAACAGCAGAATCATTGATAAAAACGAGAACCATGCTGCCTTTGCTGCGGCTCTCAAGCAGATCGCCAAAGAAGCGGCCAAAGCCATTGCCGAGGACGGAGAGGGTGCGACAAAATTGGTGACCGTCACGGTTGATGGCGCCGTCTCAAAGGAGGAGGCGATCAGAGCGGCAAAATCTATCGCAAAATCTCTTCTCGTCAAAACAGCTATATTCGGTAACGATCCGAACTGGGGACGTGTTGTCCAGTCCGCCGGCGCCAGCGGCGTCCAGATCAATCTGCAAAAATTCGGCGTTGAATTTGCCGGCGTTAAAGTCGCCGAGAATGGCGGCGCCATTCCATTCGATCGCGAGGAAACAATACAGATGTTAAAAAATAAAAACGTACAGATTAAAATTGATCTCGGCGCCGGATCGATTTCAGCAACTGTGTTTACCTGCGATTTAACCTACGATTATGTCACGATCAACGCCGAGTACCATACATAAGGGAAGGAGAACGAGGTGCTGTTTAGTAGAAAAATTGCTTTCATTGGCTCCGGCAACATGGGCGAAGCATTGCTCGGTGGGCTGCTCAAAGCCGAGCTGACGAATCCCGAAAATATTATCGCGACAGATATACGACAATATCGTCTGGATGAAATCAGCGCAAAGTGGAAGGTTACGACCACCATGGACAACCATCAAGCGGTTCAATTTGCCGATATTATTGTATTGTGCGTCAAACCCCAGGCCTTGAGCTCGGTGCTCGAAGAGATCAAAGCGGATATCAGAGAGGATCAGCTCATCATTAGCATCATTGCCGGCATCACCACGCGAACGATCAGCCGGTTCATCGGCGTAAACAATCCGGTCGTGCGCGTTATGCCGAATATTCCGGCCGTGGTGGATGAGGCGGCAACCGGCGTTTGTTTGGGTGAATTTGCCCAGGACGTCCATAAAGAAATCGCCATGAAAATTTTGGGCGCGGTTGGCGAAGTGGAGGCGGTGCCGGAAGAGTTGATGGACGTGGTCACCGGACTCAGCGGCAGTGGCCCGGCGTATATTTATATGATCATTGAGGCGCTTACAGACGGCGGCGTGATGATGGGATTGCCGCGCAATATTGCGACGCGCCTTGCCACGCAAACGGTTCTTGGATCGGCAAAATTGGTGCGCGAGACCAATGTGCACCCGGCTGTGCTCAAAGATCAGGTGACCACCCCCGGTGGCACCACCATCCAGGCGATCAAGGAATTGGAGGAAAGCGGATTGCGTCCAATGCTCATTCGCGCGGTGGAAACCGCGACGATTCGTTCGCGAGAGCTGTCGCATTTTCTTGAAAAAACCGATAATGTGGATTGACAGGGAGCCTCGATGAAAAAAATTGGCATTATCGGCGCCACGGGCTATACCGGCGAGGAGCTGCTCAAAACATTAGCCCGGCACGATGCGGTCGAGGTCGATTTTGTGACGTCCGAACAGCAAAGCGACACGCCGCTCGTTGAGGTTTTTCCGCATCTTCCGATGTATCAACACCTGTCGTTTTGCCAGGTGAAAGAGTCCGTCACCAGAGACGTTGATCTGGTCTTCACCTGCCTGCATGCCGGCGAGTCCGTCAAATGGGCGGCACAATTTTTAGAGCGGGACATCAAGGTGATTGATCTTGGCTCGGATTTCCGCTTTAAATCAGTGCAGGATTACAGCGACTGGTATCATATGCCGCATAGCCATCCGGAGTTACTGCCGAATTCAGCCTATGGATTGACCGAGTGGTATCGCGAGGAAATTAGAGCGGCTCAAGTCGTCGGCAATCCCGGCTGCTACCCGACTTGTGTTTTGCTCCCTCTGCTGCCGTTCATCCAGGGCAAGCTCTTGTGTTCAGCACCTGTCATTGTTGATGCAAAATCCGGTGTCTCCGGTGCCGGCAAAAAGGCCTCCGAGGTGACGCACTATGTGTCGGTGAACGAAAATTTGTCGCCGTACAAAGTTGGTCGCGAACATCGCCATGTCGGTGAGATGGAAAAAGAAATTCGCACTTTTGGCGGCGAACAAAAAATTGTCTTTGTTCCCCATTTGACGCCGTTGACCCGCGGCATGTTGTCGACAACTTATGTGCAATTGATCGAAGAGAGATCAAAATCAGATTTGTTGGACGTTTTGCAGAATAGCTATAAAAATGAGCCCTTTGTGCGCGTTCTCTCCAATGGATTGCCGACGATGAAAATGGCGCAAAACAGCAATTATTGCTTTATTGGCTTGGAAAAAATAGCCGACTCAAACAGTGTAATTCTGTTCTCCGCCATCGACAACCTCGGCAAAGGCGCCAGCACACAAGCCGTGCAGAATATGAATGTTATGCTCGGATTTAAAGAGACGCAGGCGCTTCTTTAAAAATGGTGATCAGCATCAAAAGGGATATAAATTGAGAGTGTGGCGATGAAAAAAAGAATTCTGCTAAAAATCGGTGGCGCTGCTTTTTCTGATAAAGCGGCTTTTGCCGAGTTAGCCGGGGCGATTAAATCACTTGATGCCGAAGTGTTGATCCTGCACGGCGGTGGGGTGGAAATTTCCGAGGCCCTCAAGGCAGCGAAACGAGAAACTGTTTTTATCAATGGCGTACGCATCACGCAAAAGGAAGATGTCGATATTGTGGAGTCTATCCTGTCCGAAACCATAAACGGTCGGATCGCTTCTTACCTCACTGAAAATGGCGTCGAATGTGAGCGAATGTCCGGCAAGTCAGATGCTCTGTTGGTTGCGGAAAAAACAGCTCGCGATGGCAAGGATATCGGCTTTGTCGGTGAAATCGTGCAGGTCAACCCGTGGATTGTGCTGGATGTTTTGAGCAAAAACCGTGTGCCAATTATTTCACCCATCTCGGCGAGTCCTGAAGGCGTAACCTATAACGTGAACGCGGATACAGCGGCCGCAGCGCTCGCCATCGGCGCGTTTTGTACAGACCTGGTCTACTTTTCCGATGTCCCCGGTGTACTGGATGAAAACAAGAATGTTTTGCCAACGCTAACTGTTGATGCCGGTCGATTTCTCATCCAAACCGGCATTATTTCCGGCGGCATGGTCGCCAAACTGGAATCCATCTTTCGCGTCATCGATCAGGGGGTTGAACGTGTTCATGTCATGCAGTGGCAAGGACGAGACACACTGCGGCATTTAATTGATGGTCGAGATATCATCAAAACAACGATAAAAAGGTGAGAGGGTATGGAGAATCAACAGCTCATTTATCTCGAAGAAAAAGTGCTGCTTGGCACCTACGCGCGACCCGATTTTGTTCTGACGCACGGCAAAGGCAGTTTCCTATACGACAGCTCGGGCAAAGAATATCTCGATTTTGTCGCCGGCATTGCCGTATGCGCTTTTGGCCATGCGGATGCGCAATCACAAAAAGTATTGGCCGAGCAGGCGTCAAAACTCTGGCATTGCTCAAATCTTTACCATACTGAACCGCAGGTTCAGTTGGCGCAGTTGCTTGTCAATAATACCTTTGCAGACAAGGTCTTTTTTTGCAACAGTGGCACCGAAGCAATGGAAGCAACGATCAAGTTTGCCCGCAAGTGGGCCAAGAACAGCAAAAATATAAATGCAGTCGATATCATTTCCATGCATCAGAGCTTCCATGGTCGAACGTACGGCGCGCTTTCAGCTACCGGACAAGCTCATCTGCATGAAGGATTCGAGCCCTTGCTGCCGGGATTTCATTTTGCTCACTTTAATGATATCGACTCGGTACAAGCGGCTATCACCGAAGAAACCTGCGCCATTCTCGTCGAGCCGGTGCAGGGCGAGGGTGGCATTTGGCCGGCAACAAAGGAGTTCTTGCAGGGTTGCCAACAGTTGTGCAAAGCGCACAATCTTTTGCTGATTCTGGATGAAATCCAGTGTGGTTTTGGCCGCACCGGCACATTTTGCGCCTATGAACAGTTTGGCATCAAACCAGATATCATGGCCGTCGCCAAACCCATCGCTGCCGGACTGCCTTTGGGTGCTGTTTTGGTGACCGACGATGTCGGCCAACATATCAAACCCGGAAATCATGGTACCACCTTTGGCGGCGGGCCGTTGGCCTGCGCGGTTGCATTGGATGTATTAGCGAGAATTCTCCAGCCAGCTTTTTTAGCAGATGTGCGGGAAAAAGGAAAATACTTTTTTAGCACGCTGAAAGAGCTGCAACAGCGTTTCCCGGAAATTGTCGATGTGCGAGGAAAAGGCTTGATGCTGGCGATCGAATTGGCCATAGAGCCAAAACTTTTGGTCAGCGCCTGTGCGGAGGCGGGTTTGCTCATTTGCAAAACCGGCGGACAAGCCGTGCGCTTTTTACCGCCGCTGAATGTGACAAGAGATGAAATGGACTTGGCTGCACGTCGACTGGCCAGTGCCCTGGAAAATATCCGAGGGGGAGATGATCAGACGAGCCAAGGTTAAAGATGTGCCGGCGATGGTCAAATTGATCAATTCGTACGCCCAAAAAGGCGACATGTTGGGTCGGCCGATGATCGAGTTGTACGAATCCATCCGAACATTTGTGGTTGCTGAAGACGACGGCAAGATCATCGGCTGTGGATCATTGGCGGTGATTTGGAATGATATCGCGGAAATGCGTACCGTCGCGGTTGATCCGGCCTATCACGGCCGCGGCATCGGGCGGCAAATGGTGCACGAGCTCATCAATGATGCTGTCGAGCTGGAAATCCCGCGCGTCTTTTGCCTGACCTATCAAGCCGGCTTTTTTAAAAAAATGGGCTTTAAAGATATTGACAAACACGAATTGCCCCACAAAGTGTGGAAAGATTGCATCAATTGCCCCAAGTTTCCGGATTGTGACGAGACGGCTTTGGTCCTTGATCTCGCCATCGCGGACAAGCCGGATCAAAATTGATCGCGTTGCCAGGGATCAATTGTCAAGTCAAGCAGCGGGAGATGCGCATTGGCTTTGATAGAACCGACCTCGGTGATCACATCCGTGAGCAGCTCAAGCGGTGTGGTTTCAAACCCCATAAGATTGCTGGGGATGGCCGGCATCCCCAGCCCTTATCTTTTAGCCGCGCACAACAACCCGGGTATCGATGGAGGCATCAATGACATCAATTTGGTTGACATCATAAATTCCCATGCCGGCTTCCTGCGCTAAACGCAAATAATTGTCGGTGCCGGAAAAGTTGCCCGGTAGCGAGCCTGACGCAAAACAACCCTCAAAATCGCCAACCATTGGATCCCAGCCAATAACCTGCGTGGAAATTGAATCAACGGCTACCGGGTCTTTGCCGATGATGAGTTTGTCATATCGCGCCGGTTCGAAACCGGTGTTCCATGGACCTTCTCCATTATCTGCGGTTTGGATGGCGTCGTTAATGGCGAAATGGATGGGACGAATTCGGCATATATCTAAAAAGTTGCGCACCAGAGTCGGCATGCCTTGTTCGTGCATGGATTGTCGTGAACCGCCTTCATTGCCTTCCTGGCCATTATTATAATTGGTGTAAATGGAGAGCGGTATCGAACCCACCATATTTTTGAGCGAATGCGTCACACCGGCGCCGTAATGTCGTTTGGCTTTCGGCAATGAGACAAAACAATCCAGCTCATGCAGCGCGCCATTGTGGTAATAATGTTCCCATCGTCCTAATGGATTCGGCACATCAACCTTGACGAATTCGCTGTGAGGACTTTTTCCATTCAGATTAACAAATTCGGCACCGATGGCGTCGACGACATCGGCATAGCCATATCCCGCGTAGGATTTTTGATCGTAAATAGCTTCCATAACAATAAGGCGACCAGCACCAGCATCTTTGAATAATTCCAGGCAGACGCGCAGAATGGTTGGATGCGTCCAAAAGAGCTCTGTGGCATCGACACCATATCTTCGCGGGCATTTGTCCGCATTGGCCGAGCCGCCGGTCATATTCAGCTTGATACCAACCGTATCTCCCGGTTTGCAGATATCGCCCAATCCACCGATCTTGTCGACGGCTGATTCGATGTTGGCGCGCAAGGCGCTATATTCATAGGTTGAAAACGTGTTTGTTGCAACTTTGACACTGCCGTTGCCATTTGATTCGGCTGTTTTGCCGGATGGCGGTGCCACCGGATCCTTTAATTGAGATTCCGACGATGGTGCGAACGGATTGCTTTTTTTGCTACACGCACTCGTCACAACGGCGGCTGTTGTCAAGCCGACAGCGGATACAAATCGACGCCTTGATATATGTTTATTGTCTTCCTCTTCCATCTGTGCCTGTGGGCATCCATTTTCCTCGTTCATAATTTACTTCCTTTTTTGATTATTGCACAGTTTGTTTTGCGACAACAAGGTAATGATTATGCCGCATAAAATCAAATTTATATTTACACGTGATTACACGCACAAAGCGTGAAAAAGTTCAAGTCCGTTCTATGGCAAAGTGGCGACAAACGTTTCATACGCGCGCGCCAGTTGTTGTACTCTTGCAGGTTGATCTTTGGCCTGATTGTCCAATTCCGTTCGATCTTTTGCCATATTGTACAGCTCCCATTCTTCCCCGTTCACCTTGACAATCTTCCATTCTCCGCGACGATACATGCGAAATCTCTCTGTAAAACCGGACACAAAAAACTCCGGCTCCCGTCTTTGCTTGCCTTGAAAAATCGGCATCAAAGACTGCCCATGCAATGGCAATGTGGGGTGGTCATTATACACACTCGGATAATCGATACCGGCAGCCTGCAAAATCGTGGGAAAGAGATCAACCACATGCCCGACTTGATCGGTGATCTGATCCGGCTTTATGACTTCCGGCCAGTGCGCAATAAAATGGGTGTTACAGCCGCCTTCGTGGCCATACTGCTTGTAATAACGAAACGGTGTGTTCCCCACATTCGCCCACGCCGGGCGCAAGCATCGATACGACTCTGGCGGCCCGGGCGGAGTCGTAAAATTTACATTGCTGTCATAAGGACAGGAGCCGTTATCTGTCATAAAGAGAACAAGCGTATGATCCAAAAGATGGTTCGTCTGCAAGTATGATACAATGCGTCCAATATTCTGATCCATGCGATCGATCATCGCGGCAAAGACCGCCATTTCCAGATCATAATCATCTTTTTCTTTTTCGGACAGCGACGCCCATGGACGATACAGCGGAAATTTGGCTCGTTCGGTCTCAAATCCATCCGGATGGCCGCGGAATTTGTTGATGTTATCCTCAGGTGGGCTCAGCCTCGTCTCCGGAGGTAGTATCCCCAACTTTTTCATACGCTCGAATCGCTCCCGGCGAATCATGTCCCAGCCTTTGCAGTAAGCGCCGCGGTATTTTTCGATATCTTCCGGTCGCGCCTGCAATGGGTAGTGCGCGGAGTGATAGGGAAGATAAAGAAAGAACGGCCTGTCCGCTTTTTGCGCCTCATCCAGCCAGTCCAGAGCGTTATCTGTGAACATGTCGGTTTTATAGAACGGCTTTTGCCGCGCCCTGGCAACAATATCATTGGTGCCGAGTGTTTTGCCATTCAACTTGAACGGTCGCTGAAATTTTCCGCCGGGTGGAACAAAATATTCCGTCGTGGCCCAAAAGGACAAGGATTTGGAAAATGTGTTCTCGGTGCGGCAGCACTCAGGCACCCACTCATCAAAATGCTCCTTGCCGCTTTGCAATGTTATATAGCCAGCATCGTTGAGTAGTGAGACAAAAGAAATGGCGCGATCATCGCCCTTGTACAGACCGGTCAACAGACTGGAGCGGGTTGGATTACATTTGGCCATATTGTAAAACTGTCGAAAGCGGATACCGTTTTGCGCCAGGCGATCGAGATGGGGTGTTCGAATTTCCGCGCCATAGCAGCCAATGTCTGAGTAGCCAATATCATCCGCCATAATAAGGACAATATTTGGTCGAGTCCTTTTTCTAGTGCAGAGACAAGCGGTACATGAAGAGAAAGCTGCTGCACCAATGGTTTTGAGAAAGCGGCGGCGTGATGTCGTGTGCATAAAAATGACTCCACATTGTCTGATTTACGCGTACCATCTTCTCTGGCGATTGGTGAGATCAGCCAATACATCCAGCGTTATATTGACATCATCGACAATTTGCCAATCGAACATACCGACGCAGATAAAATCCGCCCCGTTTTCAAAAGCAAACCGAAAGCCATCCACCGGATGAATGGCGCCGCCGGCCAAAATTTTAAAAGCAATGAGCGGTATTTGTTTGCTTTTCATAAATTCGACAGTCTGTTCCGGAAAGAGACAAAATATATTATCGTGAAATTTGTCGTGGTCAACTGATTTTTCGCCATCAACCTCAAAGGCAACACGATTTTCACGCGGATGTGCTGACCAATATTGATCATGATGCAGGGTTTTCATATAAAAATCCGGGAGGATTCCCGCATTGTCGCATGCGATCAATGCTTGAATAGAGTGCGCGCCGAGTCCAGCAATATAATCCTGGCTGCGGATATAGTCCATCGCTTCAATCAGCACATCGATCTCGCCATCGCGGACGCGCCAGTCGCAGCAGTTACCCTGGATTTGCAGGATATCCGCACCATTGTCGATCGCATAGTCGATGGCCTGACGCGGTTCCTCTCTTGTGGGGTGAACCTGGCAGATGATTTTCAGCGTGCTGCCATAGATTCGCCGATATTTATTGAGAAGCGGCAGTTGGCTGCCGGTGCCATTCATTGTATTGATGCCGGCTTTTTCTGCCAGGTGCAGGGTTTCAAACACTTTTTGATCGGTATTATAGGCTTTAAAAAGTGACGGCACATAGATCAGATCGCGCGAATGCGCCCAGCCGCCAATCAGGTTGCCACCCATGATGAGGCGACTGATTTCAAAATCTTTAATTTTCCCTATGGGAAGCGTACCTTTCAAATCCTTCAACTTGGTGTCACTCAGCTTGATTGTTGCTCCGGTGATCGCATTCACCTTTTCCCAGCGGGCTTTTTTATAGGCGGCATAGGCAAAAGCTCCGAGGACGGGAAGTGTTGTCAGCGCCTTTAAAAGCTCGCGTCGCGGCATTGATGGTGGCAGCGCTTTCTTGCGCTGCTCTGGACCGGCTTTGGCAGCAGATTCGGAACGGCGTCGCAGGCAAAATATCAAGCGGTCAAATCCCCAATGGTAGCTGGCTGGAAAAATCGCTAACGCCAACAAAACAGCCATTTCAATGAGATTTTTATTGACGACGATATAAGAGCCCTCGGCGGGCAAGCCAAAATCGAAACCAACCAATGGTGGATTCGCGATATAATACAGGGCCAATAAAAACACGCCGACCAAACTGGCGAGCCGAGTGAACAAGCCGAGAATCAGGCAGAGACCAATGAGCGTTAGCCCAGCTATGTTTAATATATCCACAATCTGTAACAGCGCCGGATTCGCAGCGAGCATGTGGAAAAAGTCCGCCAGAATCCAGCGTGAGTTTTGCAAGTAACCGGCGGATGTCCACTCTGGCATCAAGATTTTCGAAACGCCTTCAAAAAGAAAGTGCCAGCCAATCAACAGGCGTAATAAAACGATCACAAATATGTGCAACCGTGGCGTGTTGTGCGCGGGGAGTGGTTTTTGTCTTTTCATCTTGTGTAACAACCTTTCCGATAGGGGGAATCGAATTCCTTTCTTTGTACCTGCTTTGCAGCGAAACAAAATAGCAGAATGGGCGGAAAATTGCAATGTTTAATTTATTGGGACAACACTGTGCAAAAGAGATAATATTTGCTTATATTTGAATATTAAAAGACAACGATTTATATTCTGGTCCCGCAACAAAACCATTGGACAGATTGGGAGGAATAAATGAGAAAACCACTCGGAGTTGGACTTGTGGGCGCCGGCAATATCGCGGCGCACCACATCCTGGCGTGGCAGCAAACCGAGGGCGCCACACCCGTCGCGGTGTGCCGCCGGGATGAAAACAAGGTCAAAGATTTCGCTCATAAATTTAATCTTGATTGGGCGACGAATTACAACGACCTGCTGCAGCGCGACGATATTGACATTATTGATATTGTATTGCCCTCCGGACTTCATGCCGATGTGGGCGTTGTTTCAGCAATTGCCGGCAAGCATGTCCTGGTTGAAAAACCAATCGATGTGACGCTGAAGAAAGCAGATGACTTGATAACCGCGTGTAGAGAATACGATGTCACCCTCGGCGTCGTCAGTCAATACCGGTTTATGGATGGTATGCTACAGATGAACACGGTTTTGCAGGAAGGCAAGCTGGGTCAGCTCATTCAGGGTGATGCCTATATCAAGTGGTATCGACCACAATCTTACTACGATAGTGGCGCATGGCGCGGCACCTGGGAATTGGACGGAGGCGGGCCTTTTATGAATCAGGGCATTCACTTTATCGATTTGCTGTTAGCCGCCATGGGGCCGGTGAAATCCGTGTATGCGAAAACCAAAACATTGGCGCACAACATTGATGTTGAAGATATCGGCGTTGCGATACTGGAATTTCAGAACGGCGCTTATGGCATCATCGAGGCATCAACCGCGACTTTTCCGGGATTGCCGGCTCAGCTCGATATCCACGGTACCAAAGGGACAATGCGTATTGAGGGAGATAAACTGGCTTTTTTGCATATCGAGGGAGAAAAGCCTGAGAGGACATCGGACGCCAACGCCGGCGGAGCGTCCAATCCGATGGATATTGACGTAAAACCGTTCGTGCGCCAGTTCACCGACATCATCGACGCTGTTCGGACAAAACGCCAACCCACTGTGAGCGGCGAGGTGGCGCGACGTCCTTTGCAATTGATTTTGGCGATTTACGAGTCATCAAAACGGGGAGAGGAAATTCTGTTTCAGATTTGATAATTCAAAAAAATCTCACACAATTTATTATAACAGGTTTAAACAACATGGTTGAACGCAACAAGATCGTCTCTTACGTGAATGAATATTTGCAGATCGCTGATTTCAAAGATTACGGTCCGCAAGGCGTGCAGGTCGAAGGTAAAAAAGAAGTTAAAAAAATCTTTACAGGTGTATCGGCGTCTGCGCAATTGTTCGAAAAAGCCGCCGATCAGCACGCGGATATGATCATCGTCCATCATGGCATATTGTGGAACCGCGAAATGCCGATTATCAAAGGTGGTTACAAGCGCCGATTATCGACGTTGTTGCACAATGATATCACGCTACTGGCGTATCATTTACCGCTCGACAAACATCCGGAAATTGGCAATAACGCGCTTGCTGCCAGAGCGTTTGGTTTGACCGACTTGACAGAATTCGCCGAGGTCGGATGGATGGGCGACATATCGCTGTGTTCCTTTGATGTCCTGCTCAAAAAAGTGCGTGACCTGTACAAGTCTGATCCACTGGTATTCGCGTACGGACCGGAGCAGGTGTCTCGTATCGGCATCTGTTCCGGAGGTGCCCAACGGGCAATTTCTGAAGCCATTGAACACGGACTCGATGTTTATATCACTGGCGAAGCAGCCGAACCGACGATGCATTTAGCCAAAGAAGCTGGCATTCATTTTATCAGCGCCGGTCATTACGCAACCGAACGATTGGGTGTCCGGGCCCTGGGCGACCATCTGGCAGAAAAATTTGATGTGCAAGTTGAATTCATCGATATTCCGAATCCTGTTTGAGTGCGCGATCTCATCCAAAGCTGTTAAAACAGTCTCAGTGCATTGTTTTAAAATTACGATGTTATTCTGCATATCCAGTAATCCTGTCTTTTCATATTATATGTCACTGAATTTTTTTAAAGGTGTATTAGGGCATAACACTGAGCACGAAATATATCTTGTTTTTTAATGTCGCTCATCGTACATTAACAAAAGTTTAGAACGCCTGGACGCAGTGGAGAATGAATTCCCCGAATGATGAATAAATGGCGGGGATTTTTTGTATTATCGCGCCCCGTAAATGTTGCTATTTCTTTTTTATCAATATGTGTTGCAATAGCCATTTGTGGGTGGAGCACGTGGAAGAACGTGCTGTTTGCTTGTTTGACCGGCGCATGTTTGACTGCCGCCGCGAATGCCATAAATGATGTTTATGACCTTGAAATTGATCGAATAAATCGGCCCAGGCGGCCGCTCCCCAGCGGTGTGATCACCTCCAGGGAGGCTTTTGCTTTTTCGATTATTTTTTTCCTCCTTGGATTGACCAGCAGCGCGCTCATCAATGCAGAAACATTGATTATCGCGTTGATATTCTCGGTGCTGCTTTATCTCTACAGTTCGACATTCAAACGACAGGTGCTCGTTGGTAATTTCACCGTGAGCCTGGCGACGGCATTCGCTTTTATCTTTGGCGGTGTAGCTGTGAAACGTGTGGAACACGCTATTTTCCCCGCTGCTTTTGCTTTCCTTTTACATTTCGGGCGCGAAATCATCAAAGACATGGAAGATATCGACGGCGATCAACAAAATGGCGCACAGACATTGCCGATTCGTTTTGGGCTGCGTCCCGCGCAAATTTTAACGACAATTTTTTTAATGGCTTTGATCGTGATCACGCAGGTGCCGTTTTTTTTAAATATTTACGGGCTATGGTATTTGATCATCGTCAATATCGGCGTCAATACTGTGCTGCTGTATGCTATCTGTTCAATGTGGAAAAAGCCGGTGAAATCAAACTTTCGGATTCTGAGCGCCATGCTCAAGATAAACATGGTCGTTGGGCTGGCAGCGATTTATGCCGGAAGGTTTTAATGAAAATCCAGGTGAGCTCATGCGTGCTCTGATACAACGTGTTAAAAAAGGATCGGTCGCAGTCGATGATAAAGTGATCGGCGCCATCGGACCAGGTTTGGTCATTTTGTTGGGGGTGAAAAACAACGACAGTGAAGCGGCTGCAGACTATCTGGCGGCCAAAATTGTCAACATGCGTATTTTTCAGGATGATCAGGGCAAATTCAACCGTTCTGCGCTGGATGTAGGCGCCGAGTTGTTGGCGATATCGCAGTTCACCCTCTATGCGGATACCACGCGTGGCCGACGGCCCGGATTTACAGATGCGGCTCAACCGGACGTGTCGATTCCGCTGTATGAAAAATTTATCGAGCTGCTCAGAGCAAGCGGACTGAAAGTGGCAACCGGTGAATTTGGCGCGCACATGGTCGTCGAGATCATCAACGACGGGCCGGTGACGATTTTATTGGACAGCGAGGACAAGCGAAAACCATGAGTCGTGTGTACAAAAATATGTTCGCACAAAAACTCATACTCGCCTCGCAGTCACCGCGGCGCGCACAATTGCTCAAACTCGTTGGCTTTGATTTCGATATTATTCCAAGCTTTGTTGATGAAGACGAAATTCAGGAGATCGATCCACCGCACCATGTGAAATCGTTATCTCTTGCCAAAGCAAAAAGCGTCGCTGTCAATATCGATAAAGGCATCATCATCGGAGCGGACACAATTGTTGTTCTGAATGGCGAAATTCTTGGCAAACCTGAAGATAAAGCTGAAGCGAAAAAGATGCTTCGACGTCTTGCCGGCCAGACACACCAGGTTTACACCGGCTTTACACTTTTGGAAAAGCCAACAAATCGGAAGATCAGCGACTATGAAATAACCCACGTACATTTTCGCGTCTTGTCTGACTGGGAAATTGATCGTTACGTTGCCACCCAGAATCCAATGGACAAGGCTGGCGCCTATGGTATTCAGGATCAAAGTGCAGTCTTTGCCGACCGCATTGAAGGCTGCTTTTATAATGTCGTTGGCTTTCCGTTGAGCAAGTTTTATACAGCGATGATGGAGTTTGTTTCACAAAGGCCTCATACTAAAAAGCTCAGATGATTGAGATGAATTTGCAGCGCGATACGAAAAAACGCATCTATTTTCTTGCCATTTGTGGCACGGCTATGGCTTCACTGGCCGCGATGATGAAAGCTAAAGATTATGAGGTCTATGGTGTGGACGAAGGCATCTACCCACCGATGAGTGATTTTTTAGCTGAACAAAAGATTCCAGTGTTCGATGGTTTTGATCCCGGACATCTCGTTCCAGCGCCGGACCTGGTTGTGGTCGGCAATGTCATCTCCCGCGGCAATGTTGAGCTGGAAGAAATTCTTGATCGGCACATTCCTTATATTTCGCTGCCGGATGCGTTGCGCGACTTTATCATCCGCGGCAAACGCTCCATCGTCGTCACCGGGACACACGGCAAAACAACCACGACATCGATGTTAGCCTGGATTTTCGACTGTGCCGAACGGCATCCAAGCTTTATGGTCGGCGGTATCCCGAAAAATTTTGGTCGCGGTTTTCAATTAGATAACGGGGATGATTTTATTATTGAAGGCGACGAGTACGATTCCGCCTATTTTGACAAGGTTGCCAAATTTTTGCGCTATATCCCGGATATTGGCATCATCAACGCCATCGAGTTTGATCATGCGGATATTTACGATTCACTCGATGACATCAAGCTGGCTTTTCGCCGCTTTGTGAATTTGATTCCGCGCAGCGGCTTGTTAGTCGCCTGTAAAGATGATGCCAACACCATGGAGATTGCCGAAAAAGCGTTTTGTCCGGTTGCGACATTTGGGCTTGCGGCGGATGCGGACTGGCGCGGGGCAATGATAGAAAGTGCGGCACAAGGCATCCAGTTTAATGTGTACAAAAATCACGATCTATGGGGGCAGATCTCGCTCTTGATGCCGGGTGAGCACAATGTTCGGAATGCTTTGGCTGCTATTGCCGTTGCCGATTTCGCCGGCATTCCAAAGGCAACAATTCTTCATGCGCTGGCAACCTACCAGGGTGTCAAGCGCCGTTTGGAACTTGTCGGGTCGGTCAATGGACTAGATATTTACGACGACTTTGGACACCATCCCACGGCGATTCGTGAAACGCTTGCAGCATTTCGGGCGCAGCATCCGAATCGTCGAATTTGGGCCCTGTATGAGCCCCGCTCGGCCACAAGCCGACGTAATATTTTTCAAAAACAATTCGCCGAATCGTTTGATGACGCCGATTTTATTTTAGTCGCCCCGGTGCATCGACCGGACAAGGCGCCGCCGGATCAACTTTTCTCCGTGCAGCAGCTAGCGGAAGATCTGGAAAAACGAGGTAAATCAGGCAACTGCTTGACAGTTGAAGATATGGTAAAATTTATCAAAGAGCGTGCTCAAAAGGATGATGTGATTATTACATTCAGCAATGGTCCTTTTGATGGGATTCATGAGCACTTGTTAAATGGCCTACGATAACATGTCATATACAAAGGTGAAGGAACCGAATATGGAAGAACAAAAAAAAGAAAAACCCCGCGGCTACCGGTCGAGACGGACGGGAAGTCCCCGCGGCGGGCGACCCGGAGGACGATCCGGTGGACGAAACAATGGTCGCTACCGACGTGACCGCAACGAGCGCAATCCAAAGATTGAAGCGCTCATCAAAAGAATCAAGGAAGAACTGGTCGACTCGATCGATCCGATTGTGATCCCCGAATTAAACGCGTACGAACGAAAACTAATCCATCGAGAATTTGACAACACGTCGGAGGTCGTCACAAAAACTTACCGCCTGGGGGATAATGATTACGAACTGCGCGTCTACCCGGTCGGGAATTTGAAACGATATGCGCAGAAAAAAGCCGACGAGGCCATAAAAACGCGTGAAAAAGTGGTGCTACCGCACATGAGCAACTATGAACGTTTTGTTGTGCATGATTATCTGAAAGGGATCGATACGGTGAATACCACGAGCGAAGGGGAAGATGAAGACCGCCATATCGTGATTGAACCGGCTGTGTTCGGCCGCGGTTTACGGCGCATCATCAAAAAGATCAGATTGTTCTAGTCGATGTAAAGAGGATTGGTGAGACAAATAAACGACTGATCATCAATTCCGGTCTCCACCTCCAACCGGACGTAACCGGGGCGAGGACAATTTCTCAGCAACTCTTGTTGCGATACTTTAAAGGAACCCGAAGGTGTTTCAAGGCACCTTCGGGTTTCTTTTTTTGCGGTGATATTGCCGATATAAAGATGAATTTTTTTTATCTCACCAAAGCTCGGTGACGAGCAGACATCCATGTAAATTATCCCCTCAGTGGTAGTGGTAGAATCTCCGATGCGCAATGCTGTTTTTCTCTCGTCGCCTGGAGTGAGCGGGCGGAAGCGGAACGCAGCGACCGGGCCATCCGTCACAATCACTCGCCCTCGCCGCAAACCCTCGATGAGCGAATTCAACGACAACTTTCCTTCGATATAAACACCGGTCAACGACGTCCCGAATAGCTCGCGTTGTTCTTCGCGCATCGACAGATGCGGTATCCCGATTTGTCGAAATCGATTAAAATTGCCATGTGCATCGGTGCCGGCAATGAGGATTATTTTGTGGCCATTCAACAATAATTCAATCCATTTGGGCAAGCCAATCGTGAGAAAATGGTGTTTGTCACCGTTCCAAAACTGGGCGCCAAACAAGCCCGGCGTGGCTAAATCATCGTCCAGCCAAATGCCGCGGTTGATCAAAAGTTTTTGTAAAAGAGGCGGCTGGCAAACCGGGTGTGCGGCAAATGACAAAGCTTCTTTTTCCAGCAGAGCGATAATATTTTTTATCGTGTGTTGTGGTTTGGTGTCCAGCCACTTTTCAGCGCTGTCGCCCCGGCCTTCGAAAAACTGTTTGTTGTTGAAGATGAGGTGATGCACATTTTGACATCGAGCGTTCCCGACTGACAATTCTTCGCCCTGCACAATGACAAAATCTTTATGTTTTTTATTCAATTTTTCAACCTGTTCCCAGAGCAATCGCCATTTTGGCAACGTGGGATCGTTTCTGAGATAATTATCCAGACAATCATCCAGATCATAGGAATGATCGGTTGAGGCGAAAAAATCCAGCTCCATGGCTTTGGCCATGGCAGCGCTCACCTCAAACGGTGCCCCGAACTCTACGTGATCATTGGTGAGGTGACTGTGCGTGTGCATATCACCAACCACCCAACCCGCGAGACCGGGGCGGGGATGTTCGTCACAAAAAACGACAAATGGCTTGTGAGAAGTGAGTTTGTAATTATCGTTGACACATATTTTTTCTTTGCCACGACATAAATAAGAAATCGTAACATCAATCTCAACAGTTCCTTTTAATCCTTTTAGCTCACACAGAAAAAGGTCGTACCACCATGAATCGGAAATTGCCAAATGATATTTTTTTTCGGCAACGAGAATTCGATTATGGTTTATTGCTTCAATTTTGATTTTATTCAGGGTAATCGGATATTTATCAGCATCTTTAACACAAATAAAAACCGGCAATTGACTCCCGACTCTTTTTCGATGCGGTACATCCGCAACAATCTCGGGTTCACGTTTGAAATACCGACTGAAAAGATGCCAAATCCGATAATGGATTTCTGCATAGAGAATAATCGGTAACAGAAGGTAAAGCCCATCTATCTCAGCATCAAAGAGCGTCATATTTCTCCACAATCTCCTCGGCGATCTCTTGCGCCGGTCGGTTATCAAAGTGCGTGCGCATAAATTTGTAACGGTAATTTTTATCCCACCAATACCGGACTTTGGCAAGCAAACTTTGCCAAAAGTAATAATCGATTTTGACCATAAATGAGGGATCAAAATAGCAGTTTAAATGGCACCCCTGACAAAAGGT
>JAFGKD010000036.1 GCA_016928775.1 Candidatus Zhuqueibacterota bacterium | reverse complement strand
TGTTGTTCAATTATACAAATTATCATCTTGAATTGCAATCACTTGTTGTGAATTTTGAGAAATTAAATCCTTAACTTAATGACATTGTATACCTTATAGTTCTATTACGATAATGCTTCTGCTTCTCAAAGCCGATACGGGATATAACGACTCACTTCCTGCACTATTTCTCTAATGAGCTTCCATCATCTTCAACGTACTCTTATTTTGAGTCAGCTGGGCGCCGGTAAACCGATACAGCAGTACCCTCTTTGCTTATCAATGAACTATAAGTCGGTAGTTCAAGAAAGAACCAGGAGGAAGCATCATGAAACGGGATCCTTAGGAGTTCATTTGTATCGCTTACACTAGCCAATTAAAATTATTAAAATCAAAGGAGAATAAATATGCGCAAGCTGTTCATTCTTTTCAGCATTTTGATGTTGTCCAAGGCGCAAATACTTGTCGCGGATACCGGATCGGCAGAGTCCACCTCCGGGTCATTGACTTCCATGCCGCCTGCTGCGCCTGCATTACTCAGCCCGGCGAACGGTGAAACGGAGGTGGTGTCCTCGGAACTCACCTGGAATGCCACGACGCATGCAGCATCGTATCACATACAGGTGTCAACGGAATCGTATTTTAGCAGTACGATCGCTGATGAAAGCGGCTTGACCGAGACAACCTATACAGTGTCCGGTCTTTCGGGCGATGTGACCTATTACTGGCATGTCGACGCCACAAATGTAGCGGGAACGGGTTCGTACTCTGAGACATGGAATTTCACCACACATTCTGCAATACTTGTCACATTATCTTTATTCACAGCAGAAGCCGTTGATGCCGGTGTTCTCGTTAAATGGATCACGGAAAGCGAAATCAATGTCGTTGGTTTTATTTTAGAACGATCGACACCACTGGAGGCTCGAAATAGCTGGCAGATCATTGCCTCATATCAGACGCACGATGCTTTAAAAAGCCGGGGCGATATGTCATCTCAGACCGACTATAAATTCACAGACACCAAAATTGAATGCGGCAACACCTATCAATACCGTCTCAGCCAGGTTAACACAGATGGCCATGTTCATATCCAAAAAATCATTCAGATTGACGTGCCAATGATCTCATCAACCGGGAGTGCATCGACAAACCAGAAAAAAACGACTGCACTTGATCCCCCACTGCCGAATCCGTTTAATCCACAAACAACAATCAGTTATCGTCTTTCCAAAGCGGGGCATGTTGACATGAGTGTCTATGATCTGATGGGAAGAAAAGTGAGGACATTGGTCAATGGATTTCAATCTCCAGGTCGTCACACCACCTGTTGGCGAGGAGAAGATGATAGTGGCCATCAAATGGCCAGCGGAATATATTTGATTGTATTGAACGCAGGAGCGATCGTACAAAAGCAAAAGGTCATTCTTGTGCATTAAAGACAAATCTACGATCTATTGCTTTCTATTAAAAACAGGAGTTCATGATGAAAAAACGAACCCTTTTTCTTACAGTATGCCTGCACGCCGGCATTCTGTTTTCCCAGGCACCTGTTGTCTCCAATGTCACTTTTGTCCAGCGTACCGACGGCAGCTTGATTGTCGATATCTATTACGACCTGTCCGATACCGATGGTGAAACCAAAACGATAGACATTGAAGCATCGGATGATAACGGCACAACCTGGGACGTTACCTGCGCCTGTATGACCGGTGATATTGGCGGGGGTGTGAGTTGTGGAACCGGCAAACATGTGGAGTGGGATTTTTATGCCGACAATCCCGATGTCAGCGGCAGCAGCTATAAAGTGCGGGTAACCGCATCGGAAGTGGGTACCATGACCGGTAATGACGGCCGAACGTATCAAACCATCAAAATCGGCGACCAGTGGTGGACCGCGGAAAACTCGAAAGAGACGCAATATCGAAATGGCAATGCGATACCCAATGAAGTTGATAGAGAAAAATGGGCCAGCCTAGTAAGCGGCGCCCGCTGCGCTTATGATAACAATGAATCGAATGCAGATACATATGGTTATCTATATAATTGGTTCGCTGTGGTCGACAGCCGCAATCTCGCTCCGGCAGGTTGGCATGTGCCATCCGATGCGGAATGGAAACAACTGGAAATATATTTGGGAATGAGCAGTTCAGAAGCTGGTAAGAGTGGATTTCGCGGCACAGACGAGGGTGGAAAAATGAAAGAGGTTGGTACAGTTCATTGGAATAGCCCTAATGCCGGCGCCACAAATGAAAGCGGTTTTACCGCGCTGCCTGGTGGTAAACGTGTGGACTGGGGTGATTATTACCAATTGGGTCTTCGCGCTTGTTTTTGGTCTGTTACCGAGGACAACTATGCTTTCGCCTGGGATCGCTCAGTACACTATAATTCTTCTGAGGTATGCCGTTTCAGTGACTATAAAGAATCCGGATATTCTGTGCGTCTCGTGAAGGATTAAGTCCTGTTTGTCGTTCACGGTGCCGACGATCGCTTTTGCTTATGAAACCACATGTTCGGCCGGGAACCGGAATCGGCGCCGCAGCATATGCCGTTTTGTGTGTTGTTGACGCGGTGACAAAAAACAGAGTGCACAGTTTTGTGGATTTTTGACATCGTTGATATGGACGTTGCCGCTCAATACAAAAAGTTTGCGTTCGGGATATTTTATAACTTGACTTTCAAAATATCCATGCTATATTTAAACTATGTTTGAAAGATGGATCGAAATAAATCGAAAAAAGAGTGGTCTTATCCTCGGCCCGCGGCGGAGCGGCAAGACAACGCTGCTAAAAATGCGCTTCCCGGAGTACAATTATGCTACGCTTGACAATCTGGATTATTTGAGTTGGGCCAATCGGGATGCAAAAGGACTTGTCGAATCTCTCGGTCCCAAGGCGATCATTGATGAAATACAACGCCAACCGCAGATCACGATTGCGGTAAAATATGCCATAGACAACCAGGATGCCCATATACTCATGACGGGTTCAAGCTCGGTTGGACTATTGGGATCAATGACTGACACCCTGGCAGGTAGAATTCAGATTTACTCTCTTCCAACAGCATGCTGGGGAGAAAACCTGGGACCTCCTACCCACAAATTATTTGAACCGAATGCTAATCCTGTTGAAATAAAGCAAGGACAGCGTGTTTTTTCTTCTGCGCTAAATTACGGACTATTTCCGGAGATTGTACTGCAAAAGAAATCGAAAAATCAAAAGGATTTACTGCTGAATTATCGAGATACCTATTTTACCAGAGATTTGATGCAGTTGTCCAATATGGAAAATATGGAAGGACTCTTGGCACTCTTTTTTCATTTGGCGCGTAGCATTGGATCTCATCTGGAGGTGTCCAATTTTGCGAGGGAATCCGGTTTGAGCTATCCGACGACAAAAAAATATCTCAACAATATGTTTTATTCGCAATTGACTTTCAGTCTTTATGGATACCACTTTGGACCGGCGAAAAGATTTATTAAAGCGGCCAAAACATATTTCTCGGACAACGGCATACTGACAAGCCTGAACATACCCGTGAGCGAAGGGCAGCTCTTTGAAAATTTTGTGATTTCTGAATTTGAAAAAAGAAGAAAACTCGGATTTATCAAGTGCGATCGATTGTATTACTATAAGAGTGTAGGCGGCAGAGAAATTGATCTGGTTTATGAAATCGGAAAGAATATATTTGCCATTGAAGTCAAAAATACGCGTCAACCCTCGACGAAAGACATTCGCAATCTGTTGGAATTTTCCAGCAGTATGAAAAAAGCGGTCAAAATGTATCTTGTTTATCCCGGTGATGAATATTTTACCCTGAATCAGGTCAAGATTATTCCTGTGGCGGGATTGTTCCGGGGACAATAATTTCAAATCCCCAAGTTCGTTTAAGCCATGGATTTTCCTGGCGCGGCCGCAGGC
>JAFGKD010000035.1 GCA_016928775.1 Candidatus Zhuqueibacterota bacterium | reverse complement strand
TCAAGCATTTTGTAAACATTCAACAAGTCCAATAAAAACAGTCTTTGTGGCTTCGTGTCTTTGTGTGAACGAATTTTTCAGGTTAAAGTAAAATAGAATGTGCCTTTTCAGGGCGCGAACAGGATATAAATTACCGCAACCTTATGATAATTTTGTTTTCAGATAACCTGATCTCCGGATCAATTAGTCGGGTTACATCCAGGACGACACGTGTAAAATCCTCTTCAATATGCTCGGCCGCGCGCGCTCTCGTCACCGGGCCAATGTTGAGCGGAAACTCTTTCTGTTTGGCGATCAGATATATTTTATCGAAATCCATGGCAAATCTTTGCGGATTATCGAGCACCATTGTTTTCAGCGGCAGCGGGATTTTCTTTTCAATGTTGCCATTGCAAACGATATGAATGGTATTTTGATCGACAGCGACAAGGTCCTTAATGGCCGTGCCTTCGGGCATTTTGGGTTGAGCATCATAGGTGTAGATCAAAAATTCGACGCGTCTGTTCATGGCTCGGCCTGCATCGGTTCTATTGTCTGCAATTGGTTTTGACTCACCGTACCCGACGGGCATATAGAAACGATCAGGATTAACGTTTTCTTTGACGCTCAAATAAGTCATCACGCTATCAACCCGCCGGTGGGACAGATGGATATTGTAGTGATCCGTACCAATCCAGTCAGTATGGCCGGAGAGCTGTACTTTAGCTTCCGGATAAGTATTCAGTATTTCTCCCAACTGCCGCATTGTCGGAAAATCATCCGGACGAATATTTGCTCTATCAAAGTCAAAATTCACTCGATCTGTACGCAAAGTGACTTTGATCGTCTTGCCGTCGTCAAGCGATTCAATTTCAATTCGTCCTTCACTTTCATCAGCAATCGCCTGGATTTTGGCCAATCGTTCGCGCATTTCTTTCTCAAGCGCTTTGAGTCGCGCTTCGGCTTCTTTGGCGGCCAACAACGCAGCATCGAGAGAATCCTGCTTTGCCGCCATATTTTTCAGCGCTTCAAGATCTTCGGCACGAAAAATATCTGCTACCTTTTTGACAGCGCCAAAGGCAAAATGCAGGGAAAAGCGATGCGCCGCATCATCTTCAAACGCGGTCAGCGGAGCAAAGGCATAGTCCAGACGCATGAGCGAACTTCCCAGCCAGCTTGTGGGCATATAAACGCCAAATCCCAGCGCCCACTTTGAGATCGATGGATCATTAAATTTATAGCCACCGCGCAATGAAAAAACTTTATTGACGAACAGTTCTGTTCCCAGTTGATAGCGTATTTTTTCTCTTCTCGTCCAGATGGCATCAGAAGAGACGATCAACTCCCAGGTCTCCATGGGAAATCTTTGAAAATCAATCGCAGCGCCAAAACGATAAGATTCCGGCAGCGGAGATTCCCACCTGTCAAATTTTACTTTGGACAGCCCATAGTTTTGCACGCCGGCACCAAGGGATAGAATCGGATTTTTGGAATTTTTTGGGGGATGAAAAAACAGTTGCACGCCGGCATCAATTCCGCTTACAGCGGTTGTTTGTCCCACTAATGTCTGCGTCAAGTATTTGCCGGCAAGCCCAACGCCAGCCTCAACCCACCAGTTTTTTGCATTTTCCTTTTTGAGCGGAAAAAATAATCCATAACCAAAAGATATCATCATATCGCCACTCGACGGCTTGTCTCCTGTTGGTTCGAAATTTTCATCGAGTGCGATAATTTTGCCCTCGTTAAAAAACGTAAAATCGATACCAAAGGCACCATATCGGGTTGGCAAGCCAAATGCAATGTTTCCCTGATTCGTATCGCCGATCCAATCATTAAAATTGAATGCAAGACTTGGATATTGCAAGCCACCGAGACCGCCGACGTTGTAGCGCATTAAATTAATATCACCGGAGAGCGCCGTATAAGCCCCACCCATGGCAACCTGGCGTGCAGCCGGGCTGATCTTGAGGAATGGAGCGCCATGATATCCGACGCCGGAATTATCAGCTCCTGCTTGAGGTGCCAATAATAACAAACACAAAAGTATCGCCGTGCCGTACCGAATTTTTATGCTTGTTTTAATCAAATTTCTCAAGTTCTTCATTCTATCTCCAACAAAAGGTGTGCTTTATATTTACCGTACAACGACAAATTTAACCGTTCGAGAAACGGTTTGTGCGCCGACAAGAGCCTCGACCCGCGCCCAATAGGTGCCGCTCGAAACGTGCTGACCACCGTCTGACAGCAAGTTCCACCAGCCTCGAATGTAACCATATTCTCCAAGCTGGGTTATTTCATTGCCGCCGGAATCAAATACTATCTGACTGCCTTCCCGCTGCATGACGCGTTCGCCGGCAAGGTTATAGACCTCCAGTTTGGTCGCCGTGAGCTCCGCCACATCTGATCTCATTCGGATGTCAAAACTGCCATGTTGCGACTCTTTGTACGGATTGGGTGCGACCTCAATGACCAGATCAGTTGGCGTAAATGGTCCCACTATACCAGGGATTGTAACGTATTTGTATGTTGGCCATTTCTTAAAATTATCCGGATACTGAGCTGAAATTCGATCACCTGCTCGCGAAAAGAGCTGCCCATCGTTTGGCTTGCTATTAGATTCTTGAACGAGTACGATGCTTTCTGCGGAGATAAATATGCCCGTATCATAGTTACCTGTAGTCGTATCCGGCTCTTCGTAAAGCACAACATTTTCAAAATCGCTGGTCATATCATTTTGCAGGAGTACCTCAATAGAATCTTGAAGAATTGGATCAAGACTCCTATCCAGTTCATTTGTCACGCGGAGATGCAAGCTTGAGCCCACATAGGTAACCGAAGTAGTATCACGGAGCGCATTTTCAATGAATAAATCGCCCAAAGTGCCTTCCACAACCATTATTGTATCTCGCAAGACTTCGCCAGGTCGTTGATCAGACTGAAATTCAGCGTACAAAGAATCGCGATCAAAAACATGAAAAATGTTATCACCAGGGATTGCGCTCTGTGTTGAATCAGATAAAATGATTATCGGCATGCCATTCTTTGACTTGTATATTTGATTTTTTTCGTCATAATAAACAGAATCACTTTCGATGTCATTCGTTCCTGGAGCGCTAAAAGTAACAAAAGCCGCATCGCCAGCTTCCAATACATTTTCCAGGCGAACATATACAGGATCGACAAAGATAGAATCGCTCTCCGAGGGAATCGAATCCGTTGCGGTGTAAAAGGGTTTGGAGACAAAACTGCTGTCCGTGAAGACGATGCGCGGCGGACCAACCTCAAATTCTCGCCAGCTAAATTTCCATGACTTTAAGCGCGGCGTCAAGCCGGAATTTAGTGTTCTCAATTCTATTCGAAAAGTGATCTGCTTGGCACCTCTGAGACCTGACTCGTTTGTCAGGTTTATATTTTGTTTCCCATTTGCCGTTTGACGAAAGTCTTGAGTAAGCAGTGTCTCACCACTTCTCGCATTGCGAATGATTAGACGGAATTCCATATCCTTTATATATCGTTGATCGATTTCAACTTTCTCCCATTCCAAGGTCAAGCTATCCCAGACAACGGAAACGGGTTCATCTAATCCAGTACCAATCACAACAGACGGCGCCGGATAAATCCCTGGATAAGGTTCATCAGTCAGGATTTCATACGAATTGTACACAACAGCCACGCTATCGATCCTTGGCGTCACTCTCACCACAGAGGTCGACAAATGCGCACCAAATTGACAAGAAGTCATAGGTTTATGGCCGGAGTAAAGCAAGGTATCGGCAGGATTTGCATAGGAATACTTTGAATCGATACCTTCGGGGCCAAACCAATCGTCGTCTTCCTTGATACTGATATTCAGCGGAGCCGTGCGGAATTGATACTCGATTGTTGTTGAGTTCGGTTCTTGTGCGTATAAAAATACTTTTTGAAAATCAACTTCTCTCTGGCTGCCGTCGGGATTTTTTATCGTGGTATCGGCCGATGCGATGGGACCCTCCCTGTCTGATGGTGGAGAAAAAGCCAGGAGGGTTGGGAGCCAGAAGTTATCTTGATTCACGATTTCTTTTTGGCATACCAAAAAACCATCATTAACGCCAAAATCGACATCCTCAACCTGCATTACCTTGTTGGGCCATTCGTAAAAATAGTTACTGTCTGAACGATCAACCTCGATAATTCGATTATTGCCTTTATCCGCGATAATAATTCGTCCGTTGTCATAATCTGCATCCGATGGCAGATTGAGTTGACCAAAAGAATTTCCCGGTACACCGGTGCCATATTGCCATACAATCGAATCCTGGGTTGCGTCCAATAATATTATGCGATGTCCAATTTGATCGGTAACTAAAAACAGTGAATTACTGATTGCCTCAACGTCAACGGGATTAAATGTCGTCAACGCTGCATCGAGGGGGTATTGCCACGTTATTGCATTGGTTTGTTCACTGACCGTTATCACTCGTCTATTACCCGTATCGGCAATCAATACCAATTCACTCGATTCGATTTTTTCTGCATCAGAGGGAGAAGACAAAACGCCAAATCCGCCAAAAGACCAAATGACGTTTTGTAGGTCATAGTCAATTTTTGCGATAGTATCTGTACTTCGATAAGTGACCAAAACTTTTTTTGACCCACCCTCTTCATACAAATCTGCATCCGCCGGCCCGCTCAAGTTGCCGTCTTGTGGATTAAATGGAATATCTTTTTTGCTGACGTGACGAATGATGACTTTATTTTGGGCAAAGTCAGTGATCAAATAGACAGGCGAATCAGCGTTCGGGAAAAAATCTCTCACATAATCAACATCGGTGGCATATCGGATATATCCAGCATCACCTGGATTATAATCAGCGTTGTTATATTGCCAGTTGATACCGCTCAATGTCCAGCCATTGCGTGGAGCAAACATGAGCGTACCGACCTGTGGCGTGAGCAAGAGTATTTCAGTCTTGTCAATCACCATTTTGCTTATCCCATCATCAAAATCTGTACTGGTAAAGCGATAAATCTCACTATTATCAGGCCCAACCATACCGTCCTGCACAGATTGCATCTCCTGTGTAAAGGAGCTGCCATAAAAGAGGATGATAAAAAGAATGTAAGAATTTATAATCTTTTGCTTTTTCATGTTCGCCTACCTTGCATTATTTAAAAATCAATAATCTCAAAAGTTAAAAAGACAAAAATTCAAACATATTCAGTCAACTCGCCTGCATGGCAAACGCAATCGAATGAAATTTGCTCTCATCGGAATCGGCTCTGGAGGTCACGACAATCGGCACTTGCGCACCGATGACCAGTCCAGCCACCCGGCACTTTGTGAAAAAGTTGAGCGTTTTATAAAAAACGTTGCCTGTTTCGATATCGGGCATGACCAGTATATCCGCCTCACCGCCGATGGGACTATTAATGCCTTTGATTTCGCATGCCTTTTTGCTTATTGCGTTGTCCAAAGCCAACGGGCCATCCACTATACAATCGGTGATCTGTCCACGTTCCGCCATTTTAGCGATGATTGCGGCATCCACTGTGCAGGGCATGGCTTGATAATTTACTTTTTCAATGGCTGTGATCAACGCAACTTTGGGCTTTTGGATACCAAATGTCCTGACCGTATTCACCGCATTGTGGATGATGGCAATTTTTTCTTCGGTATTGGGCATAATGTTCATACCGCCGTCACTCATAAACAATAATTTGGGATAGAACTCCAATTCAAAGGCGGATACATGTGAAAGCAGTTTGCCAGTGCGTATGCCGTGCTCTTTATCCAGCACGCCTTTGAGCAGAGTGGCTGTGGAGCACACGCCTTTCATCAGCGTATCGGCGAGGTGCTCTCGCACCATTTGAATCGAACGTACAACAGCCTGAGACTCCGAGTCCGTGTTTATAATATCATAATGCGACAAATCGATATCGCATTCATCGGCAATCTCGATCATTTTACTACGATTTCCAACCAAAACGGCATCGGCCAATCCTTCGTCGTAAGCGTGCGATATGGCCTTGAGAACGTCCTCACCTTCAGCCATCGCGACTGCTATTGTTTTTTTGACGCGACCTTTCACCGAGTCGACTAATTCTTTGAACGAGGAAATCATATTGATAATAAATTTTCCTTATATCGTTTAACCTTTTCCTCTCCTCGCAGAACTCTGATTGCGCCGGCGGCCAATGCCTGCATCTCCTGCTCACCGGGCAGAACAATAACAGGCGCAATAAATGATATAAAATCGGTAATTAACTTAACAAAATTGTCATCAAATGTTATTCCGCCGGTTAAAACAATGACATCAACATGCCCGTGCAAAACTGCTGCCATTGAGCCGATATATTTGGCGATTTGATAGGCCATGGCTTTATAGAGCATTTCCGCTTTGGCATCTCCGTTCTCGGCAATTCGGCGGCGGATTTCCTTCATGTCATTTGTACCCAGCAGGGCAACCAGTCCGCCTCTGCCACGGATACAATCCATCAGTTCGCGTTCAGAAAATGTACCGGAAAAACATAATTTTACCACATCACCTGCTGGCAACGTACCTGACCGTTCCGGCGAAAACGGCCCATCACCGTCTAACGCATTATTGACATCAATGACTCGCCCACGGTGGTGGGCACCAATTGAAATACCACCACCAAGATGCGCAACAATCAGGTTGGCGGACGAATACGATTTGCCAATTTTTTTTGCGGCATCGCGAGCAACCGCCTTTTGATTGAGCGCATGAAAAACACTTTTTCTCTTCAATAGCGGATGCCCAGTAATTCTGGCAACGTCATCAAGTTCGTCAACAACAACCGGATCAACAATATACGCCGGCTTGTTCAGCATTTGGCTGAAATGCCAGGCAATAAGCGCACCCAGATTGGATGCATGCGTGCCAAACCGGCACGTACGCAGATCATCTAAAATGTCATGATCAATGACAAAAGTCCCGCCCGGAATCGGATGCAAGAGCCCGCCCCGAGCAACAATAGCGTCGAGTGTATCTAAATCTATTTGTTTGTTTTCAATAAAGTTATTAACTACACGGATTCGCAGATCAAGCTGCTCCATAACAGAATTATACGTGGCGAGGCTGCTGGTGCTGTGGTGGATGTTTTGCGTTACAAGATTCTTTTCATTCTGATAAAGACCAACTTTGGTTGACGTCGAACCCGGATTTATAACAAATATTCTATACACCCAACCTCCCGCTTGGGAATCCCTGGACGCTTGAGATTTATCTAACTTTCTCTATTTACGGGACTTCCGCAAGAGACAATTAGTTGATTATAAAGAAAAAGAAGGTAAATGTCAAGTATAATCAACATATTGTGTTATTTTATTTTTAGACGTCAAAATGTATTAATGAGTTGATTGAGTAGCGCGTCAGTCGTTTCCTGGCGTTGAGAAAATCCAGTTCGATAAGAAAACAGCACCCAACGACAATACCCCCGAGTTGCTCGACGAGCGACGCAGTCGCTTCTACTGTCCCTCCTGTGGCCAATAGATCATCAACAATGAGAACGCGATCGTTGCGTTTTACAGCATCTGCATGTATTTCAAGAGAATCAGTGCCATACTCGAGATCATAATGCGCTGCAATAGTTTTGTATGGCAATTTTCCAGGCTTTCGAACCGGAATCATGCCAATGCCGAGTTCATAGGCTAAAATGCCGGCAAAAATAAAACCGCGCGATTCAATGCCGATGATACTATCGATTTTTTGATTTTCATACAGATTTAGCATCATCTGCACAGCCTGCCGAAGCGCTTTTCCATCCGCCAGCAGGGTAGTAATATCTTTAAAGCCAATGCCCGGCTTGGGGAAATCCGGTACGTTTCTGATTTTTTCTATCAAGTCCATCTGATATCCAAAGTTAAATGATTTGAAAAGAAGCAAATTCGTTTTGAAATTCTTCAAAATTCACCACAACGTCCTTGACGGTCGCATGCATCGGCCCGATGCGCAATTCCTTGATGAGCGCTAAAATAGTGCTTTTTTCTCCTTCAACAATCACTTTTACATCTCCATTCACCAGATTGCGCACCGTTCCGACAAGCCCGAGAGAACGGGCTTTATAAAGCGTGTAAAACCGAAAGCCGACACCTTGAACGCGTCCTTTGACAATGATATGTGCTCGAACATTCATGGTATCATCGAGTTATGGATTCAAGCGGTACATTGTTCTTGGAAATGGGATCGTTTCTCGAATATGTGGGCGGCCACAAATCCAGGCGACTGTTCTCTCAATACCAAGGCCAAAACCGGCATGCGGCACACTGCCATATTTTCTGATATCGAGATACCACTGGAAGGCGTGCTCCGGCAGATCATGCTTTTTGATGTCGTGTAACAGGGTATCGTAATCATCTTCGCGCTGGCCGCCGCCGATTATTTCACCATAACCCTCCGGCGCAATCATGTCAACGCACAAAGCTCGCTCCGGACGTTGCGGATCTTTTTTCATATAAAACGCTTTTACCGCAGCCGGATAATGCGTAATCATGACCGGTTTATCAAAATGCTCTGATATGATGGTCTCGTCGGTCGCCCCGAAATCATCGCCTTGTACAAAATCCGCATCCGCGGCTTTTAAAAATTCAACGGCCTCATCGTAGGTGATTCGAGGAAACGGCCTTTTGATATTCTCGAGCTTTGACACATCTCGTTCGAGGATTTCCAAATCATCCTGCCGATTTTCCAGGACTTTTGTGACGATGTATTCGACCATACCTTCAGCCAAGTCCATATCCTGATTCAGATCACAAAAGGCGACTTCAGGCTCAATCATCCAGAACTCTGTGAGGTGGCGTCGCGTTTTTGATTTTTCAGCGCGAAACGTCGGTCCAAAGCAATAGACTTTGCCGAATGCCATTGCCGCGGCTTCCATGTAAAGTTGCCCGCTTTGGGTGAGATAAGCCTTGGTGTCAAAATAATCGGTTTCAAATAACGATGTTGTACCTTCGCACGCATTTGGTGTAAAGATGGGCGCATCGATGAGCGTAAAGCCGAGGTTATCAAAATAATTCCGTGCAGCTCTGATAATTTCATGCCGTATTTTCAGAACCGCATGTTGCTTGGACGAACGAAGCCATAAATGACGATTGTCCATTAAAAAATCTGTCCCATGTTCTTTCGGAGAAATTGGATACTCCTCGGCGATGTGTACGATTTCCACATCGTTTGCCTGCAGCTCGTATCCCCCTTTGGCACGTTGATCTTCAGAGACCGTGCCCGTCACGATGATAGCACTCTCCTGGGTTAAATTCTGACACGCTTCAAATATTTCCGGCTTGAGGTTATTTTTGAAAATAACAGCCTGAATTATTCCGGTTCCATCTCTTATCATAATAAATAATAATTTACCTTTACCTGTTTTATTATAAACCCAGCCATGAATTTTGACATCCTTGCCATGATAATTTGAAATTTCTGCTATATAGGCGCGTTGAGTCATATGATTCAATCCTTTCATCAAATTTTATTGCAACGTTTTCTCACTAAAATAGAGTAAAAGGTACGGAGTGCGGTTCATCTGTTTTAGCGGATTCACCAAATTTCCGGTTTTACCTCGCGGGCAAAGAGTTCGTGCAACGCTTGCTTTGGTTCCTTATCCTTGAACAATATATCGAAGACTTGAAAGCTGATCGGCATTTCGACATCTTCTCGTGATGCCAATTTCACCACGGCCTGGCTTGTTCGAACACCTTCAGCGACCATTGTCATAGATTCAAGAACGTGCGCTAATTTTTTCCCTTTGCCGATTTCTTCGCCAAGATAGCGATTTCTGCTATGTCGACTCATGCATGTGACAATCAAATCGCCCATACCCGAGAGCCCGGCAAATGTAAGTGGATTTGCTCCGAGTTTTTGGCCAAGCCGGGACATTTCTGCCAAACCACGCGGCTGCAATGCTGCTTTGGTGTTATCGCCAAATCCCGCGCCATCACAAATGCCGGCGGCAATGGCGATAACATTTTTTAATGAACCGCCAAGTTCAACGCCAACCACGTCTCTGCTTCGGTAGATACGGAAATGAAAACTATTGAGAGATTGCTGTACAAAACGACCAACCAATTCGTCGGTCGAAGCGACGACAACAGCGGTTGGGATCTCCCGCGCCACTTCTTCGGCATGGCTTGGACCGGATAAGACAGCATAACGAGGGGTAAATGAAGGCAGCTCTTGCTCAACAATCTCTGATATGCGTTTGAGGGTTTCTATTTCGATTCCTTTTGCACAATTGACAATAACAGCATTCGATTGTATCTGAGATTGAGTCAATTGCTTCAATACGGATCGACAAACATGCGATGGCACCACAAGCAGAATCAATTCAGCATTCTTTATGGATGCATTCAAGTCATTGGTTATGTTTATTGAATCATGAATTCGTATATTTTTTAAAACCTGCGGTCGTTCGCGCTGTTGCTCCAGTCTTCTGGCAGCAACGGGATCAAATTCCCACAAACGAACATCATGGCCGATGCTCTGGCAATGATTGCCCAAAGCAATCCCCCAACTGCCAGCGCCTAAAATCGCGACCTTTAATCGATTACTTTCATGTATCACTTTTAACAACCTGCCCTATAACGTGCACGATTTCGCCATTCTTTTTTAAAATATTCATTATAGAATCGACCGAATCTTGCGATACAATCAAGACAAGACCAATTCCCAGATTAAATGCTCGACGCATTTCGGCATTTGAAATATTGCCTAACTGCTGTAAAAGTTGAAACTCAGGCAAAGGTATCCAGGCGGTCCAATCAATTTTGAGAGTCAGCCCAGCCCGCAACAAACGTACTGTATTGCCGGCAATTCCCCCGCCAGTGATGTGGCTGATACCATGCAAGCCCGGAAGAAAACGAACCAATTCAATGGCTTTTTTGTAGCTCTTGTGAATCTTTAACAATACCTCACCCCAGCTCGCGGATAACTCGGCAACATAATCATCTAATGAAATCCCGTTGACTTCAAGTATAACTTTACGTGCCAACGAGTAACCATTGGTATGTAAACCATTGGATGGAATTCCAAGCAATACATCCCCTGGTGTGACGTTGCTGCCGTTAATGACATCACTTTTGTTGATGATACCAAAAATTGATCCCGCCAGATCATATTCGCCAGGCGCGTAAAATCCCGGCATTTCAGCAGTTTCGCCGCCAATAAGAGCGCAGTCATTTTCTCGACACGCTATCGACATTCCTTTTATGATCGCCGCAATTTTTTCTGGCTGCAATTCAAGAGTACCAATATAGTCCGTGAATGCTAACGGATCTGCTCCGGTTGTCATAATATCATTCACACAATGATTGACGAGATCTTGCCCGACCGTATCATGAATATCCATTATAAAGGCGATTTTGAGCTTTGTCCCCACCCCGTCAATGCTGGTGACAAGAACCGGCTCTGGATATTTTTTTGTATCAATTTCATAAAATCCGGCAAATAAGCCAATTTCATTCAGAACATGTGCATTAAAGGTCGATTTTGCCAGGGCGGATATTTTTTTTGTTGCCGCTTCTGCGGCGTCCAGGTCAACACCTGAACTTTTGTAACTGATTGCCACTAATTTGCTTCCTTTTTAATTTTTGCAAAATAACTATTTCTTACGCTTGCAAAAAAATCCAAAATATCTGGCTGCTTATAATCGGGATAGGTCCAAGGATTCGGATGAAAACGGCCGTTTTGCCAAAAGAGTTGCACATCGCCATAAATTCCCTTGGCAATATAGATTCGATGGTTATAATTTTTTGTCGTTGCTAAAACAAGCTTGGCGGCTTCGATATATCCAGGATCAATATTGACAGTACGATTGTCATTGACAGCAAACAGCTTTTCAAGATCATTCGTTTTTATTTTGATGTCCGGAATTTCGCTCGGATCAACAAGATTGAGGAATGAAAAAAACTGCTTTTTTAGGTGCGATCCCATTTCGTGTTCATAATAAGTCGTAAAGTTAAATTCAAATGGCGCAGAGCTGCCCAGAACGGGTCCAAAGGCATCTTTCATCTTGACAAGTGCTGATTCCTTTTGCTCTGCTGCAAGATAGCAAATGGCCGCAATTAAACGAACCGGAGAGGAAAGTCGTATCACACCCATAAATCAGTACTCAATAAAGGTCAGCCCTGGCCATATCGATATAATATCACCGCGTCGTCTCTTTCTGGATATTTTGTGGTGTCCATTTAATCAGCGGTTTGCCACAAATCGGGCAATATTTGAATGCCGAATTTGGAAACAGGTGCGACTTTTCTCCGGTACATTGCATAACAAAATTGGGTCGAAATATGATATGCACTTTTTTCCCGTTTTCTTGATCCACTTGTAGTTCCAATTCCCCCCGACTGGTCTCACCACGAAGATAGATATCAGAGGATTCGGGTCGTTTCAAGCGTGAATGAATGAAATTGTTTTCCCAGTCCACAAGTCGCACATTGACCTCTATTTCGCTCCAATGCCGATAGCCATTTTCATCGACATTTAAATATTCTTTGCGTTTATCGTATTCAACATATTCTTTCCAAAAAACGCGCTCCGGCGAAAAAGTGACTTCCTTCACTCGGTCAAAGCGGACTTTTTCGCCATTGGCCAGCGGAAATTCCGTGAGGATGGGGTAATCCCCAGGCGCATAAAGACCATAGCCCGCGAAAACAAAATCGAGCAAAAGATTGTTCACTTCGACATAATATTTACCAGAATCAGCAGAAACACGCGCTCGTACGCCGTTTGTTTGGGCTGCAGCCGGGAATTGCAAGAGTACTATCAAGGAGATAAAAAACACTGCTAATGTGTTTCGCCTCATTACTGCGTCCCTCCTTTCACCATCGATTCATTTATTGGCCTGAGCAAAACAATATAGCAAAAAAAATAACTGGGCACAAGATAAAGCTGGAGGCTAAAGTTAAAACTGATAGAGCATGAGATAGACGACAACACCGCTGATTGATACAAACATCCAAACAGGCCAAATCCACCAGGCAATTTTTTTGTGCCGCGCAAAATTGCCCTTCCAGGCCTGCCAAACTATATAAAGGATAAATGGCGTTTGCACTGCTGCCAAAATGATATGCGGAAGTAAAATGCTAAAATAGAGGATTCGTGTCCAGTCATAATGCGGATATGGCGTTGATCCGGAATGGTAATGATAATAAAGATATGACGCCAAAAATAGCAGAGAAATCACGAGCGCCGCAAGCATGAATTTTTTGTGATCCGGTATTTTCCTTTTTTTGATATTCACAAAACCCAAAACAAGCAATATCATCGCACAAAAATTGAGGATCGCGTTGAGCGTAGGGTGCAGCGGTGTATTCATTTCATCTGCCTCGCCAATTCACGGATATGCGTTTTTAGCACGTCAATGTCGGGATCATCAAGGGCATCATAATAGCCGCGTATTTGTCCCACTTGATCGACAAGAACAAATTTTGTTGAATGTCCCATCGGTAAATTCTCGGCGGGCAGCATAAATCCCTGCTCACAGATTTCAATGATATAATCAATCTCACCGCGTACAAACATCCACCGATTATCCGTGACACCTTGTTTGTCGGCATAATCTTGTAACACCTCCATGGTATCGCGCTCCGGATCAACGGAAATCGATAAAAATCTTATTTTATCCGAGTGAGCATAGAGCTTGTAAAGTTCAGCCATATGTCCGCTCATGACCGGACAGGCGGCTTGGCAATGAGTAAAAATAAAATCAACGAGCCACAGTGTTCCTCGCATATCCTCAGATGAAAATGGTTCGCCACTTCGCTCGGTCAAGGTAAAATCAGGGGCCGAACCCAGGACAGGCAGATTTGCTCGGGAGTAGTGCGCTGCGCTGATCACCAGTGCAGCACCTACTGCTAATAAAAACGCAAAGATAATTCCAAAAACGAATCCTTTTGGTAAAGAGTTAGTCGACATTCGCCAGCCTCCCTCCTTTTTGAATGGAAACGAACAATAAAAGCAGTCCGCCAATCAATAAACTCGCCAACCATAGATGCAGGAGTTGCACAAGTTCAGGCAGACCGATGAATACCAAAAAGTGCCCGATGACCAGTTGTGCAAAACTGAGAACAATAATCCCCCAGGTTGTTTGTCGCATTAAAGTTGATATGTTGTGTGACTTTTTTAGCACGTACCAACTCAAGACAACCAGCGCAATAACCAGAAGGATGCCGGTTGCCATATGCAGCTCGTCGATCGCACCGACTTTGGCTAACAGCTCTGCGCCAAATAGCAGCGGATAATCTCGATTAGCGTGCTCGATCGCTCCTCTCACAGTCGTTCCGAGCAGGACCTGGATAATCGTCCCTATCCATAAAACGAGAACAATTAGAGAGGTATTGCGCGGAAACAATCCGATTTTGTCAGTATCAGCATCGCTATAGTGCGCTTGCAGCGCGGCATAAATGAGCAGGCTAATGATCACAAAAGCGATGATCATATGGAATGAAACAACGATCGGCTCCAATTCCGAGGCAACGACACGACTCCCCTGCCATCCCTGGTAAGCGACAATAAGCGCGGCCAATAATGACGATAAAAGTACGTGCAGCTTTTTTCGATAATAGAGCAGCGCTAAAATGGCGGTAACCAGGATCACCAGCCCAACCAGCACACCGACGAGTCGATTGATGTATTCAATCCAGGCGAGAGTAAAATTGAACGTCTCCGGGGCGAATTCCGGTGGTAGCTGACTCGCACTGATCGGTGGAATCCATCGGCCAAAACATTTTGGCCAGTCCGGACAACCGAGCCCAGCACCCGAAACCCTGACGAGTCCACCTAAAAAAATGAGAAAATAGGTCACAAAGATCGATAATAATGCGAACTTTTTATAGAGTCGCATCGCTCACTCCCTCCCACGATAATGACATTAATGTTGTGCTGCATCGGATTGTTGCGTTGAATCATCCGGAGCTCTCTCGTAGATGTGCGCCTTTTCTTTGATCGGTTTGGCTTTAATTTCATAGATATCAGCACGCCGCAAGGTGTCAAACATGGTAAAGATAATAAACAGAGTGACGAACGAAATACCGATCAAAAAAATAAAAAGATTGATCTTGTTGTCATATTTTAAATGCATAAAAAAAAGGGCCACGAGCGATACCTTGAACGAGGCAATGCTCACTGCCACAACAGCATTCCATCCGCCTAAATTTATATACGAAACAGCGACGGTGACCATCGTCAGGATAAATAGTGCGCCGGCAACACCGAGATATGCTTTAATCGGCAGAATATGTTCCTTATGCTGCTCACTCATATCTTATCCTATTAAATATAAAAAAGGAAACAGATAAATCCAAATCAGGTCAACCAGATGCCAGTAGAGCCCAATCAATTCGACAGGTGTATAATACTCGTTTGAATACTTTCCTCTGAGGGTGTTCACAAGCATCATGGCAATGACGATCATGCCACCAACAATGTGCAATCCATGCAGGCCGGTCATGACAAAATAGATGCTGAAAAAGATATGCGGATTTGTCCCCGCAACACCGGTATAGGTATAATATTTCCCTGGCAGCTGACCGAGATGGATTTTGTGTTCATATTCAAAATATTTTATAACCAGAAAAATAGCAGCAAAAACAAGTGTGGCGCCGAGGTAGAGAGCCGCTTGCCTGGCTTTATTCACCTGCAGCCCGCGAATGGCCAGCGCCATTGTGAGAGAACTGGTGATGAGGATAAAAGTATTGATTGTCCCTAACACGCGATCGAGGGCAAGATGGGCATTGTAAAACATCTCGTGATTCCATGCGCGAAAGACGGCATAGGCACAAAACAATCCTCCGAACAGAAGGATTTCGGTGAGGAGAAATATCCACATTCCGAATTTGGCCGAATCCTTTTGTTGCTGCGCATCGGAAAAGTGATGCTGCAAATAAAAAGGATGTGAAGGAGTATTCGCCATACAAATCCTGCCTAGTTTCTCTTTACCAGAATTTTATCATAATCGTAGGGACCGTGCGTGATCTCGGGAATTTTGTCAAAATTGTGCGGTGGTGGCGGTGATGGAACAGTCCATTCCAGCGTCAATCCGCCCCATGGATTGTATCCAGGGGTTTTACCTTTGAATAATGAATGCACCAGGTAGACTAACATAACAAAAAAGCCAATCCCCAACACAAACGAGCCAAACGATGAAAATGCATGCAGGGGCTGAAACTGATCGAGATAGTTATAATAGCGTCGAGGCATACCTTGAGAGCCAAGAATAAATTGCGAAAAAAATGTCATATTGAATCCGACAAACACCAGGATCGCGCCAATCTTGGCAGCGGTTTCATTATACAGACGACCAAAGATTTTCGGCCACCAGTAGTGCAAACCTGCCAAAAACGCCATCACTGTCCCCCCCATCATAACGTAATGAAAATGCGCGACGACAAAGTAGGTATCATGCAAATGCACATTAAGGGCCAGAGCGCCTAAAAAGATGCCGGTCAAGCCGCCTATGGTAAAAAGAAAGAGAAAGGACAAAGTATAGATCATTGGTGCTTCAAAAGATATCTGACCCTTGTAAAGTGTCGCCAGCCAGTTAAAGGTTTTAATGCCTGATGGTATGCCGACCAAAAAAGTCAGAAATGAAAATATCATCGCGGCAATTTCGGATTGGCCGCTGGTGAACATATGATGTCCCCAGACCAAAAAACTGACAAAAGCAATGGCGAGACTGGAGAACGCAATGGCGTTATAGCCGAATATCTTTTTGCGCGAAAACACCGTGATCGTTTCGCTGATGATGCCCATGCCCGGCAAAATCATGATATAAACGGCCGGGTGCGAATAAAACCAGAAAAAGTGCTGATAGAGTACTGGATCGCCGCCCATAGCCGGATCAAAAATGCCGATGCCAAAGACTCTTTCGAGGATAAGAAGCACCAGCGTAATGCTCAAAACCGGTGTTGCCAAAACCTGAATGATCGCTGTCGCATAGAGCCCCCAGACAAAAAGCGGCTGTTTGAACCAGGTCAATCCCGGAGCCCGCAGCTTGTGAATCGTGACAATAAAATTTAATCCGGTAAATATGGAAGAAAAACCAAGAATAAAAACCGCAAAAGTCATGGAAATGACAGACGTTGTTGATTCTGTGCTGTAAGGCGTATAAAAAGTCCATCCGGTATCAACAGCACCGGTGATGATGGAATAGATGGCGAACAGTGCGCCGGCGACATATATATAAAACGACGCCAGATTGAGCTTTGGAAAAGCGACGTCTCGAGCGCCGATCAACAACGGCAGGATAAAATTGCCAAGTGCTGCGGGTATGGCCGGAATGATAAAAAGAAAGATCATAATGGCACCGTGCAGCGTGAACGCCTGGTTATATTGATCGGCACTCATTATTGTCTTGCCGGGGCTGAGCAGCTCGAGCCGAATGAGCAGCGCAAATACACCACCGAGAAAGAAAAAAAACATGATGGCGTACAAATACATCAGGCCGATTCGTTTATGATCCCTGGTGAAAAGCCAGGAGGTGAGTCCTTTGGGATTTTTGAGATAACTCTGTTCCAGTGCTGCGTTCATTCGAATGTCCTATTCCTGCAAAGATTTTATATATTCAATGAGTGCATCAATCTCGCGGCCCTTGAGCAAACCCTGATAGGATGGCATGACGGACTGATAGCCCTGTACCACTTTGGCGTTTGGATTCAAGATGGATTCCCGCACATAGTTTTCATCCACGGTGACGGTCGTGCCGTCAGCCATCTTTTGCTGGCTGCCAAAGTGACCTTTAAAACTTGGACCAATGCCGGGGCGACCGTCGATGCTGTGGCACGTGTTGCATGCTTTTGCTGAATAGGCTTTGGCGCCAAGTTCAATCAGTGGAATTTCTTCACCGCCTAAACCGACTGAGTCCAGCCATTCTTTATAGTCACGATCCGATACGGCGCGTACTTTGCCGATCATTTCCGAATGACCACTACCGCAATATTCACTGCAAAAAAGATCATAGCTACCCGGATTCGACGCCTCGAACCAGGTGACGGTGTAACGATTGGGCAAGACGTCCATCTTTATGCGAAATCCGGGAACATAAAAGCTGTGAATCACATCAGTGGATGACATGGTGAGCTGCACCGGTTTATTGACCGGCACCACCAGCTCGTTCACGCTGTTAACATTCTCTTTGGTATAATCAAAAGACCAAAACCATTTTTGCGCCGTGACCTTGACTTCAATGGCATCTTTGGGTACAATGTGCATTTTCAGATAGACTTTGAATCCCCAGAAAAAAGTGGTAAAAACCAAAATCACCGGGATGATCGTCCATGCCAGCTCAAGGGCAGCGCTGTGTGACGGCGCAGTATCAAGCTGCTCGGTGCGCCGTTTGCGATAGCGAAGGGCAAAATAGGCGGAGCCCAAAACAATGATCAGGAAAAACACGATCGACACGTACAGGACAAAATTGAACAGGGCGTCAACCTCACCCGCTAATGTCGAGCTCTGCGGCGGAAGAAATAATGTGCCTGTTGTATCCGGAGTCATAAAGCTAGTCTGCCTCTTTATTTGATGATAGAGCCGGAGTTTTAACGCGATGGCGAAGCCAAAGTATTCCCAGAAAAATGCCCAGGATAACCACGGTCACGAGTCCACCAAGTTTCATCACATTGCCGGCTAAAACGACGTAACCTTCACTGTTTGCATCATAGTGAAAACAGTATAAAACAATACGATCAATAGTGGTGCCGATTTTGCCCTGGCTTGCTTCCAAAAGGCCGAGACGAAAGTCTTGTGGCTTGTATTGCAAGCCGTACAAATAGCGGGTAATCTTTCCCTCTTTGGACAAAAAGTGCAGCACCGCCGGGTGCGCCCACTCCTGCCGTTCTTCATCCCAAAAGTATTTAAAACCTAATGCATCAGCCAGGGCGCGGCTTTGTGATGAATCCCCGACACAAAAGAACCATCCGGCATCTGCTCCCGGCATGCCAAGAGCCTGGATATAGTTCTTTTTCTTGGCCGCTGCTAACTCCGCCGTCTCATCCGGTGCAATGCTGATCGTCAAAATCGTGTAATCTTCCGCCGGTTTAAAATCGATGCCTCGCGCTGCTTCCGTCAAACCGTTCAATACCAGCGAGCAGAGCATGGGACAGTTGTAGTAAGCCAAAACGATGATCACCGGTTTGTTCTGATGAAAAAACGAATCGAGGGTGAATTCCTGACCATTTTCCTTGGTGAACGTGAGGTCCAACGGGATTTTCTCTCCCAGTTTTTCCACCACATCAATCTTTTTTAATTCGTCTGGCGCGTAATCGGCCACTTGCGAGAAAGCCGCTGAGATATTAAAAAAGATCAATCCAATCAAAAAAAAGAAATCCCAAAAGCTAAAACGATTGCGGTTTAAAAGTCTCGCTCGCCTTGTTCCTCTCCCCGTTGTCACATTCTTATTCATCTCACTTTTAATTGTTTTGCAAATTCTTCGTCAGCTACCAGCTGCATGGCCCGTTCAACAGGAATTTGAACGATCCCCTTTTGCTCATCCAATATCCTGTACGAGGTGAGCGTTTCTATCTCGCGCGCCCGTAAATCACGCAGCTCGATGGATTCGGGTCGCAGCACAGATTCATAAACCTGTTTTTCTGTGGCGTCGATAAAAAGAGCATTGAGCAGGACAACAATGATGACAATGCCAACCACGGTCCCACCGGCCCATAAAAAGACTTTGCGTATAGAAACGTCAGATTTTTCGTAACCTTGCGATTCCATATCAACCTGTATGATGAATTGAATTTTGTAGTTGTGGATCGTTTATCGGCACGAGAGAGTGCTTTGACAAATGCAAAAAGACTAACCACAAGAACAGGCCGCCTATTCCGATCATTGTTGTCGCATCCATCCAGCTGAACACAGCGCCCTCTTTGTGCAGGTTTGGCATGACCAGCCAAAAGATATCGATAAAGTGCATGAGTAGCATCCACAGCGCAAAGATGGTCAATGCGAGCGGATTGCGTTTTACGGCGCGAACCAGCATGATAAAAAAGGGCAGGACAAAGTGTCCCACAGCCAGAACAAGCGTGACAACTTTCCATGATCCATGCCAGCGATGGGCAAACCAGACCGTTTCCTCGGGGATATTGGCATACCAGATGAGAAAATATTGTGAAAACGTCATATAGGCCCAAAAAATGGTGAACGTAAAAATGAGCTTACCGAGATCGTGATAATGTTCGACGGACACCATATTGGCCAACGGGCCTTTGGCAAAATAGAGGACAAAGAGGGTAGTGATGGCGTACGTCGCCATGGTACTGCCGGCAAAATAATAAACGCCAAATATGGTCGAATACCAATGCGGATCAAGCGACATGAGCCAATCGAATGCGGCAAAAGTCACGGTAAAGGCAAAAAGAATCACTGCGGGCGGACTAATCTTTTTTGCTTTGGTGATATAGCCAGCATCACCCGTGACATCATTTTTAATGGAAAATCGATAGAACAGACGCCCGAATACGCTCCAGACGATAAAAAAGAATACTGTTCGAAGAATAAAAAAGACGATGTTTAAATAGGGAGCTTTTTCCTGCAGCAGCGCATCATGCGCTATGGCGTCGGCGTGCGCCCAATGATAGAGATCATACAATCCCAAAGCGATAGGGAAAAAAAAGATGGCCATAAACGGCAAAATCGCCATAAACGATTCGGGAAAACGACGTAAAACGACGCTCCACACCGCACCGGATAAATGATGAATAAGGACGAAAAACAGGCCGCCGAGGGCGATGGACATCCAAAAAGCAAAAGCGACAAGCCAGGAATAAAAAAATTGTTCGTGATTGGCGAAAAAACCGAGGAGACTCAGAGCAAGGCCTAATACTCCGATGATCAAACTGACCTTGGTAGCAAGTGAATTCTTTGTTAGTTGAATGTTCATTATTATTTCTTTATTTTTCCTCTGATTTCTTCCGGTACATCATCAATGGCCGCGTTTTGTGATCGTTGCAGGGCGCGAATATAGGCTGTAATGGCCCAGCGGTCGTCTACGGGGATTTGATGTGCATAGGATGGCATATTACGAATGCCATTTTTTATCACGTCGTACATGTGGCCGTCTTCGATTCTGCGTAATCGATCCTGATGCAAAGTTGGCGGTGGCAGATAGCCACGCTTCACCACAATCCCGTTTCCGTCGCCTATCCGACCATGACAAGGTGCACAATAGATGTCAAAGCGATCTTGTCCCCGCCTGAGCACAGGCAAAGTGACGGGCACAGGATTTTCTTTGACAAAATTTCCGCGCTCATCTTTGCCTTGGTGATAAGCGATATCTTCTTTGAGCTCGCCAAGAGCTACTGTCCCCTGGATAGGCGTGCGCATGGTTGAGCCGTCTTGAAAAAAGCTGCTATATTCCTGGGCATCGTATCGCGGTTGCGAATCCATGTCCGGGATGAGATGTATGGGCGGCTTTTTTTTCGGTTGACCACGATAGCAACTTGTCAACACAAAGACGCTGAGTAATGTCAAAAAAATGACTTTGGACAATTTCAACATGTTCAAATTCTTCCAGTTCACTCGACTCGATCACCCTGCAGCAGTTCGATATTTTGACCACCGATACTCGCTAAAAAAGTTGTTGTGTGATCAACAGTAAATTTTTCATCTTTCTTTTCAATGGAAATGAAAAATCCATCGGTGGACATTTTTTCAAAGTTGTTTGAATAAAAGACCGGGTGCCAGGGTTGCGGCAATTTATTGAGAACGAGCATGCCAAAGAACGCACTCAGGGCACCGAACAAAACAGCGATGCCGAATCCGACGGGCACATAGGCCTGATAGCTGAAAAATGGTTTTCCGGCGATGATCAGAGGATAGTCAATGGTGCTCGTCCAGCCCTGCAGCAGGTACGCTAAAAATAGCCCGCCAAATGCCATCAAACCAACGATCCAGCCCAGCGGCGAGCGTTTGAGTCCCATGGCCTCGTCCATACCGTGGATGGGAAACGGTGAGTGGCAATCAAATTCTTTGTAGCCGGCATCGCGGATCCGAGCCGCGGCATGCAGAAGCGCTGCTGCGCTTTCAAACTCGGCTAAAATACCATATATTTGTTTCTGTTCCTGTGCCATATCGCAAAAATCCTATGAATGCTCACCTTTATTTTCATAGTGCGGATTCGCCTCCGGCAAAACGCCTTTAACTTCCGCCATGGCTACAATGGGTAAAAATCGCACAAACAATAAAAACAAAGAGAAAAACAAGCCAAAAGAACCGATAAAAGTTAGAATATCACCCCAGGTTGGTCTGTAGTAGGCCCAGCTCGACGGCAAAAAATCCTGCGATAAAGAACTCACGATGATGACGAATCGTTCGAACCACATACCGATATTGATAAAGATCGTTGCGATAAAAAGTACGGGTATGCTGGTTCGGAGTTTTTTGAACCAAAAAAGCTGCGGTACCAAAACATTGCACGTGATCATTGTCCAATAGCCCCAGGCATATGGACCAAGTGCACGGTTGATGAAGACAAAACGCTCGTACATATTGCCGCTATACCAGGCGATAAAGAACTCTACCGAGTAGGCATAACCGACCATAAGGCTGGTGGCCAACATCACTTTGGCCATATTTTCCAGATGCTTTAACGTGATAATATGTTCGATATGAAAAACGCGGCGCACAATGATCGCAAGGGTGGTCACCATGGCAAAGCCGGAAAACACCGCGCCGGCGACAAAATAGGGCGGGAAAATGGTCGTATGCCAGCCTGGCAACTGCGACGTTGCAAAATCGGTGCTTACGACACTGTGAACCGACAAGACGAGCGGCGTGGACAGACCGGCCAATAGCAGATAGGCCAACTCGTAGTGCTTCCACTGCCGGTTGCCGCCGCGCCAGCCGAGTGCGAGAAAGCCAAATATTTTTTTTCTACGCAGGTTTTTTGCCCGGTCACGCAGTGTGGCGAGGTCCGGTACAAGTCCGACAAACCAAAACATCGCGGATACTACAAAGTAAGTGAAAACCGCAAAGATATCCCACTCTAAAGGGCTGCGGAAATTGGGCCACATCGCCATTTGATTGGGATAAGGAAACAGCCAGTAGACGAGCCAAATCCGGCCAACATGAACGCTGGGAAAAATGAGGGCGCAGATCACCGCAAAAATCGTCATCGCTTCAGCAAAGCGATTGATAGATGTGCGCCACTTTTGTCGAAGCAAAAAAAGAATGGCGGATATCAGCGTACCGGCATGCCCGATGCCGACCCAGAAGACAAAATTGATGATCGCCCAGCCCCAGGCGATCGGTATATTGACGCCCCAGACACCGACACCCTCAATAAAAAGATACGCTAACATGCCAAACAGAAGAAGGGCTAAAGAGACGGCCATAGCGAATAAAAAATACCATGGCAACGGTGTCTTTCGTTCTGTCAATTGACTGACATCGTCGGTTATCGTTCTGAAAGTGGGATGTCCAAGAATGAGTGGTTCTGCTTGACTTGCCATAAGCTTATCTTTATTTAGGCCAAATTCGAATTTGGATTACGTAATTTCGCTAAAAAAGATGTACGCGTTTTCAAGTTTAGCTCGCTCAGAATGCCGTAGTTACGATTATTCTGGCGCGCGTGCGCGACCTCGCTTCCAGGATCGAGGATATTGCCAAATTTTATCGCGTTGGTCGGACAGGCTTGCTGGCATGCTGTTTGAATGTCACCGTCCTGAATTTCTCGATCTTGTTGTTTCGCGTTAAATTTGGCTTCGTTGATGCGTTGCAGGCAGAAGGTGCATTTTTCCATCACGCCGCGCGAGCGGACGGTCACATTTGGATTTTGCACCATTTTAATGGTTTCTGCATAATCCTTGATATAATTGAAAAAATTGAATCGCCGCACCTTGTACGGGCAGTTATTCGAACAATAGCGCGTACCAACACACCGGTTATACACCATCAGGTTCAAGCCTTCCGCATCGTGTACCGTAGCGGCAACCGGACAAACGCCCTCGCACGGCGCCATCTCGCAGTGCTGGCAGGCAACAGGCTGATGCACCACGCGAGGAAAAGCTGGATCACCCTCAAAATAACGATCAACACGAATCCAGTGCATTTCGCGTCCATTGGCCACCTGCTCCTTGCCCACAATCGTTATATTATTTTCGCTTTGACAGGCTACTGTACAGACGCCGCAGCCAATACACGTGTTGAGATCAATGACCATTCCCCACTGATATCCATCCTCATATTTATGCTCTTTCCACAAGCTTTTGAGTGGCGGATGTTCGACCATCTCTTGCGCAAATTCGGGATGCTGTCGGTATTCCTCGATCGACGCTTCGCGCACCAGCGGCCGACCTTCCATGCTGCCGTGATCCTGGGTTGAGGCAAGCTGATAGGTACCCGTCGCTTTTGTTGCATGTGCCTCGCCGAGTATGTAAGAGTTGGCCTGTGATCTTAACTTGAAGGCATTCACGCCCACGTTATTGCCCACGCGCCCGGCAGCGCTTCGACCGAAGCCAAGCGGAATGGCGATGACAAAATTGGCTATACCAGGGACAATCCAAACCGGCAGAGTAATGCTTTTCGTCGTTACTTTTATAGTCACGAGATCATTGTTTTTCAATCCCAGTTCTTGTGCGGTCTGCGGACTAAGGAGTGCCGCGTTATCCCAGGTCAATTTTGTCAGCGGATCCGGATTTTCCAGTAGCCAGCCATTGTTGGCATAGCGGCCGTCGAACACCTGGGTTGATGGCACGAGCAGCACTTCCAGACTTTCTTTCGTCGGACTTGGCGCGTCGACCGGATAATAATCAAGCGCTGTTTGCACACCGCGGGACTGGATATAAGGAACAATTGTTCGGGATTCGTTTTGAACCATGCCATCGTGCAATATTTTGCGCCAGGAATTTTCAAAATCTCTTCTCGGCAACATGGATTGCCAGGTCATGCGGACAATATCATATCCGCGTTCATCCTGGCCGGTTGCTACCAGATTGAGAACTTCAACATCGGATTTGCCGCCGTGGAGCGGCTCAATCATAGGCTGGATGATGCTCGGCGTACCGTCTATTGACCTGGCATCGCCCCAACTCTCCAAAAAATGTGCTGCCGGAATATGCCAGGTGGCTAATTGTGATGTTTCATTCACTCTGTCGCTTAAATGAATGGAACAGTCAACTTTTTTTATATTCAAGGTGACTGCCGCATCATAAACCGGATTACCGCCCAAAATGATCAGCGTTTTTAACAAACCGTTATCGATGTCACTTTTAAGAAGCGCCAATTCATTCGCATCCGGGGTGAATTCATCCTCCTTGAGTCTATAGTCAATGGTGCGGCCTACGTTTCCCAGGGCGGAGTTGATAGCCAGCACCAGGGCATGTACGGCGAGGGATTGCGTGCGGCCGGCAATCACGATGGATTCACCAAGATGAATCAATAAATCTTTGGCGACTTCGGTGAGCCATTTTTTATCAATTTTTTGCGAAATCTCTGGCGAAATATTATCGATCCCCGGCACATTGAGTCCGAACGATTTCAGCTCCAGTGCCAATGCCGCAGCATATGCACCAATCTGGCTGCCTGGCAAGACGTGCCGATGATCCGCCATCGCGCCAGTCACGGACCATCCGCTTTCGATCACATAAAGGCGATTTATCTCATCGTCAACCGAGTTGATCGTCCGGGCTTTGGCAAATCCACGCGCCGCGTTGAGGCTTTCACTCTCAAGCATAAGAAAATCCGCATCGAGCGCGACAACAACTTGAGCATTTTCAAATTTATAGTGTGGAAAAAGATCGCGTCCGGTTGCTGCTTTGACGCCTTTATAGATATTCTCATCTGTAATCGCGTCGTAAACAATCCATCGTGCCCGGGGAAAATTCCTGAAAAAATCTTTCGCCAAACGAGACAGGGTTGGTGAAGAGAAAGATGGTGAAAGAATCGCAAGGCCTTCACCCCTTGCCGACAGATTTTCTTTATAAAGTTCTCGCCATGCGACGACAAAATCATCCCAGGTGCGCTCGGCACCGTTGAATAACACTGATTTTGAACGATCCGGATCATAAAGGTTCAGGATTTCGGCCTGCATGAATGCGTTCGATTTTCCCAATGTCGACGGATGCGCCGGACTGCCTTCAATTTTAACGGGACGACCATCGTAAGTTCGTACAGTCAAGCCATAAGCGCTATTGCCAAACGGCATGGTCGTTCTATAGTCAACGGGTACACCCGGCACTCTGTCTTCGGGTTGTATCACATGCGGGATGATTTTTTCCACCGGCCGGCGGCAATTGACCAATCCGGCCAATGCCATTGAGGCTCCAAATAGTCCCAAAAATTGTCGTCGTGAGACCTGATCTCCATTCTCTTCCCGGGCATCCTCAGGGAATTCCGCTTTCAAAAACCGCTTGAATTCGGCGGTCCCGTCTAATTGATCGAGACTGCGCCAGTATTGTTTATTTTTCAAACTCATCGATGGCATCCTGAACAATCAACCGGAGGAGTGATCTGTTTTTCTATCTTCCAATTATAGACAAATTCTGCATGATCTGCAGGTTGAATCCATTTCATATTCGTAACCTCAAACACCGGGCGCAAATGTTGATCGGGATTACGGTGACACTCCAGGCACCATCCCATACTCAGGCGTTCGACTTGAATCACTTTTTCCATTTCAGCAACATTACCATGACACGAAATACAACCGACGCCTGCGTTCACATGGGCAGCGTGTTTAAAATAGGCGTAATCAGGAATCTTGTGAACACGAACCCACTGAATCGGCTCTTTATTCGCCCAGCTCTCTCGTACAGGTAATAATTTTTCACTATCAGTGCCGATAAGCGCGTGACAATTCATACACGTTTTGGTAGAAGGAATATTGGCATGCGCTGCCTTGTCAACTCCCCAATGACAATAACGACAATCCATGTCGAGATCACCGGCGTGCAATTTATGGCTGTAGGTAACGGGCTGATCAGGCCGATAACCTACATCAGTGTTGCGAGGTGATCCATAATAATAGAGAAAAAATATAAAAAGTGTTCCACAGGCACCAAGACCAAGTAAGGCGTAAAGAGGCGTTTTGTTTGTCCAACGAGGAAAGAGCTGAGCCAAGGTGCGTTACCTTATTTTGGAAGTGTCAGATTTTTAAACTATACCTTACGGGTAAAATATAAAAAAATCCAGGCTACCGCACAACAGGAAATTCACCTAAATCACGAAAAAATCTTATATATCAATAGAGATGTTGACAAATGAATCGATAATGAGTCCAGTCAACAGCACAAAGAGATAAAAAATTGAATATTGAAATACACTCCGTATGTTTTTGGCATAAGCCAATCGTCGTGCTGTCCAGGTTTTTATAATAAAAGCAATTCCAAAAACAATTGCAATAATTAAATACAGCAAGCCGGATTCGAAGAGGACAGGCGTCAAACTGACAATAAAGAGCAGGATTGAAAAAAGCCAAATATGCTGCAGCGTTATGATTTCTCCTTTCGTCACTGGCAACATTTTAAAATGAGCGGCCTTGTAATCCTCTTTATAAGAGATGGCGAGCGTCCAAAAGTGTGCCGGGCTCCAGAAAAATATGATGAGAAATAGTGGCCATGGCGTGATGTTAAAAGAGCCGCTGGCTGCAGCCCAAATACCGACTGGCGCCATTGCGCCGGCAACACCGCCGATGACGGTGTTGTGGTGGGTGTTCGGCTTGAGCACAAGCGTATAAATGATGGCATAAAAAAACAACGTCAAAAAAGATAAAAGAGCGCTGAGCCAATTGTAAAAAAAGCCAAAAATGGCGATACCGACGGTACCAATCATCAGGGCGAAACAGAGTGCATGCGATGGTCGCAGTCGTCCTGCAGGCAGTGGTCGCTTGTCTCGCGTACGGACCATTTTAGCATCTTTATGGCGCTCAAAATAGTGATTGAAGGCATTTGCAGAACCGCCGGTCAGGTAGAGCGCAAAAATCGCCAATAAAAATGCAAATGGTGTGTGAACGAGACTACCCTCCATGATAGCCGCGGTGATGCCTGAGAAAATGACCAGAAGCATTATTTTCGGCTTTGTGAGGGCGAGATAATCATATATTTTTTGTTTTACAATGGTGGTCACAACCATAATCCTGAAAAGAGAATAAAATGGCGTGCGAGGGCCAAGAAAAAGCCCCGACATTCGGTCGGGGCTTTATCAGCTTAGAGATATTGGTTGATTATTGACTCGTACAACTCCTGCTTGCCGCTGATTTTTTTGGGATCGCCGTATTGAACTGCCAAATCGCGTAATTCTTGCAAGCCAAGTTGACCTTTTTCGAATTTTGCGCCATTGCCGGAATCAAAGCTTGCGTATCGATTTTTGCGCATCTCGAGGAGATCGGATTTTGTGAGGATATTGTCAGCGATCATCAAACCGCGCGCCAGGGTATCCATTGAGCTGATATGTGCGATAAAGATATCTTCCAGATCCGTTGAGCTGCGACGCGTTTTGGCATCGAAATTCATGCCGCCTGGTGCAATACCGCCCGCTTGCAGAATTTCCAGCATCAGCAGGGTGGCCTCCGGTACGTCGTGCAAAAATTCATCGGTATCCCAGCCATTGTGCGGATCGCCCTGATTGACATCCAGGCTGCCAAGCAAGCCGTTGTCGGCCGCCAAACGAACCTCATGCGAAAACGAGTGGCCGGCCAAGGTGGCATGGTTATTTTCAATATTTATTTTAAAATCCTTGTCCAGGCTATTTTTTTTCAAAAAGCAGATAACCGTTGCCACATCATAGTCATATTGATGTTTTGTTGGTTCCATGGGTTTCGGTTCGATTAAAAAAGTCCCCTTGAAGCCGTTTGCTCGTCCATAATCGCGCGCTTTGGTCAGAAACATTCCCATGTGTTCGAGCTCGCGCTTCATGTCCGTATTCAATAGAGAAAAATAGCCTTCTCTCCCACCCCAGAACACATAGTTTTCGCCGCCTAATTCAACAGTCGCATCAATCGCCGCCTTGATTTGTGCGGCAACGTGTGTCACCACGGCAAAATCGGGATTTGTCGCCGCGCCATTCATATAGCGTGGATTGGAAAAGACATTCGCCGTTCCCCAGAGCAATTTCACGCCAGATTCCCTTTGCTTCTGTTTTGCCAGCTCGACCAGTGTATGCAAATTATCTTCGGATTCCGTTACAGAAGAGCCCTCCGGCGCCAGGTCACGGTCGTGAAAGCAATAATAGCCAACGCCAAGTTTGGTGAAAAATTCAAAGGCAGCGTCCAATTTATCTTTTGCAGCTTGCAGAGGATCGTCGGCAGCGTCCCAGGGAAAATCGACCGTCCCCGGACCAAACGGGTCTTCGCCGGTGCCACAAAAGGTGTGCCAGTAAGCGATTGCAAAGCGAAAGTGGTCTCGCATTTTTTTGCCGGCGACCACCTTTTCCGGATCGTAAAATTTAAATGCCAATGGATTTTTGGATTCCGGACCTTCATATTTGATTTGATCGACACCGGGAAAGTACTCCCTGTTGCCGATAGTAAGTTTTACGGACATAATCACTCCTTCCTTGTGCTTTTTAGCACAGCTTATGAGCCACGGATATTATCATTTGCTTCAATCTTTCAACTCAATATAATAATTAATTGAATGAAATATAAACAACTAATATTTATGGGAAAATGCCGCGCTCTTCCATGGCCATGGCGACGCGTTGCACGGCAATCTGGGTTGCAGCATCGCGCATTGTCAGACGTTCTCGCAAGGATAATTCCCAAACATCGGCAAAGGATTTGACGATCACTTTTTTGAGATTTTTGTTGACGGCTTCGATATCCCAAAAAAAGGATTGAATGCTTTGCACCCATTCAAAATAAGAGACAACCACACCGCCTGCATTGGCTAAAATGTCCGGCACAATAACCTTGCCTTTTTTGACAAGAATACGCTCTGCTTCCGGGGTGGTTGGTCCATTCGCTCCTTCAACAATAGCTTTTGCCTGTATCTTTTCTGCATTTTGATTGGTAATCTGTTTTTCCAGTGCGGCGGGAACAAGGACATCAACATCCAGCTCCAGTAGTTCTTCATTTTTTATTTTGGACACACCGGGAGCATCAAAACCATCAAGCGTCCGATGTTTTGTGGTTTGACAGTGCTCAAGCATTCGCCGAATAGGCAGCCCGTTTGGATTATAATAAGCGCCACTGACATCGCTCACACCTACGATGCGGCAGCCTTCTTTATGCAGCAAATCAGCGCTCACTGAGCCGACGTTGCCAAATCCCTGGACAGCGATCGATATTTTCTCGGGATCAATGTGCCAACGCTTTAAAAGCTCGAGTGTGCTGAGCATTACGCCACGACCAGTGGCTTCCCGGCGCCCGGCACTGCCACCCAAATCTGTTGATTTACCCGTCACGATATCGAGCACTGTGGCACCCTGATACATACTCACCGTGTCCATGATCCACCCCATGGTCTCGGCATTGGTGTTTACATCCGGGGCAGGAATATCATGATGCGGACCGATGATCGGCATGATATTGACAGTAAAACGACGTGTGAGTCGCCGGATTTCTTCCTTTTCAAGCTTGGTCACATCGACCTGTACGCCGCCTTTGGCGCCGCCAAAGGGTATATTCACCACGGCGCACTTCCATGTCATCCACATCGCCAATGCCTTGATTTCATCAACAGAAACACTTTGATGAAACCGTATGCCTCCCTTGCATGGCCCGCGAGCACTCGAGTGTTGCACCCGATAGCCCTCAAAAACTTCTATGCATCCGTCATTCATCACAACGGGACAGGCGACCGTCAACTCTTTTTCACAATGCCGCAAAACTCGGTGAATGTCTGGATTGAGTTTGATTCGTTTGGCCGTCGCATCCAACTGCTCAAGCGCCATGTCGTAGACACCATTTTTCTTCATCACGTGCTCCTGTTTAAGGGTCATTGTTTATATAAAGATGAATTGTGCGCTTTTTAAACCCGGATAAGTCACAAACAACTCACACGAAGGCTCGTATGCGCGAATTTTTCAGGTCAAAATAGCTCTTTCTCTTGCTTGAGCTTTTCCAGCTTGCGTCGTTCCTTTTTTGTCGGCCGACCTTTATATTTGGGCTTGTCGTAGGTTATCGCTTGCGCAAAAATTTCCATTAATTCTTTCGCCTCTTCGGAAAGCTCGAGTTCTTTTACTTTGTAGAGTGATTTTGCATCTTTTGCCGAGACATTGCGACGGGATATGGCCAGCACCTGCAAAGTGACAAACTTTCCCCCGGGCGACTTTAAGGTGATTTCATCGCCACTTTTGACCAACGTCGCCGGTTTGGCCACCACGCCATTGACTTTGACGCGTCGCTCGTCGCACGCTTTGCTCGCTTTGCTGCGCGTTTTGAACAAACAGGCAATATTGAGCCATTTATCAATTCGTTGTGTTGTTATTATATCATTTGTTTGCTGCATGATCTTTTAAAACACCTTTATCGTCACATAGCGTTTTGGATTTTCTCGTATGTCATTTACCAAACTATCGAGATCAGTGGTCACGCGTACAAGATCATCATATAATTTTGCATTGGTCAATAGTTGTCCGGCCGTTCCTTCACCTTGATTCAGTTTCGCGGTGATCGCCTTTATTTCCTCCAGATTGTCAATGAGCTCATTGTAAAATCCGGGATCATGCACCAGTTTTGCGGCGGAGCCACTACCATTAACAAGGCTATCGGCCAAAACATTCGCGTTCTTGAGAAAAGTATACAATTCATCATACATTGTTGTGTCGCGCAAAATTTGCGCCAATAAACCTTCGCTCGAATTGAGCTGATGACCAAGATTAGTGAAAAAAGTCAATGATTCGTTGATATTTTTGTACAAGCCGGGATCATTCACCAACAGACCGATAGTTCCTTCACCACGATTGATCTTGTCACTAATTTCTTTTAACAGTGCGGTTGTTTCTTTTAATTCATCAAACGTAGCAACGCTCTCATCGATAAGCTTTTCGACATCGATGGGATCTGTACCGCGCAAAAAATCGCCGTTTTTGAGCACGGCATAATCCATGCTCCCCATGGTGATTGAAACAAACTTGTCACCCAGCAATCCGAGTGTGCCGATAAAGGCTTCCGAATCCGCCCGAATGCGATCCTGCACGCGCGTGAGGATTTCGAGGGAGACTCGTATTTGTGGATTGTTTAGATCGTCCGGAAAACCAACGCCGGTTACCGAGCCAACGCGCACGCCATTGAGACGTACCGGAGCGCCGGTTTGCAGTCCATTGACGCGTGCCATATAAACATTCAATACATATCGTTCTTCCAATATGCCTTGCTGTTGTCCAACAGCGAAAATGACAAAAATGATAATCGCAATTCCAATTAAAATCATGAGACCAACTTTGATCTCATGGCTTTTTTCCATCTGTTCTCGAGTTTTCATTTCGGCCCTGCTATAAACGTTTGCACAAATTCGTTCGCACTCTTTCTTATCTCATCAATCGTGCCGATCTCCAAAATTTGACCCCTGTCCATCACTGCAATTCGATCAGCCACGCTAAAGCCGCTATCCAATTCGTGGGTGACGACAATAGAGGTCACACCGTATTCATTTTGTGTCTTTCGGATCAAAGCATTGATGGTGGTTGCCGTGATTGGATCGAGGCCGGTGGTCGGTTCATCATAAAGCAGAATTTCCGGCTGATAGGCCATCGCACGCGCCAGAGCGGCGCGCTTTTTCATACCACCCGATAATTCTGACGGCATCAAATGCTCGGAGCCAGCAAGATCAACGAACTCTAAATTTCTGCTCACAATTTCGGCAATTTCGTGTTTGGATTTATTCGAATGTTCTGCCAAGGCAAAAGCGACATTATCGCCAACCGTCATCGAATCGAACAACGCCGAACCCTGAAAAAGCATTCCGATTTTTTTCCGGACCTGTACCATTTTTTTCTCCGGCAAATTCGTTACCTCCTGCCCATCAACATAGGCCTGTCCACTGTCCGGGTACAAAAGGCCGAGCAGGATTTTTAGCGTGACGCTTTTGCCGCACCCGCTGCGTCCCAGCACAACCAGCGTTTCGCCGCGCTTGATGTCCAAATTGAGCCCGCACAGTACTTTTTTGCCTTCAAATGATTTATAAATATCCCGAAAAATAATTTTATACAGATCGTGATTCATGTAACTTTTAGACTGCCCCTAAAGTGACTTTGGTGATAAAAAAATCCAGAACAAAAATGAGAATAGATGAAACGACAACCGATTTGGTTGTTGCCTCACCGACGCCCTTGGTGCCACCGGTGACGGAAAATCCGAGATAACACGCAATCGTCGCGATGCTCATTCCAAAGACAAATGGTTTGAGCAAGCCGGAAAACAGGTCAGAAAAGTAGAGATACTGTATTGCAAGGTTCCAGTAAAAATCGGAACTAATGCCCAAAGTAGTGACCGAAACGATCCATCCGCCGATCATGCCACATACGTCGCCGATAGCAACAAGAATGGGTAGCATAACTGTTAGCGCGACAAAACGGGTTGCTGCCAGTTTTTTATAAGGATTGGTGCCCAGAGCGCGCATCGCATCAATTTGTTCAGTGACGGCCATGGACCCGAGCTCGGCGGTGATGCCGGCGCCAACTCGTCCTGCCACCACCAATGAAATAATGACCGGCCCAAGCTCACGCACCAGAGCAACGCTTAACACCGAACCGGTGTACATTTTGGCGCCATAAACCGCCATCTCGTGCCCAAATTGCAGGGCCAGCACCAGCCCGGTGAAGGTTGATGTCATCAAGACAATAGACAGCGATTTGACACCAATATGAAACATTTGTTCAAATGTTTCTCGAACATAAAAAGGCTTTATGAAGGAGAGCGCAATGGAGCGACCAAACATTTCTGCAACCCCATGTACATGACGCAGAAAGATGAAAAAAGACTGTACGTACGGTTTCAAACTAAAATTTCTTTTGTGATTCAAATTGACGTGTAAAATTAATTCAAACTGCGTTTTATAAATACTCTCAAATATACAAAAGCTGTCATGATTGCAAAGTAAAAAATAACAAAAATTTTTAAAACAGTCATTGAATTGGAACCGAAAATAATCCACAGAAAAATGAAAAAAAGTAATGTAAAACTGGCAAAATTTAACAGTTCGCCAAAAGTAAAGGCACCCTGGGTAAAAGCGTCGATCATAAAACCGATACCGGCAGCTAAAAGAGCGATGCCTGTCAAGCTCATGGCAATGAGAAAAAAAAGCGCAGCATCGATTATGATAATGGCCAAATTTCTATATCGCTGGATTTTTTCCCTGAGTCTGAGCGGCTCCAGCACCATGGATTCACCTTTGTCTTCTAAAATAATTTTATCCAGAGACAATCTGACAATTTCAGCTTTTGTTTTGATGCGGATATCGCGCTCAGAAATAAAAAGTGATGTTGCCGGTAAATCCTTAAAGAGCGAGTCGTTATATATTGAATCAAACAGAACATACGCACCATTTTCAAGGGTGACTTTATGTGGGAGTTCTCCCTCGATGTCTATTCTGCCATCGTAGAACTGCACAATTGGCAGCTTCTCATCCAAAACGGGTTCATACAAATCGATCAGTTTATCAATATACTGTACCAGCGGCAGAATTTTAAAAATAGCGATCAGCAGCGTTCCGATGAGGAGAGGAATAATGGCATATCTTTTTTTAGACGATAATTTGACCATAAATACTTTATTCATAAATGTGTGCGACTTCAATCCCTTTGAGTACGCGTAACACTCCCAAAGCCAGCGCCGGCATTTCCAATTCTTCAGTAAAGGTGAATACCGGCGCAATAAATCCGACTCTATTCTTCAGTTCTTGCACCACTCTTGTTGATTTTGCCACTCCACCAGTGAAAATGATCGCATCAACTTTGCCGTGGAGAACGCAGCTCATGCCACCAATTTCTTTGGCGATTTGGTATATCATGGCATCAAAGATTTCTTTTGCGTTATTTTCGCCAGAGTCAATTCTGGATTCGATATGGTGCACATTATCGGTTCCCAGGTAGGCTTTCAGACCTCCTTGTCCCATAACCATTCGTTTGATATCATCTTTGGCATATTTTCCGGAAAAACAGAGATCAACGAACTGCTGCAGCGGCAACGATCCGGTGCGTTCCGGCGAAAAAGGGCCGGCACCGGCGGCATCATTTACATCGACAATTCGTCCGCTCTTTACTGCCGCGACTGAAATTCCGCCGCCCATATGCGCGACGATAAAGTGCGTGTCCTCGATATTTTTTTGCAAAAGAGAAGCGGCTTTGAAAGCGGACGCTCGAATACTCAGGGCATGCGACAACGTTCGCCGCTCGATGAGCGGATGTCCGGAATAACGTGCCGGCGCTGCAAATTCATCCACCGATACAAGATCCACAACATAGGCAGCGCAGGCATACTTTTTTGCGATTGTATACGCCAAAGCGCATCCAAGATTTGCCGCGTGTTGACCTTGCACTCCCTTACGGGCATCAGCAAGCATAGTTTCATTCACCAGATAGGTACCGCATCGCACCGGCTTGAGCAATCCACCCCGACCGGCGACGGCATCCAAATGTTGGACACGCCGATCGTGCAAAAAGTATTGGACTGCCGCCAGTCTCGTATCAAAATCGCTCCAAATGGAATTTTCGGATTTTTTTTCAACTGGGAAAATCTGCAAATCGACGAGATTGTCGTTGCTGTATAAAGCAACTTTGGTCGATGTTGATCCGGGATTGATGACGAGTATATTATAGGAATCCGAGATTTTTTTGTCCGCACGACACATCTGTAACATCGTAGTTTTTAGCAAAGTTTACAAGCCACGGGTGATCACTCAAATAATGGAACGCGGATCGAACGGATTTAACGGATTGGAACGGATTTCTTCATCCGTTAGAATCCGTCCCATCCGTTCAATCCGCG
>JAFGKD010000034.1 GCA_016928775.1 Candidatus Zhuqueibacterota bacterium | reverse complement strand
TCAAGCATTTTGTAAACATTCAACAAGTCCAATAAAAACAGTCTTTGTGGCTTCGTGTCTTTGTGTGAACGAATTTTTCAGGTTAAATTCCACTCTTTCTTTTCCAAAATTATCAACTAACAAATCTGCGTAATAATCACCGACTCGTACACCTTTATACTTGACTTTGATTGCATGCTCAATTTCAACCGAATGCCCTCGGCGCAGCAATTCAGCTTGCAATGACTTTTGATAAACCCTTTCTAAAAAGCCATAACCAAGAATATTATGAACTTCAAAGGCCGAACCCAAAATCGCTTCTGTAATGTCCTCGTACTGCAAGCTCGTTTCATCCGTGTTTCATCCGTGTGCATCCGTGGCTTTTTTCTTCTACAATAGAGCACGAGTTTCACTTTTTTTTCTCACTTTTTTTCATCGCATCACCACCAGCTTTTCAATCACCTCAACCTGCTCTTCGCCGTCATTGGCAACGATCTTGTAAAAATAGGTCCCGTTGGCCAATTTATCGCCATATTCATCCGTGCCGTCCCACACATCCGTTTCGTGATATCCCACGCCGGCGTATCCGGCATCCATAACCCGAATGAGGCGACCGGCCACGGTATAAATTTTGATTTGCACCGTCGCCGATTTGTCATTCTGCAAAATAAAGGTAAATTTGGAGTTTTCCCTCATTGGATTCGGAAAATTGACCACACTGTCGAGGCGCAAGGCCGATTGGACTTGAAACGCCACACTCTCCTCCGCCGCAGCGGCGAGTCCCGTGGGAGCGCTGGTTTTAATGGTGAGCTCGTAAAAACCGTCGGCCAGGGACCTGGGTTGAAAAACCAGGTGCAGGGTGCCGAGTGGATCGTTTTTTTCCGACTGGATGGTATACTGCTCTGGTTCGACTAATTCATCATTGAGCTGCAACTGGAACATGTTGGGTGTTAGTTGTCCTGACGACGTGATGGTGGCGCGGAACACCGCGTCTTTTGGCACCGGATCGCCTTCAAAAAACGTTTCGCCTACCTTTTTGCCATCCACGTAAAATTCAAACGCAAGATCATCAGCGATGGAGGTTGCCACATCGCTCAACGTAATTTTCTGTACCTGCCCGCCCTTCCACAAGACCGGTGGGTAGAGCTGCAGCGAGTCGCGGTTTGCCAGGACGGCGCTGAACGAAACAGTATCTCCCGGCGCCCCGCCCTCCTTTTGTGACGTGACCGGATTATCAGCAGCGATATAAAACGGTTCGAAATGTCCGTCCGGCTGGGAAATCGTCGTTTTGCCGACGTTTTGTTTGTTGATAGCGGCAAGAATCTCTGTGCCCAAAGCCGCCGGCGCGCCGTTCAGCGACAGCGTGCCCTCAAAGCCGGCGGAGGCGTAATTGATCGGCGGCTGATAGTGCAGCCTGGTCGCCGGATCGCCGAACAGAATGTAAAACATCACATGATCACCCAGGTCGGGATAGCGTGCATACATCTCGATCAAGCCCGCCGTGGAGAACGAGCCCACCGTCGTGTTGTGTTCCTGAAACAGCGCGCCGTAGATTTTTCGTCCCATGGCCAGAACCGGCGAGGGGTAGGCTTCGCCGGAGCCGGAGAACACCGTGACCGCGCCGCGTTGGCGCTCGCGGAGCAAGGCTTCGGCTAATGAATGAAATTGATCCTGCGGTTCTAAAAAATAACCATTGATACAACTGAGTGTTAGAACGTAGGGGGCGTCATTATCATTTCGTAAATCAGGCACATCATCCGTCGTAAAAATTGCTTCAGCTGCCCATCTACTTCTAGAGCCGTGACCCAGATAGTTCATAATCAGTGTACCATCATCGAAAGCGTTTTTGATTGCGCTCTTTGTTGCGGATGTTCCAAGATCTCTCAAATAAATCCGCTTTTTGATAAAAGACTTTGGAATGAGATCTTCCAGGAAAGCATCACTACTGTCTTCAAACGCCATCACACCACCTTCACCATTATCGGCAACAAAAGTGGCTGTATTATTCCAATCACCGGCTTGGAAATCTGTCGCATAGTTTATTGTTTTTTGTGCCATGACCTCAACTTGTTTGGCATTCCGGGCCGGGAAACGCCCAATCAAAATTTCCGGCAATATGTCATCGCCTTGCACACATCCAAAATAATTGTCTGAACCCGCTTCAAAGTTGTCTTCGTTAGCCTCAAAAAGCCGTGTCGGCACATAATCAGATTTTTCACTTCCGTAAGAATTGGGATTCAAAGTTCGCGGATTGAACGAGGCATCACCGACCAAAAGACCATATGTTGGCATTCTCGACCATGAACTATAAGTATATTCAAAAAATTTGCGTATTGCTTTGTCTTCGTAAAAGCCATAATTGAACTCATCATAAATATCCTGGATATCGATAACTTTGGTGGAGAGTCCATTGTTTTCATGATAGTCGCCCACGAGCTGGGATTCATTCATAAAATCAGGATATGATAGAATCACATAATCGATTGAAAGTGATGCACGAAGCCCAGCACTTGTATCCTTGATTATCGAAGCTGGTTTTCGCTTCCTGCTTTGTGAAAGCGCATAATATGTAGCAGTGTTTGAGATATTATCCTGAAATTTAATGGAATCAGCGTTGCGATATAAATTCGAAAATCTAGCTACATTGTTCGAATCACTGACATCATACGCGAAAATCTCATCAAGTGAAAAACCAGAGAGAAATAGTCTATTTGCACCCGAGCCAAATGCAGTAAAAAAAACCGAATCGTTTACTGCTGTGTTATATCGCCAGTATTCTATTTCAATAAAATCGTTGTAGACCCAGTCAACGTCTGAGCCGGTATCACCAGGCCCAATTATTTCAATGATATTTTCACCCTCAATTAGAAAATTTTTATCAAAATTTACCTTTTTTGATAAAAAGGCACGTCCATCCCAATATTCGTTTAGAACGAGATTGTTGTTGATTTCAACTTGAATATGATGATCTGGATTAATATTTGTCTTTTCAGCTACTCCAAGAGTTTTAAGCCAAAAACTTCGATTTCCCATAGCTTCAGTTGCTAAATTAGCCATATTCACATAGTGTGTTTTTGTTGACGGAGCATAAAGTGGTTCCATAAAAAAACGTTCGTTGTCCGTATGCCCGGGATAATCAGCGCGTCGCCCAATATCTTTTTCTTTATGATATTTAAATTTTCCAAAAGTAACAGCCTGGATTCCGGCAGCAGGTGCTCCATTTTTCACCACCATCCTCTTCCCCGCCGTTGTCCCCACCGTCAGCCAATACACATTCGTCGTCGTGTAATAATTCTTGAACGCCGTCCCATAAAACTCAATATAATCGCTCTCATCAAATATACCGTTCGAGTTGCCGTCATCCACCCGAATGGCGATCTCGACGCCCTTGTTGAACATTTTGAGGTTATTGACATTGGCACCGCCGAGGTCAAAGCCAACCGCATCCAGATCCGACTTTTCAACGATATAAATGCCGGGCGTGTCCAGATAGAGCTTGCACCACTCGGACCCCTGGTTGAGAAAATAATCATCCGCACCAACTTTGGCCAAACCCTGTCGGCCAATTCGCCAGTCTTTGGCGATGTCGTAATTCAACAGCGTCGATTTGAAAATATTTTCAAACGCCTCGGGTGTGTTCTCGGTCGCATTGCTTTTCTGCAAACCATTGGCATTATAATAAATGGCAATTCGCAGCTTTTTGTAAAACTTTATCTGCCTGGAAACCGGATTAAATTGCACCGGGAACACTTGAAAGGTCATGATCCGTTGCCCGCGCATGATGCCCTCTTTCCCGAGCTTCGCCACTTGTTTGGGAAAAAATTCGTTTCTTGCATAGACGGTTTCGTCGCGTTCGTAAACAAATTCCGTCTCGATGTCGCCGGAGCCCCACTTCTCCGGCTGCTCGTTGCGTTTGTAGCGCACGCGCGGCGCCGGCGGGATGTCCGGAATCTGACGCGTGCCGGTTTCCTGCTGCACAATCTGCAGCGTCGGTCTGGCGTTCTCCGGGATGCCCAGACTGAATCCTCGCAGCGGCACCTGCGGTTTGCCCGGCTCGGCCGATTGCGAATAACCGACCAGATTGATCAACTGACCGCGCACGCCACGGATATTGCCATCCCGGATATCCAGCGGCGGCAATTCAAACTCGACAATAATTTTTTCATGATCCGAGACAATGATTTTCGGCTCATACGCACCGGCGGTTTGCGTAGCATTGTGCGGTTGCGTATTTTGACTGACGCTGCTGCGCAGACTGCCGATCACAGCCGCAGATATGAAAAAAACGATTAATCGGGAGGTCCATCGCTTTAACATAATTCACCTGTATTTGTTCGCACCCGCGGTGAAATCCGGGAGCGAGGGTTTATCATGCGTAAATTTTTTTATAAGCCACGGATTTTCACGGATGAAACACGGATAATAGCATTCATTTTAATCTTTCTTAACCCAAAGTCACATAGCTTTCTTGAAGCACAGTCGAAAAATCCGTACTCATCCGTACTACAAATCTGCAACATCGTGTTTGTTTAGCAAAGTTTTCATAGTATGTATTTCAAAACCACAGAGATCGCCAGGCCACCGAGTTATAATTTGACTGAACTGATCGTTCGGCAAATCCATGCCGGACGGGAAATGGAAAAGGACATTTGTCCGAGTGGGATAAATATCCCGCTCTATTGTCCGCCCAGGATGGATATCCTGGGCGATCGTGTTCATATCATTCATTTTAAGCCTTTTTTGCCTCCAGTTCCAAAACTTTCTCGATGCAAAGCCGAAAAATTCGTGCTCATCCGTACTACAAGGCAACAAAACTGTGTTTTTTTAGCAAAGTTTGTGAGCCACGGATGTTCACGGATGAAACACGGATAATAGCATTCATTTTAATCTTTCTTAACTCCAGTCCCAAAACTTTCTCAAAGCAAAACCGAAAAATCCGTGAAAATCCGTGTGCATCCGTGGCTTGTAATTTGGCTGCGGCCAAAGGCCGGAACGTGTCCATCCGTAGCTCTTTTAATTCCATTCTCACTCTATTGTTCGTGCATCTCCTCGGCGACCGGCTTTCGTGCATATCCTCGATTCACCGCTTCGGCGCGGCTGTGCGCCACCCGACAAAAATGCGGCACCGGCTCATCCAGGGCGCCGGTTTCCAGATAGGCATCCGCCGGACACCATTGACACAAATTGACCAGCGCACAGGAACGACAATTTCCTAGAAACGATTCACGGTCAGATGTCAACGCTTTCACCTTTGGCACCAGCATTTCGATGGCCTGTTTGATCGTGCCGTTTCGCAGGTCAAACATATAATCCGGATGATACAAACTCGAACACAAGCGCAACATGCCGTCATAACCGATCACAACGCTGCCGCCGCTGGCAATTCCGCAGCCAAAAACAATATTGGACTGCACATGTTCAAATTCGGTATTCACATATTTACTGCAATGTTCTTCGAGGGCGCCAAAGCGTTCAGGATCGTGCTTCTCGAGCTCGACAATCTGTTCCGGTGTCAATCTTTCGCTTTTAATATCTTTATTCCTGGTCGCATGGCGATCAAAACGAAGATGCAAATTGGCATCATAACGAAAATAGTCTTTGGTATATTCCCGACAAAACACTGCGATATCCTGCATCTCATGCAGATTGGACTGCAAAGCCATGGCCTTGAGGCGAAATTTCAGACTATTCTGTCGCAACATCTCTAATCCCCGCATGAACAGCTTGAAGGAGCCAGGGTGACGCGTCACTTTATCATAAGTTTCTGCCGTGACACCATAGACCGTGATCTCGATGTCGCGTGGCGGATATTTCTGAAACAGTTCAAGATGCTTCTCATTGAGCAGCGTCGCATTGGTGAATACTGACAGCAGCAAACCTTTTTTCTTCAGCACGAGATAAATATCATCAAAATCCTTGCGCAACAGCGGCTCGCCGCCACTCAACAGACACCATATCGCACCCATGTCGGCCGCTTGATCAGCGATATCGGAGATCTCCCGGATCGATAATTCATGAAACGCGTGATAAAAGTCACCGGCCGGCACATTGATATAACAATGGCGACAATTTAGATTACAGCGAGCAGTCAGCTCCAGATCAAAGCTGAACAATTTGCCGGGCCGATCATAACGATCCCATAAATCCAAATCCCGCAGCGGTTTATTTTTCACCACACCATCCATCAGTAACACTCTCCCTTGATCAGCAACGTTTTGTAGATATTCAAACGCAGGCGCGGTTCCTTCAGGAAACGCGACATGATCACAATACATTTTTGCACCAATGTATGCGCATGTCGTACCTCGCGGTGTCGCCGCTGCACCCGCACGACACACGCCAAAATATCTTCTCGTTTGATCCAGCCATCGCTAAATGGATTATAGTCGCCTTTGGTCCGGATGAGACCATTTTTTAAACTGATGATGCGATGAATAATGAGATTGCCACACGCGGGATGCGGAATGGCGACAACATCTCCGACACGTATTTTATTTGTATCACAAACAGCCAACGTCACCAGATCCCCGTCCTGTATAAAAGGATACATACTAAAGCCTTTTGCTCTCAAACGAAAATCGGCTCCCTTGTTGAGAACTGCGCGTAAAAGTTCTACAAATGCCCGACTGGGCAGGAGCCGTTCGCTGCTGTGCTTGACGCGTTGTAGTGAAGGATCAAATCCTGACAAGTATTTTCCTCTTTAATAATTCGCTGGTAAAGTTGAGCACATCGGTCTCAATCTCCTCAGGCGGCGCGTCATATTCTTCCGCCAGATCGGACTTTATCTGCGCCAGACTTTTTACACCGTCCAGCTTGTCCCAAATCGCTTTACCGCATTCATTTAAACTATACAGCTCATCTTCCATATCGCCGACACCCGAGGCAATAGGGATGATGAGAAATTCGCGCTCCACTTCGCGGGCGACGACATCCTCGGAAATTGATAATACATCATTCAATGAAATACCCTGTTCCATGCGTGATCCTTTCGGTGCAGTTCCGCTCCATAAATTGTTCAAACATCTTTATATATTTGTGGTCTCCAAATGTGAGTGAGATCTCAAGTTTGTGAAACGTGAGACGTCAAACGTGAAACAGCCATCACCCTGAATGCATACGTTTCACGTTTGACGTTTCACATTTAACCCTCTCAACTTGTGATTCTTCTTCCGCACTGCCGCTTATTCCGATGCGACAAATCGATCAATTCTCTGCCGCCAATCTTCCACCTGCCACGCCCACTCATGTTCATCTAACAGACCCAGGAGTCGGGCTTGTTTATGGGCGATGTCGCAGAGATAGGACACCGGTGTATCCAGGGTGCCATGTTCGGTCCAGGCTTTGCCCGGGCATTGCTCGCACAATCCTTTGAGAAAACATTTGGCGCATTTTTGCAAATAATCGCTGTTTTTCGCCTTTGCCGCCAACACGTGCGGGAAAAAGTTGTCTAATGCATCCTGTAATGACCCGCGCCTGAGATCATATAATGTAGCCGGATGACGAACCAACATACAGACCTGAAAATTTCCATAAGCATCAATCGTGCCGCTTTTTTTCCCGGCGCCGCAGGTGAACAGCTTGTCCCCGGGTGGCGAGGTGAATTTTGCGCAAAAAGCCTGCATGTCTTTTCGATACGCCTCCGGATTGCGCATGATAAAGTCGATTCCATCATCCGGTGTTGCGCGCACGCGCGCGATGAGATCATTTTTGTCGGAATCGCGGCGGTTGCGCAAGTCAAAAAACATCGAATAGCGCGGCGGTTTGGTCATCCAGGGGATGCTCTTCGCCCAGGCCTCGAATGCCGGAATATCCTCTCTATTCTGCGGTAAAAGCGCGCTTTTGACGACAAAAGGAATGTTGTTTTCCAATAATAAAGTGATGCCGCGAAATGCCTTTGCAAACGTGCCTTTGACCCGACTCACTGCTTCGTACGTCCGTTGTGTCATGCCGTATACGGTCACTTCTATCAATTCACCCGGCGGATATTTTCGGAACAATTGAATGAGATCCGCATTGATCAAGGTGGCGTTGGTAAAAAGCAGCACCTTTATGCCCAGCTTTCTGATGAATAAATAAAGCTCGGCAAAATCGGGACGCAGTAGCGGCTCACCGCCGGTCAGTCGAACGCTCAGACAGCCGAGCGAGGCCGCTTCCCGGAGAATCTTTTTCAACTCGTCCGTTGTGAGCTCTCTTTGCCGCGCCGATTCGTCGTTTTCAGGCAGATTGATGCAGCAGTGCAAACAGTTATTGTTGCAGCGCTCGGTGAGCTCGATATCCAGGTTCAGGAGCCTGGGTTGTGCCTTTTCCCACAACTTGAAATCCGCCGCTTTGACGGTGCGCACATATTTATTTTCAAAAGCCATGTAAATCCAAAATTGTAAGGGTCACACATACATATCCAAAACAGTTCTCACCTGACCCGACTTGTCGAAATTAAGCACTGCTGTCGGCACCTCATCCGCGATGCGCTCCAACAGGTCCAGCTCCGCCTCCCACCATTCTTTGGTCTCGTGCGATTTGATCAAACAAGCGATCATTCTTTTCACCGCTTCGGCTTTGTCGACCGGCCGAGCGGAATTTTCCGTTGCTTTATTCAGAAAAAACAGACCGCCGAGCGGCGCGCTGTTCGGCGACACAATCGGGATTTCGCCATGACTCCAGGTACCGTGGATTTTAAAGCCATCCGGCCAGCGCCGCACAATGATGCGCTCATCATTCAAAATCTCGGCCTGTTCCTGCATCAGCTTGACCATGGTTGATTTGCCGGCTTCCGAGTGGCCGATAAAAATAAATCCCAATCCTTTGTATACAATGCCGCTGGCATGAAAAAAACAGGCCTGACGCTTCGCTAACGCCGGCGCCAACATCAGTTGATCGCTGGCCGTCAAAGTGAGTGACTGACGCTTGCCCTGCTTAAAGGTGCTGTCATCTCGACTGTAGAAACGACCGTACGAATAGTCGTGTGTAAAGACAATAGCTTTGTGATAGGTATCATCCGTCTCATCGGGTGATATGCCGAGATAGGTATAGTGTGAACCGTTTTTATAAATCGCCCACGGCGCTTTGCGGTAAATCTGTTGGCCCAATTTTTTTTCATCGAATGGCGGTATGGTGAAATGGTGTCGAATGGTGATGACGTCATCGCCGGGCGTTTTCACTTCAAAAGCGTCCAATTTGTGATGAAATGTCGAGCCGTTTAATGGGACATCCGATTCAAGTTTTATCGTTAAACCGGCAAGCTGATAATATCGTGTATGCACATCTCTCCACTTTTTCTTAAATTCTTCTGCTGCATCGGCGACAGAGCATAAATAGGGCACCGGCGCTGTATAACGACCGTGCTCCAGATAACCATAGACCATACACCAGTTGCAGCTTGCCCGTTTGGCACAACTGCCGCAATTTTCGCGAAACTCCTGGCTGGCCTTGACTTTTGTTTTCAACGACGGGATAAAATGATCCCAGGCATCCTGCACCGTGCCCCGGCGCAGGTCATACATCAGCTCCGGATCGCGAATGTACGAGCAAAAGGTCATTCGGCCGTAGGGATCGATGTAAAAATCGCGGCGAACGTTTATGCAGGATTCAAATAAATTCTCGTTCAATACACAGCCGCATCCTGTTTCATCCGCATTATTGTCCGTAACGACTGGTGGATCAAGCTGAACAACGACATCCGCCGGCAGGCGCTGCTGACAAATTTCGTGATTTTTCCCTGCATCACCATCCGCAGACAGATAGAGCCACGGCGCGCCAATGCGCCAGTGCGGACTCAGGGACTTGGCCAATTCGATCATCGTTTCGTACTCGTGATAGTTCGCCTGCATGGGGATCACCTGCACGACAAAACCGGCGCCGGCTTGCTTGAGTAATCGGAATCCGCGCATCGCCGCGTCGAATGAGCCGGGTATACGGGAGACATCTTCGTATACCTCTTTGCTGGCGCCGTACAGCGCCACCATTTTGTTGCCCTTGCGCTCTTTTAACAGTTGAGCAATTCTGGGCGTGATCAACGTTCCGTTTGTATTCAGCGAATAGGTCTGGCTACGTGCTGAAATATAATCCAGAATATCATAAAAATCAGGCCGCAGCATCGGCTCACCGCCGGAAATCGACCATTCCCGACACCCCAGCGCCCTTGCCTGATTTATGATGTCGATAATTTCATCGTAAGTGAGCTCGTTCTGTTTCTCTGCTGCACCGGGTGCCAGCCGTACCCAGCAATGTCGACAATCATTATTACAGCGATAGGTTAAATCTATCGTTCCTTTAAGCGGAAGACGAGGCAGGTTAGCCACTATCTGTTTTTTCGCCACAGTCACCAAAATCCCATTTCCCAAAGATAATTTGTTTTTTTAATGTATGGACAAAAAGCGCTTTCCGCAAACAGCTTTTTACTTGAGATGGATGCTAAAGCTGAATTGGTGCATCATGTACTGGAGTTGCCAAAAGGACAACGTATAGGTGAGATGAGAGAACAGGTTATAACGAATACCGGCATTGTAATGCACCGTATCGTATTCGAATAACAGATGCACCTGCTCTATCGGTGAATACTGAAATCCCCAGAACCAACCGTTGAGCACATCATCTTTTGCAGGCAAGACGTCGAAACCATATCCGGTATTCAGTGTCAGTCTGGAGTGCAAAAAAGGCAAGGGTATTTGCTTGGTAAGAACGAGATAAGTTGCGGCAAAGTGCTGCGCATCTTCGGGCTCCAGCTCCAATCCGCTGATGGCAAAAAAGTCGTGCAAACCAAAAGCAAGTGCCGGCTGATTCTTTTTTTCCCGCAGCACTTGAAAACGCATTGCCATCGTTCGGTCTCCCACGCCGCCTTGATAGTTATCGGGGCGAACAAAACCAAAGGAGACTTCCATAAACGGCATAAATCCCAAACTGGCGATGAATGTCGTATAATCAAAAGTATAGGCCACGTAATTATCCGCGTACAATGTGGGCAAACGACCAATGTTGCCAGTCAATTCACCATCTTTTAAAATAGTGGCCGTGGGAGTGACGACAAAGCCACTATAGCCATAGACAGTATTCTGTGCTGCGCCGTACACGTGTTGTACCAACACACCGCAGAGGAAAAAACGGGCTAAAACTTGTTTACTCATAGAAAAGTGCTTAAAAAATAAGATTAGTTTTTACAAAAAACCACCGAGATCAACGAAGCCACCGTATTATCATACGGTTGATTTTTTCTCGGTGATCTCTGGTTGAAAAGGTTTAAAATTTTGGCCGCGGCCAACTATTGAGCCACAATGCACACGGATGAGCACGGATTTTATTTCGGCATTGCTTCAAGACCGTTTTGGGACTGGAGGTTAAAAAGGATTAATATGAATGATATTATCCGTGTTTCATCCGTGAAAATCTGTGGCTCATAGCCTTTAAAAAAGGGGTAATTTGACTCAGCAAATTACCCCTCTATCAGTCATGCGTAAAATTTATGGACCGCTCACGAATCCCTGATTATGACCCTGATTGTGTCCTTGATCGTGCGTGCACGGCAATGTGCGGAAGAAAGAGATCACATTATAGTACAGTTTGCCATCCACAATGGCTTCGGTGCGCACGCGGGTCAGGGTACCGATTTCCAGGCCATGTACACGGGCCATCGCAATACCCTCGTCATCTGTTACCATGGCAGTTGGATTGACATATCCTGGACCGAGCACGACAGAAAATCTGACTTCAATGCCCGAAATCGGATTATTATTCTCATCCATCAACTGGCCAAAAACAAAGGGATCATTCGATCCGCGGCCTAAAATATCCTCGCTGGCCGTATTGATCAGACGCACGTCTGGCATGGTATCGGTATTGGCTACGGAAAAGCCGACTTGAGGACCACCATCCAGCAAGTCAATGCCGGGATCGTAGACAAAGTTACGATTGACATCCACAATGACATCATAGTCGCCCGGCCACAATCGCAGCGGCAAATAATACAGTGGTTTTGTCTCGCCGCGCAAACGGAACAGATCGATGGTGCCGGAACGCTCATTCATCTGCACATAAGCCGGCATCTGATGTGTTCCCACGGTGCGAATTGTCACCAGCTTGTCACCCTGATTCCAGAGGCTCTTGTGCGGGGTGACAAAAACCGGCACCCAATGCGGTATCGGCACGAGCCATTTGGTCAAATCGCCCGGACGTCTGTTCGGCTCAACTTTGCCAAACAACGGTTCCAGATCGCCAAAGTTGTCTCGGTGCATACCGGTCATGTCACAGGCGATATCCAGGACGATATCCGCCGCGCCGGGTGCTGCCTGCACAACCAGACCGGCAATTGTGGGATCAGAGACTACATCACCGACATTATATTCGCCAAAAGGCGCCACATCCGCAATGATGTCATAGCTGCCGACAGCAGCGGCAGCCGGCCACACCAGGGTTGGGGGAATGTAGCCATTGGCCCCGGGCGTCACCGTCTCAATGCCGCCGGACAAGTCGGTCAACATATCGCCAACAGTATAGTTATTATTATCCGCAACAACCAAAAGTTTCACCTCGGTCGCATTGATATTATAGCCGATGGCATACACATCTTCGCCAACCAGCGACGCTTTGCCTTTGAACAAAACATTGTCATCAAAGGCATGGATCTGCGGATCCGGCGAAATGTCGTCCACGATATCAAAACAAATTTCGTATCGATACCAGGGATCATGTTTTGGTGGTTGCGTGATGAGCACGGTGTATGATCCTTCCATATTGACGCGCTGGCCATCCGGCTTGACGCCAACATGATAAAAAATCGGCAAGTTGGTGATTTTGCCATCCTGGTCTGTGACCACAACAGCGCGTTTGATAGAACGCTTGCACTCCACACATCCCTCGATCACCTCGATGTTCGTCTGTTCGCGCGGAATCAGTCCGTCGATGGACAAAAAGATGTCTTCGTACATGTAAAAAGTTGTTTTTTCGAGACCCGAGGAATTGGTTAAGGACGTGAGCTCCAACTGGGCAAAATTGCTGACGCCCAGCGGATCACCCACCTCTTTTGTGCTACAGGTCAGCAAAAAAAGTGAGGCAACAGCCATGGTTAATAGCACGACAACAAGTCGTTTCGTTTTGGAGACGTTCATTTTATCCTCCCGTGGATTTAGATTTGTGCTGCCTCTCTAAAAACGTGATGCCATTCTCAATTAACTTTTTATTATTTTTTCTCTTTCAGCTTATGAAGCAAATTTTCGTCCTCATCCCTCCTTTCCGTCGTCAAGGTGATGTAATCAAAAGCCTCCTTGTAGACTCGGATGTTGTTCTTGACAAAGTTGGGCGTGAGGTTTTGATATAAATATGGTAGTTTTGTACCTGTATACACCGAGATGCCGGTCTGTATGGGAGCGTGCTGCGTATAGACGACATTGGTGGCGCGATACGAATATTCATAGTATCGCGGTAATGTCACTCTGACAATCCGTGGCGTTGGCTGTTTTTGTGGCGAAAACGGAAAATTGATCATAAAACCGCCAAACTTGTCGACCTCGGTGGCGCCGAAAAAAAAACCGACCGAGGTGTCGCGAAAATTGCGCGAAAATTCAAACATTGGGCCGCTATCCCGCATGACATACCGGTTATAGGACACGCCAAATTGGCAATCCAGAAAATCAGAGTAATACCAGGTGTATAATTTGCTCGTGGTCATATCCATTTTTGAGTAATTCCAAAGCCCGTCATAGTAGAGCAAAAAACCGGTATGCTCAAAATTATAGCCAACAGACAGGTGGCGGTTGAAAAAAAGCTTGTTTACCTCGCCAGCGATGCCCCAACGATTTGGATTAAACGCACCAGCACTGAGACTCGCAACAACATCAAAAGGCAATCGCATAATCTGGCTCACTGCTGCCTTTGACAATTGTGGATAATCTTTAAAGCGAAAATAATGATAATTCACATCATTATATATCGGTATCGCTGCTTCGACGTAAAACGCAGCCCCTTTCCACAACGATGTCGACACCACTGGCATCAGCGCAAAAAAGAGCTTGAAACGATCATCATAATTACCGAGATGCACAGAAAACGATGGATAAAGGATGATATCCACCTTGCCAATTGCGGGACGCTGCAGGTTTTTCGGCCAAAAGGGTGTCGACTCTGACACGGCGTTCACGCGCACCAGCGGGGTATCAGGTGCTGGCTCTTTGCCGGCGGGCAAAAGCGCATGATAAACCTGCATGTCGAGATCGAGCTCACAAATCGGCAGTGCACGCCGGCATGGCACAAGAATCACGCGCGGCGTTTCCTTGAGGAGCTCATGTACCAGTGCAGCGACAACACCGGAGGCAAACAACTCGTTGCGATACAACCGGTTTTCATAATAAATAGCCATAGCGTTGGCGGCACGGTTTTGAACATAAATATTCTCAAATCCGTGCTCAGCGAGGATCGCAACCACGGCACTATCATTGTCAAAGAACGACGGATTAGACCAGACATGTGGATGCATCAGAATGAGGCACAGTGTAAAAATCCGTAATACTCTAAATATCATTCCTCATCCATCCACACGACATAACCATATAGTCCAAACCCGTTACCTACTATTACTTGAATCAATATAATTATACGCCAGAGCATTCGATGTGCAGAAAGATTGGCAAAAATAATTCACTTTTTTCCGGCTACAGGTCTAAAAACTGGATGTGCAACATCAATTGCGATCGGCAACGGCAGGCAGTGCCATATCACCGGCTGTGTGCCCTGCGCAACAGAATATTCCTCAATGCCCGAAAAAAATAAACAAGATCCGTTCGTAGTGGCGAATTTTTTTTCGCCAGGAGATATCGACGTTCAGAATCCACGATCTCGTCAAAGTTTTTTGGCATGTCGGCATAAAAAGGCGGCACCAAACCTGGTTTGAATTGGGTGCGCAGCTCCTGAACATCTTGCGGATACAGTTTAAAATAGTGCTGACTCAGAGCGCGCACACCGAACAGGCGAATATCGCCGCGTATATAGTTGATGAATTGCGGCAGCTCATCGAGCCAGTACTTGCGCATGATCTTGCCCCACTGTGTGAGGCGAAAGTCATCTTTGAATTTGCCGGATGCATCGAGCTGATTGGTCTCATAGACGAAATCCTGCAAATACTCGGCATAGGGATGCATGGTTCTGAATTTGTGCAGATAAATCACCTTGCCAGCATAGCCAATTCGTCGCAAACGAATGAGCGGTCCATAAGTTGGATTACGATCCACTGCCGGCATCCTGACTTTGCGGGCGACAAACCAGTGACTGTCACCAATGCGCTCAAAGTTCATAAATCGAAATCCACAAAAATGCAGCCGGCCAATAATTTCGGCTCGAGTGATCACCCGATTTCGGCCGCGCAACAGGGTGAAATAGACTTTGCTCAAACCGGAGATCTTTGGTATCACGCGATGCAGAATAAAGTGAATGATATAGATAAAAGTTGCCACAGCACGCGGATATTTACGCTCAAGACTATCCCGATAATTTTCCAGACGCCGGGTTCGCAGAACAAAATAGCCGCCATTTCTTAATTTGCTGTGTACCTCCAAAAAGTACTTGTTCAGCCAGCGCATGTTGTTGATATAATGTAGATTGATAAAAAGATTCAGCTGCTGCTGCTCCAGGGTTTTGATATTATAAAATGTATGCGTATTCAACACGCGCACGCGTGATTTGTCCATTTTGGCAAATGGAATATAGTCCTGTAAATAGTGATAAAGCCCGGCATAGTCAGTCAGATAATGGTCGCGCAGCATGGCATCAGCCGGCACAGTAACGGCTTCATCACCCGGATCGATGGGCAGTTCATGTTGTTTGATATAACTTTTCACTTGCTCGACATTTTCAATGTCGTCATCCATAGTTTGTCGGCGCAACCGGGCGCGCAGGCTGACAAACGGCAGCTCCAGAGCTAAAAGCGTCAAAAAAGAGCCAAACACAAGGACGCGTGAATGTTGAAACAATCCCAGTGCAAAAACAATCACTGACATAATGGCGATGGATATATAACACGCTTTGATATACGGCGACTGTGCATAAGTGACGTTCGGCTCAGAGCTCTGATGAAACTTGCCGGTCCATTTGGCGGTGATCAGCCATGCTGCTGACACTACTAACAGGGCCTGGCGCGCGCGCTCGTCCGGATTAAATGTTCCATATTTCAGGTAATGCATTGAAAAAAATGCAACAAACAGCAAAACAAGATCAACCACCAAAACAAGCAAGGATTCGCGTGGTGCTCGCTGTTTTTTTATGGGGAAAAAGAGCTTTTTCAATGACTGCAGACTGATACCCTTGATCATCACAAACAAGACAGCTTCCAAAAGAAAATACAGAATAAAGGTGCCGAAAACATGATAGTGACTGAAACTGGATAATCTCAGAAACACGGACAATACTGCCGCTGCAAACAGCAGATAAGCTGCATTGAGCGACGCTTTTTTAAAGGTGATAAACAAAGGCTCAAGTCGGATATGTCTGAAACGCCGGTATTGTATGAGCTGATACAACCAGATCACGTTGATCACCAGACAGAGTTTGATGTAGGCTATCCATCCGCTGTGTTCACCTGACAACAGGTGCATCAACCAGAAGGAGCCGTTGAGGAATAACAGATCGATTAGAATCAAGACTTTTTTTCGAATGGACACAAATAAATGTTTGACTTCCTGCATCAGGGAAGACTCGGCTGCCAAATCGAGCGTATGCACGTCATCCATCTTCCACCTCCCAAAAATATGTACTACTATCGAGTTGAGTTAACCCGTCTCTACTCGTCAATCAGCCAATTAGCCGCTATGGCTTTATTCCTGCAAGCTTTGCGGAAATCTTTCAATAAACCGCACCACATATGCTGTCACATCCACATGCTTTTTGATAAATTGTTTATGCTTTTTCTGAAAAGCTGCCGTTTTGCCAATGCGAGCAATTGTGGGCACATCGTTTAGCGTCAGTTCGGGCACATAAAGCAACAGCCTGGCTTGTGCTTCTTCCACGCAATATCCCAGTCTCAACGCATTGACGTAAACAGCCGGCGTGCCCAGACACACCGCTTCGGACGCCATGGTGCCACCTTCGCCAATATAGGCATCAGCATAATATAATACATCATGAATCCGTTCTGGCGGAACATTTAGTTGATAATATGTCAAATCCGCAGGCAGCTCCGACTCTGATGAGATAAACACCCGACGATTTTTTTCTATCTCGCGAATGAGCAGCTTTTTCAATTCAACCGGCATGCCATGCAAGCCGACATCATGAAACGCCTGCCAGGCGACAAATCGCAACAGGACATATTTTTCATGCGATTTGAGTCCCAGCATTGTTTTGATATCCGCTTGCGGTGCAAAGCGCTTCGGGTGCACGTAGGCCAGCTCGTGATTGCCGTGATAGCGAAAATGATTGCGGCCGAGATGTCGAGAATAGGCCTGCGGCGTCAACTTGATGTGCGCGAACGGCAGGGTCACATAATCTAACAAACGCCGGTGCTCGGTGTCGATGCACGCAATATGGGTGAGACGATAGATCGCTGCCACCCAGCTCGCGTGCAGCGACAAGTTGCTCAACAGAAGTGTCGGGCGAAAGCGGCGGGTGATCTGAAAAAATGACCACAGATCATGTGGCACATACAGCAGCTTGCGAATCAATCCCCTCTTGCTCTTTGAAAACAGGACGTGCGGTAAATCATAGGCCTTTAATAAAGCTGCGGTGACGTCCTTGTCCTTTGCGGCAAATAAAAACGTCCATCCTTTTTTTGATAGCTCCCAATAGACATACTTGAAGTGATGTACCTCGGCGGGATGACAGACGTCGATGAGAATGCGGCGTCGCTTTGAGCGCATCGGTCACCTACCCTTCGCCACCCGCTCGACGTGCTTGAGTGCCACGAGTCGTCGCCCCGGCTTGTTCATATCCACTTTTTTGGATCTCGATTTAAAGGCGAGATAACGCAGCTTTTCCGAAAGCTTTTCGCGAAACTGTACATTCAGCAGGACTTTGGCCCAGCCGCCATCCATGGGCTGCAGCGGATTCTGAAATAGACGATGCCCGATACAACGCGCGATCTCGCACGAGCGATAATCCGCATTTTGTTTGATGAGTCGCGGTGTCGTGACATCCAGGAATCGCTCAACCAGATACGCACCGATATAGAGCATGCGTGCCATACCGCGCGCCCGCAAGGTTCTGAGCACGGTCGAATAGGAAAATTGCGGATGACGCCGAAAGAACATGGCCAGGTCGATCCATGAACTCACGAATGCCCACGATCCTTTGGCCCCATGTATGGCAAGGAGCGCCAGAGTCACATCCTGATCAAAAATATGAATGGTTTTGTTTTCAATCGACAAAGTGCGCAGGGCGTTATCCAGTTCATGGCGGGTATACAGACGTGTGACATAACCGTCTGTGGCGTCCCAATGTAAATCAATAGGTGATTTCTGCGGGTGCGAAAACTCGAGACTGTGAAATTTGGAACCGGGTCGAAGATCGGGTTTCTGTTGCAGCATCCCGCTTGTATAACCCAAATCATGTAACAGCCTTACAGATTCGCCGATGTGCTTTTTCGGCACATAAAGATCAAAATCGAGGCTGGGCCGCTGAACAACATCGCCATAGAGTTCGGCGGCCAGGATATTGCCTTTGAACGGGACGACTTTGAGGTGGCGATTATAAAATTGCTGCAGCAGCGCATTCAGTTCACGCACGGCGCGTACGCTGCCGGCGGACTGGTACAGTACGATGTGCCGGAACTTTTCGCGCACGGTTTCCGGCACACCATCGGCCGTTTTCAGCACATGATAGACCAATGCGGTCACTCGATGTACTGTCGCGATGTGTAACAAACGATCCCAATCAATTGCCTGGTGGTTCAAAATAAACGGTGCTTTTTCATGGAGATAGCGCTTGAGCGCTAATAAAACAATGTCAAATTCTCGATCAAGGGTCATGGGTGATATGAGTTAGATATTATAATGTTTTATGGTTTAGCAGGGAAGAGAAAGTGCTGCTATTCGTCGTTCATCCTGCACCGCCTTGATACTATCAGAAGATTAGTTATTTTTGCGCAAAACAACTGAATTCTCTTGACCCGCAAATATATCGGCCGCTATTGACGATATAAATTTGAGTGTAATTTCTCCCCGCAGGACTCTTTCATCATCCATTCGAAATCTATTAGATAGCTGTGATGATTCCAATTTATGAAAACGGCGTTTCGAGCTCGTTGACGTGTTTCAGCACTCCATCCTCCTGCGCCTGATTAATCAATCGCACCAGCGCATCAACAGCGGCATCATCTTTCAAGCTATCCCGCAGAGGCTTTTCAACCGTTATAACCGGCCTGGTTCACCTCATTGTTAGGTAGCTTATTCTATACCCGCTGACTCTACAAACAAAGAATTAGCCCGACCCCGCAACATATCCTCAGCCATTAATCCAACGTCAGCAAAAAACAAATCGACATCAATCGGACGCGCCCATTTGATAACCGCAAGACTATGTTTCGGAATGGTTGTCAACAGCTCAAAAATCATGACTGGATCAAGCCCGGCATCTTTTTGCTTGGCTTCGTGAAATGCCCCTTTCCAGGAAAATACCCGGTGTTTGGCGAGTACCCACAGATCAACAAAATCCTTGATCTCTAAACGGCCAAGCGCGCTGATTTTATTGGATAAAATATTCTGCCAACTATCCACGCGACCCAAAACATCATCGTCTTCAAAACCGCCAAAATGTGGAGCGACGTCATGAACAAGATCTATTTTCAGCCATGTCTTGTCGTCTGTGACATAAAGCTGGGTAAAATTTTCTCCCCGGATCACTCGCCCCGCATCGATCCGAAACATCCCTTCTCTGCCGGCAAAAACAAAATCCTGAAAAATCCGCCGCACCCACTCCCCATAGCGATTGTCCTCATTAACAAAAAAATCCAGATCATCCGAATAGCGATGATTAAAGTAATGCCGGCTCAGTGCTGTACCACCGGTTAGATAAAACGGCGTTTTTAGCACGTTCAGCCGTTTCAACACTCCATCCTGCAAAGGATACAGGCTCTCCATGTAGAATTCGGCGTATGGTGTCATACCTTTTCCTTAAATCCGCAAAACGCAACCGCGAGGTTATTTTTACAGTCAGGTGCTTCTCGACAAATTCAATGCCAAATACGTCCAGAATATCATACCAGTCGAGTCGTTCAAAAATACGCACCAGGGCACGCTGCTGATCAAAACTTCCTATATGCTCCTTCTCGCCAACTGCCACATGATAAAAATCCAGTGCATCAATATCGTAATCCCACAGAACAGGTTTTAAAATCTTTTCAATGGAAGAGCTCATTTTCTATCAACGCTTTACGTATTTGCGAACTATGCTTAAATATTTATAAATAGAAAACAATAATAAGGTAGTAACTATCCAATAACAATCAACACACCACAACGATAGTCAAATCTGAACTCTGATAGAAAATCTGTAACATTCGACATCTGTGTTGGTCTCCCGCCTCCGATTCTTTTTTCCGTTTTCCGTTCTCCGCTTCTTTCGCCCTTCGCCCCAACCAGCATCAAGCTTCGAGTATCCAGTATCGAGCACCCCGCTTACCGCTTGAAAAACGCAAACAGAATCCCCACAATAACCGCAACCTGCCCCACCCAAAAAATGAACATCCACTTGATCAATTCTGCTTTGATGGAGCTTGCTTTCACATCTGAATCCGCAATTTTTGCAGACAGTTGTGCATTTGAATCCGCAATTTTTGCAGACAATTCCGCGTATGATTCCGCAATTTTTGCAGACAATTCCGCGTGTGATTCGGCAATTTTTTGCGACAGCTTGATATCCAGATGTGCAATTTTATCAAATAATCTCACTTCCAATCCCGAGATTTCTTCAGATAACCGCCGCTCAAATTTTTCCTCGACAAATTCCACAATATCCCGTTTCTGCTCCTCCTGCGCCTGATTGATCAATCGCACCAGCGCATCAACAGCGGCATCATCT
>JAFGKD010000033.1 GCA_016928775.1 Candidatus Zhuqueibacterota bacterium | reverse complement strand
GGACAAATCAGATAGGGCGTCATAATACTGTCGGTAAAACCGATGAGAGAAATATCGCCGGGAATGTGCAGTTTTTTTTCAACAATCGCCTTGATAGCGCCGAAAGTGATTTGGTTCCCGGAAATCAATATTGCGCTGGGAGGTTTCGCTAAAGATAATAATGTTAGACTCTCTTCGTAGCCCTGGTCAAAAGTAAAGCCGCCGCCACTCACCAGCGCTTGATCACTGTCCAGTTGAAAAGCGGCGACCGCATTCATATATCCCGCCAGGCGTTTGCGGATTGTATAGATCGTCGCCCTTCCGCTGAGAAAAGCGATACGTCGATGACCCAAACGAGCAAGGTGCTCTATTGCCTCAAAAGCAGCGGCCTCGTTATCGCTAATAATAGCATTGGTTTCAATTTCGTCAAAACAACGATCAATGAGGACAAAAGGATAGTCCTTTTTCTTCAGATTGAGAAGATGCTTATAGCTGTCCTGGACTGGCGCAATGATCAGTCCGTCTATGCCGCGATTGGTCAAATTATTGACAAAATTAATTTCCTTTTCCTGATCTTCGTTTGAAGCACACACAACCAGGGTATAGCCAGCGCGATAGCTTTCTTCCTCAATGCTTTTGGCGATTTCAGAGAAAAACGGATTGGAGATATCGGGAATAATCAATCCAATGGTGTTGCTCCGACCGAGCCTGAGGGCTCTGGCACGCTGATCCGGATGGTAATCAAGCTGTTTGGCGGCGTTCAGGATGCGCTGCCGGGTATCAGGTGAGATAGGAGTATTTTCCGTGCTGTGTAAAACACGTGAAACCGTGGAGGGATGAACTTGTGCCAAAGCAGCGACGTCTTTGAGGGTTGCCATACGCTATCAACCTAAACAAACGATTGCAAGTTTACTGTTCATTTTACATTTTTATTATAATGGCTCTAATATTCTGCTAAAATTGTAATAAAAATACTCTCCCGTGTCTCTGCTGCCGATCATTATCTTTGGAATTTTTGATATTTACATAAAAAAAGTATATATTCTGTTAATGAAAATTAAGCGGAATTATCCAATGCAATCGTTTGTCTAAGATAAAAATGATTTTACTCTTTGTCAAACATTTTATTGTTTGACCATGAAAGAAGCTCTCTCAAATCAAATATAAAAAGAAAGGTAACTATCTTGAAAACATTAATTAAGATGCGTTCTGTGTGCAGTTTTGAATTCAAAATTTTCTTTTTATTTGTTCTCTTTGTCGCACTTTTGGGACAGTCTGAACAGCTCGCTTATCGTTACACTCCCTCTGTTTATCCGGATCGAATAATTCTAAATCTCACTGTCGATCCACACCATTCCATAGCCGTTACCTGGCGCACGAACGCCGCGACGCAGAATGGTCTCGTCCAATATATAAAATCAACTCCCGGGCCAGTGCTTGGGGAACACGCGCTTTCAGTCGCGGCACAATCCGAGACCTACAAGAATGCAGCAGACGGGGAACCCGAGATTGAAGCCTCTTTCCATAGTGCTATATTGACCGATCTTGAATCCGAGACACTTTACGCCTATCGCGTCGGTGACGGCACACACTGGAGCGAGTGGCTGCACTTTACAACGGCAAACGATCAGGCTACTCCCTTTTCATTTCTTTACTTTGGCGATGTGCAAAATAATATCCGCTCACACTGGTCCCGACTGGTGCGCGAGGCATTTCGCACCGCCCCGGATGCCGGCTTTGTTGTTTACGCCGGTGATCTCATCAACCGAAGCGGCAGCGATATGGGATGGGGCGAATGGTTCGAAGGCGGCGCGTTCATCCACGCCATGATTCCCAGCATCATGACCCCGGGAAATCATGAGTATAACAAACAGCAGGAGCTGGATCCGCACTGGCGGCGCCAATTCACCCTGCCGGAAAATGGTGTGACCGGCTTGGAAGAAACATGCTTTTATGTCGATTATCAAAATCTGCGCATCATCTCCATCGATGCTGAAATGTTGGATGAGATTGAGACCTTCGAAACCGCGCAAGCCAAATGGCTGAACCAGATTTTAACAGATAATCCGCAAAAATGGACGGCTCTGACCCTTCATTTTCCTTTTTATTCCACAAAACCAAATCGGGATAATCCTCGCTTGCGAGAGGTGTTCCGCCCTATCATTGAAAAACATGCTGTGGACATTGTCCTGCAAGGTCATGACCACGCTTATGGTCGCGGAATGTTGGCTATTCCTTCAGCGCTGGATAGTACACAGATATCCAACACCATGTATGTTGTGTCCGTCAGTGGCCCCAAGATGTACGACATCTCGGAAAACGAATGGATGAGGCGGCGGGCGCGCAATACCCAACTCTTTCAAGTTATCACTATTGCCGATGATACGCTACGTTTTGCAGCTTATACCGCCACACGCGAATTGTATGATGCGTTTGATCTTGTCAAACGGGCAGATGGAAAAAACCGGCTGATAAACCGGATTCCGGATACCCCGGAGCGGCTGGAGTGATGCCTTTTGTAATAATGCAAATGACTTTGCATACAGCGCCCCGCCAGGTCAAATGTCAAACGTGAAACATAAAACGAAAGACGGCGCTTCAACTGAGCACAAAGTTTTATAAATACAATGAGGCAAATCGAGTTGAGCAAAAATTGAAATCATTTCGGCGAGTTAGTAAAGCTCATAAAGTTCAATTGACGAGAAGGATTTACAAATGAAAAATTTTTTACTTTACTTTTTAGTAAACATCATAACGCTTCAAGCCGGCATTGCCCAGCAGGTCTTTGAATCGTCGGTCAAGACGGACAAAAAGCCGTGGACGAATGTGCAGTTTTATAACGATCCGCAGAATTTTCAATTCGCCATCGTCAGTGATCGCACCGGCGGGGCACGGCCGGGTGTGTTTGAAGATGCCGTTGACAAGCTGAATCTTTTATATCCCGAATTTGTCATGAGTGTTGGCGATCTCATTCAAGGATATACCAAAGATACGACGCAGATAAAACTGGAATGGCATGAGTTCAATGACATCTTGTCGCATCTCAAGGTTCCGTTTTTTTACCTGCCCGGCAATCATGACATCACGAACCAGGTGATGCAGCAAGAGTGGGAAAAACGCTATGGCAGACGTTATTACTCCTTCACCTACAAGAATGTGCTGTTTGTCGCTATGGACAGCAACGACGATGAGGACTTTTCCATCACCATCGAGCAGCGAGATTTTGTGCGCAAAACCCTGAAAGATCACCCCGATGTGCGCTGGACGTTTTTATTCATGCACCATCCAATCTGGAAATACGATACAGCACAACGCTTTCAAGAGATCGAAGCGGCATTGGCCTCCCGGCCACATACGGTAATCGCTGGCCATGAACATCATTATTTTCATGACCCCCGTGACAATGCCAACTATTATATCCTGGCAACGACGGGTGGGAGCAGCGCCATGCGTGGCGCGCGATTTGGCGAATTCGACCATATCTCCTGGGTGACCATGACAGAGAACGGACCGGTTATAGCCAATTTGCAGCTGGATGGCATTTTGCCGCACGATATCAGCAATGCATTAACTAATGAATTGACATCATCACTGCTCGCCAATACCTCTTTCCGTCATCTGATCACCTGCAATGAGGGCGATGAATTTGAACACGGCACGGTTTATTTCAATTTTACAAATTCAGCGGCGCAGCCATTGAACATCAACCTTCGGTTTTATCACCATCATCAAGTCAATTTACAAAACAGCATACTGGATGTGGTTATACCGGCTTTCTCTGACACGATTGTAGCTCTGTCACTCGTCGCACAGCAAAAGTCAACTTTTGCGGCGCTTGGGTTTTTGCAACTGGATTGGTCGATGGCGTTCACAGCACCAGAAAATCCCCCGGTTGCCCTGGATGGTCGTTATAAGCTCTACATTCGTCCCAGCCAGCCGGATTATTTTGCACCGCGCATACCCTATTTTCTCGATTCCCTGCATGTCTTTTACAATTCTCCTTTTCAATTCGAAACTCGACTGACGCTGGATGGCACCGAACCCAATTCGAATTCGCACATGTTCATGCAATCTGTGCTTTTACTGGATAATACCACAATCAAGGTGAAACAGGTCAATGAAAAAAATGAGGCGACAGCAGTCGTTGACAAGACATTTAAAAAAAGGGATCTCCTTAAGGGCGTCAACCCTGGTGTGCTGAAAAACGGTTTGCGATACAGCTACTATGAAGGTGAGTGGTCGGCTATGCCTGATTTCAAAAACTTGAAACCACAAACTTACGGAATTGCACATGATTTGTATGTACGAGATATTGCCGTACGTGACGATTTTTTCGGCCTGGTCTATGAGGGATTCCTAAAGATAACAAAGGATGGGCTCTATCTGTTTCGCCTCCGGGCAGATGATATTGGACAGCTCTTCATTCATGAGGCGCCCGTATTTGATCGAGAACTGTCCCAAGACATGCGCGCACAAGTGGGGGTAATAGCACTGCGCGCCGGCTATCATCCAATACGTCTCCACTTTGTCGAATATCAAGGCAGCGAGCGCCTGCGACTTGATGCTCGCCTGGCTGGTGAAGAAGATTGGGATGACATCGATATGGATCAACTCTACTATTTACAATGAGACCTGAAAGTCAAAGGGAGAAATCTGCACTCTTTTTTGTGCAACACAAACTTTCAGCTTGCCATTGGTTGCTGCGGTAATAATGCTGCTACTGTCATTTTCCCAAAAAATCTTTCATATGCTTTTAAACTATTAATTCCGTGTTCTCTGGGGGATATACTTGGGCGACCATAATCCTCTCAGCCAGGCCAAAAATTCTTTTACCTTGGCTCCTGGTGTGCGTGATCCTCCACGATACTGTTCCGGTTTTTTCATCGGGTGTCCTCTTTCTGGTTACCTGTATATCTCTCCCTTGCTTGTAATGGCTTGTTTATGTTGATTCTCAGAAGCGTCGTCCACCGCCACTTCTGCCTCCACCGCGATTTTTGTCAGATCGAGGGCGAGCCTCGTTGACATTAAGATTCTGCCCTTTTAATTCCTTGCCATTCAAGCCGTCGATTGCCGACTGTGCTTCGTTTTTCGAAGGCATTTCTATAAATGCAAAACCGCGTGATTCGCCACTGTATTTGTCCTTTACGATAGACACGGATTCGATCTGTCCAAAGGCCTCAAATGACTGTCTTAAATCGTCTTCACGGACGTCATGTGCCAGGTTACCAACATAAATATTCATGATAATCTCCTATTTTTATTTAATGGTTTATCGTTGATTTTGAAAATATGTGCTTTACGAAATTTGGCCACGTATCATCGAACGTATATATGGGTGCGTGCATCTAAGGCGTGCCCATTAAAAAGTCTTCGTAATTCTGACCTAGCTGAGAAGCATAAATAAAGGTTATTTTATTAAGATTAACATTGCTGCGCTCTTGTCCGTAAGGCAACAACAAGTTCACTTCTTCGATGGATTCGATGCGCAGCTTGACGTAATAATCATCAAAAGTCTTTATGATGTAAACGTGGCCATTCTTGATTTCAGCAGTTGTTTTAAAAGCCGTTTCGGGCAGTTGGTCAAGCGTTATCCATTGTGTCCCGATATCGGCTATGAGTGTTTTATTCCGCATCGGCCAACTTTGAGTGAAATCAGCTTCCGATGGACTGATAAAGACTGACTTGTTTTTCGCTCCTGGCAATTCCATCATAAGGATGTCGATATGCATGACATGTTGCATCACGCTATGATAGCCGGGGATATCTTGACCATTATCGCGGCTCCAACCATAACCACTGTTGTTAGCGGCTGTAGATTGATCGTAATCGAACATGGAAACGGTGTATCTTTTCCCCTCGGCTTGAGGCGCTGCTGCTTCTTCCGGTACGCTGGCTGCACTTACACCATCATCGACTTGACGAGAACGCACATGTAAAAAATACTGCTGGTCATTTTCCAGACCTTTGACGACGCATTTATGCACATCTTTTTTAACTTGTACCGCCTGCGGAAGATGATCCGGTGAGAGCTGCCACGAGGATTTTGTATCAAAATAAACGTTGTACCCGGCAAATGTGCTCTGGGCTTCGTCTGAGCTGGCATCCCATGCTACAGCAATCGCATTCTCACCTGGGTCGACTTTTATATTTGTTGGAGGTGTCAAGTTGACGACCTCTGCCAGGGAAAAACTTTGAACAATACTGATCCACAGAAATGCTCCCAGAATTATCAAGTCAATGCCCCAATGTGTTCTCTTTTTCATCTATGACCTCCTTAGGATTCTTTGCTCTGTTTTTCCTGTTTTCTTTTCACTTTATTGGCTTGTTGTTTTTTCTTTTGCTTTTGTCTTTTTTCTTGATCCTTTTTGCCTTTGTCTCCCACTCTGGAGCTCCTTGCGTTTAGTAAGAAATGAGATTATTTCGTCATTATAGATATTGTCGTGCCTGCTCATAGCGAACAGCGAATAGCCAAAAATTTATCGTATGGATTTCCGGATAGCGCCAAAAATTGCCAGGTGGGATGGTTCGTCGATACGTATCTTGGCGGCGGCCGATTGGTACAAGAAAGCGGCTTCACCCTCTGCCGACAGGATGACAATTTTCAACATGGGGTGCTCTTGCAGCAATTGGTAACAGATTCTTGGTTCCCCGTTAACTTTAAGCGGTGTGATGATGACCACATCCACAGACAAGACCTTAACCACCTCTAAAAGTTCGATAGGATCAAGCACTTCACCGACCACTTCCATATCCGCTTGATGCTCTACCATGCTTTTAATCACCTCAGATAGCATCTTTGGTCGGCTCGCTAACATTATTTTAATTTTTGTATTCGCTTGTTTCATTTCAAAAACATTTTAGCTAATCCGGAATTGAAATACAATAGACCTTGGGATTCAAAAAGGGTCTATGGGAAGGGCTATTCGAACGTTAGACCAAATCAGCTTTGGCAAAGGAAAGTACTGGTCCTCAGATGTGGAAAGTACTGCTACTATTATTGTTTCTTAAGCAGGTTTCTTTCTCGGGCATATTGCACGGCTGCATATACCATAATTTCATCTGAGCGCTACCGCTGGGCACAGCTTTATAATTTGTTCCATCGTCTGCAATAAATACGCGCCTGGACTCTTTCATTGTAATCATCTCAGGTTATTAGAATTACTTAAAAAAAGTGGCGATTTTGAAATAGTTGTGCTGTATATTTGAAAAGCAGAGCATCTGCATTTTGACGGAGGATACATTTGAATAAAATAAAACTGTTGTTTAAAATCGGATATGTCTACCACAAAGCGGCATTTGATCCGGTTATTGAGCTGGCACTGAATAATCCAAAATATGAGGTATGGTTTTCATTAGACCTCGAAAAAAAGCGCTATTTTCTTTTTGATTTTCCTTTTCACTCTCAGATGATTGCAAAATGGCAAGAACTGGGTTATCGTTTTACCAACGAAACCAGGGGTTTTGACATCGTCATTACCGGCGATACGCTGCGGAATTCTATTGACTATGGGAAAACATTGTTATGTTTTCTGAATCATGGTACTGGTATCAAGACAATTTTATATCGAAATTTGGCACGCGTGCCACATGACAAATATCAAATATTTGTCGAAGGTCAACACCGGGTTGAAGCGCTAAAGCGCTCAAACCGGCTTGGAAAAAGTGAGGTGCATTTAATCGGTCTGCCAAAACTTGATTTTTTCTTTCAAGGTCGATACGACAACAAAAAAAAGATGCTCGTTTCTCTGGGATTGGATCCTGATAAAAAAACAGTTTTGTTTGCCCCCACATACAAACCAACCTGTTTATATCAAATTAAAGATGATATTTTTGCGCAAACGAGAGAATACAATTTGATCATCAAGCTGCATCCATACAGCTGGATGGGCAAATATGCGCCGCATCGTCAACATCTAATTTACGAGCGACGTGTGAAAAAATATAGTCATGCTGTATTACTCCCTTTTGATGATTATAATATTGTTCCCTATTACGCGGTCGCAGACACCCTGATCAGCGAGGCTTCCAGTACAATATTTGACTTTTTAGCTTTGGAAAAATTTGGTATCGTCTTCGATCTGCCTTGCGAAACCCTGAATCACTCCGATGGCGAGCCCTTGTTGGAGATTGATAATCGTACTTTTTTAAAAGATGCGTTTCCGCATATTCATTCTGGCAAAGATATAAAAGCGGCGGTTGAAAAAGCAACAAATCCGACAGAAGAAATGATACAAAAATCAGCGGCTTTTCGTGAGCATCTGTTTTACAAGCTGGATGGAAGAGCCTCGGAAAGGCTGATCGAAAAGATGGAACAGCTATATGATGAAGGTGGACACGAAAATATTCCTACCCTGAAAAATTCTTAAATCACGAGGATGAATAAACATAAATGAAAGCCGTTATTATAGCCGCAGGGCAAAGCAGCAGGCTCTGGCCCACAACAGATGGAAAACCAAAAACGCTGTTGCCCTACAAAAATGGGACAATTTTATCCACAATTATTAAAAGGTTAAAAAAAAGTGGTGTAGACGAAATTCTCATTGTTGTTGGATACAGAGCTGCGCACATCAGAGACTATATCAAAAAGAATCGCCCGTCGAATGTAAAAATAAAATTCTTCTATAATCCCGATTGGCACCGAGGAAATGGCCTATCTGTATTATGCGCGAAAAAATTTGTCGGGAAAGAGCCGTTTCTCCTTTCAATGTGTGATCATCTCGTCAGTAAAAAGGCAATAGCCAGGCTGGTGCAAAGTAATGAAAAAAAGAAAAATTTGTTGCTGGTGGATAAACGAATTGATGATGTCTACGACATAAACGATGCAACCAAAGTTTTGCTAAAAAAGACAAAAATTGTCAACATTGATAAAAATTTACCGGAATATAATGGCATTGATTGTGGCGTATTTCGATTGAATTATCGCTTTTTTAAAGCGATGAAAAGACAGCATAAGAAAAACGGTCTCGAGTCAATAAGCGCCGGTGTACGTGGCTTGATCAAAAAAGACCGAATGCGCGCGGTGTTTATAAAAAAGAATGAAAAATGGATCGATATTGACACGCCGGAAGCGTATCGTTATGCCTTGTCAGAAAAAAATCAAATTACTGATTGTGAATAGCGACAATAATAGTTGAGAGTTTTATACTTGCACCGGCATTCCCATTTCAGCAGACCGGTAGGCCGCTTCCTGCCCGGCAAGCGATTTCAAATAATCCGGCCCATTGGTTTCAAATTCTTCACCACTCAGGAGACAATCGATAAAATGGCGTTGCGTGGCATAGACACAGTCTCCGGAAAAATTTATATTCTTATGTTGATAGATGTGCTCTGTTTCTTGCTTGCCCAATGGTTGAATCGTCAGCTTGCCGTCGCCATACAATCGGATCGCTCCCTCATAGCCTTCCATTAAAAATTCACCAAAGGTGTAACGAGGACTCGGATAATTGGGTTCATTGTAGCGATTGGCATCCCAGAAGCCGATCACATCGTCTTCAAATTTAAAAAGGATCATGGCCCAGTCTTCGCCGGCAATGACCGGATTCATCTTGCGCAGTTTGGCGTAGACCTCCAGGATTTCTCCGGCAAGAAAGCGAAAAGTATCGATAAAGTGTATGCCGTTTTCGTAAACAATCAAACGCGGATAGTTGCGAAAATAGGGTTGTCTGGGGATATAGGCATTTTCACCCCAGCCGTCACCCATACGTTTTCTAAAATTCATCGTATGCAGCTCTCCGATCACACCCTTTTTCAGTAATTTCTTAATTTCTCTATACCAGGGCTGAAAACGCCAGTTCTCATGCACCATGAAGCGGATATTTTTATTTTGTACATAATCGACAATCTCTCGTGCTTTTTCAAATGTTGGTGCAAGGGGTTTCTGACAGATAATATGTATCCCCTGGTCTGCGGCAAATTTGCACATCTCCAGATGCGTTTCCGGCGGTGTGATGATATCGACAAAATCGGGTTTCTCCTTTAAAATCATCTCCTGCCAATCCACATAATGATGTGCAATGCCGTACTTTATCATAATGGGGGCGGCGCGTTCCCGGTTACGATTGCACAAGGCGGTGATGGCGGTTTCCGGAATGCGTCCCCAGGCTTCATATTGAAACGGACTAAAATAGCCGGCGCCGATACCCACTCCTTTAAATGTTCTCATAGTCATTTCCTTTACACTCTTACGACCAAAAATCTGAATTCAAAATACATAATACATCAATGTGTCGCAAGGACTTTTTCATTGGTCCATGTTCAGGCAGGAGCATGACAACAAAGGAATTATCAAGGAGTAAAGTGTATCGAAGGTCCAGGCTCCTCGTTCAATGCTCGGCGCTGGAACGAGGAGCCTGGAATTCTGCCAAATCTACGCTCGTGCGACTCGCGTCTATAACTCGTCAGGAAGCTTTTGGCGCCGCCTCACCAGGTTTTATGGCCTTATTTGATCAACATCATCTTGACGGTTTTTTGCAATTCACCGGCATACATTTTGGCAAAATAGAGTCCTGATGGAAAATCCTGACCGTTCCATTCCACTGTATATTCACCTGGTTCATGCTGACGATCAACCAGCACTGCAATTTCCTGTCCCAGCGAATTATAAATCAAAATTTTGGCGCGCGCGTTTGATGATAAAATATAGGTCAGCATTGTGCTGGGATTGAACGGATTTGGATAATTTGGCCGCAGGGCGATTTGTAATGGTGTGATGACATTATCAACATTGGTCGCAACAAACTGTACGCCCGGCAGCTCTGGTCCCGCTGCGCGCGCGTTGCCTTTTTCATCCGTGAGATAAATATTCACCCAAACGGGGCGCTCGGGAAGCTTTTTTTCTTGTACCAGCTCGGCCCATTCCTCGTCCGTGTGTCGTTTGAAATTTTCGGTAATCTTTTCATAATAGGACATCACCGGACCAACGTAAGCCATATTCTGATAGTTCATGGATGGCGATGATGCCAAAAATATTCCCATATTCACCTCTCCGACGCCAACATGCAGTACCCGTCCCACAACAAAACCACCTCTGTCGGTCGGCTGCGTATGTACATCCGCCACAAGATAATCGTGTCCTTCATACTGTCCGTCGGGCGTTTGTTCGAGATGATAGAACAAATCGGCGTACCATCCGGAAAACGGCGGCGCTCCGCTCATGCCGTCTATGAACAGCATTCTTTTCAACCACTCTCTCTCCTCTTCGGTAAAAAGCTCTCCGGCACTTTCTTTTTCAGCTAACGCTTTGAGCTTGAGCATAACATCTTTCAGTTTGGGGAAATACTGTTTGAGCAGGTAGGTTTCCCAAAAGTTATCCCCAAGCAAAGGCAGCAATTGGTCTTGTGCTTTTTCGGCAAATGTTGCAATGCTTTGGAAAAGCTTCGGATAAGGCTCAATAAAGGAATGCGGATAGGAACAAGACGTTCCACCAGTATAGGATTGTTTGGCATAGAGCAAATTGTCATGCCGTAGCTGCGTCCAGGATGAAAGCTGGGTATTGAGTTTTTGCTGCTGCCAGGCGACGGTTTTCATAAAGTATGGTACATTGGTTGCCATTTCAGATGGATTCAGAGATCGTATACCTTGCAGCCAAACATTGTACAGCGAATTATCCCAAAAATCCTGATCATAGGCATCGACGAGATAGCGCAGCGCTTCAAGTTGTGAGGCGTATTTGTATTCTTCAATTTGGTCTTTTAGCAGGGGCAGCGCATTATCATTGCCAAGCACAAACATCGCATCCAATGGATCAGGCATAGGCCGCCAGACTTTTATGTTGTTGAAGATGATACGATCGTATACCACATTCGCCAGGATATACGAGTCGATGATGAACCGTTGCCCGCTCAGACGAAAAGAGACCGGCAGCTCATCCGGCTTGTTGGAATATGGATCGACAATAAAAAACGCCGACATGATCCGCTGGCCATAAATCACATTGGACACCAACTCGGCCTGCAAAAGATCGTAAATACTCTCATCAAAGACGGCTAACGGTGTTATGCCCAGGTTCGCCACAACCTCAGATAATTCGGTCGGGGTTAAATTATCACTTTCCCCCACCATAAAGGTGATGATATCATCGATCTCATTCAATTCCGCACGAACACCGGCCAAGTCGAGCAACTCGTTCAACAACAGCGCCCCGACCATCATCCGACGAATTTCATCGCGACTCCAGGGCCTTTCATCCGGACCAACAGGGGGAGGCGTAAGATAAAAATCCATACGACCCAGCCACATCATGGCTTTAAAATAGTTGCCCAGGGTTCTTTTGCCATTTATGTCCCAAAATTCATTCGTATAATGTCCGCGTACGGTAAACTGGCTGAAATCCAGTCTTCGAAAACGTTCCGAAAAAAGCGGCATAAAGGTCATCTGCTCACTGGCTATTGCATTCCACAAGTCGTCGACCACATCTTTTTCAGCAATGTGGGGTGGCAAAAGGCGATCATCTAATAACGATTTGGCTAATGTGATATAAATATCAACATCCTCAATCGAGACAGATAATTCGGAATAATCGGCATATGTTGTTGCGAGAGCAGGTAGATTCTCATAAAGTGCATCGAGAACGCGTGCAAGCTTTTTTTCCAACAATGTGCGTTCAATATCAAAGAGGATACGATCATATGAAAAATGCAGGGCATAAAGAATGGCATCGCTGGTTACCAGTACGGGCAGATCCTTTTGATAAATATCGTGCATGGCACGACCAAAACAATCAAATGAAAGCCGTTCGCTGACGACAAAATGATTTTTCTCCAATTTGGCACTTTCGTCTTTTGTGAGACCGTACTTGATTTCTATGGAATCCAAATAGGCGTAATCATTGATCAGAAGCGCGTCGGTTCGATCATTATAATAGGGTGCATCCGGTTCATATTGCGTAATGATTTGCTGCGCGGTCTTGTTGGCATTTTCTTTTAAAAATTGTTCATACGCCGCAGCGCTAAAATTTGACTGTGATAACAGCACGGCAGGTAAAAAAACGAAAAAAAGTGTAACTTTACGCATGATTCTCCTCCATACTATTTTTGTCTCCAAAGTTAAAGAACAAACAAAATATATGCCAGAGTTCTGTAAAATATATGATTACAAGTTATTGTAATTTATTGACTCAAAACAGTAAAAAAACGCCATAATAAAAAAATGGCACTGCTATATGAAAAATATTTATATTGTAAGCAAAATATTCATACCTTACCATGAGAAAATGTAATGAATAAGCTATTATGGGTGATTATCGTGCTGAGTTGTATTATAACTGCTTGCAATCAGCGATCAAAGCATATTATTCGTTTTAGCACTTTTAACATATGGGAATTATCCTCTCAAAAGCTCTGTACAATAGATGAAAAAGGAACAGGACGCGACCCACAGGTGCTCGCAGCGGCAACGATCATCCAGAGAATCAGACCGGATATTCTGGTCATAAACGAAATTGATCATGATTACGCTTTTCCGGAAGATCTGACCAAAAATGCTCGCCGCTTTCTGGATGCTTATCTAAACCAGGGTGAAGCTGCGATCACCTATCCTTATATTTTCACCGCTCCGTGCAACACTGGTATCCGATCGGGTCTGGATTTCAACAACGACGGCAAAATGGCTGATGCCGATGATCTGCAAACGCGTTCGTTTGGCGAAGATTGCTTCGGTTATGGTCAATATCCCGGGCAATACGCAATGGCGCTTTTATCAAAATATCGTGTCGATACGACTCACGTTCGCACTTTTCAAAAGTTTTTGTGGAAGGACTTGCCGGGCAATCATATCCCACCCGGCTATTACTCTGATGAGGAACTGGCAATTTTCCGTCTCTCGAGCAAATCCCATTGGGATGTGCCGATTGTGATACACGACAAAACGATTCATCTTTTTATATCGCATCCAACACCTCCTGTTTTTGATGGACCGGAGGATCGCAACGGTCGCCGCAATTTTGACGAAATCAAATTTTGGCGACATTATATTGAAAACGACCATGCCCTGTACGACGACAATAATTCCTCAGGTGGATTTGCTCGGGATGACTCTTTTATCATCGCCGGTGATTTAAATGCTTCTCCGGATGCTTCTGTGACCTATGATAACCAGACAGCTATCGGCCAATTATTGTACTATCCCAAAATTCAGGATCCAAAAGAATTTGTTTTTCGCCGTAATAAAAAAGATTGTCATCCGACAGTAAAAAAGGCCGGGACCGCACAATTCGGACATGGTCAGCACGTGCGTGTCGATTATCTTTTGCCGAGTCGTGCCATCAAAGTTATTGACGGTGGTGTTTTTTGGCCAGACCTGCAAGTTGATCCACAAGGATTTATGCTGGCGGAAAAAGCTTCGGATCACCGGCTGGTCTGGCTTGATATAAAACTTTAAATAGAGCATGATCGCTTGTTGAAACATCTCATTTTTTCATTGACTGAATGAAAATATTTCTTATTTTAATTTTATAATCCATCATTGGGGTATTTTGGCGTTTTATCAAACAAACAGGAGGCATCATGGAAAGAAAAATGTTACCAGTCGCGTTGCTGTGCATTTTGGGGATCATTGGATGTGCATGGGCGCAAGAAGATGTGACGTCAGTTCTTCTTGTTGTGGGGGATGATGCTGTGTTGAATGAAGGCGATCAGGCGATTTTGGATCGACTCGAAACTGTGTTTGGTTTTGCGGTTGATCTTGTCAATCATGAAACTGTGGACAGCACGTGGGCTGAAGGAATGGCATTTGTGTATGTATCCTCGACGGTTTCATCGGGCACGATTGCAGACAAAATGAAAAATGTACCTGTCCCGGTCATTATGATCGAACCCTATGCGCAGGATGATATGGGGATGACTCTTGATACTGATTCATTACGATTTTATCAGGCATATTTCCGGGATATGCTCATTCTTGATGAAACTCACTTTTTGGCCGCAGGCTTGTCAGGCGAAGTCATCGTTTCTGACAACCTCGAAATACAAAGCGGTCAGGGAGTACCAAACGAAAACGGAACGATCATCACGGAATTTGTTCCATGGGAAGAGGATAATCTTGTATGTAATGGCACCATTTATTGCTATGAAAAAGGTGCTCTTTTGGCCGATACCACCGTAGCTGCCGAACGCCGTTACTTTGGCGCCTGGAATGATGTGGGCGTTGCTTACCTCACCGAAGAAGGCTTGAAGTTATGGGATGCCTCTATTAACTGGTGTTTGTACAAGGATAAAGATTCGGCTGTTTACTCGCATATTGAACAGCCAAAGGAATTTGCCCTTGCGCAGAACTACCCGAATCCATTTAATCCATCAACGAACATCTCTTTTTCGCTTCAACAGCCATCTTTTGTTATGTTAACGGTATCCGATCTTCGAGGCCGTATTGTCGCTTCTTTGGCAGATGGCCAATTGGAAGCTGGAGAGTATTACTTTACTTTTGACGCCTCTGGTTTGGCGTCCGGCGTCTATATCTACACATTGTCGCTCGACAGTCAATCCATAAGCAAAAAAATGACGCTATTGCGTTAATGATTGTTGCGTAGCGGACGTTTAACACACACAGGGCATCATTGGATGCCCTTAATATACTTTTTTTAAAGACTAAAACCATTTGATACGGAAGGTTTTATATCCACCAGGCTACCTGAGTCCACTTTGGGGGCGATGGAAATAAAACAGGCTAAAATAAAAAAAGCCGCCATAAAGAGGCGGCTTGTCATTTACACGCCGGACACCACAACATCCGTGAATACAAGACTTGGCATATGCCAGTTCCCGTAGGTCCACGGGTCGTTCGCTGCTTCGGCTAATTTATTCCAAAACTCGAGATGATTGTCGGCGATGTTCATTTCAGCGACCGCCTGGGTCAGCTCGCCATTTTCAAACAGCGTGCCGGTAATGCCAACGGAAAAATCCCCGGTATTCGAATTGGAATTTCCACCGATAAAACCGTTAATGAGAATCCCCCGGCCGAGGTCTTTCATGATTGCTTCCACAGACCGTTTGCCTGGTGGCAAAATCAAATTGGACGTACCGCCGGTCGTCGGTTCAACAGCAAGCTTGCGACTGCGATACCAATCGATATAATAGTCTTTCAGAATGCCGTTTTCCACCATGATCCGTTTTTGGGTAGCAAATCCATCACCATCATACAAACGGCTGCCGAGTCCTCCGATAACAAACGGATCATCGATGAGCGTGAACACTTTACTGCCCATTTTTTCACCTTTTTTATCCAACAAAAATGAGCGTTTCTGCTGCAACGCCCAACCATTCATCGCAGAGACAAAGCCACTCAACACCCTGCCCGCTCCACGATTTTCGATGATGATCGGCAGTGTTTCAGTTTTTAATTTTTCACTGTCCATCAGCTCCAGCGTTCTTTCGGCGGCTTTTCTGCCAATAACCTCGCAGGAGGGCAATTGACTCATCGACCGCTCAATAGCATACTCATAACCATTCGGACGCCGATCACCCTTGTCCTGCGCCGTCATTTCGGCAAATGCAAAAGTGACTGTGGACTCTGTTTGGCCCGAAAAACCATTGCTCGTGAGCGTGGTTTCTTCCTGAAATTCATCATACACCTGGGACGTGACGGAAATAACTTTATCACCTCCTGCTGCAAAACATGCATTTTCCAATTCTTTGGCCATGGAATGACGCCGTTCCGGCGTGATCGATTTATAGCCGGGATCAAAGAGTTGCAAATCAATATTCTTGCGACCCTGGTAATACTTTGGATCGGGCAAGCTTCTGTAAGGATCTTCTTCAAGTAATTTTGCTGTTTCAATCACATTGATAACAAATGTTTTCAACGCATCTTTTCGCAAATCCGCTGAACTTTGTGAAGAATAGCGACCATTGACATAGATATCCACACCAAGTCCCTGTGTGGTCGCCTCCTTGACCGTCTCGGGCTTGTGTTCTCTATATTGAACTTCGACAAAGCGGCGTTTCGAAAAGGAGACTCGGCACTCATCAGCGCCGGCCTTTTGCGCTGTGTCCAAAACAAATTCACATACATTCATCATTTCTTTGCTCATCGTTATGCTCCTTGTTTTTGCACGCCGCCAACTGTCATTGATTTCACCAGGCACGTGGGCAAGCCGAATGACACCGGCATGGACTGTCCGTCCTTGCCGCACGCCCCGGTGCCGCCTTCATAAAGCTCAAGATCATTGGCAATCATAACAACATTTTCAAGCATTTTGGGACCATTTCCCATGATATTTATATCTTTGATGGGTTTGGTGAGCGTGCCGTTTTCGATCAATTTCCCTTGCGAGACATAAAACGCAAAATCGCCCTCCCCAATCTTGACCTGACCATTGCTCACATCTTCAACATAAATGCCCTTGCTCACGGATTTGATCACATCATCAGGCGTCGCATCGCCGGCCAACATATAGGTGTTTCGCATGCGTGGAATTGGATAGTGCTGATAACTTTCACGACGACCATTTCCCGTCTCTTTAACTTTATAATATGTGGCAGAGATGCGATCGTGCATGTAGCTGGTGAGAATGCCGTTTTCGACCAACATTGTTTTTTGACCGGGAATGCCTTCATCATCAATGTTTATGGAACCCAATTGGTGAGGTGTAATCCCCTCATCGACAATATTGACAAAAGGCTCTGCGACTTTTTTTCCAATCATCGTTGAGTAAGTGGATATACCTTTACGATTAAAATCCGCCTCCATACCATGGCCGATAGCCTCGTGCAACAGAATGCCTGTCACTCCCGGGCCAAGTACGACCGGCATCTCGCCGGCTGGCGGCTGTTCCGCAGAAAAAAGAATGGCGGCACGATCCACAACCTGCTTTGCCAGCTTGTCAACAATCTTTGGTGTGAAATAAGCGAACTCTTGCCGGCCGCCATAATTCCAGCCGGCGCGTTCCTGTCTGCCATTTTTTTCAGCAACAACGGACGCGGACAGGTAGTCACGTGGAATTAAATCTTCCGCTTTAAGGCCATCACTCGTGACAATCATAATTCGCTTTTGCTGATCGTGCAGCGTCGCATTCACCTTAATGATCAGATCAGAGAGTGCAAAACAGCGCTCGTTAACTTGTTTGACCAACGGTAGCTTTACGTCAAGAGGAATATCCGACAACAAGGTTTCAAGAGGATAGTAATTTGCGGTTTTAATCCGAACAAATTCTTTCTCTGCAGCCATGGGGGTACTGTCTGCGATTGTTGCCGCTGTCGCTGCCGCAGCTAAAATGGATTCCTCTGTCAACTCCTGCGTAAAGCCGTAGCCGGTTTGCTCGCCTTTTACGGTTCGAATGCCAACACCGAGATCTATGCTGCCATAAGCCCGATCAACTTTGCCGTCTTCCAAACTCAGCCAGTTTGAAATATTATGCTCAAAATAAATGTCAGCAAAGTCACCGCCTTTGGCCAAGGCCTTTTGCAGTACTTTTTGGCATAGCTCATCAGTTATGCCAAACTCGGATTCAAAGAATCCGACAGTTGTCGCATGTGCCGCTTTAATCCAAACACCGGGAATAAAACGAGCAAAGGCGGCAGTACTGCCAATGGCGACGGAAGCATTCAAAAAATCGCGTCTGCTCAGTGATCCCATAAGAGCCTCCAAAATTTACTCATCATTGTTCAATAATTTAATTTAAAAGGAAAAAAGACACGTTCGATACGGATAGATATTCAATGGGTTACATAATAAATAATAATATATATATAGATATTTAAATAATTAGTTATAGTAAGGCCTGTGGATATGTGAATAAAGCGAAACCGGAACGAAAAAAGTATGATAAAACAATGAAAAACAGGTCATAAAAATTAGCAGTTATTCACAGTGCTATGTGAATGAGACGTTGATAACAGCATTCTTATCACCAATTGTGGGCTTTTACAGGCAACCATGTGAATGGTTGGATATTCATCCACATGTCATTGACATGTTATCCAGTTATTCTATTCATTTATTCAGATTATCGTGTGGATAAGTGAAATTGACTTTGGCTGCCTAGTTTTATTGCATCAAAACCTTAAAATCATCTTTTTTGTAATTGAGATAGGCATCGACTTTTTGTGCGTCTTTATCTTTCATAAGAAAAAATTTTCCGGAGGCCTTGGCAAAAAGAAGACCGTTGGCATCCGTCATCTCACCTTCCGCAATTGAGTATCTTGATTTATGCTCGCGGGAATGGCCTCTGACAACAACCTCCAGTCCAATTGGCAGAGGTCGAACAAAGCGAACAGTCAGTTCTCCGGTTACAAATAGTTTTTTGCGGTCAACGGCCACAGCCCAGCCAATGGTTTCATCCAATAGTGCGGTGATAATGCCACCATGAACAATTCCCGCATAGCCGGCATGCCTGTAGTCAGCTTTGAATGTCACCTCGACACCGGTCTCTGTTACTTTGAAACGACGGTTCAGAGTGTTGGGATTGACATCCTTCTGGCCGCAGACAAAGCAGCCCTCGTATGTTGGTAAATAAATTTCTTTAGACATGCTGTACTATTTCACTTTCGATGATATCCAAAACTTGTAATGGGTATTCGGCACTAAACGTCGAGATTTTTTTTAGCGCTTCAAAATGCTCAGAAAATCCCCACAGAGCCAAACAGCTCCTGATCTCCGCGGCATTGGCCGCTAAAATATCGTTATCTGTATCGCCAAGCATGAGCGCATTTTTCGGTAAGATATTCAATCGCTCGCATATATGCAACAACATATCCGGTGCGGGTTTGGGCTGCGCAACCTGGTCACGCGCAACAACGACATCAAAACAGGAATCGATTGCAAGTGCTCGCAAAACAATCTCTGTAGCACGATGTGTCTTGTTGGTCGCTACCGCCATTTTTATCCTGTTGGCTTGCAGCTCACGCAAAAGCTCGATGATGCCGTCATAAAGCTCGGCATTGTCCGCACAATGTTTCATATAAAAAGGACGATAAATCTGTACAAATTCTTCAGCGAGATCAACGCGGTCAGCCAGAACATATTTAACAAATTCTTTTGGACCAGGGCCGATCGCCTTTTTGGCTGTTTCAAGAGAAATGAGGGGCAAGTTCATTTCTTGCAATGCCAAATTCAAGCAGAGATGGACGTCTGTTGCGGTATCGACAAGCGTTCCATCCAGATCAAAAATAACAAGTTCTGTTTGTGGCATAGTGTCTCCAGATTTCTGAATGCAAAATGTACTAAAATCGCAACAGTTATCCAACATCGAATCTGGTGTGATTCATCCGGATAATAAGTTGTAGCAATTTTTTTATTTAATTTGTAGTTTGTCTCGGACATTCGACGAATTGAAATTAAAGGTATACCATGAAAGTGAATGTAAAGCACATAAAACGCGAATATGAAGGATTCTTTACGCTTGAGAAAGCCAGGCTTCAGTTTGAAAAATTTGATGGTTCAAAAAGTAAAGAAATAGAACGGGAAAATTTCTATAGGGGAGATTCTGTTGCCGCACTAGTTTATGATTCACGCAATGAAAAAGTGACGCTCGTGCGACAGTTTCGCTATCCCGTTTATAGTGTCGATCCGGAGCATGCCTGGCTCATCGAACTTGTCGCCGGGCGCTGCGAGAAAAATGAAAATCCGCAGGAAACCCTGGTGCGTGAATTAAAAGAGGAAATGCTCATCTCCATTGTAGCGGAACAGCTCGAGTACATCGGACAATTTTTTCTGAGTCCTGGCGGTACCTCGGAGCGAATTTATCTCTATGCCGCGGATGTTGATTTGTCGAACTTTGAAGAACAATCCGGCGGCCGCGAAGAAGAGGATGAAAATATTCAAATTTTACACTTTTCGACCCGCCAGGTCATAGACCTCCTTGAGCGGGGCGATTTTCGCGATGCCAAAACAATTATCGCACTGCAATGGCTCAAAGCACGATTCAACCCAAAATAACATGCACCTGCACTTTATCAACTCCGGGCATCAAAGGAATACGGGACCCCGCAATCTCCCGCCCAGCGCACCGTATTGACTTTACTCCTTTTGACACACCATGTGGATTTGATACATGAATAAAAAAAGTGGTTCCTCTAAATTGACGTGTCACAGAAAACTCTTTCCACTCTTTGGGAATACAGGGATTGATTTCCAACCCATCAAGTTCCGGCTTTATGCCCAAAATATATTGTGAGATGGCGACGAATGACCAGGACGCAGTACCTGTCAGCCAACTGTTTTTGCCTTCGCCGGGTGTCGGCGCGTCGCGACCAGCGGTCATTTGACTGTAAACATATGGCTCCGCACGGTAGATATCGATTTGCTCCTCCTTTTTTGATGGACAAATACTCAGATAATAATCAAAGGCGCGATCACCGTTGCCAACCAAAGTTTCCGCAATTTGAATCCACGTATTATTATGCGTAAAGATTCCGGCGTTTTCTTTGTATCCCGGCGGATAGGATGATATCTCCCCTAATTCAAGATGATAATGCTGATATGCCGGCTGCTGCAAAATGATGCCATTTTTTGTTGCAAGATGTTGTGCGACGCTGTTCAAGGCTTTGACCGGGTAATTCTCACCCGCGCCCACGTGTCCAAGGCTACACCATCCTTGACTTTCGATGAATATTTTGCCTTCGGCACATTCCTTTGAGCCAATCTTTTTGCCGTACGCATCATATGCGCGCAGGAACCAGTCGCCATCCCAGCCATGCTCTAAAATGGCTTTTGACATCTCTTTATAATAGGCGGCGACTTTTTTTGCATGATCCGGCAAATTCATAAAGGTGTAAATATCTTTCAATTCGAGGCATGCCGCACAAAAGAGCCCGGCGATCATCACGGACTCGGCTGTATCACCTCCTTCAGCATCGCCGGCCAACTGAAAGCTCTCGCCCGGCGTGTCGGAGAAGCAATTCAGATTGAGACAATCATTCCAGTCCGCATGACCTATAAGCGGCAACTGGTGCGGCCCGCGATGATGTATCGTATATTCAATCGAAATGTTGAGATGATCCATCAAAGTGGCTTTTCTGTCTTTGAGATCAGCAAAGCCAATTTTTTCATCGAGGATTGAAAGATCGCCTGTTTCTTTCACATAAGCTGCCGTAGATAGAATGAGCCACAATGGATCATCATTAAAGCCACTGCCCGTATTGGTGTTGCCTTGTTTGGTTAGCGGTTGATATTGATGATAGCATGTGCCATCAGACAATTGTGTGGCGGCAATATCCAGAATTCTTTCGCGGGCGCGTTGCGGAATCATGTGTACAAAACCGAGGACATCCTGATTACTGTCGCGATATCCCATGCCTCGGCCGATACCGGATTCATAAAAGGAAGCGGAGCGTGACATGTTAAATGTGACCATACACTGATATTGATTCCACATATTCACCATACGATTGACATGGTCGTCTGGTGTGTGTGTTTTGTAAATGGAAAAAAGTCTGTCCCATTCATCTTTTAAAGCGGCAAAAGCCTGGTCAATTGCTGCAGACGATGCATATTTATCTTTCACGATTTTGAACGGTCTTTTGTTTATGACATGTTGTTTGATGAATTTTTTATCTTTATCGTTTTCCGCATAACCCAGCGTAAAATGAAAACGCCGCTCCTCACCAGGCGCCAATTCAAGATCAATTTGATGTGCAGCAATGGGCGCCCAGCCATAGGCAAGGCTGTTTGTGCTCGCTCCGGCCAACACAGCTTTTGGTTCGTGCAAGCCGCTGTGAACACCAACAAAGGCATCACGACTCGAATCAAAGCCGCTGGTCGGGATACTCGATGAAAAATAGGCAAAATGGTTGCGGCGTTCGCGATATTCGGTTTTGTGGAAAATCGTGTTGTTCTCCACTTCAACCTGACCGATGGAAAAATTACGCTGAAAATTGGTTTGATCATCCCAGGCATCCCACAGGCACCACTCAACAAAACCCCAAAGGCGAATCGATTTGTGGATTTCGGACATATTGCGAATTTTGATATCCCAAATTTCCACATTGTCTTCTATTGGAATAAAAAAGGTTACATCAACGCCGAGCTCATTTTTAATACCACGAATGATCGTGTGGCCGGCGCCATGGCGACATTCGTAATAATCAAGCGCCACTTTCATAGGTTTCCACATGGGATTCCATAGCGCATCGCCATCTTTGACATAAATATATCGGCCATTGCTATCAACCGGCACATTGTTATAGCGATAGCGGGTCAGGCGACGGAGCCTGGCGTCTTTGTAAAAAGTATAACCACCTGCGGTATTGGAGATCAGCCCGTAGAATTCGTTACTACCGAGATAATTAATCCAGGGCAATGGTGTGTCGGGTCGTGTTATAACATACTGTTTGTTTTCATCGTCAAAATGACCGTAGGAATTCATATCAAATCCTTTCATGTGGTTGGGATTTTCTCTTTCCTTGCGTAATCCACAAAAAAATAATGATCAAACCGGCATTGAATAAAATAGTTGACGTTCCAAGTTTTATAAAGTGAGAATATCCAGGTTGTGGCACAAGTGTGGATTCAAGTGGATTATCCGGATTATAATAGACAGCAATGAATGATTCCACAGGATGCGATTTTGTGAGTTTTTCAGCCGCATCAAGCCGGTTCATTCGGCCACCAAAACCGGGAACGTTTAAAGATGAGGAGCCAGAGTATTTTTTGTTCTTCACATAATATTCGTAGCGGATATCCGGACGAAATGCCCGTTCGCCAACCACGGATGAGGCAATAATTTCCCCGTCAACCGATGGCCATTCTGTTTTTTTCAAGGCGGTGGTCAATTGCGCGGAGAAAAGCGGCGTCAATAAAAATCCAAATATAATCGTAACAAAGAGTCCCAAAAAAGCCACAAGATGAGCAAGGGTGAATGGACGGTTTTGTTTTTTATAATAGAACCGGACTATGCACGCAAATAACAGCGAAAAACAAAACGATCCAAGCCAAATAAGCGGAAGAAGCATTCGACACTCCTTAAGAGATAAGAAGAAAGAGCACCAGGCCTGATAAAAGAGGAACGCTGAGATTATCTGTGCCGACGGGAGAAACCGCCTCGGCGACCGTTGCCACGAGCGCAGTGAGCAGTGAAAAGGTCACCGCTGTTTGCAGCGACAATACAGCGCTGGCCGGACTCCAGACCGAACCTGATAAAAACACCAGGGATAAAAAAATACCCAAAAAACTGAATACAAACATGGCAGACGAACCAACACTTGATTTTGTATTGCCAAAGATGTGAAAATAGTGTCGACCAAACCGTTGTCCCAAGAGCGCTGCAAACGCATCACCAAGTGTCATGGCCATGGTTGCCGCAATAGCAATCGGAGCCCGGTCGATAAGAGAATCAGTACGCCAAAACGCGGCAAATAACAAGGTGATGGAGAATGCAAAATAAACCGTACCCAGGGTCGATTGCGAGGCATCCATCTGTTCGAAAGAGTGCTTTTTATAAAAAATATAGTTTAGCGCAATAAAGGTTGCGAATGGAATGATGCCAAAATACCAGTGATCAAAAAGGAAAAGGATCGGCCACACCCAGAGTCCGGCACCAATATGGATGATTTTTCTGGTTACGTTTTGCGAAATGTGAAATTTTTTGCCGATAGCTTCAACAATAAAAAGCAGCGCAAAGGCATAAACATAAGAAAAAATTAATCCCAGGATATCTCCTCGACTCATAACTCCTCCCGTTAGGCTACGATCGAATACCCGCCATCAATGACAATAGTTTGACCCTGAATTTGATTGGAGAATGGACTGCATAAGTAGAGGGCCACATTGGCAACGTCTTCAGGCGTTGTGAGCCGACCGGTTGGGGTTCTTTTTTTTGACTCTTCGATGATATCTTCGCGATTGGGAAAATATTTGAGTGCATCGGTTTCCACAGTACCGGCCGAGACTGCGTTCACCTTGATGCCCATGGGCGCAAGCTCAATTGCGAGATGCCGAATCAATGACTCGAGCGCTGCTTTGGAGGCGCCAACTGCCGCATAATTGGGAATAGCACGAATTGAGCCGAGGCTGGAGACAGCGACAATCGTACCGCCATTTTTCATGAGCGGCAATGCGTGTTGCGTCAACGGTAATAGCGTGCCGGCATTGATATCCATGGTCCAATGCCAATGGCGTTCGGTTAATTCCAGTGCAGGCTTGAGCACACCGGATGCGGCATTGCTGATGAGAATATCCAGTCTGCCAAACTCATTGTTGAGATGATCGATCATATGATGAATATTTTCGTGCTCACCAACATTGGCGCGAATGGCAAGCGCTTTGACGCCTTGCTGTTCGATGAGCTTGATGGTTTCATCTGCAGCCTCTCGATGGCGCAAGTAATTGATTGCAACGTCAGAGCCGGCTTGCGCCAGTTTTATGGCGATGGCACGACCTATACCACGAGAGCCTCCAGTGACCAGTGAAACTTTACCTTTTAAAGAAAGAGAAAGATTTTCCATAGCTGTAAATTCCTCGTACTAATTACCAAATATGACCAACTTTTTCTCAATATTTTGTTTTTGTGATTGCAAGCGGTAAAAGTAAACACCTGCTGGAACATTTTTTCCGGTATTATCCTTCCCGTCCCAGGAAACATTATAAAGCCCGCCATGTAGTGAGCGGTCGATAAGCGTGGCTACCTCCTGGCCCAGGATATTATATATTTTGATGGACAGTGCATGTGGTGAGTTGAGTTGCGCGACCTGATAGACTATTGCCGTTTTCGTACCCTGCATAAACGGATTCGGATAGTTTTGTGCAAGATAAAAATCATTCGGTCTCACGCCAGGTGGTGCAGGATTGCCGACGATATCGTACTGCTTCAAGAGCCAATTATATGGATCGATGATTAGCCGAGCAGGTGCAGTATCAAGAGTAATCTGAAATTGTTGTTGTTGGGATGATGATATCAGCGTATCCACTACAGTGCCCGTTGCGGTCTCGATCTCTATTTCAACAGGTGCGATGAACTGGAATTTATCCCACTGCTGTTGTTTGATATCGATGGTAACAGTATATCCAACGGCACTATTTTTTTGATAATCCCAGGAAATATCGAAATCAGGATAGCCGGCTCGATAAATCCATTGATCAAAGAACCACTGCAGGTTCTGGCCCGATTGTTCTTCTGCAATAGCGATAAAATCAGGTATGAGTGCGTTATCATAGGCGTAACATTGCGCCCAGCTTTGTAGTGTGCGCCAAAAAGCCGCTTCGCCAATAGTCCACCGAAGCATATGCAGAACCCAGGCGCCCTTTTGGTAAACCGTGCCACCCCACATATATTCCGGATCGTAGAGTGCAAAGTGACCGCGGCGTGCAACTTCAGCGAGGTAAATCTCGGATAAAGCCTCCATATATTTTGCCAGATAGTCGTCGCCATAAATATGTTCAAAATAGAGTGCTTCAGAGTAGGTGGCAAAACCTTCATTTAACCAAATATCTTTCCAGTCACCCAGGGTTACCAGGTCACCCCACCAATGATGCGCAAGCTCATGTGCTACTATATAATCATAACGATTATCACCAGTGATGAGCTCGTGAGAATAAGTTGTCATGGTTTGATGTTCCATGGCACCACGGTTATAGGCTTGAGCCATACTGTAACGGTCGAATGGATATGAGGAAAAGTTTTGTTCGAAAAAGGTCAGCATACGTGGAAGATTGGCCCAGTCTGTTTGAGCGTTATTCACATCGTTTGGGAAAACATAGAACTCGAGCGAAATCGAATCTCCGGTTACGGATACAAAAGGCATTCCGAGTTTGGCATACTGGCCAACAGCGACAGCGATCAAATAAGTAGCGATGGGGTGTTGCTCTCGCCAAAAGAAAGTTTTTGTATTATTCTCCACAGTTGTAGAAACAAGCACGCCATTTGCAAAAGCGTCCAATTCTTTTGGCACGGTAAGATGTAAATCGATCGTTGCTTTGTCAAATGGTACATCGTGTGATGGAATCCAATGGCGCAGCATAGACGGCGGTTGTGAATAAAGACCTTGTCCTATTGTAAAAGCATAATTGTTTTGGAAAAAAAAGCCGCCAAAGCCATCATTGCCGGGTGTCCCTGCATAGTCTATTTCCACGATAATTTCCGAGGCATGATCATCAATTTCAAAATAGACTTTGTCGGATGAACGAGTATAGGAGGCCTTTTGGTTATTAATGAAAGCGTCCGCCATAGTCAAGGTCGATAAATGGAGATAAAATTGTGTGGCATTCGAATCTGTCAATGCTAACAAAATTTGAGCATGGCCGTCTATTGTTTTCGTGCTCATGTTAATAAAAAGATCGACATTATAATGTTTGACATCAACGGGATTTATCTCGTCACTCTCGACCACGGATTTTGCGAGGGATGGGATAAAATTCAGAGCATGTTTATGTTGAGCATGCAATGAAAAACAAAAGAAAAGAATTAAAAGTAGCAAAGCTTTATTCAACGTCTCGGATCCTTCAAAGTAGTTATAATAAAAAGTGCAATGATAATAACACCGAACCACAACAAAAGAACGGCCAATCGCGGCGGTCGATGAAATATGAATTCGTACATCATAAACAAAACAGCAATGGAGATATAAATAATGCCGCGTTTTTTAAAAGAATCAACCTTCTTGTATTTTTTAATCAACGATTTTAAATGGAGATAAACATTCATTTTACGCCTGATCTTCCCAGCAGCTCAAGATTTTATAGGCGACAATACCAAAGGCGACCGAGACATTCAGAGAGTGCTTGATGCCAAACATGGGTATTTCAATCGCCAGGTCAGAGAGTTCCACCAGATGATTTTGAATGCCGAGGTATTCGTTACCGATAATGAGGCAGAGCGGAAAATGGAATGGCGCCATCCGATAGTCGCAGCTTTTATTGGTATGCTCTAATGAAACGATCTGATAGCCGCGTTGTCGCAGTGTTTGAATGATCTCACGCGCGTCCTGGGCATGTGTCCAGGGCACAGACTCTTCCGCACCCAGACTTGTTTTGCGAATTTCATCGCGCGGCGGGGTGGCAGTGATGCCGCATAAAAAAAGATGCTCCAGCAACACGGCATCGGCTGTGCGGAAAATAGCTCCAACATTGTGCACGCTGCGAATATTATCAGCCAGGACCACAAACGGATGTCTCGTTTTCTTCTGCAGCGCGTTAAAATCCGGACGCGTCTTTTGGATTTCTTCAAAAGAGAGCTTTTTTATTTTGTTAAAACTCATTCACCAAGCCAACATGTAAAAGTCCACTCATTAGTCCCTGTTTCTCCCCATAGGCTAATCCGTAATCAATGCCCATGATCCCGAGTCCTGTTTCCAGGCGTACGCCAAAACCGTAACCGATTTTAAAATCTTCTTTAACGCCATTGGGATTTTTTGCATAATAGTACCCCATGTCGCAAAAGACAAAGGCGCGGGACCGTGGTCCCAAAAGATAACGATACTCCATATTGGTCCAGAACACACTGGTGCCCCTGAATTGATCTTCTCGATAGCCGCGCAGGGAGAGCGTTCCTCCCAGTCGGTATTGATCCGGCACCGGGATATATTCTTCGGAACTCTGTATTTGGCGTCCATTAAATGAAAGGGCAAATAACTGACGGCGAAAGGTCGGTAAAAAAAAGTCGAAATCAAAGACAAAGCGTTTGTTGGCCACCTTCCTGTCAAGATCATAGTCTTCTATAATCGTTTCCGGGCCGATATTCTTCTTTGCGCCGGTTTCAACGCTGGTGAAATAGTAAATGCCCGATCGTGGATTGAGTAAATCATCTCGCGAGTCGTATTGAATACCGATGGACGCACTGATTGTCTCACTCCTTGGAATGCCTAACATATGACTTCCAAGGGAATCCGGTAGAATACTTGATTTTTTAACATCACCTAACAAAGAAAAACTCTCAACAAGCGGCAGCATGACATCAACACCGTAATCGCGTTGAATATAGGTTGAATCCTGAATGAGCTGGTTAAAACCGATGCCGACATGTACCGGAAATCCGGCAACCCAGGGCTCGCGATAATGGAACATCATATCTTGCGAAAATCTGTCTCGTTTTTGCCAATGCGCGGAAAATGAGCGTCCTGTGCCAAATAAATTTCCCAGATGGATATTGATCAGGCCGGTGAAATATCCCTTTTCGTCATCGGTGCCGGGAGTATAACCAACAACACCGTCAAATGAACTTGTATTGCCCTCCTCCACGTTAATGAGCAATCCGCCGTCGTTGCCAGTCACCCAAAATACCCCGGGCTCATGCACGCGCCTGAAATAGCCTAATTTCATCAAACGGGATGGTATTTTGGATACTTTTTTATAATCATAAATATCACCTTCACGAATGCGTATTTCGCGCAAAAGAACATGATCTTTTGTCACTTCATTTCCGGCAATTTGAATCTCTTTGAGGACAAGACGCGGTCCTTTGGCGGCCTTGAAAGTCAGTCCGATTTGATAGGTAGATGGGGAAAGCGAATCCAATGTTATGGCTTGTAGATCATATTTAATAAATGGAAAACCTTGTTTCTCAAAATCTATCAGACTTTCATCGAGATCGCGCTCCAGTTTTTGAGTTTGAAATTCTCTGCCGGACTTTGTATAAAAAGATTGTAAAATTTCAACTTCTTCATCTTGTTCAAATCCCAAAAGCGTGATATCGCCTGTTTCGAGCATTTTCCCTTCGCGAATATAAACGCGAACAAAAGCAGCGCTGCTATCCGGCAAAATGTGATAGGTGAGAGAATCAATTTGCGTATATGGCATACCTGATGTCGCATATCCTTGCAAAAGTGCCTGGCACTTGCGATGCAGATCATCCGCATCAAATGGCGAGCCCTGCGGTAGATCAAACCATCTTTGCACGCTTTTTTTTGACACACGCTCAACTCCGAAAAAATCAATTTTTTTCACCGGAATTTCACGGGCAAATGATAAAGAGATCAGGAAGATAAGACAACAAAATGTTATTTTTTTTCTCTTCATAATATTATCGAAATGCTGCTGTAACCTGGGCTCGACCAGTGTGAATGACTCGATCCCGTTCTGGCTCACTGCGGCCAGAGTAGGATAACGTAGCCTGGATAACGCTCGATATACGATAGTCAAAACGGATGTCCCAGCGCGACGACTGGCCAATGCTTCGGCCATTCGCCATCTCGTACGGAAGCACGCGATCGCGCGGATTGGCATCCACATAGCTCCACTCAAACTCACCGCTCAACCGTCCACGATTGCGGAAAGAGTATGTGACTCGCGGCGTGAGCGCATATGATTGCACGCGTGTTGGATTTTCATAGACAACATCTTGCTCCCACGACAACCGTCCTTCCAAAGCCACTTTGAGCACAGATGATGGCGTATACGACAAGTCGGCATTGAATTGCGTAGCGTGAATATCGCGATTTTGTTTGCCGGCGTAATTAAAAAAGCGGGCTGTTCTTTTTTGCGTAAGCTCGGATTGCGAGCTAAAGAGTCTTGAAAGACGATTGGTCATCCGGACAGCATTTTCTCGCTCAAGCCGTTCTTCTCCACCTTCCAGAAATTGATTGTTCAACTCATCTCGAGTTCTGTAGCGATAGCGAAGCGAAAAATCACGACTCCGTTCAAACAAATAGAGGTCTTGTCTGAATTGAAGATATCCGAGAATCGTATTGCCAGGCTGTCGAAAGCTACTCAGCCGGAGAAGATAGACATCCATTGTTTTATCTGTTTGCGTGCGCTCCTCTATTGCCACATAAGTTTCGGAAGAGAGGGCACTCATCGTTTGTTCAAAAAACGAGCGAGAATCCTCTTTGCTGCTGGATTGAGAGAAGAACCGTTTTGGCTCCAGGCGAAGACGTGTGCTTGTTTTGAGTTCGATCGTTGGAATAAATTGATCAGTTGTCAATATTCGCAAAACATGATCGCCAAGCGGATCGTAAACATATTCATTCAAATCTTCATCAAAGCGATAATTCCCCTCACCTTCGGGAACTTTGATATAGAGTCGTTCTTTTTTTGCTGTTGCTGTGTTGGATATTCGATAATTCCAGTCCGCAGAGAGCGCCCGCTGCCAGGGTGTAAGTTGCAAGCGTAGCTCGGCCAGGTCTGTGCGAGTATCGTCCTGTTCACTTTGTGCATAAGATTTGACACGATGCGTCAAATCAAGCGATGCGGTTATTTCCCGTACACGTTGCAATTGAATTTGTACGTTTTGGGTGTTGGCAAATGATTTATCAGAAAATTTGTTATAGCCAACATATTGCTTATCATCACGCTGTCTGGTACGTCCCGAGATGAGCAATTTTTCAAAAGGACGAATTTCCAGCCCCGCACCAACATCATCAAATTTGAAACCGGTGAAAGTGGTATCCGCCCAGTTCTCTTTTTTCACCTCTCCTTCATATTCAAAAAATGGTTTCAACTTCCAGATTGTCCATTCGATATCCCCGCGCTGCCGTTGCCAATCGGCTAACTGATTTTTTTCACGATAGTTGCTTTTGATTTGCTCAAGTCGATACCTGTAGGCCGGCAATTTATTGACTTTAAAATGGCTTTCAGCCTGCCATCGGTCCGAAAAAAAGTAATTTCCTTTTGAGATTGTACCATATTCAGCCCCAAACCCAAACCCATTAAATGGTTCATATGTGGATCGTACCTCTTTGACAATTTCTTCTCGGCTCATGGACTCTGGCACATCCCAGCGACGATTGTACTCGATTTCATTTGTTCGATCAATGTCGGAAAAAGTATTATCAACTTTTTTATACTTTCCGGTGAATGTCAGTTTGCCGACATTTTTTCCCAACATTTTGATCGTATTTGGGCGCACATCAAGCGTCCAGTTTTGTGCCAGCCCGATATCATCCTCTTTATCCAGGGTTGAAAAAGCATTTTTATCAAAATTGCTTATAGCGTACTCGGAGTATAGATTGATGGATGAAAGGGGTGAAAAGTGCAGTGCAAAGTCGAGGACGTCATGACTTTTCGGTAATGGCAATATAACGACCGGCGCGTAAGAACCGTTGCCTTCTCCAACAAATTTATAAGCCCCGCTACCGGAGTATTGATAACTGCCCAAATTCCCCCCAACTTCTGAAAACGCTACATTATAATCCCCCAATTTCTCGCCGGCATAAACATAAATGCTATCCAGGCGATTATAGCGACCCTTCCCGGGGCCAACGTAGGTAGCACCGTCGATGACTGCATCGAGCTGGTTGTCGCCGGCTTGTTCAAGAATGCGGCGATAATCGTCGGTGAGCGCAAAATCGAGCGGATTATTTTTATCATCCGATTCATGCAAGTAGATCGCCCCAAGACGAATTCGTTTATCCCATAAATTTGTATTCACCGCGGCAGAATAGAGGTTGCGACGATATTGTTCGTCCGAGTATTGAAAATCTACTGTGATTCGAGAATCAGAGGTGATGAGACGACGACGTGTAAATGTGATTTGAGCGGCGGCATAATCGATGATATAGTCGTTCGTTTCTCCACGAATCATGAGTTCGCCGTCAATAAAAACACGCTCTGTTCCCGCTAATACAATGATGTAGCTTTGACCGCGATCTCCCTTGAGTTGGTAGGGACCCTGACTGCCCTCCTGACCATTAAATTGCATTGAATTATATTTGCCACGTGAAATGGCCGCCGAGACGCGCGCCTGGATTCTGTCATATTCTGCCTCCCCCATGGCGCCCTGAAGTTTTCGATTGTATTGCGCAAATTGTGTTTGATCATATTGAATGTGAAAATCACCCATTGTGGCAGCCAGGTCAGGTGATTTGATCTGAATAAATACTTTGTCAATTTCTTGCAAGTTTTGCGTCGTACCTTCGGGCTGAATAGGAGTCGATTGATCTGTCAACGCAGCGACGACCTCGACATTGTCAGCCACCTTGCCGCTCACGTTGATATTCAGCGCAGAATTGACCTTGAGTCCTCTGTTCGAGCCGACTGTCACACCACGCGTTATACTGCCGCTTTTTGTGAGTTGCGAGGCATAATCCTCGCTTTCAGGTTGAGTTTCCTGGGCGCGAGGATCCACTGGCGCCGTCGGTGCACCAAAAACACGTTGCTGAATCGTACGATGCAAATAAGATTTTTGCAATGAATACGGAAATATTTTATAGATGAGACGAATTTCAGCACCTTTCGGAACAGGCTCAATAAAGCGCACCTCGCCATTTATACAATTGAATTGATATTTTTCTTTTGCCAGCGGTTGATTGTTCAGGAACACTTTTTCAGAATTTTCAATAATCAGACTATCGGGAAGGAGGTAAGGACCACGCCGGTCTTCTCCTAAAATGACCAGGTCTTTTTCGTAAAGGCGCAAGGATTCGAGCTTGCCAGTCATTTGTGAAAAAAGAAGGGCAGGGAAAAGTATAAACGTGTACAGGAGAGCATTCCATGTTTTATCCCCAAATATGAGCAATTTTTATTTTTCCCACTCAAGCTCGAAAATTTGAATTCGGTGATTCTGCGTATCTGCTACGTATAGTTTATTTCGATTAACCGTGACGTCATTCGGTTCATAAAAACCGGCTAATTTTGTGCTGAGAGAACCTATATCGAGAATTTGCCGGCCTTTATTGTCAAAGCACAAAATTTTATTTTTTTTGGCATCGGCAACAAAAACATTTTCACGTTCATCGACGCACAAACCTCTAGGGGAAACAAGCACATCAGCGCCGATGTCAAAAAGATAATTACCATAATAATCATAGACCAGAATTTTATGTGCATACGAGTCCGTTACATAGACATTGTCATTTTTAGACACATAAATATGCGATGCTTCTTCGAGAACGCCTTGCCCCCAGTCGTAATCGGCAAAAGAAAGCTCGGGTTCAAAGGAGGCATTGAGCTTGATGATCCTGTCGTTTTCAGAATCAACAATAAAAAACTCTCCATGCAAACTAATGCACACAGATTGCGGAAATTGGAATTGATATTTTGGATTCCAGTTTTCATTTGAATAATAAGACGCAAGCCAGTTCAAATCCTTGTCATAGCGTTCAATCCGATTGTTGTCATAGTCGGCAATGTAAATATCCAGAGAGTTATAAACGAATATATCAATTGGAGACTGAAACTGTTCTTTTTCCCAACCAAAGCCTCCGATAAATGATATCAACTCTCCGTGCGGCGAAAATTTTTGCAGCCGATTATTGCCGCTATCCGTCACATAGATGTTGCCATTCGCATCTGAGGAAACACCGAGGGGTCGGAAAAATTGGCCTGGCCGGTCACCTTTTTCACCAAAGGCGAATAAAAAGCGCGCATTCAAATTTTTGCAAAATGCGCAACTGACGGCTAAAACAGAAAACCAATAAAGTATAAAAAAAAGACGCAAGTGCATGATGTGTTTTCCTAAATGAAAAAACCCGAATCACATCGGGTTTATGTATTATATTTCATACTGTAAAAAATGTTCCTTGACGACGCTGTTATTCTCTTAAATAGTGATAGAGTTCGCGCTCATCCGGATAGATACTCCTGTGGTAGGAGCGCCGCATATCCTTGCATTTTCTCCAGCGATCATACGCATCGATTATTTTGGGATCATATTTGGCGGCTTCATTCAATGTTGTACTATCGAGGCGCAGCCCGTTATTGGATTTTTCTTTCATTAAAATTCGGTCCAGTATTAAAAGCTCACCATATCGTAAGCGACCTTTTATAAATGTATCGTTGCGCGGGTCTGTGTCGTAAATAATCCATCTCTCGCTCACCTCCTGGCCGCCGCAGGCTAGTGAGAACATTCTAAAAAGTTTCGGGAATATAAAACGATCTGTCATCAGTGTAATAATGCTCACAATAATGGCGGTGATAATAACCGTCCAGAAGATTTTGGGTTGTTTTTTGATGAGAAAATAAAAAAGATAAAAAAAAGCAATGATTCCAACAATCGCGACAAAGACGGGGAAGCAGGTTTTACAAGCGTCCAATAGTCTATGCATGAAACCACCCAAGTGTTAGAGCAAAAAAAATATGGAATAATACCTAAAATTCTTTAATTTTTAAATTTAATGCAATAATATGAAAATGCAAGGGAAAAGAATGTTTGTATCTAAAATGCAAAAAAAGCGGCTAATATTTCCTATATCCTTGTTAATTTTGCTGTTCATACAATGCGGAACAAATTTTGCGCCAAAGCCATACTATTCGGATTTATCCCGGCAGATATTATCACACGATGAACTGGTTGAAAAAATGAAAAAGGAAATTAGAACTTTTTATGGTGCACCTTATAAATGGGGCGGTGATTCGCCCCGGGGAACAGATTGTTCGGGTATGATCAAAACGATATACAGAAATGCGGTCGGTATAAATTTGCCACATAATGCTGACGAAATCTACAAACGAGCAAAAAAAATATATAAAATAGATTTGCTCTTTGGCGATCTGGTTTTTTTCTCGAGCGACGGTCGGAGAGCCACTCACATGGGATTGTATATTAGCAAAGGTTATTTTCTGCATGCATCATCCAGCAGAGGTGTTATTTTGAGCAAATTATCCGATTCCTATTATAAGAGTCAATTTATTGGGGCAAGACGTATAGAACTATACTAAATGTAGTGATATATTGTGTATGCTAAGTTGTTTGTTAACAAATGAAAAGAACTTGATTTTCAAAGATATATTATATACATTAAAAGTCTTTGTAAAGTTATTACTACTGTAGTGGAGATAAAGGATGAAGAGAACATTTCAACCAAGCAATAAAAAACGCTTGAACAAACACGGTTTTCGTGCGCGTATGGCGACAAAAAACGGTCGGGCAGTCATAAATCGGCGTCGCGCCAAAGGGCGAAAAAAATTGTCGGTGAGCGACGAATAAATTCGAAAGAACCTTTGATTGTTAATTCGTTACCCAAGAGCATGATTCTGAAGAAAAACGCTGACTTTGGGCAGCTTTTTCAAAAGGGATTGTGCATTAAGAATGAATATTTCTCGTTTTTTTTTGTAAGAGACAATGATTTAAAAATCGGTTTTGCGGTCAATAAAAGGTGTGCAAACAAGCCGATCCGCAATAAATTAAAAAGAATTGCCAGAGAATTATGGCGAACTAATTTTCGACATTTTCATCTGCCTGTGCACATGGTTATCGTGACCAGCGAGCGCATTCTGGAACTTGACTATAAAGCCAGAGAAATTTATTTTAAAAGTCAGCTTCAAAAAGTCGAACAGCAATTAAAGGCCACGACGCAAGCATAATGAAAAATTACATAAAAAAAGTCGTTAAATTTATTGAACAGATACTTGTCAATTTATTTATTGTGCTCATTCGAATTTATCAGATATTATTGTCGCCGCTTTTTCCAGATTCTTGCAGATTTTATCCCTCATGCTCAACTTATGCAATTCAAGCGATGCAGAAATATGGCGTTTTTAAGGGATTATTCAAAGCGGTCTATAGAATATTACGGTGTCATCCCTTTTCACGTGGCGGTTATGATCCAGTTTAATAAATAAAGAGAGAGTGATGGATTTTGACAGGAAAACGATTTTCGCGTTTATTTTGATCGGACTCATTCTCATTTTAGCGAATACTTCCTTTTATCAAAAAGTGGTAGATCCTAAAGGTTATGAGATACGGCAACAACGCAAGAAGCAAATAGCCCAAGAGACCGCACAGAGGCAACAAAGAGACGATGCGACAATCATTTCCGAGTTGGAAGAACAACCGATAGAGGAAGAAATTATCCCTGAAACGGCTGATGAAAATGACAGTGTTTCTTTAATTCCTTCTACCGTTCAACAAGATGAAAAAGTCATTACTATTGAGACCGAACTCTACAAGGCTACTTTTAGCTCTATAGGGGCCTCTCTTCAACAATGGGAGTTGAAAAAGTATTCGGGTCCAGATGATCAACCGGTCAGGTTATTTCGGAGCGAAGAATATGGAACAATGAGTTTGGGTTTTAAAACCCGGATCGGTGATTCCCTAAGTACCGCACGTCTTGGCTTTACTTCAGATTCAAAGTCATCCATTACATTGACCGGTGATGAATCTTATACTTTAGACTTTGAATTGCCAATTGGCGATGAGCGAAAAATTCGTAAAATATTTACATTTTACAATGGCAGATATGATATCAGCATGAAGGTTGAGTTTGAAAATTTGCATGATATCATAGCTGATAAACGTTATGTAATAGCTGCACCCAATGGCTTGGCTTCCACAGAAAAAAGGCTCAAAGATGATATGATGTATGCGAAAGCGGCGACGGCATCGGGTGGAGAGGTGCAAAAGAGTTATAAAGCAAATAGCAAAAGGTACGAGGAGACCGGAGCCATTGACTGGGTAGCGGTGCGGACAAAGTATTTTGCGTTTTATATCATCCCAATGACAGAAGATGGCACCAGCGCAAAAATAAGTGGCCAGGAGCTAACGCTAACGCCGGCAGCCAAAGAAAAATGGAAAAAATTTAGTCTGAAATTAGCCATGCCCTATTTGGGTGAACGAATCGCAAGAGAAGAGTTTCGGTTATATCTGGGGCCACTTGAATACGATATATTAAAAAAATATGAGGGAAACCTGCACGATTTTATGGATTTTGGTTGGGGACCAATAAGGTGGTTCAGTTTGCCCATTTTGAAAACATTAAAATGGATGCACAATTTTATTCCAAACTATGGCGTAGTGCTTTTAATTTTTGCGTTGCTCATCAAGATTATAGTTTACCCGTTGACGCATAAAAGTTATCAATCCATGCAGAAAATGCAGGCGATCCAGCCCAAATTAAAGGAGCTGCAGGAAAAACACAAAAATGATCCGCAGAAATTAAATCAAGCTACGATGGCTATGTACAAAAAAGAGGGCGTTAATCCGATGGGGGGATGTTTGCCAATGCTTATCCAGATGCCCTTGCTCTTTGGATTGTTTATTGTTTTTAGAACCACCATCGAGTTGCGGGGCGAAGGATTTTTCTTGTGGATAACAGATTTATCAGCGCCAGATACTGTATATACATTCCCGGGAAATTTTTCATTGCCGTTATATGGAGATACAGTGAACATTCTTCCACTTGTTATGGGCGCGACCATGTTCATCCAGCAAAAAATGACAGTGACCGATCCGAAGCAAAAAATGATGGTGTATTTTATGCCAATATTTTTAACACTGTTATTTAATAGTTTTCCATCGGGATTGAATCTATATTATGCGCTTTTTAACGCTCTTTCAATTTTGCAGCAAAAATATTTGACGCCAAAAAAGAAACAAGAAATAGCGGAAGTAAAAGTTCCGAAAAAAAGAAAAAAATAATAAAAGACTCAAAATAGGTGATGCCCCACTTTTGTTACAGCAAAAGTGGGGTTTTGTATTTTAGAATGATTGGATCAACCCAGGACACGATCTGCGCCGTCTCAACGCCGCAGGGAAGAGGTGCTATTGCCATAATCAGAATGAGCGGACGTTTGAGTTTCGACATTATTGAACGGATTTTTTCTGCAAAAAAGAGCATCCATGACATCGCGCATGGCTGCATGACTCACGGCACCCTGTTTCGGCGGCAGCAGGAAAGAGAAGTGATAGATAATGTGCTCATCGCCAAATTTGTTTCTCCCAGGTCCTATACAGGCGAAGATACGATCGAAATAAATTGTCATGGTGGAATCTATGTCGTACAGGAAATACTGCACTGTCTGCTGGAAAACGGTGCTCGTTTGGCAGAACCGGGAGAATTTACCAAACGGGCTTTCCTGAATGGAAAAATCGATTTGCTGCAAGCAGAATCAATCGCTGACATTATCAACGCGCAAACAAAACTGAGTCTCAAAAGTGCGCAGCAGCAGCTATCAGGTAACGTGTCAGACAAATTGCTTTCTCTTAAAGAGCAGCTAAAAAAATATCTCGCGCTGTTAGAAATAGAATTGGATTTTGCTGAAGAAGATATTGAGTTTGCTGCTCGCAGCGAATTGATGACATATATCGATAGTATGAAGGATGAATTTGAGCGACTGATCGTTTCGTTTCGTTATGGTAAGATACTCAGAGAAGGTCTTCATCTTGCCTTGGCCGGAAAACCCAATGTAGGAAAATCGAGTATCTTAAACCGATTATTGGAAGAAGAGAGAGCGATTGTCTCGGAAATTCCTGGAACAACGCGCGATGTCATTGAAGAGGCTTTGGATATACAAGGAATGCTGTTTAAAATTTCGGATACGGCTGGCATTCGTTTGACTGATGATTCTATAGAGATAAAGGGTGTTGAAAAGACACAAAAAGCACTCAGGCAAGCGGATCAAGTTCTTTTTGTTGTAGATGCCAGTCACGCTCTGGATGATTCGGATTACATCGTTTTGCAGCAATTGGAGTCATTGCAAGTGAGCAATATCGTTTTAGTCATGAATAAAATAGATATTGACAGTACGCATGTCGATTTGGATTTTGTTAAAAAATTTGAACAAAGCTGCTTCATTTCAGCCAAAACTGGAGAGGGCTTTGAGGCATTCAAAGAAAAGCTGGTTACATCCAACCTGAATCACAATATATTTGATGGAGGTATTGTTTTTAACAAAGTGCGCCATTTGAACGCACTAAAGAAAAGCAAAGAGTCCATACTCCATGCCAGAGAGTCGCTTGAAAAAAAATTATCAGCCGAGTTTATTGCTTTGGATATTCGTGCTGCTCTGGAGACTTTGGCTGAGATTACAGGCGAAGTGACAACAGAAGAGATATTGAATGATATTTTTTCAAGCTTTTGCATAGGCAAATAGATGTTTCACGTGGAACAAGATGAAATTTTATGACCCAGGCTAATGAAAAATATGATGTGATTGTCGTGGGAGCGGGGCATGCCGGCTGCGAAGCGGCGTTGGCAGCTGCGAGAATGGGGGCGAGTACCCTGTTAGTGACGATAAATATTTTTAACATCGCGCAAATGTCCTGTAATCCGGCGATAGGAGGATTGGCGAAAGGGCACCTGGTGAAAGAGCTGGACGCTCTTGGTGGACAGATGGGGCTTGTTGCTGATGATACCGGCATTCAGTTCAAGGTCTTGAACCGTTCCAAAGGTCCGGCGGTCTGGTCATTGCGCTCGCAAAATGACCGGATACAATACGGCAACAGGATGCGGCAAATTTTGGAGAATCAATCCAATCTCTTTCTTCGTCAGCATGATGTCAAAAGTTTGATTTTTGAAGGCAATGTGGTTGTTGGCATTGTCACTGAAATCGGAACGGAAATATATAGTCATTCCGTTATCCTGGCAAGCGGAACTTTTTTGAACGGAAGAATACATATAGGCTTACGCAATATCAGTGGTGGACGATCCGGCGAAATCGCTTCAAGCGGCTTGAGCGAGCAGCTATCTGAGAAGGGCTTTCAAGTTGGTCGACTCAAAACCGGAACGCCACCGCGGCTCGATGGGCGGACGATTGATTTTTCGTGCATGGAATGCCAACCCGGTGATGATGAACCACTACCGTTTTCTCACAAACACAAGAAAATTGAAATCGAGCAAATTCCGTGTTTTATGACCAGGACAACGCAAAAAACACATGACATACTGCGCTCCGGTCTGGACCGTTCTCCCATGTATACAGGCATTATCAAAGGCGTTGGACCGCGCTACTGTCCGTCGGTTGAAGATAAAATTGTGCGTTTTGCGGACAAAACGAGCCATCAGCTTTTTTTGGAGCCAGAGGGTCGATCGACTAATGAATATTATCTCAACGGCTTTGCGACAAGTCTCCCGGAAGACGTTCAGATCAAGTCAGTGCATTCTGTGCCGGGATTGGAAAATGCGCGCCTCACCCGTTTGGGCTATGCCATTGAATATGATTTTTTCCCGCCCGCACAATTGCGCTCAACTTTGGAAACCAAATATATTGAGAACCTCTACTTTGCCGGACAGATAAATGGCACATCAGGTTATGAGGAAGCAGCGGCGCAGGGATTTGTCGCTGCCGTGAACGCCGTGCTAAAAATGCGCGGCGCCAATCCATTTGTTCTGGGCCGTGATGAAGCGTATATAGGTGTTCTCATTGACGATCTGGTGACAAAAGATTTGCACGAACCTTATCGTATGTTTACCTCAAGAGCCGAGTATAGACTTTTGCTCCGCCAGGATAATGCTGATTTACGGCTGATGGATTATGGCTATAAATTGGGTTTAATTGATGCCAAGGATCACAACAATGTAATGACGCTGAGACGTAAAATTGCAGAAATGATCCATTTTTTAAAAGCGGAACGACCCGCTATCGGAGTTGTGAATCCCATTTTGGAAAAAATTAGCACGACGACCATAACTGAAACAGAGTCTTTGGAGCATCTGTTGAAGCGGCCGGAGGTTCACGTGACAGATTTTGCTTCTCTTTATCAACATGAAATGTTTTATCCTGACAGCGATCTTTTTTGGAAACGCGTTCGGGAACAGGTTGAAATCGAGATCAAATACGAAGGTTTTTTGCAGCGGCAAAATGAACAGGTTCGACGCATGCGGGAGTTGGAAGACCTGGGTATTCCACAGGAATTCGACTATCAAAGTTTGGACTCTATTTCTCACGAGGGGAGAGAAAAGCTGATGCGGTTTCGGCCACAGACGCTCGGGCAAGCGTCTCGTATACTCGGCGTGTCTCCTTCTGACATCGCTGTATTGATGATGTTTTTGAGTCGGCCTAAACGTCGATGAAGGTGAGTGTTCCACGTGAAACATTTTCTATGTTAATTAATAATAATATAGCCATGGAGCGTCTCGTCAATGAGTTCGACCTATCGTCTCTGCAAGCCAAACAATTTGCACACTATGTCGATCTTGTTGAAGCGTGGACATTGAGAAAGAATCTGGTGTCAAAAAAAGATCGCAGCAGGATTGTTGATAAGCATATTTTTGAATCCCTTGAAATTGTCAAACATAAGCTGATTGCCGGCACTGGCCGTTTGCTTGATGTTGGATCAGGTGCTGGTTTTCCCGGACTTCCGCTCGCCATTATGTATCCGGAACTGCACGTGGTGCTTGCGGAATCCAAACGGATGCGAGCACTTTTTTTGCGTGAGGCTGTTGAACAGGTGCGTTTGAGCAACACGACTGTTGTGTGCGAGCGAGTAGAAAAGCTGGGGGGCGTTTTTGTATGCGACTATGTGTCTGCACGAGCCGTCGCCTCGCTGGCCGATTTATGGCGATGGAGCTACCCGCTGTTAAAACCAGACGGAATTTTAATTGCCCTGAAAGGTGGACAGGTCGATGCGGAGATCAATGAACTGTTGCGCTATGACAAGCTGTCCTGTAAAATTATATCGTTCTGCGGGAAGGAGACGGAAAAAAAGATAGTGGTTCTCTCACAGCACGAATTGTCTAATATAACCTGAAAAGTGCTCATGCCCTGTTGATGTCAGAATTGGACGTTATAAAGAATTGCTTTTTAAATGACACAGTGTGTCGCGCTATCCAAAAAGCGCTGAGATCACGCGAACATTTTTCTGTGAGCGGATTGCCCGGTTCTGCCGGAGCTTTTTTTATCTCGGCTTTATCTTTTAACTCTGATGCAAAATTTTTTTGCATTTTAGAGTCAGAATCCACTGCACGACATTTTTTCGACGATTTACGCGAATTGATGAATGTCGATGATGTTGCCTACTATCCTTCTCTTGATAATGGAATCTGGAGTGAAATTGGACCAGCACGAACAGAGGTCGGACAGCGCATTTCCACGCTGGGATCGCTCATCAAGGGAAAAGTCTCCGTTGTTCTCACCACAGCAAATGCCCTTTTGGAAAAAGTGGCAGAATATGACGATGTTGAGTTGTATAAAATAAACCTGCACGTCGGTCACGCGCTGATATTTGAGCAATTCGTCAAACAGCTTGTGGAAATGGGATTTGTTCGGGAAGAACGTGTTGATGCGCCGGGAGAAATGAGTGTGCGCGGCGGCATTGTCGATCTGTTTCTCTTTGATAATGAACACCCGGTCCGAATCGAGTTTTGGGGAGATGATGTTGAGTCGATCCGCCTGTTTGACGTTGAGAGCCAAAGATCAATCGAGCAACGATCAAATATCGAGATATTGCCATTGGGTTGTGCCGGACCGTATGGCCCGATCGATGAGAGAACTGTTCTGGATCTCGATTTGCAAAGCTCAATTTTCGATTATATCGCGGATGACTTTATTCTCTGGACTGAAAATAAAGCTTTGCTGCAAACTATCATCAAAGATTATCAGCGACGAGTAGAGGTGCATTTTCAACGTCTGGCCGACGAGCGCCATGATGGACAAATCAAATATGCTGATTATTTTTACGAAGCGGCTACGATCAGTCGTTATCTCGATAAATATCCTTCGATTGATGTTGTACCCTATATTCAAAATGAAGATACGGGCACCCATTTGGGAATCCATGAAAACAATCATTATGGCGGTAATATTAAACTCTTCAAACAGGATGTTGTCAACCTGTTATCCACAAGTCATTCGACTTTAGCCCTGGCGTGTGATTCTGATGGACAGCGAGATAGAATGTGTGAATTGCTGAGAGAAGAGAGTTTTCCACAAGATATCCACATATTCACATTTAACTTGTCGCACGGATTTTCCTGGCCTGAGAAGGGTGTTTATTTGTTTACTGTGCGGGAATTGTATGATCGCGTTCGTTTGCACAAGCCAAATCAAATTGAAAAAAGATCAATGTCTTTTCGTGAACAATTGTCCATTAAGCGGGGCGATTATGTTGTTCATGATGATTACGGCATAGGACAGTTCGAAGGCCTCGAAAAAATAAAAGCGTATGGCAAAGTGCAGGAATGCCTGGCCCTGACCTATCAAGATAGTGACAAGCTCTATGTACCGCTCGAGAAAATGGCTCAGGTGCAAAAGTATTCATCTGCCGATGGAATGATCCCGACTTTGAGCAAGCTGGGAAGTCAAAGTTGGGATAGATTAAAAAAGCGCACCAAAAAACGCATTCGAGAAATTACAGAGGATTTGCTAAAATTATATGCAACACGAAAAATGCGACCGGGGTATGCTTTTTCTTCGGACACGGTCTGGCAAAAAGAATTGGAAGCGTCTTTCCAGTTTGAAGAGACAATCGACCAATTAAGCGCTATTTCCGATGTGAAAAAAGATATGCAGACCGCGCAGCCAATGGATCGACTCATTTGTGGCGATGTGGGATACGGAAAGACAGAAGTCGCTGTACGAGCCGCTTTTAAGGCTGTCAATGACGGCAAACAAGTGGCCGTGCTTGTCCCGACAACTATCCTGGCGGAACAACACTATACGACCTTTTCTCAGCGGTTGTCACAATACCCTATTCATATGAGTGTTTTATCACGATTTAAAACATTAAAGCAACAAAAGAGGATCATCGAACAGCTTGGCAACGGTGGGCTGGACATTGTTATCGGGACGCATCGTTTGCTGTCAAAAGATGTCGCGTTTAAAGATTTGGGACTCCTCATTGTTGATGAGGAACAGCGCTTCGGCGTCGTTCATAAGGAAAAACTAAAGCTCCTCAAACAAACAGTGGATACGCTCACCCTCTCCGCGACACCTATTCCGCGAACGATGCACATGGCTTTGATGGGAGCAAAAGACATGTCCATTATCAATTCGCCACCGCATAATCGAATTCCCATCAAAACAGAGGTGAGCCGCTTTGACGAACAGCTCATTCGCGAGGCAATCTTGCGCGAGATTGATCGCGGCGGCCAGGTGTTTTTTGTTCATAACCGCGTGCAATCCATCTACGGCATCAGCGCGCAGCTCAATAAACTCATTCCAGAAGCGAACATTGCCGTCGCGCATGGACAAATGAAAGGCCATCAGCTCGAAAAGGTTATGCTCAAATTTATTCAGGGGGAGGTGCAGGTGCTTGTGTGTACGATGATTATCGAATCAGGTATTGATATGCCAAAAGCCAATACGTTAATCATCAATCGGGCGGATAAATTTGGCCTGGCCCAACTCTATCAGCTTCGAGGACGAGTCGGTCGATCTGATGTACAAGCCTTTGCCTATCTGCTTGTCCCTCCCATGCGCAAGTTGACCCGCGATGCGATTAAAAGATTACAAACGATCCAGGAATATTCTGAGCTGGGATCAGGCTATAAAATTGCCATGCGTGATCTGGAAATACGCGGCGCTGGCAACATCTTTGGCGCTGAACAAACCGGGTTCGTGAATGCTTTGGGCTATGAACTCTATACCAAAATAATTGCGCAAACTATCGCCGAGATAAAACAAGAGTTGAATGTCGAAGACAAAAGCGAACAAGAAAACGGCTTTGAAGCAAAGGTTGTGTGCGCTGTCGATGCCTATATACCAGAAGATTATATTGCCTCACAATCAGAGCGCGTAGATATCTACCGACGCCTGGTAAAGGCTGCCAAGGTGGAAACAGTTGAGGATATTCACGGAGAGCTCAACGACAGGTTCGGAGCCGCTCCGGCGTGCGTTCAGAATCTCTTAGACTATATTCTTGTTAAAATACTCGCAACCCGAGCACGATTGACACACGTTCGAATTCGAAAAAATGTCATAGAAGGAGAATTTGATTATGATTCTCTTCCTGCCGGCGATACATTCCGTTCTTGGTTGACTGAAATAATTCAAAATGCTCCGACTAACTTTGAAATCAAACAGAGCCAAAAGACTCTCGGCTTTGTTATAAAGACGCCACCGCATCAATCGAGTTTGAATGTCGCGAAAAAGTTCTTGCAAAGTATTGTTTAAATATGTAAATTTTAAGTTAATTGCCTATAAAACAAACAGATAGACAGAAAAGGAACAAGGCCCGATGAAGAAGAAAACAAAATGGATTTATCTTGCTGTTTTTATGGGGATTGTGTTATTTTTTTTCTCTTGTAATCGAGCCACGCCAATCGCGCGCGTGGGGAATTATCTCATTTATTTACAGGAGCTTGAGGAGCTAATCGAAAGTCGTAGAGGAGGGGCTACCAACAGTATGGCGGATATTTCACCCCACATCAATACGCTCGTCGAAGAGAAATTGAAATTGTGTGATGCCTATAGATCCGGCTTTGATCAGGATTCCGTTGTGGTGTCAAGAATAAAAGATATTGAGGCTCGAAGAGTTTATTCGCACATCATTGATAATGAGATTATCGACCGAATCGTCAAAGAGAGCATGATCAGGGAAAGATATAAAAAGCTTTCCAAAGAATGGCGGGTACGACATATTTATTTGCCATTCAATGCTGACTCTGTACAAACGATAGCCAGCCTAAAAAAGATTCGCAGCCGTGCTCTGCGGGGAGAAGATTTTGGTGAGCTGGCGCGTGAATATTCCAAAGATACAAAAAGTGCCGGCAAAAATGGTGACCTCGGATTTATCAAATACGATCCCAAAGAATGGGGAGCAGAGATATTCGATACAATATCGCGTTTGCATGTTGGTCAGATTTCAGAGGTCATCAAATCAGCAAAAGGATGGCACATTATCAAATTGGAACAGGTACGTGAAGCGGCTCAACAACAATATGAAAAAGAAAAAGAATCAATAAGGCAACGTTTAATGCGCGAAAATGCGGCAGCACTGGATAGCACCTACAGAAGGTTCAGACGTAAAATTGAAGATCGTTATAACGCACAGATAATAGAGGACAATATTGACAGTTTGTTATCGCTTGTTTTGGTCATACAAGAGAAAAATAGGAAAGATAAAGTCAATATGCGTCGAGATCCAAAACAATTTTTGGACGTGTTATCTCCAGAAGAACGCGATTTTCAATTAGCCGTCTACAAAGGCGGTGCCTATACATTCGAAAATTTATTGACAACATATAACGAAATTTCTCCCATGCGTCGGCCAGCTTTGGATACCAAGCCATCGGTGCTCGAGTTTCTGAATCGCAATGTGCCGCGAGTTTTAATTATAAAGTATGGGTACAGTAAATATGTACACCTGCGCCCTGACATCAAGAAATCTGTTCGGCAAGAGAAAGAAAGCGGCATGATCGCACGCATACGTCGTGTCAAAGTTGACAATAATGTGAACATACCTGAAGAAGAACTCTTGGCACACTATAATGAACATCTTCACTGGTATGAAAATGATATTTCGGTAAACGTTCAAGAAATTTTGGTTTCGGATTCATCTCTTGCATACGACATCTATCAAAAAGCGATGTCAGGGGAGAATTTTGATAGTCTTGCAGTGAAATTCAATGAGCGCCAGGAGACCAAAGAAAAAGCAGGTGTTTTGGGATTTATAACCTGGCGACAATATGGTTCGATCGGACGAGCGGCTGTCAGACTAAAACAGGGTGAAATCTCGGAACCAATTAAATATGAAAATCGTTTCTCCATAGTGAAGATAAGAGATCGTCAAGCGGGAGAATTAAAGCCCTTTGAAGATGTCCGGGCCGGTATTCGAAGAGAAAAACGAATCGAATTGAGGGATAAACTTTATGACGAATGGCTGGAAAAGCTGAGACAGGAGTATCCCATTGCCATATTTTCGCATGTCATCATGAAACAATTTGAGATAACGAATGATGAGTCAAAAAAAAATAGCTAACGCTGCATTACTCTGTATCGCACTTGGTCTCGTTTCATGTGGTGAAAGAGGGGGCAATAATAATGATTCTCCGGTTGTCGTATCTTCTGGCAAAGAAAAATTGCATGTGAGCGACCTCAATGTATTCATTATGGATAATCCGGGACTCGAAATATCCAAAACTCAAATTGCCAATTACATCGAACGGTGGTCCGAAAAGGAGCTGATCTATCAGGCGGCTGTTACAGATGAATTTGATAAACATCCGGATATACAAAAAAAAGTCAATGAGCTGAAAAAGGATTTTATTGTTGCGGCATATTTGCATGAAAAGATCGATAGCCAAATTTCTGTCTCAAATAAAGAAATGGAAGCATATTACAAGGAAAAGTCTTCTGAATTTATTCGAGAGCATGATTTCTATAATGTCCAGCTTTTACTTGTTGAATCATCTGCCGAGGCTTATCGCGTTCGACGCAGCCTGTTGAATGGTGAGGATTTTGAAACTCTTGCCAGAGAACAGTCGTTAGATGCCAGTAAGGAAAACGGCGGCAAATTGGGTTGGGTCATGCCAAATGCGCTTCCCGATCCTGTGGCAACAAGACTTGCGTCGCTGTCAATAAACACCGTGTCAACTCCAATTAGAACTTCTTTGGGTTATTATCTTGTTCTTGTTCTTGGGGTTCGCAAAAAAGGTGAAGAGCAGACATTTGAAGAAGTAAAGGATTTAATTGAGTGGAGGATTAGAGCAAAAACCCGAGAAGATACTTATAAAAATCTTTTGAAGCAACTTCAAGAACATTATCGGGTTGAGATCAATTGGAATTATCTGGATTCATTGAATTTAGAGAGATAAAAAATGAAGATTTTTGCAAAATTTTTCATATGCATACTCCTTTTTGGGATTCATGGTCAGGGTCAGGAGTTACTTGATCGAATCGTCGCCATAGTGGACGATGAGATTATCCTTGAATCTGAAGTGACCCAAATGGCCTGGTTGATGACGGCCCAGCTCGGCATTGATCCGTCGAAGAATCAGGAAAAATTTATGGAATTTCGAAAAATTGCCGCACAAAACATTGTGACGAAAGAATTGTTGGTGATTCAAGCCGACAAAGATACGATCGAAGCGGAAGAACGGCAGATTGAAGCTTACCTCGAACAACAAATGCAAACAGCCATTCAGCAAGCTGGCGGCCAGGAAAAGCTGGAGGAGGTTTTTGGTATGCCGCTGTCGCGCATTCGACGTAATTACCGCGAAGATATTGAAAAAGAACTGCGCGCCAAAGCTGTGCAAGATCAAAAGCTTATGAATGTCAGCGTGAATCGACGTGAAGTCAAAGATTTTTATCGGACAATGAAGGATTCCCTGGGACGGAGAAATGAAACTATCGATATTAGTCATATTATCATTGAAGCAAAACCCGGTGAAAAAGCACGTATCGAAGCAATGGAAAAGGCGATCAATATCCGCAAGCGCCTTTTGGATGGAGAGGATTTTGCGGAATTAGCGCGCACTACGTCGGATGATCAGGCCTCAGCCCAGCGCGGCGGAGATCTCGGCTTTATGGCGAGAGAGGATTTTGTGCGAGAATACGCCGAAGCCGCTTTTGCGCTTCAGCCGGGTGAAATTTCTGATATTGTTGAAAGTCAATTTGGCTTTCATATTATTAAATTGGAAGAAAAGCGCGGTGAGAAAATTCATACGCGTCATATTTTAATCAGCATAAAGCCCACCCAGGAAGACCAAATTGCAGCAGCCGAAAAAATTAAAAGCATTCATGGCCAGCTCGTTAATGGCGCTGATTTTGTCGAAATGGTTGAGCAATATTCAGATGATGCATCAACCAAAAATGACCGAGGACACCTGGGAACTTTCGAGGTTGATCAGTTGCGTAGTATGGCGAAAGAATTTGTTTTTGCATTAGACGATGTTGAGGTCGGCGAGATAAGTGAACCGGTCAAAACAGAATACGGCTTTCATATCCTGAAGCTAAATTCCAGAGAAGACGCCCGTGAAATCGACTTTGACAAGGATTATGATCAAATTCAGGAAATGGCACTTCAATATAAAAAGCAACAAGAACTGAAAAAGTGGATCGATCAGATGAAAAAGGAAATATATATCGAGTATAAAGATGAATCCTTGATGTAAATCCAAAGTGTCCACAAAAAGAAAGCCGGTTACTTGCCGGCTTTTTTGATTATGGCCTGATTGTTGATACTGAGCAAATATGAAGAATGTTCTCTATAGTATTGTTATTTTTCTGGGCGTGTGTTCGTGTTGTAGTCGCATACGGGCGCAAGAAAAAGCTTTTTCGAGTCACTTTACCATTGCGAGGTTGAAATATGGTGGCGGTGGTGACTGGTATAATGACCCGTCAATTATTCCCAATATGCTGGATTTTCTTCGACAACACGCTACAATCAATGTTGCGCAAGAGGAGCGCCGTGTCTCGCTTATGGACGAAGACCTCTTTTCTTATCCATTTCTGTTTATGACCGGACACGGTCGTATATCTTTTTCGACTGGCGAAATCGAGAGACTGTCCAACTATCTCAAAAGCGGTGGATTTCTGTTCGCTGATGACGATTACGGAATGGATCAATATTTTCGTCGCGAGATGCATAAAGTGTTCCCGGACAAGGAAATGGTTGAGGTGCCGTTTTCGCACGATATATTTTTTAGTCATTTTGAGTTTCCCAACGGCCTGCCAAAAATTCACGAGCACGACGGTGGGCCGCCACGCGCCTACGCTTATTTTCACGAGGGACGTATGGTCGTGTTTTACAGCTTTAACACAAATATTTCAGACGGCTGGGCTGATCAGGATGTACATGGCGATCCCCAGCCGGTTCGCGAAAAAGCATTTGAAATGGGTACAAATATCATTATTTACGCTTTGACACAATGAAGCAAAATACGCCAACATATGACAAGCTTGTCGCCAATCTCAAATCGTACCATCGCAAAGATAAAAGTCTACAGGCGCTGAGACAAGTTCTCTATTTCCTCATGGCTGCAGCACCGGCTGTTTTTCTATTTGTACTGCTGGAGTCTGCCTTTCAGTTATCCGTTGCCGGACGCACCGTTTCCCTCAGTGTCCTGTTGCTCATGATCGCAGTGCTCGGATTTTTATTCCTGGGTCGAGCCATACGATATTTTTTGTCGTTGTTTCATCCGGATATGGTTGCCATTGCGCTGAGAGTGGGACGCTATTATAAAAATATTGATGATCGATTGGTGAACGCTCTCCAGTTGTATGAGAACTTTGAACGAGATAGAGATAAATACTCCATTTCTTTGATCGAGGCCGCGTTGTCACAGGTGGGTGATATTCTTGCCCGGGAACGCTTTAGCGCCAAAGTTGAAACTCAAAAAGTGAAAAACGCGGTTCGATACGCCGCTGGTGTTGCACTTTTTACACTCGTTCCAGTTTTCTCTTTTGGCTCATTTTTTTCGGCGGGCTTTTTTCGGCTTGTTCATCCACGGCAAAATTTTGTGATCAGACCAGCCATCACTTTTGTTGTCAAACCAGGGGATACACAAGTCATAAAAGGTGATGATGTGTTGGTGAGCGCATGGGTCTCTGATACAACAGTGATGTCTCTCTCCCTTAAATTACAAAACAGGTTTGGCGAAAACAAAATAGATTTGAACAGAGCAAAATCAGATTCTTTTACTTATACAATCAGCAATGTCCGCGATAGCTTGCGATATTCATTTTTTTTCCAGGATTTTGCTTCCCCGGTTCATTCGATATTTCCCATTGAACGGCCTGTTCTACGCTCTCTCAATGTGAAAATTGAACCTCCAGCTTACGCCAATATTGATCCCTATATTCTGGAGGAGAATATTGGCGATATAAGTGCACTCAAGGGTTCTAAAATAAGCCTGTCCGGCTTGGCAAACAAGAATCTGTCATCCGGCTATTTGCTTTTTTCCGATGAGCAAAAAAGCGACCTGGCAATGCAAGGGCGTAGAATTGCTGCAGCATTTAACGTTTCACGAGATGATTTTTATACAATTCATCTTATGGATCAGGATGGCTATAGCAGTCTGTCGCCGATAAAATACCAAATCAATGTTATCCCGGATAATTTCCCGATTGTTCGGATTATCAGACCCGGCAAAGATATTGATCTCGAGGAGGATATGACTATTCCTCTCGCCATTGAAGCCGAGGATGATTTTGGGATATCGCAGCTTCGTCTGGCTTATCAGCTCATTCCGGGTGGTGAGGGCGATATCGATTCGAGCCGGTTTGTCTACAGTGATATACAGGATTTCAATTACGGTGAAGACCTGTTGCGCGTCATGTTGAACTGGGATTTGTCACAACTTGATATGTTTCCAACGGATGTACTCGTCTATTTTGTCCAGGTTTACGATGCTGATATGATAAGCGGTCCGAAAAGCGCTCGCAGCACAGTCTATCGGGCGCGATTTCCATCTCTCTACGAAATGTACGAAGAAATGGCAAACGATCAGGATGAAGTGACAACCTCTTTTGAAGAGACGCTGGAAAAAACCAGAGCGCTGCAAAACAAGCTGGACGATCTTACTCTCGAAATGAAGCGAACGATCGAGATGGATTGGCAACAAAAGCAAGAGATCGACGAAGCCGTGCAGCAACAGCGGGATATAGAACAGCAGATCGAACAGATGACGCAGCAACTGGATGAAATGATCGAAAAAATGGAAAAAAACGACCTTTTCACTGCGGAGACAATTGAAAAATTCCAGGAAATCCAGCAGCTCTATCAAGATTTGATGACGCCTGAACTTGAAGATACCATGCGCAAAATGTCGGAAGCCATGCAAAACCTGAACGAGGAAATGATTCGCCAGGCGATGGAAAAATTAAAATTGAACGCCGATGACTATAATAAGGCGCTGGACCGGACTATTTCATTGTTAAAAAAATTAAAGGCCGAGCAAAAGCTCGACCAGGCGCTTAAAATGGCGCAAGACCTGGCGGACCGACAATCGGATATTACAGAGGGATCGCAGAAACAGCAGGCAGAGCACGAGCGCTTGCAAAAGGAGCAGGAACGCATCAACCAGGATGCTGATGCACTGTCGCAAGTCCTTGATGAGTTGCAGCGCGAGTCAAAAGAAATCCCGATGCTGCCGTCTGAACAAATAAACGATGCAGCAGCCGAGATGCAGAGCCAAAATTTTCAGGAAAATCTGGATGCCTTGCAAAACATGTTAGCACAAAACCAGATGGCTGCCGCGCCGAAAACGTCATCGAACATTCAAAAATCGTTTGAAAAAATGGCGAGTAACCTGGAGATGGCCAAGCAGATGATGAGTGGGGAGATGCAGCGTCAGGCGATGCAGGCTATGCGCAAGCTGAGTCGTGAATTACTGCAATTATCCAAGCAGCAAGAAGAGCTCATGCAACAGACACGAGATGTAGCGAGAAACAGTTCCGAGTATCCGGAATTGGCGAATCGACAGCAAGAAATTGCCTCGGGACTCGATCGAGTGACCGATGAGATGTCGGCTGTCATGAATGAGAGTTTCGGCATTGATCCGCAGGTTAGTCAATCCCTGGGCAAAGCCATGGCTCATATGGATACGGCACTTCGCGAAATGGAGAATCGTAATGCAAGCAATGCCTCAGAAAACCAGGGTTCTTCAATGGCGAACATCAATTCAGCAATTCGACGTATGCAGCAATCCATGCAAAATATGCAACAGCAAGGCGGTAGCGGTGGCATGAGCTATCAGCAATTTCTGCAGCAGATGCAACAATTGGCGGGCGCGCAAGGCCAAATCAACCAGCAGACACCGCAAGCGGGTTCAAACGGGCAATTAAGTCTCGGCCAACAAGCGGCATTGGCGCGACTTGCGGCCGAGCAACGGCAGGTGCGAAAATCCATGGAAGAGTTAGCCCGCGAAGCAGAGGGGATGTCAGAAGTGTTGGGCAGTCTGGACAAAATTGCCGAGGATATGAAAAAAGTCGAGCAGGATTTTGCCAATAACAATATTTCGCGAGATACGATCAATCGGCAGAATCGAATACTTTCGAGAATGTTAGACGCGCAAAAGTCCGTACACCGGCGGGAGTTTAGTCGCGAACGAAAAGCGGAAACAGGAAAAAACTACGTAACCACAAGCCCTGATGCCCTTCCTGCTGATCTTGGTGAGCGGAAAAATCAACTTGAACAAGACCTGCTGCGCGCCAAGAAGGAAGGCTACAGTCGAGATTATTTAAAAGTTATTGAAGAATATTTCAAGGCTCTGACGGAACATGATATTTCTACGGAATAGTATATATCTAATTTTGCCTGGACTATTTTTATGCGGATATCCTCGAGCGCATTCGCAAGTCCTCAATCAGAATGAAACAAAAGTGCTCAGGAGAACGGCGCAAATGTTTGAAGGCGCTGGACAAATGGATAACGCAGCGGACTATTATATCCGTGCCTCGCTTGCCGATCCAAAAGATACGGGTGCTTATCTCGGCGCCAAGAGAACCCTTGATCAGATTCAGGATTATGACCGTTTTGAACAGCTTGTTCGCTCTCTTGAGCAAAAGCGTCGCGATATTCGATATCGGGTCGATTTGGCCTGGATACAGTTCAAACGAGGTGATGAATCTGGCGCACGTAAAGCATGGGATCGATTGATAGAAGAAAATTCCAAAAATCAGAACGTTTATACACTGATTGGTCAGGTTTATCTTGAAAACCAGTTTTACGAAGAGGCGGAGGATGTTTATTTAACTGCCCGTAAAAATTTTAAAAACAGCACGCTGTTTATGTTTGAGCTTGCCAATATCTATAAAATTTTGAACCAGCAAGACAAGTTGGTGGATGAATATTTGAGCTATCTGAAAGTTCATCCACAACAAATGTTGTTTTTATCCACAGAGCTCCATCGTTTTGTCCAAAGTCAGGATGACATAGGGCCATTGATCAAGGAACTCAAACAGGCAAAGTCATCAAACGAAATCGCGTGGGCAATCCATCTGTTTTTAGCCGATTCCTATACGATCACCCAGGATTATGAGAATGCCCTGTTGCATTTTATTGAATGGGAAAAATGGCTTGCGCATTCCGATTCCGAGCTCATGGGCCAAACCTTTCAAAATGGTCAATATATACACGAATTTGCCTCAACTGCTCTGAATGCCGGTGCAACCGAATATGCGAAGCAAGCTTTTTTATTTATTATTGAAGAGCTTGAGAACGACAAATACCGGGCTGCCGCAAAATTGGGTTTGGCAACTGCTTATGCACAGCAGCAAAATTATGAGCAGGCTCTGGATGCATTACAGCTTTTTGTTGATTCCAACAGGGGCTCAAATGATGCGCGACGCGCTCTGATGCAAATTGGCGATATAGCTTTTACAAACTTGTTTGATATTGAACGCGCAGAAAAAGCTTACAGCCGCGCCCTCAAGGAGTATCCACAAATCCGCTATCAAATCGAGACGCTGTTTCGTCTGGCAGATTGTGCATTAGCCAAAGACGATTTGTCAGCCGCAGAAGCCAATTTACGCCAGGCCTATGCAAAAGCCGCTCGAGAAGCGGAGCTAAAGCCTGCCTGTCTTCTGCAACTCGCCTATTTGGAATTTTATAAAAAACAGCCAAAGCGCAGCCTTAGCTATCTGGAGGAATTCTCCGATGTTGTCGCCCCGAACGCACAACCGAATGTTCTTGAAAATGATGCGCTTGAATTAAGCATGCTTTTGCAAGATAACAGCTACGATTCTACCGGACTCGCCATTTTAGGGAAAGCCACGCTTGAGATAAAACAGCGGAGATATAAAGACGCCAAAGAAGACATGGAGCACTATTTACAGGAAAATCCGAATTCGCAACTGCGCAGCGAAGTGCGGCTACTCCTGGCCGATGTTTATCGACAATTGAATGATTTCCAGCCTGCTATTTACGCTTTAAACAGTGTTTATGCGGATAGCGGGAGTTTTTTTCGAGATCAAGCTTTGTTGGGTGTCGCCGAAATCTATGAAAAAGAGCTGGCTGAGGACCTTTTGGCGCAGGAGCACTATGAAAAAATACTTTTAGAGTTTCCCGGCAGTATTTATCTTGAAAAAGCTCGAGAACGAGTGAGAAAACTGGAAGAAAAAAAATGATGCTGAAAAAATCAATCCAGATAACAATATTAGTTGTTTTAGTTGTTTTTGCCATGCCTGTGCACGCTCAAAAAATTCTCGTTTATATGGATCTACAGCAATCGGATCATTTAAAAGCGTACGGCATTGCCTACTGGGCTTTGGAAAATGGTATTCCTGTGGAGTGGCTGCTCAACTATCGCGGCGGTTCGTTTTTTATGGATTTTTATCCTGCGGTCGAGCGCGAGTTGCGCCTTCGAGGTGTCTCTTACGACATGTTGAGCGGCAGCGACAGTGCGCAGCTCTATGCTGTCATTGAGCAAGAGAACATGGACAAGGTACTGCTGGAAAAAGCACCCAAAATTGCGATTTACGCGCCGCCAAACAAACAGGCCTGGGATGACGCTGTGCTTCTGGCTTTAGAGTACGCGGAGATTCCGCATGAGAAACTATGGGATGAACGCGTTTTGGCAGGCGAATTGGAGCTCTATGACTGGCTTCACCTGCACCATGAGGATTTCACCGGTCAATACGGCAAGTTTTACGCGAATTATCGAAATGCGGATTGGTACAAGGATGAAGTCACCAAGAACGAATCCATGGCAAGAAGGCTTGGCTTTGCCAAAGTATCCGAGCTCAAACGAGCTGTTGTATTGGCGATTCAAGAGTACATCAGACGCGGTGGTTTTATGTTCGCCATGTGCTCGGCGACAGATACTTTTGATATCGCCCTGGCGGCAGCGCAAGTGGATATCGTGGATACGGTTTTTGATGGGGATCCAGTGCAGGCAAACGCCCAAAGCAAACTTGACTATTCTAACACGCTGGCTTTTGAGGATTTCAAGATCGATCCCAATCCTTTGCTCTATGAATACTCGGACATTGATATCCCCCCGAGTTATGCCCCCGTGCTTCGAGGAGCGGAGGCCGACTATTTTACGCTTTTCGAGTTTTCGGCCAAGTATGATCCGGTTCCGACAATGCTCACGCAATGCCATGTAAATGCGATCAAAGGCTTTATGGGGCAAACGACCGGCTTTAAAAAAGAGCTGATAAAAAATTCAGTTGTTATTTTAGGCGAAGCGGAAGGAACGGGACAAGTGAAATATCTGCACGGCAATCTTGGAAGAGGAACTTTTACTTATTATGCCGGTCACGATCCGGAAGACTATCAACACTTTGTGAATGATCCACCCACACAACTGTCATTGCACAAGAATTCGCCGGGCTATCGGCTCATTTTAAATAATATCTTGTTTCCGGCGGCAAAAAAGAAAAAGCTGAAAACATAACAGAGAACACATGAAAGCAAACAAAATCACTGTGAGAACGACACAGACGGTTCAATTCATAAACATTGATCATGATGTGCAGAACATTGTTCGAGACAGTGGAGTACAGGATGGCCTGTGTCTGATCTTTGTACCGCACACAACAGCGGCCGTAACCATAAATGAAAACGCGGACCCCGATGTCGTGCGCGATATCATCATGGAAACAAACAAAATTGTACCATTCAACGACAGCTACCACCATATGGAGGGTAACTCGGCAGCACATATTAAATCAAGTATTTACAGTCCATCTTTGACAATTATTATTGATAATGGGCGGCTGGTTTTGGGTACATGGCAATCTCTCTATTTTTGTGAGTTTGATGGTCCGAGAGTCAGATCTTGTTATGTCAAGATAAGCGAAAATTGACAGCCAAAGATCATATTGGCTTTCATAAAAAAACTCTGTATATTGACATCATATGAAATGGGGCGCTTCACATAAAAACGTGGCGCCATATACTGCCCTGGCGCCCATCTATGATCGAGTGATGGCACACGTGAATTATGAACGATGGGCAGCCTATATTCATGATATTATCTCCTGTTATCGGCCGGCGAGCAAGTGGGTTGTCGATATATCATGCGGCACCGGTACATTTTGCTTGTTGCTGCATATATACGGCTATCATGTGACGGGAATGGACAGTTCTTTGCCGATGCTCAAGCAAGCGGTGCGGAAATGGTCTACAAATCCGGCATCGTTCATCTGCGCAGATTTGTCTCATCTCCCTTTGTCCGAGCGCGCAGATGTCGTCGTTTCACTATATGATAGTATGAATTACTTGTTAGAGTCCTCATCATGGCATGCCTCACTCCTGGAAATTTCGGCTCAATTACAGGAAAACGGTCTTTTTATTTTTGATGTGAGTACAATTTATAATTCATCAAAAGACTTTTCCCAGTACGTGAATAAAGAGTCTTTTTCAGGGGCGCGTTATGTGCGAAAATCTACATTCGACAAGAAAAATCATATTCAAACCAATCACTTTGAGATAAGGCTGGCACAAAATCCCGGGATGACCTTATGTGAGACGCATCGGCAACGAATTTGGCCGTTGGAGGATATCCAGGCTTTTATTCAAGATTCTCCTTTTGATCTCCTGGCCGGGTACAAGAATTTTTCATTTGATCCATTGACTGAGAAATGTGAACGTGTTCATTTTGTATTGAAAAAAAAGTCCAATCGCCATGTTAGAACTTCATAATGTCAAAGTAACCTATCCCACGGGTGATGGCATTCGCAAGGTCTCATTTCAGATTCATCCGGGGGAGAAAGTTTTTCTCGTCGGCCCGAGCGGCGCCGGAAAATCGACAGTACTAAAAACTATATTTTTGGAGGAATGGCCGTCCGAGGGCCATGTCATTATTGGAGAGTATAACTCTCTTTTTATCTTGCTGAAACAGATTCCCTATCTTCGTCGCAGGCTCGGGATTGTTTTTCAGGATTTTAAACTGCTCAACGACAGGGATGTCTTTCGAAATGTCTCTTTTGTTCTGGAAGTTATCGGCACAAGAAGCAAAGTGATAAAGCGCAAGGTATTGCGAGCCCTGGCTGACGTAGGTCTGAGTCACAAATCGCGGAAATATCCAAATGAACTATCCGGAGGTGAACAACAACGCGTCGCCATCGCACGCGCTATTGTCAATGAGCCTTATATTCTTTTGGCAGATGAACCCACCGGGAACCTGGATCCCAAAACAGCAAGTGAAATTATGGATGTGTTGATGCGAATTAATACGCGCGGAACCTCTTTGCTGATGGCTACGCACAATATGAGCCTGGCAAAAGCGTACAATGGGAGAATAGTTCGAATTGAAAATGGGCAAATTATATGAGTCTTTTGTACAGCATAAAAGAAGCATTTGCGGGTTTCGCCAAAGCTCGGGTTTCAACAGCGATAACCGTGTTCACTGTTTTTTTTCTCCTTTTGATCCTCAGCCTTGTTGTCATTCTGTCGTTTAACATGAACCGCCTGGTGACTGTTTTGAATGCGAAATATGATCTGCAAATTTTTCTTGCCAATACCATAACTGAAGTAGAAATTAAACAGTTGAAAAATGAATTAATCGACATGGATGGCGTCATCAATGTCGACTATATATCAAAAGAAGCGGCAGCAGCAGAGTTCAAAAAAGAGTTTGGCGATGATATATTCGATGCTCTCGAAGAGAATCCGCTGCCAGCCTCGTTTAGTATTCAACTCAGTGATGACACGAACAACAGGACGAGCGTTGATACCATAGCTGCACAGCTTGAAAAACGACCCGAAATCGATGAGGTCGTTCTAAATCAGGGCGCGCTCAACATATTGGTAAAATTTTCCAGCATTTCAAAAATAGTGATGTATGTTTTAGCGTTCTTTGTATTTCTCGGCTCTTTTTTTATGATTTCTAACACCATTCGGCTTATCATTATTGCCAGGCAACAAATAATTGCTACTATGAAACTGGTTGGCGCAACCAATGCCTTCATCCGCCGACCTTTTATATTGGAAGGTATGCTTCAAGGGCTGCTGGGTGGATTGATCGCTTTTTGCATCATATATGCCGTTGTTAATCTATTAAATGTACAGTGGCCCGGTCTTCTTGTTGTTCCACAACCGATCTATTGGGGCATTATTGTTGCCGGTTTGTTTTTCGGATTTGTTGGCAGTCAATTTGCAATGAAGCGGTTTTTGTAAATGATTTTTATGGGGTTAGGTTGCTTTTTGCTGGGGAAATTTAGCTTGACAAGGCAGATAAAAATCGCTATTTTTGGGATAATTTTTTAGTACGGACTTTTGATGTCAACTATTGAATTAACAGAGAGAGAGCGACAAGTTTTTCTCGCCATTGTGCACGGGTTTACGCGAAATGCCGAACCTGTTGGCTCTCGCTATATTTCGAAGAATTATCATCTTAATATTAGCCCGGCGACAGTGCGCAATGTTATGGCCGATTTAGAAGAACTGGGTCTTATTTGGCAGCCACACACGTCTGCCGGGCGTATACCCACTACCCACGGGTATCGCGTCTATGTGGACAGCCTTGGGAAAGGAACCTATCTAACAAAGCCAGAAAAAAAAAGCATCATAAAAAAACTGGAGCAGTTCACTCAGGATGCCGATCGAATTATTGGCGAGACGGCTCGAATCCTGGGCGATATTTCAAGCCAACTCGGCATTGTCCTCTCGCCACGCTTTACACGCGGTCTTTTCAAGAATCTGGAGCTGATTCAAATATCTGAACAAAAACTGTTGGTGATTCTCAGCATAGAATCCGGACTGGTTAAATCGGTCATTATTGAAATTGAAAATCAATTCTCATCCGATTTTTTGAACGAAATATCCCAACTCATTAACGACCGGTTGCGTGGTCTTTCCATCGAGCAACTTTCAACATCTTTTCATGAGCGATTTTCTGATGTGGATGCCAAAAGCAAAGACCTCATCGATAAAATCAAAGACAACACGGACAAAATGATCCAGTTTGAGCCGGAAAGTGACATTCATTTTTTTGGCGCGAAAAATGTCATTGCCAATCCAGAGTTTGGCTCTGTTGAACAAGTGGGTAAAGTTTTGGAGCTATTAGATCGCAAAGATGTGTTGGTGCGAGTACTTTCCGAACATAGTTCAAACGATATAAGCATCGTCATTGGTGATGAAAGCGCCGAAGAATTAACAAAAAATTGTAGCATCATCACAACAACTTATTCAATAGACGGAGCGATTGGCACACTCGGCGTACTGGGACCAACGCGGATGCAATATGCCAAAATTATTTCTCTCGTCAAGTTTATGGCGGATACGCTTACTTATTTTGTATCGAAAAAGAATTAGGTGATCCGGAACAATAATGGAAAAAGAGACAGAAACTCAAAAGGCAAACGATATCTCAAGTACGACAAGGACAAAGAGAAGAAATTATAAAAAAGAGCTCGAACAAGCGATCGCTGAAAAAAACGAATTGCAGGAAAAGCTGCTGCGAACGGCAGCCGAGTTCGACAATTATCGCAAAAGAGTGAACAACGAAAGAGCAGAATGGATTGACCGAGCGAGCGCTGATCTCATCGCCTCAATTCTGCCGATATTGGATGATCTTGAACGATTTGCAGCGGTGGAAAGTGACCAGGATTTTGAGACGTTGCATAAAGGCGTTGTTCTCATTTTGAAAAATTTTCAAAGAATTTTAGATGATTATGGCCTGGTAGAGCTTGATACGATAAACAAACCGTTCGATCCCGAAAAGCACGATGCCTTGCTGCAGGTGCAACTGGATGATGTGGAACCTGACACGGTTGTTGAACAACATTTGAAAGGTTATGAGTTCAGAGACAAGGTGATTCGTCACGCAAAAGTTATCGTCAGCAAGTAGAACCAGATAGAGGATGTTCAACTAAAAAAAAGCACATGGCGGAAGACTATTACACTATTTTAGGGATTGGACGGGATGCCGATCAAAACGAAATCAAAAAAGCGTATCGGCAGTTAGCTATGCAATATCATCCCGACCGGAATCCCGACAATAAAGAAGCAGAAGAAAAATTCAAGCAAATCGGTGAAGCATACGCTGTATTGTCCGATCCGCAAAAACGGGCGCACTATGATCGTTTTGGTCGCGCTGGTACGCGCACAACCGCGGGCGGTTTTGGCGGCTTTAGCGATCCTTTTGATATTTTTCGGGAGGTGTTTGGCGGCGGTTTTGGTGATATTTTTGGTATGGGAAGCTCCGGTCCCCGTCGCTCCCCACAGCGTAGAGGTGCGGATCTACAAATTCGTCTCCAGTTAACTTTGAACGACATTGCCAACGGTGTCAAGAAAAAAATCAAATTAAAAAAACAGGTCATTTGCAAAACATGCGATGGCACTGGCAAAAGCCCTGGCACAACCAAAGTCACTTGCCCATCTTGCCACGGACAAGGAGAAGTCGCATATCGACAAGGCTTTTTTACGGTAAGCCAAACATGCCAACGCTGCGGTGGTGAGGGACAAATAATTGATAAACCCTGTCCCACCTGCTACGGTGAAGGGCGAGTGCGTGGCGAGGCTTTTCTCGAAGTTGATGTTCCAGCCGGCATTGCTGAGGGGCAGTATTTGACAATTCGAGGTGAGGGCAATGTCGGACCAAGAGGCGGTCCGCAAGGCGATGTTATCATTATTATTGAAGAGAAAAAGCACGCCGAGTTCGAACGTCATGGCGATGATATTGTTTATCATCTGCGTTTGTCATTCCCGCAAGTCGCTCTTGGCGAAGATGTCGAGGTCCCTACATTGGATGGCAAGGCCATGATCTCCATACCCGCCGGCACCCAAAGCGGCAAAATTTTGCGAATGAAAGGCAAAGGCATCCCTCATTTAAATTCCTATAAAAGGGGCGATGAGCTGATCAAAGTGCATGTATGGACTCCAGCAAAACTCGGCAACAAAGAAAAAACATTACTTAAAGAACTGTCCAAGTTCGACAGCATCCATCCAAAAAACGAAGACAAGGGCTTTTTCGAACGTATGAAGGAAGCCATTTTGTAATATGTCCATTTTTACTAAACAAGAGCAGCGTTTTCTGCTCTTTTTGGTGATAACATTTATTGTTGGATTTTGCCTGAAAATAGTTCGCAACAGTCTTGATAAAAAACCGGATGAAACATGGGAGAGGGAACGACAAAGAATATTGGCTGATTTTGAAAAAAAATCGCAGCGCCTGGATGACGGAGACAAAAACAGGATTGCTGCTGAGACTGAGAGCAATATAACGAAAAAAACACTAACAGAGAAAATAGACATTAATAAAGCAACACGCGAGGAACTGGAAATTCTGCCGGGAATTGGACCGGTGATCGCCGAGAAAATAACAAGTTTCCGTCAAGATAATGGACCTTTTAAAACGATTCAGGATATTCAAAAAGTCAAAAATATTGGCCCGAAAACATTTGAAAAAATTAAAGACTATATAACTGTCGAATAACCAAATTATCGTATTCTTTGAGGAGGAAAGATGTCAGAGAACAGTCCGAAAAAAAAGAACTTCAAGGCAAAGGGTTCCATTCTTCTGGAAATCGTTGCTGTTATCCTTGCCGCAGCTCTTGTCTTTTCCTTGACCTACCCCAACAAGTTATGGAAAGAGGAGGAACAAAATCAGGAAAAATGCCGCGACAACTTGTGGCATATCTATTTTGCTGAAGTAACATACATGGAAGACAAATTTCTCTATAATGACACGCTCGAAAAGGTCATAGATTTTATCATCTCCGACACAACCGGGAAAAAATTGCACCGTTTCACCGGTCTCGACAGCATACTGGGCACACAAATTATAAAGTCATTCAAGCAACTGGATGATACAGTGACGGTCACAGCGGACTCTATCTTTGGCGCAGGTCCTGATTCTGTCACTACGATCATGTTCGATATGGCGATTAGCGCCCTCGTTGATTCTATGTTGGCTTTTGCCAATGATGTCGATTTGGATACAACCGAAGCTTTTGTCCTCGATTCGTTGCGGGCATGGCCGGAATATGCTGCAAAAATCGATACCATGGCTTTCATGACGCTCAACAATATATACCGATGTCCAACCGTTGATAAAGATTATCTTATCACCGTTGATAATGACACGACACCCAAGATGATCAGCATCTATTGTCCACTGGATTCAACGGATCAGGAAAAACTCAAAGAAGATTTTCAAAAGAGTTTCCTCGGTGGCTTGCGAATTGAGAACCATGGCGCGTTGGAAAACGGCGAAAAGAGCTGGTAAATATAAAAATTTATGAACTAAATTCTTGTTTAAAACCATTATAATATAATGAAACCGTGAACTTTTGAGGGGACTCTTATGGTGAAGGAAATAGTAAAACTTGGGATCAGCATCGGTCATGACAAACTCTTTTTTGTTGAAGCCGAGGAATGGAACGGCAAGATCAATGTCACGAGTCTTGTTCAGGTCGCGTTGCCAAAAAGTTTTGATTTTACCATAATAGGAGATCAGGAGTATATTCCCCAAATATCAAAATTGATCGATTCGAGTTTGGACAACTTTAGCAAAGCAATCTCGGGTGCGAACGTTTGCATTGACAGACGCCTGGCGCTAAAAAAGCATTTTGCTGTTGATAAAGGATTAGCAGATTCAGACGTGCGAAAGCATATCGAATGGGAATTGGAGCAACTGCTTGTCGCGCCGCGAGATGAGTACAATGTTGATTTTGTTCATAACACCTACTATGATTCAAAAAAGGACATTGTCGTATTTGCCGCACTTCGGAAAGCGATCATCATTTTTGTGCGGGAAATTTTTCAAAAATCGCGTTTGGCGATTAATATGCTTGATCTTGATCTGTTTGCGTCAATTCGTGCTTTGAACGCGGCTCACGCGGATCACTTGAGCGGCGCAACGGCGCTGATTGAATTTGCTCCCGCCGGCGTTAATATCACCTGCCTGTTGGACGGGCATTATGCAATTTCCAAAGAATTGCCCACAACAATCGACGGCAAAAAATTTGATTCCCTGCCAATCGACGAGTTGGTGCTGCTGATAAATAACGAACTGCAAAAGCTGACCGAGAATGTAGAGGAAAATCTTCGAGCTGTCGAAGTAGGACGGGTATTTTTGGGAGGAGAAATACCTGATAAGTTTATTTTAGACGAGTTTCAAAAAATTCGGCCCGATGTGACACTGCAACGGGTGGACCCTTTTCGTGATGTTCATAAGCAGCTTAATATCGAATCTCAAAAGCTCATCGACGATCATGGTGAACAATTTATTTCTTGTCTTGGAATGATTTTGTGATAACAAGGTGGGGATGATATGAATTTATTAAAAGACAAACGTGACGATGAACGACATGCTGAACCCACAGCATTTGCACCTGTCTCTTCCGAGGATGTAACGTCGGATGCCGAGTCGATGCCGAAAGAAACAGGATATGAAGAAAAGCGACCGGTCCAAAATAGCCGAACCGCTTTATTCATCATAGCACTTGTCGTGTTGGCGGTTGTTGTGATTTATTTCAGCTTTTTTAAACCCCGGGAAGGTGCTGTGGTCTCTGAATCGGAACCGCCGGTTGCCATGTCTGATAGTGCCAAAGATACCACCGCAACCGTACCGGTAGCGGAAGAGACGCCAACAGCGGAGACCGAGGTGAGCGCTGAAATAACTGACCTGACTGACCAATCGAGTTTAGCGGTCGCATCTTTGATCATGCAAACTATACAGAATAGCCTGACTTCTGGACAGCGGGTTACTGCTTTTTTCCTTGATGAGGGATCTTTTTCCACCGAGGTCGAAGCCAATTCACTTGAAGATGCCAAAGCTATCTATAGGACGATTCAGCAATCTTTGCCGGCTCTGACAAAGTTGACATCCTCAGCTCCAGTGAATGGCTTGACCGCGCTGCTCTCCGGCACTTTTACGCCAACTGTCACAGCTGTCGGTAATGGGTGGACACGCGACGAGATCAAAAAGCTGCTTGAAGAAACGGCACGCACGGCGAATACGGCGGTTACATCTTTGAGTATCGACGGATCAACTGATGAGCAAAAATTTGTTTTCATGAAAATCGAAGGCGCTTTTGACAATTGTCGGGTTTTCATCGACAAGCTGTCACAAACAAACATGAAAGTGAGTGTTTCAAAGCTTATATTGATGCCGGCATCTGCTGGACGCTATACGTTTGTATTACGCTTTTATATCTAATTTTCCATTTCTTTTTCAGAAATGAGAATTATTGCTGGAGCCTTCAAGGGCGCTCGCTTATATACTCCAAAATCTATACGGATTCGTCCCACCTCAGACCGGGTGCGAGAATATATATTTTCATGCATTCAGACGAGCGGGTCAGCAGTGCTTGATTTGTTCGCAGGAACCGGAGCCCTTGGCATTGAAGCTCTGAGCAGAGGGGCTGAAGAGGTTTTGTTTGTTGACAGCTCAAAAGATGCTGTCAATCTGATAAGCAAAAATCTCCTGAAGGTTCACACCCGGGCAACTGTTTTGAAAAATAGTGCCGAATCGTTTTTAAAAAAAAGCAAGTGCAGGTTTGATTTTATTTTTTGTGACCCCCCTTATGATTATCAGCGTTTTGATGTCATTATGTCTCTTGTCGTACAAAACAGGTTATTGCACAATGAGGGATTGATGATCTATGAATCGAGCTCGCGTCAGAACGCTCCCACGTTTGTGGGTCTCGTTGTGACACGACAAAAAAAGATCGGCGACACTTTAATCACTTTCTACAAAGAGAATTATGAAAATAGCAATTTATCCGGGGACATTTGATCCGATAACCAACGGTCATATTGACATTATTCAGCGCGCAACAGCCCTTTTTGACAAAGTGATTGTTGCTGTCGCTACAAATCCACAGAAAAAGCCACTTTTTACCGCCGAAGAACGAATGGACATGATCGTGCATGTCATGCGGAATTATCCCCAGGTTGAGATTGACCAGATCGAAGGTTTGTTAGTTGACTATGCCAAGAAGCGGAACGCGCATGCTGTCATCCGAGGTTTGCGAGCCATTTCTGATTTTGAATTTGAACTGCAAATGGCGCTGGTGAATCGAAAACTGAGTGAACAACTCATCACTGTTTTTTTAATGCCGCATGAGAGCTACTCCTACCTGAATTCGAGCATCGTCAAGGAACTCGCCATGTTTGGCGGCAATATCAAATGTTTTGTGCCTGACTATGTTGTTCAACAATTGCGGAAAAAGATAAAGTAATCGCTTTCGGCCCTCTTATGCGCACGTTGTCATCCAGAATATCGCAATTGACTGAATCTCAAACAGTCGCCCTGACCTCCTTATTGGAGAGCATGAAGCGAGAAGGGAAAGACGTCATCTCTCTTGGCGCCGGTGAACCAGATTTTGCAACGCCATACGCCATTCAACAGGCGGCTACGCACGCAATCCAAAAAGGCAATACCAAATACACTGCCGTGAGCGGCATATATGAGCTGCGCCAGGCGATATCGAACTGGATCAATAATGAATACAGCGTGATCTATTCACCAGAAAATATTGTCGTGACCTCCGGAGCAAAGCATGCTATCTACCAGAGCATCATAGCTATCTGCGATCCGGGAGATGAGATCATTGTGCCGATTCCCTACTGGGTCAGCTATCCGGCGCAAATTGAATTGGCCGGTGGCGTCGTAAAGACGATAACACCACAGACGATGGATCTTAAAATAACCGCCGAACAAATTGATCAGGCGATAACGGCCAAAACGAAAGCCATCATTCTGAATTCGCCCTGTAATCCGTCCGGCGTCGTCTATTCGAAACCGGAACTCGAAGCAATCGCCCGTGTTATCAAAAGGAATGGTATCTATGTCATTTCCGACGAAATCTATGATAAAATTATTTTTGATGCGCTCGAATATTCAAGCATGACATATTTTGCTGATGTTCGCGATCAGCTCATTTACGTAAATGGTGTGTCCAAGAGTTTTGCTATGACTGGCTGGAGAATCGGTTTTTTAGCGGCCAATTCGCAAATTGTTTCAGCTGTTAAAAAATATCAGGGGCATAGCACCACTCATCCAACAACCATCTCTCAAGTCGCCGCGCTGGAAGCATATCGTGGCGATCAATCGTTTCACCGGGAAATGGTCGCAGCTTTTCAGCAGCGTCGGGATTACGTGATGCAACGTCTGTCGACGATAAAAAAAACAGGGTGTGTTTTTCCGCGTGGCGCATTTTACGCGTTTCCCGATCTTTCGCTGTATTATAACAAAAATATGGGTATAAAATCGTCGTTAGAGCTTTGCTATTATTTGTTGGAACAATTTGGTGTTGGATTAGTACCCGGACAAGCTTTTGGCATGGATACGCATGTCAGGCTTTCGTTCGCCACATCTTTGGACGTTTTAAAAATCGCCTTTGACCGAATTGAATCTGGATTAAAATCTCTAGCCCCTTAGGAGTTTGTGCATGAGTTTGGATGTCGGCATAAACAGTGATATTGCGGTTTCAACACGCAGCCTGCATATTCAAACAAGTTTTGTCGAAGAGAAACAATGTGCCAGCGTCATCATTTTTGATGGCGGGTTTTTGGTCAAAAAGCGTAGTTTCCCAATCAAAACTATAGAATCACATTCGCGACTCGAAAGGCAAGTGAGACAGTATCACGACCTGGTGAAAACGGATATTGAATTGTTGTTTCACATGGCTGAAAAAGTGAGAAATTCGAACCATTTACCCTCGATTACGCATCTTGGTCAGCTTTTTTTCGAGCGAGGCTTTTATGATGAAGCGATTGCGCAATTTGAATTAGCGCAAACGATCGGCGGGGAGCAAGCCAATTCCGACGTTGATCTGGCAAAAGCCTATTTTAACAAAGGTGATTATAATTCCGCTTATTTGCAGCTCACTTCGGCGATCGAACGATACCCCAATTACCCGGATTTGCATCTGCAGCTCGGAAAAACCTTGTGGCGTCAGGAACGCTTTGTTATGGCGCGAAAACAGTTTGAGAAAGCAATTGCTCTAAATGAAAACTACTGGGATGCCTATTTTTCATTAGGCTATGGATTGGTCGAGAGTACAATTGAATTTCCTGTGCACGCTGAACTGCCACCGCCGATCGAGAGGTTGCGCGAGGCAGAGAAGAATTTTTTCAAGGCACTTCGGATCACTCCTGATCTTGATGCTGAATTCATGGAAGCCGGCATTGAAAAGCTAAAAGAGATTAATGGAGCCGCTGAGGCACTTGAATATTTTGATCGCGCACGCAAGTCGGATATTCGTGCGCAGTTGTTTGATAGCGAGTTTTATCTCAAATTTATGTTCGGGCAATTGGATGATAATTGTCAAACACTTGACTATTATATCGAAACCATTGAAACTGTGTTGTCGGAAAATCCCAATTATGCTGACCTGCGACACAGTTTGGGGGTCGCTTATTTGCTCAAAGGCTGGCAGTGTTTTAGCAAAGCGACAGGCGAATTCGAAAAAGCGGTCGATATCAATCCAGCTTATGAAAAAGCAAAAAAGAAACTAAAATTGATGCAAAATGATGGTCGGGGCCTCCTTATCCTCCTGCGCGCCGTCTTGAATTAAATTTCCATGTGACAGTTTTCAGATTCATGCACCGAGAAGAGTTTGTTTTGATCAAATATCTTTTGCTGGTATAGTAATTGCACTCAAAAGCCGAGAAAAAGAAAAGGCTTGAAAATTTGATTTTGCTTCTATAGTTTGTTTTTATTTCGTACCAAAGTTTCGCTTTGAAACAATTTTATCATTGTAAAGTTGAACAAATGGTCTTTCACTTGTATTCTGACACAAAAGCCCAATTTTGAGAAAAAAACCATGAAAACCAGCGCAGTAAAAAGCTTTTTAATCAAAACGGTGACACTGTTTGTCGCCCATTTTTCCCTGCTGCACGCCCAGGATCATTTTGCCGTCTATGCGACAAACACTGAATCGGCAAAACCGGCTGCTTACATTTTTGAAGTTACATTTGCCTCAGAATTATCCGCCAACCATCAGATAAAAATTGTCTTCCCGAATGCATTCAACGTCAATCCCGTGATGATGGCCGTTTCCGAAAAATTGGGTGGTTCCCTCAAAACAACTGTCGAGAAAAATTCTCTCACATTGCATCAGAACAAGGCCGATTTAGCCATCGCTGCCGGAGATACGGTTGATCTTCAAATCGCGTCCATTATTAATCCGGCTTTTATAGACCAGGAATGGGAATTCACGTTCATTCTATCCAAAGACCAGGTGGAGATTGAGAAGAAAATGCTCCTTTCACGTGTTGTTCAATTAAAAAAGTAGACGAGATATGGTTGTGCATCGATATATAGTGATTCTTGTTTTTTCGATTCTTCTTTTGAGTGCCGCAACAGCAAACGCTGGCAATATCAGCGCGACTCTTGACGTGACGCCGCAGTCGTCCGCAACAAACGAATACACGATCCACACCATCACGTGGTCAACGGTGATGCCCATTGACATTTTTGGCCACATTGTGATTTATTATGACAGTGATTTCAATTTGGGTCAATTAAGTATCGCCGACACGTATGATCCGGCGACAATGGATGGTCGCCTCAATATTGACAGCACGCGCACGGCCGCTCCTAATTGGAAAAAGATTTACATTTCTCGCAAAGACGGGGCGATCAATGGTGATGGAGATATTGGCGTCAAATTGGCGCTCGTCGGCAATCCGACTCCCGGTGACTATACCGTTCGAGTAGAAACCTTTGCTGCTGGCGTGAATCCTGCTGTGGCAACGCCGGAAGATTCGGGTTCAGCAACGATAAGAATAAACGAACGCATCACCACATTTCAGCTCACAACATCTGTCACCAATCCAAAGGCTGGCGTGCCGTTCGAGTTGTTTGTCACCAATGCCAGAGACGCGGAAAATAATCTGGCGGATGGTATTGTGAATGTCTCATTTGAATTTGGATCACTGCAGGATCATAAAGCCCCTGACGGTACGCTTCCGGACCTGGTGCCTATCGCTGTTCAAAATGGTTCCGGCTCGGCTTTGCAAACACTTTATCTCGATGAACCCGGATATATTCGCTTGAAAGGCCAGGTGAGCGGCGGCACCTTTTATCGGTATACCAACCAGTTGAGCGTCGGGACCGGCGATATCGGCAGTTTTGATCTCACCGGCTATCCGGACTCTACAATAGCGGGCACAGATTTCACTGGCAGTGTGACGGTCAAAGTGAAGGCCTATGATAAATGGCGGAATCCGAAAGTGGATTATGCCGGCCTCATCTATTTTGACAGCAGCAACGATCCGAACGCCGAGTTTACCTATGACCGTCAGAATCCTTATCCCTTTTCAGGTACTCAGGATGGTGAGGCGGAATTTAACGGGCAAGATTTTGAGTTTCGCACTGCCGGCGAACGAACATTTTTTGTCTCCAACTATGAACAAACTGTTATTGAGGAGAGCGATGCGATTCGGGTTATTCCAGGTGCGATTCAAAAATTTTCCTTTGAACCGATTCAGAATCAAAAAGCAGGAGAGGCATTTGAAGTCAAGGTGATCAACGCTTTCGATCATCTGGACAATCCGACATCCGGTACCATAACTGTGAGCTTGTTCGGTGGCGGCGACCACAAGGCGCCAAACGGTCAACAACCTCTTCTCAACAATATCAAGGTATTTAATGGCACGGGTTCGGCATTTCAATCCCTTGTCAAGGCAGAAAACTTACAAATCAACGGTCAGGCCTCCCCAGGTGTTACGAGCTTGTCAAATCAATTCACTGTCATGCCGACGCTGCTCGCAAGTTTTGGCATCACCGGTTATCCGCAACAGATACAAGCGAACGAGTTTTTCCCCCAGGGTGTGACCGTGACGGCATTCGACACCTATAAAAATTTGAAAACAGACTTTGGTCAAGAGGTGACCTTTACCAGCACCGATCCCGCAGCCACACTGCCACCGCCGTATAAATTTAATTCGGAAGCGCAACATATTTTCCCGGGAACACGCTTCAAGCTCGTCACCCTCGGCCCCCAGAGCATCACGGTTTCCAATAACGGGATTAGTGGCACGACCGATCCTATACAAGTTTTGGGACCGAACAATATCCAGATTCAGTCAATTGTCACCAATATGACGCAAGTCAGTCGGGGACAATTACAAGTACCGGTGACTATGAACGTGGCCAATAGCGGAAGTATTCCTTTTGAAAATTACTCAGCGTCGCTGAATTTCCGCCTGGGTCAACAAGATCTAAATAGTGATTATTTTGTTCAGTCATCAAGCTCCACCGGCACTATACCTGCGGGCGGGCAAAAAACGATCACGTTTTATGTTGATGTGTCACAATCCGCGACGTTGGGTGACATCACAATCGATGGCTCCATTACGGGTTATTTTGAAAATGACTATACCGAAGCGACAAATGCCAATCTCACCGATTCCTGGTTGGTGCTGCGCCCGGCAAATTTACAGATTGTCTCGGCAGATGTTGTTCCGGATACCATCCCAAAAGGAAGTTTTAGCAACGAAATTCATATTCGGCTCGCCAATAACGGTGGCTTAACCAACTCGGCTGATGCGGCAGTAGATAACATATCCATCAGTTTTACCGATGCGCTGTTCGCCAATGTCACGCAGCAATTTCCAATTACCGCATCACCTTCCAATCCAACGACAATTGCCGGCGGCGATACCAGCCTGTTTGTTTACTATATAGAATCCAGGGACACTGCACCCACGGGCAGCATTGTCATGTCGATGCAAGCCACATATCGGGATGTAAATCTTCAGGTGCAAAAAATTCTGACCGGAAACTCGGTTGATTCGTTTGAAAGCATTACGGCAGCGAAACTTTTAATTACCAGTATTATTTCCGAAGACTCGACGGTAACCCAGGGACAGCAAAAGTCGTTTTTGGTTGAAATGCAGGTGCGAAATGAAGGGGGCAGTGCGCTGGATATCAGCTTTGATGAAGCGAAAACCTATATCAAATTCCGCAAGGGTGGTACAGAGTATATCTCGCCAAATGATGTGGAATCACCGTCTACGCTCAAAAGTGGCGCCACGTCCATTCCCGCTAATGCATCGGATATTCTGCAATTTAGAGTGGTACAGGTGCAAAGCTCGGTTCCCGATGGCGATTTGACCATATTTGGTCGAGTCGAGAGTGTCAACGGGATCTATTCAACATCTGAAATCTCCCAAGTCTATGGTCAGTTGTTGGTGCAAAAGCCGGACAATGTTCGGATTCTGAAAATTATTCCGTCACAATCAACATTGACTGTCGATGACGATACATACCCCTGGCAGGTCAGGGTTGCTGTGCAAAACAGCGGCGGCAGCGATGTGATGCTCAGCTATGCCAACACTACATTGAGTTTTTCCAAATCAAACTTTATTGTCAATCCCCCGTCGACAGCTAATGGTGATGCCAGGCTTGTTGGTGGTGAGACGGATACGTTGATTTTCGGCATCACCCAAACCGGCGGTCCTCGCGGCTCAACCACGATTGACGCCACTGTTGAATTTGAGGTCATTAATACCGAAGAGATAAAAACAGTCCGCGCATCAGACGCGGGCAAACAGGCGACCATCTTGCTGCAAGATCCGGCTGAACTATCTATCCGGCGCATACATTCTTCAGTTCATCAAATTTCAGTCAATCAAATGCCGCCCGATTGGACAGTTGCAGTTGAAATTGAAAATAGTGGCGAAGCATCATTGGATATTGATATCGCCAATATCGATTCAACCTGGCTTCGTTTTTATATAGGCGGAACGCCATTTTCAACATTTCAAATTGAGAAACCGCAATCACTGGCGGGATCACGCTCCTCGCAATTGCCGGGAGGTGCGCGAGACAGTTTGATTTATCGCATTTTATCCAATAATGCTGCGGTTGGTTTATATGAGTTGAATGCAAGTGTCAAAGGCGTTGAGACGAACCGGCAAAAAAGAGTTGTCTATTCAAGCTTGACAACAGCAACGAATACAGACACTGTGCGAGTAACCGAGCGGGCGAGCCTGGCTTATATTGCCGGGACATTGGCGCCGCCCATCGTCAATCCCGGACGGCCAGAAGTTTTTCAACTTGTTGTCCGAAATAGTGGTGGCGCTGATCTAGTCCTCGACCCAGAAGCGACAACTTTTACGCTTGACGCCGGCATAGAGACTCTGATTGCACGATGTGACGCTGCTTCAGGCACAGTCATTCCGGCAAATGACAGCTTGCGGCTCTTTTTTCGCGAGACTTATATCACGTCGTCATTCCCGCGCAATGCTTATATTCCCGTCGTTCGCTTAAATGGCACTGAGAATGGTTTACCCTTCAGCACAATATTGAACATGAATGGTGAAACTGTCACCGTAGCCGACGCCGGTGGAATTACCCTGGCGTATCAACAACAAAGTGTGTCAACAGTGACGCAGGGGCAGACAAATCCCTGGACCGTTGAGATCGGCATTTCGAATTATATGACGCAAACGCTCAGGCTCGATGAAGCACGACTTGTGTTCAGTTCGGGCACAAATGATGTATCGGACAAGTTCACTGTGCAGGGTGGAGATATCCTGACGAATGGCTCGCAGCTGTTGCCATCCGGACAATCATCTTCGGTTTTGTTCACCATCACGGAAGTGAGCCAATTGGCGCCAGAAGGAGAAGTTTTAATCGGCGCTGTCGTTTTCATGACGGATAATCAGGGTGCCGGTGAAGAGTATGAGGAAACCATCTACAACAAGGGTAAAGTAACTATCCAAACAATGGCTTTCCTGCAAATTCAAACATTTCAGCCGAGCCAGTTCAGCGTCACCAGCGGTCAGACAGAAGCTTGGATAATTGGCAGCCGCATTAAAAATCTGGGCAGCAGCGCTGTGAAAATTGACGTGAACAGAATGCGTCTGGATCTGGTGGATTATGGAAATGATCTTTTTGTCACCAGCCCACCATTTTTGTTTGTTCAGAGCCAATCGGATACGTTGTTAGGTGGCGCAGAAGACAGTCTGTTTTTTCAAATAAATAAAGTTGATGAGTCGCTACCCGTAACCCGACCAGGCGTACAGGATTCCATCAAAGTCATCGCTGATATTGCGACGGAAGAATTGAATACCGGACGACCTATGATCATCCAGTCCAAAAGACTTGGTATTGCAATACAAGATTCTGCCAGAATACGAATCGACAAGCTGGTCGCGATGATAGAATCGGGCGACAAGGTGAATGCAGGAGACGAATTCTACCTGCAAGCACTTGTCAAACATACCGGTGATCCCGTAACCGCAGACATAGTGAAAAAGGCGACATTGCAGGTAAAAACTGTATCGCCCGGTTATTTTATAGAAGTTGACACGATGAGCGTGTTTGATCTGGCGCCGGGTGATTCAGCATGGCTATCGCCCATCAAAGTGATCACTCCTGCTGATCCAAACCAGCAAGGACAATTCACGATTGATTTTACCGAAACTCGCGCTCGCAACACGAATAATCGGGCGGCAGAGGAAAAGTCGGCTCCCGAATACACGACAGTCAGTGTCGTGACGCAAAATCCGGCCTTTTTTCAAATTGATAGTGTGGTAACGTCAAAGCGCACCATCTCGGCTGGATCTACGTTGCCCTGGACCATTTCTGTTGCGGTTCGAAACCTCGGCGATGGCGTGGTTGAATTGAATGATCCGCAGATCAGCGATGTTGATATCTACAACCAGGCGGGCGAGCTTTTAGAGCCTGCCAGCTATCGGCTCGAGCCACAACCGATTGGTGGGAATAAAAGACTGTCAAAAGACCAGTCAAAAATCCTGACGTATATCATGCAAAACACCTGGAGAGACGCCGGCCTGTTCACGATCAAAGCGACTGTGCGGGCAAAAGAGTTGAATGACATCACCGTTCCCCTCATTCAAACCGATTCGACGACGGTTGAAGTCTCCAATGCGGCTGCAGTTAGAATCCGGCGCACCAACATCGATACAGTTGACACCAACGTGGACGCCCAGGGTGTCGCGCATGTGAATACCAACCAGGAGTTTGTTGTCAGCAGCTTGATTCGCAATGAAAGTAGCGGTAACTATATCAAAAAGATAAAGCTGGTTCTCGATACGTTCAAATCGCAGGTCGCTGATCCTGATACACAAGAGATAGATATCCTCGAAGGTAACGAGGATGACACGGTGTATTTTATCGTCAAAGCGGACTCGATGGAAAACCTGGTTGGCGAAGAGCTCAGAGCCAGAATTGTTTTGGCTCGCACCGGTGATGATGCTGATGCGCAGGTATTGCCGGCGCTCGACTCATTGGCTTTGGTGAAAATATATCGGCCAGCCCAGCTTCGTATTGTCGCCACGGAAAATTTGGCGCCAAATCCTGCACAACATGTCAGCCTGGGACAAAATTTTGCCATTCGTGTCAAGGTGAAAAATGAGGGTTCCGAAACGGCCCAAAATGTTGCCTTGAGTTTGACACCATCGGAAAATCTGGTGATCGTCCAGGATTCTTTGCAAACATTGTCCGATGAACTAAAGGGCGGTGAGATTGATTCTGTTGATTTTTACATCACTGCCGGCACACAAGAGGGCCAGGTAAATTTCACGGCGCGTATCGAGGAAACAGCACGTGGTGTCAATTCGCGTCAATTACCCGCTATACTGACCGCTGATGATGATACGACTTTTGCACGCCTTGAGCCGGGTGCCAATCTCGTCATTGATGACGTCCTTCCCAGTCAAAGATATATCAAGGCAAATGATAAAAACAATCCATGGCTGGTCAAAGTGGCGGTGAGCAACACCGGCAGGGCACACCTTGAATTTGCCGGTATTGCGGATACAAATATCACATTTAGCCGGGGTGGCGAAAAAGATGTGTTTTATCAACTCACCGCTCCAACCGGACTGGAAAATGCCGGCGATTTTGTGCTCAGAGCAGATTCCACTGATACGCTTGTTTACCGAGTATGGCGGAATGGAGAGTTTGCCGGTCTGGTGGATATTCGCGTGTTGCTGAATGCGGTTGATTTGAATACCAAAGATACTGGTAGTGAGTTGATTTTGACAGCATCCGCAGAGGATTCTGTGGATGTCACGGCTGATGTGGCTGTGGTCATCTCCAAGACCGGTGCGGCAACAAACAAGCAAGATCAGAATGGTTACGCGCTGACCAATCGCGGTTCACCATTTGATGTGACAGTTGATATTTCGACCGGCCAATTTGGCGGTGTGGACAGTGTCATCGTTAGACTGACATCTGATGGAAATTCGATAACCGATGCCCTGGAAGACACCATTGCTACTATCGCGGCGGATGCGACCGAGAAAGCGCGCTTTTCTATCATCGCTGATGACACCTGGGACCCCAACACGGGTGAAAAAAGCGAACAATTTTTCGCTGAAATTGTGCGAGCCTATGTTAAAAATGATACCAGCATTGTTGCGCCGCGAACACCCGTTGCCGGAGCGAATGTCGCCAAGGTTCGTATTCAAACGCCTGCAAAGCTCAGCTATCATTTACAATTGGGGACAGAAGGTGGTGCGCTGGTAAAAGTGGGGCAGGAGTTTAATGTCATTGCCCGCATGGAAAATCTTGGTCGTGCTCCCATCGGTAGCGGAAAATTGACCATCACCCCGCCGTTGGGCTATAGTGTCAAATCGACACAAAATATTTTTGTGCAAGCACCCGTGGAGAAATCATTCTCCTGGCGCATTGATCAGGACACACTGGATGTGGCATTTACAATGCTGGCGCCGGACACAGCATCGGGACCGGATGTGATCCGCACGGAGATAACCGAGAAGCCGCTGGACCTCAACAGCGAAGAGGTCGTTGACTTGGGCGAAATTGATTCTCTCATCACTGTCAATACGGTCGAGTCTGTTCTGGCTATCCGAAGCTTCCAAATTATCGATCCACCCGGTGCTATGGATGGAACACTTTCTACCGAGCAGATATTTACCCTGCAAGCTGTCGTGCAGTCTTCGCAAAATCTTGTGGACAGGCAAGCGGTGCTCACTTTACCCACCTTGAGTATCCAGCCGGGCTATGAGTTGCGCTCACCACAGGTCGTGGAAATCAAGGTCGAACGGGACACCATCCGTTGGACAATCCAGGCACCCATTGAAGCTGTAGCTGATCCGCATGAGTTTGAGCTTCATGTAACAGGTGGTGAGTTTGGCGTTAATTTTGCCGAAGACAGCCGGACCATCGAGATGACGCGGGTTGAAAAAAAGGTATCTTTGTCTCTGCAACCTTTGGAAATCGAACCCGGCGGCGTGCTTCGCAACGAAACAGAAGCCTTTTTTACCAGAAATCAACAAGCAGTTATCAAAACACGAATTGAAAATGACGGGCAAGCCGAGTATGAGGGCAGCGGTACGGTCGAGATCGAATTCAGGGATAGCGGACTCAGCCTGACAAGCGGCAATGCCCAACAGGTATTTTTCGATAACAGTGAGATTTCCTGGCAGGTGCAAGCGCCCAATACAGCAATTGACGGGGAGCTCATCCGCATTCGTATTACGGCCGAGAATATTAGAGATGTTAATACGAATAAATCCGTTTCATTGACAAAAAGCGAACATAACCTGATTGTTTTTGTGAACGAAGGGGGTACGATCAGTGCGCCGGCTCTTCGTTTCGAAGCGACCACAGGTGAACAGATTGATTCTGTATCGTCGGCACAACCGTTTATTGTCAAGGCAAATATCGAGACGAATGGCGTCAAGGACAATAATATACGCGCAACGTTGTATTCGAAAAACGGCGGATTTGCCATTCTCGATCCTGAAAGAATCATTCCATCCTCCGGTTCCTATGAGCGACCCTGGACAGTGATTGCACCGGCGGATTTTGTCAATACATCCGACAGCTTGTATGTTGTTGTTGAAGCGGAAGACCTTCAGTCCGAGTCTCCGTTGTCCAGGCGCTCACAGGGTCTCTATGTACCGGTTGTAGAACGCACAACTTTTGCATTTGAGCCTTATATATCGGATCCAATTGCACTCAAAGGCAGCGATCGATTATCGACTGAGCAGACTTTTAGCATAACAGCAGAAATTAACCATAGCGGTGCCGCATTTGAGACCGATGGCCGGTTTGTTGTACAGCTTTCGGTTCCGGTTGGCTTTCAGCTCATAGAGGGTGATACAACTGAAAAAATAATTTCAGCCGAAGATTTTGTCACATCAGGGACGAATCCAGTGTGGACATTGATCGCACCGGCTAATAAATCGGAAAGCCTGTCAAATTTTCAAATTCTTGTCCATGAATTGCCCATAGATGTTCACTCGAAGCAGGAAGCGATTGCCCTCAAGGATAATATCAATTTTCCAATACGAGTTATCGAAAAAGCCAAAGTGTACTTTGATGCCTATCTCCACGGCGATGTGCTTTCTGATTCCGCCAGTGTTCGCTCCGGCAATGATTTTGAGATCACCGCCTGGCTGAACAATGTTGGTGAGGCGGGATTGACCGGCACCTATAGCGTAAAGTTGACATTGCCGCCACAATTTACTTTCGTAAGCGGCGATTCTGTCCAGGATGCGATCTCCGATTCCACAAATCAGATCACCTGGCTGATAGAATCTCCTCGGATCGCGACAACAGAGCCAGATACATTTCAATTGGAAATTTTGCAGCTTCCGAATGATCAGTTTGCCTACCAGCCCGTCACACTGCAATCCGATTCAACCGCGTTTGTGCAGGTTACTCTTGAGACGGGTGCTCTCATTATTAAAGATTATAAAGTGCGCGCGACCACCGGCGTCATACGTGGTCAATTTGATGTGCCAATTATAGGATTAAATATCAAAAATAAAGATGCGTCCGGTTCAACAAAATCGTTTCTCAATGGCATTCATATGTCAATACGCGACAAGATGGGACATCTCATCTCGCCCAATCCCATGATCTCGCGAATTGCAGCGGTACGGGATGATGCAAAAGAACATATCTTTGCCGAAACAACCACCTTTAATGATTCCGGCCAGGTTTATCTGGATTTTAAAGCGCTCCATCCAGATACCCTTGTCGGGAACGTGACCGATAATATCAAGATTGTTGTCGATGTCCTGGAAAATGCGGAGCTCAAAGACTTTCGTGTCACGATTGATTCATCATCGTTTTTCACAGCCATTGATGAATTTGATATACCTTTAAAAATTGCTGATTCAACCGGAACGCAAAAGGATTATCTCGGCATGGCATCCATGATGGTCGTGCTGGCGGATGCAAGCCTGGAAAAATCCTTTTTTAATTATCCCAATCCATTCGGTCGTGCCGATGATCCTTTGACATCATTTGTCTACTATTTAAAAGAAGATAGTGATTTCAAAATTCATATCTATACCTTGACTGGCGAGTTGGTGAAAACATGGGAATTCACTCAGGCTGAGCATCCCGATTTGACGTCGGCAGGGTTGCACCAGGGACATGCGGAGTTAAACTGGGATGGCAACAATGGTATGAATCAGCCGGTAATGAACGGCGTTTATTTGGCCTATATCAGTACAAATAGCGGCGAAAAGGCTTTTACAAAAATTGCGGTTGTACGATAAATGAAAAAGCATAAAGTTGTACTATACTTTTTAGACATGGTCCTGTTGTGTGTCTTGGCGACAAACGGCTTTGGCCAATCGGGCGGGGCGACGAACGAGTATGGCGGCACAACGGATATATTTGACTATCCGGTCGGCGCCAGGGCCATGGCGCTTGGTGGCGCTTATGTCACGGCTGCCGACGACCCGTTTTCTCTGTACTGGAATCCCGCCACGCTTGAAAATGTTAAAGCCATGAGCATCGGTTTTTATCATACCGGGTTGAGCGGCGGCACCCAATACGATTTTTTGTCTTATGTCTATCCGACAATTTCATTCGGCAGTTTTGCCGCGGGCGTTCTGCGTCTGGCCTTGAGTGATATCCCGAATCGGGCGCGAGATGCTTCTTATCTTGGCAGTCAGGATTACAGTCGTACTTTGTATATGGTCGGTTATGGCAAATATTTATTCAAGTGGCTATCTATTGGTGCGACCGCCAAAATCGAGCACCTCAACACCCCTGGCTATTTTGATGAATTGAGCGGTAGCCTGGGCTCCTACTCGGAATCTGCTGTCGGCGGTGATTTTGGTCTCATTTTTTCATCTCCTTTTTCGAGGGCCTTATTACGAAATTGGCTGATCGGCTTTAATTATCAGAATGTTATTCAACGATCAGTGCAATTATCCGATAAAAAAGAGTATTCGCCGCGAAATTTTCGTTTCGGATTATCTAGAAAATTCTATATTGGTAATGGTACAAGTCATTTTTTGTTCGCTTTTGAATCGGATAATACCGAAGCCAAGTATGTCCCCAATTACCTGCACTTTGGCGGAGAATTTGGCTTTAAAGAGATATTCATGCTTCGAGTTGGCTATAACAAACGCGGCAGTTATGCGGATGGTTATGGAATGACCTATGGCGCGGGAATTCGCTACCTCGGTTTTCAGTTAGATTATTCATACTGGAGCGGCGTGGATATGTTTTTTGAGGGCAGTCACAGAATTTCTGTTTCCGCGAATATCGGCAAGACGCGCGAGCAAAAAATTACGGATCGTGAGGCGCGAGAATTGGAGCGCATCCAGGAAGAGGCCAGAAAGAGCAGAGAAGAAGAGCGACGCAATATTTTTTACACCGGTATGGCCCAGGCGCGCGAATATTTTGAAAAGGCCGATTATCCGCGTGCCTTTAGTGCTATCAATCGCGTTTTGGTGTTGGATGATGGGTCAAATGGTGACCTTGATTTTCAGCAAGCTCGCGATCTGGCTGCCCAGATTGACGAAGCCATTAAACGACAACAACAACTGGCCCTTGAAAATGAAATCGCCAAAACCAAACAGGAATTGGAAATTCAGCAGCAGCAGCAATTGATTCGCGAGCACTATGACAAGGCGATGGCGTTTTGGGAAGATGAACAATATCGAGAAGCCATTGTCGAATGCGATCGTGCCTTGCAGTATGATCCAAATGACAAGGCGGTGCTTGATTTGCGAAAAATGGCCGATGATGATCTGCGAAATAAAATTAATGATCTATTATCAACAGCGAATGATTTGTATAAAAATAATAGAACGTTTGATGCACTGAAATACTATAATGACGCGTTACCGTTGGCCAGCGGAATAGAAGAGGTTGAATCTTTTATTCAGGGACGTATTAATTTGCTGGACAACCAACTCAGCTTCCAAAATTTGATACGTCGTGCGGTCGATTATGAAAACAGCCGTCAGTGGGAGGAAGCGGCGGAATTATATCAGCAAGCATTGCGGTCAAAGCCCAATAATGCAGAGTTGCAACGAAAGTATAAAGAAGCGCATGCACGCGCCAATGCTCGGCAAATGGAGATGACACCGGAAGTTGCCCGCATTTATACAATGGGTGTGAGAGCGTTTCGTGACGAAAAGTTTGATGAGGCTATAAAGTACTATGAACAAGCTTTGGACAAACAACCCCTTAATAAAACCATATTGAATGCCTTGGATTATGCGCGCAACCAAAAGAGAAGGGCGAACATACCGTCAGAAACAAATTAAAAGGAAATCTGGTAATTGTTTAAAACCGTAGCAAAGGAAGAGCTCCGAGTCCCGGGACGCGTCGAGTACCTGGGAGAGTTGCGCGATTTTGTTACGCGTGTGGGGAAAAAGTACGGCTTTTCCGAAAGAATTATCAATGCTTTCAAGCTCTCCATTGACGAAGCAGCGACCAATATCATAAAGCATGCCTATCGAGATTGGGATGGAGATGTGACGCTTCGGGTCATGGCCAAAAAGGATAGTTTGACCATGGTGCTCATTGACCAGGGGAAATATTTTGATCCCCGCCAGGTTAATAGCCCGGATTTACAGCGTTATGTTGAAATTGGCAAAAAAGGCGGTCTGGGCATTTTTATCATGCGCCGCCTTTTGGATAAAATTGAATATCGCAAATCAGAAGAAGGCAATGAACTGTGGATGGTCAAAAATCGCGATGAGGAGAAAAAGAAAAAAATCTCCATCACCTCGATTCCACTCTCCCTCAAAATGCGCTACTGGCTGTTCTCCCTGGCCATTTTTACAACGATTTTTGTAGCGATTGCTTTTTTTATTTTTGCCACCCAAAAACAGCAGGTCTTGAATGATTATATAAGCGCGGGAAGGCTGGCGTGCGAAACGTTGGAAGATTATATCATCCATTACTGGAAATCCCAGGCCATCGAGCCGGATGTTTATTACGCATTCAAAGAAATGGGCAGCAAGGAGCTGGGCATCATTGACGGTGCGCTTGATGGTATCAAAGATTTACAAGACTCGGAAGAATATGGTGATATCTCCAGCGAGATAATCATTACGAATAATCGAAAGCTGTTGATTGCCAGCTCGGATTCGACAAAAGCTGAACGAATCTGGCTGGATAGCACTCAGGTTTATGTGCCTGACGATGCAAAAATGCTCGAGGAGTTCGATGACTCGAGTGTTTATCTGTTCGACGATGAAAGCGGCGACAGGATCGTTGATATCGTTTGGCCGATTTTGGATGACGACAAAACAAAACTGGCCGATACGCATTTTCGCATCGATTATGAATTGATTGAACGTGATATCAGCAGATATGCGCGGGGATTCATTGGAGAATTGCTGCTGATTTGGCTTATTGTTTCCGCCAGTCTTTTTCTGTTGATCTATGTGATGATGACACCGTTCAAGCGACTGCAAAAGTGGGTGAAGCGTCTGAGTGAACCCGGAGTTGCCGAGGAAATGGATATCGATTCGTCAACAGAAATTGGCGCCATCGCCCAGGCATTTCATGATGTCACAGCACAACTCAAGCGGTCGCAGGTCGATCTGGCCGAACAAGAGCGTTTGCAGCAAGAGATGCACATTGCCAAACAAATTCAACAAACATTGCTGCCCGCCGAATTTCCCGAGGTGGAAGGATACGATATCTCCTCGTTTTACGCCGCCGCCAAAGATGTTGGCGGTGATTTTTATGATTTTGTCGAGGTCGATAAAGATACCCTGGGTGTTGCTGTGGCTGATGTCTCGGGAAAGGGCGTTCCTGGTGCTTTTGTCATGACCATGATCAGGACGGCGTTGCGCTCCGAGGCGCGCGGTGTCAAAGATGCCGCCGAGGTATTGGCCAAGGTGAACGAGTTTGTCGTGGATGATATTAAAAAAGGTATGTTTGTCACGCTGTTTTATGTGATTATAGATTCAAAGCGGCGACGGCTCAATTTTGCCAGCGCCGGTCATAATCCGATGATTCTGCATCGACCAAGCAAGAACAAGACATATTATTTAAATCCGCGTGGTTTTCCAATTGGTATTTCGTTGCCGGATAAAGATTTGTTCCGAAAATCCATTCAATCGGATACTATTGCCTTGGCTGAAGACGATATTCTTTTGGTGTATACGGATGGTGTCACGGAAGCCATGAATCCCAAGCGAAAGCTGTTTGGTGAGGAACGTTTCCTGCGTATGATCCGCGAGTGCGGCAAACAAAAGGCCGAGGATTTTGTCGAAAGCCTGAAAAAAGAAATGAACACCTTTACTGAAGGTAGCGAACAAAGCGATGACATCACACTGGTAGCGATCAAGGAAAAAATGTCTGCTGAAAGAGTGGAATACAATCGTGCTGTACATGCCTATGAGCTCATCATGGAGGGCGTTGGCATTAAAGAGGCGTGTCGCGATGCGGGTATTTCCACTTATTCTTATTATCAAAAGTATAAAGAAAAATTTGATAGCGTCGGCGTCGGGAGCTTTACGGCCAGCGCCGATATGGATCAGATCGAGGCCAAGCACCTCAGCATCGAGGAGAAAAATAAAATCTTTGATGTCATTCGTCGATTCCCCGAATATGGCGCCAAACGAATTGCCGACGAGCTCAATACAGAGCGATATGAATTCACTGAAATACCGGTATCACGAATATATGAAGAACTTGTGCGTTCGCGCCTGAATACGCGCGAGCTACGCGTTGCCTTTGTTGAGCGAGGCGGGAAAAAGAAACGCATCAAGCCACCAGGAACACCCATGATGACAATCGACGGTAAAATCATCATGAATCGTACGCAATTTGAAGAGCCCGAAGAGGATGAAGAACCTCCGGTTGAAGAGGTAGCAGAAATGGAAGAACCACCAGCCCAGGAGAGTCCGACCGTGGAAGAGGATATGGATCAAACAGAACCTGAGCCTGAAGAACCGGTGGTGCCAAATGTTTACGCTATGGACAAGACGGTTTTATTGACCGCGCCGCTGGAAGATATATTTGACAAGCGTTCGCAGGAAGAGGATTTGAAGGATGAAGAGGCCGAGACTGTCGCGCCACCGGAAGAGGATCAACTGAAGGAACTCGAAGAGGAGGAAGAGGATTTTGATTCCCTTTTTGGATTTGTCGAGGATGAAGCGTTTTCCGGCACAACCGATGAAGAAGAAATCTTTCACGAAGAAATCGATGCGGCATTTGAAAACGATGGTTTGACCGTTGTTTCTGATGACAAATTAAAAGAATACGACGATGACGATTTCGACTCGACCGACGAAATAAATCAAATTGAGGGTACGCTGTCTCAGGAACAAAATGATTTGGAAATGCTCTCGAATTATCAAGAAGATGAATATGATGAATTTGGCTTTGATTTTGACTTTGCTCTTTCAGAAGCAGATAGCCAGGATAAAGATTTGGCCGATGATACTGAAGAGCCAATCTTTGAAGAAGAGTCAATTTCAGATGACAATTCCTCGGCAGATGATCAAGAGATATTTGACCTGAATGAAGAGCTGAATGATTTTGCTGTCGACACAACATTTTCTCAAGATAATTTTGAGGATGATGACCTCTTTAGCTTTTTAGCCGCAGAATCGTCCGAAGAAGCAAACAATAATGGCAATAATGGCAGGCAAGGTGAAGATATTCTCTCTGATGGCCATGACTTTACAGATCCATTTGAGGAATTTTTGGAACTTGAAGATGAACACGGCCTTATCGGAAATGACGGAGATCTGGATCACGAAATCAGTCAACAGCTCCTGGAGCCGGAGAACGACTTTGCTGACGACCAAAATACTTTGGCAGATCATGCTCTTGACTTTGATTTGAACAACAATGGCGCCAAAGAAGAGATTGATGAAAATCTTTCTCTGGATCGACTGGTTTCCGTATCAAACGACGACGAAGAATTTTTTGGTCAGCATGATGATGAGTTCGACGAGCTGATCAAAGACGCCTTGTCAAATGATGGAAAAATCCATCAGCTATTGCAAAACGGCTCCGCGAGCGACAAGGAAGAAAATGACATCATCGAGACCGAGTTGAAAGAAGCGCTGCAACTCTATAGTAAATCATATTTTGATGATGCCATCGAGAAACTTGAAAATCTGGCGGAACGATTTCCGCATGATCATCGGGCCCATTCTCTGTTGGGTAATGCTTATTTCAGAGAGAAAAGGTTTGAAAAAGCATCCAGCGAATATGAGCGAGTCATTGATCTGGACCCGATGAACGAAAAAGCATGCGAAAATCTGGCAATCGCCTACGCAAAACAGGGCGAGCTGGAAAAGGCAATTTATCATTGGGAGCGCCTCCTCAATCTGACGCCAGACAGAATGGACGTCAGACTGAGCATTCAACGAGCAAAAACGTTTTTGGAAAAGTATTAAAAAATTGCTATAATATGACTATTGTGACAAACGTGCTATTTTAAATCCTGTCACGATAGATAACAGTTATCTCCTAGAGAAACAAGTCGGAGAGGGAAATGGAAGGAATTCAATTAAAAGTCGAAAGTAATAATAGTATTTCGGTCATCAAGGTCGGTGGGTATATTGATACAACTACTTCTTCAGAGTTGGAGCACCACCTCACCAAACTGCTTGATCAAGGTTCATATAATATCGTGATTGACCTGGGCAATGTCGACTATGTCAGCAGCGCCGGATGGGGCATTTTTATCAGCGAAATTAAAGGGATCCGCGAAAAAGGCGGCGATTTGAAACTCGTCGGTATGATACCTGAAGTTTATGAAGTATTCGAATTGTTAGAGTTTCATTATATTCTCAAAGCATTTGATTCTCTTCAGGATGCGTTCAAAGATTTTGAGGTGACTGGCATGTTCGCGCCATCAACGCCGTCGGTTCAGGAACCGGTACGATCCGGTTCCATCCCGTCCCAGGAGCGAAAAGCGAAAACTTTTGACATCGGTGAGAGCTCAGCTCAACCCGATTCGTTGGAAGAAAAGGTGAAAAAGATCATCCAGGAAATGCCGCAAGCCGGCACGATTCAGATCGCTCGTCAATTAAATACACCACGATTTGGAAATCAACGAGTGGGGTGGTTTGGCATGCGCAGACTTTTGAAGCAGCTTGATCTGGACTCGAAAAGCAAAAGACTCTCCTTTGCACAGAAATCATAGTACCCAAGCTCTTGTGATCCTCGAATATTTATGCACCGAACCCATGCGAGTGGCGTTCGGTGTTTCTTTTTTTAATAGACGAGAAGCATTTGTTTGTTGATCATGCAAAAATACATATAAAAGCCGGCGCCGGCGGCGACGGATGTGTTGCTTTTCGACGTGAAAAATACGTTCCCAAAGGTGGACCATCCGGTGGTGATGGGGGCAAGGGAGGCGATATTCTTGTGATTGCCGACGAGCATATGCACACCCTCATGGATTTTCGCTACAACTTGATATATAAAGCGAAACGAGGCGGACATGGTCAAAGCGCTAAAAAAACCGGCAAAAATGGCCAGGATATCGTGATCAGAATGCCGGTCGGTACGCTGATCAAAGATGAAGCAACCGGTGTAGTTTTAGCTGACCTCATTCTGCACGGACAACGTGAAACTGTTGCGCGCGGCGGAAAAGGCGGGCGCGGTAATGCCCGTTTCGCGTCGGCAACCAATCAGGCCCCGCGAAATTATGAGCCCGGACTGCCCGGCGAAGAACGAGATATAGCGCTTGAGCTCAAGCTCATCGCTGATGTGGGATTTGTGGGCTGTCCCAATGCCGGAAAATCAACCCTGCTGTCTCGAATTTCTTCGGCAACTCCCAAAATCGCCGACTACCCTTTTACCACACTCACCCCCAACCTGGGTATTGTCAAACTGGATGAGTATCGAACTTTTGTGGCAGCGGATATTCCAGGTCTCATCGAAGGTGCGCATCATGGCAAGGGATTGGGATATCAGTTTTTGCGTCATATCGAACGTACAAAAATTTTGCTTATACTATTAGATATTACTTCCGAGAATATTGACCACGATTATATCTCTCTTATAAAGGAACTGCAATCATATGATGCGAAAATCGTGCAAAAGCCATATATCATCGCCTACACCAAAGCTGATCTTATATCCGGCTCTTGTACGTTTTTGCATGGAAAGTCGGCACCGGGTGAACACGAGATATTCATTTCTGCAGTACGCGGGGATAATTTAAAACCATTGCTTGAGATGATCTGGAAGACTCTTCAGTCAGTCAATTGATTTAGCAAATAAAAAGGGGAGGATGGTATGCCACTGCACATGGATTTTGAGGCGTTACTTCGATTATGCACGGTCTCTCGTCTTGGCTCACGCCGGATAAAAAAGTTGATCGCCCGCTTTAATACGCCAGAAGATGTATTCAGGGCATCGGTGAGAGAGTTGGTTCAAGTTGATGGCATCGACAAGGTATTGGCCGCACAAATCAAAACGGGTGGCGATGCCCAATTTGTACATGATCAAATACGTAAAGCCCGGAATTATAAAGCTGATATTTTAACATATTGGGATGAAACATATCCGCAGTTGCTAAAACAAGTCAATGACCCCCCTCTTCTTCTTTATGCCCAAGGGAAAAAAGAACTATTTGTTTTGCAAAGCATTGCGATTGTTGGGACGAGGATGCCGAGTACGTATGGCAAGTTGATGGCTGATCGATTCGCACGTGAATTGTCCGCTCGAAATATCGTTGTGGTGAGTGGCCTGGCAAGAGGGATTGATACGATAGCGCATCGAGCTGTGGTGCAATCAAAAGGCGGCACCATTGCCGTGCTCGGCTCTGGCGTGGATCAAATATACCCTGAGGAAAACAAGTCCCTGGCCAAAGAAATATGTGAATGTGGTCTTGTGCTCAGCGAATTTCCGATGGGCGCCAAACCGGACGCCCCGCATTTTCCTCGTCGCAATCGAATTATCTCCGGATTATCTGCCGGTGTGTTGGTTGTGGAAGCGGGTCCAAAAAGTGGTGCGCTTATCACTGCCGATTTTGCTCTGGAGCAGAATCGAGAGGTTTTTGCCCTGCCCGGCAACATTAATAATGCGAAAAGTTACGGAGGTAATTGTTTAATCCAGCAAGGTGCCAAACTGGTTTTGACTGTTGATGATATCCTGGAAGAATTGGGGCACAGCTCCGAAAGCAGCTTGAAAAGCGTGCCGTCTTCTCCTCCGCTTGAGCTCTCCTCGCGAGAAGCAAAAGTATATCATATTTTGACCAACGAGCCGAAACATATTGATACGATCGCCCGCGAGACTCAGCTATCAATCTCGCACGTGCTGGGGATTCTGTTGTCGTTGGAATTGAAAAATATCGTGCAGCAATTGGCCGGAAAAAATTTTGTACGTTGTGCATGATGTGTTCGCACGCTTTAGCTTGGGAATTTTGAAAAATATAAATTGACTAACTCTTATTAATTCATTATCTTTAACGTCTAATTTTTGGAGGGCTAGACCTAATTGGTAAGGCAGCGGTCTTGAAAACCGCCGGGCTTTGGCCCTTGGGGGTTCGAGTCCCCCGCCCTCCGCAGCTGTCATCAGCTGCACATGCGCTCTTCGGAGAGGTGCCAGAGTGGTCGAATGGGGCGGCCTGCTAAGCCGTTGTAGATGTATGTCTACCCAGGGTTCGAATCCCTGTCTCTCCGCACATCAACCGAAATATGGGGAAGCGATGAAATACGAAATCAGACGTATCGAAATATGGCCGGTTATCAAAATCGTTTTCATCCTCTCTCTGTTTCTCGGTTTTCTTATAGGCCTCCTCTACGGAGGTTTATTTTTAATGATCGATGCTTTTTCCCAGGTCGCCGCCGAATCCGGCTTTGACGAATTAAATACGTTTGGCGGCGGTTTTGTTATTTTTATTATTATCGCTTTTACCTTTGGGCTGTCCTTTATCTATACTCTGGGCGCGGTTATTTTTGTCGTTCTTTATAATCTTTTAGCCGGTTCAATTGGCGGCTTGAGATTTGAAATTGCTACGATTGATGACAGACAAAAGGAATTAACCCCTGTCGGATAAAAATATGTCAAAAATACGCGTGCGGTTTGCTCCCAGTCCGACAGGATTTGTTCATGTCGGCGGCTTGCGAACAGCACTTTACAACTATTTGTTCGCCAAAAAGCGTGGCGGAACTTTTATTCTGCGGATTGAAGATACCGATCGCTCGCGTTATGTCGAAGGCGCAACAGAAAACCTGATCGCTGTCCTCAATTGGGCCGGGCTTGTGCCGGATGAAGGTCCGGAGCAAGGCGGCGATTTTGGCCCCTATTTTCAATCACAACGGCAAAACATTTATAGGGATTATGCCCGGGAGTTGATAAATGGCGGTCGGGCATATTATGCTTTTGATACGCCGGAAGAAATTGAGGAGATGCGCCGGCGCGCCCCAAAATCCGAAGCGCCGCCCAAATATGATGCGTCTCTGCGCATGCAGATGCGCAACAGCTTGTCGCTTTCGCCCGGGGAATCGGCCGAATTGCTCGAAGCCGGCGCCCCGTATGTCATACGACTGCTTATCCCGGAAGATCGGACGTTTACCTTCAATGATATAATCCGGGGACAGGTATCTTTTCATAGTCGGCAGATTGATGATCAAGTCTTGATAAAATCCGATGGCTATCCAACCTACCACCTGGCCAATGTTGTTGATGATCATCTCATGCAGATATCACATGTTATTCGCGGTGAAGAGTGGCTGAGCAGTGTTCCCAAACACGTGTATCTTTATGAGTGTTTTGGCTGGAAGATGCCTGACCTGGCACACTTGCCTCTTATCTTTAATCCGGATGGCACGAAAATGAGCAAGCGGAACATCCAATCGTTAGACGAACTGCCATCCGGCAAAGTCGATCCGGATGTGCAAACCTATATTGATAGTGGCTATGAAAAGGAGGCTATCCTCAACTATATCGCCTTTTTGGGATGGAATCCCGGCGATGATCGGGATGTGTTCACGCTGAGAGCGCTGCAGAATATCTTTTCCCTTGAAAGAGTGAATAAATCTGCAGCCATCTTTGATTTGCAAAAACTCAATTATCTCAACCAGGAACATCTTCATCGAATGGAAACCGATGTCCTGGCAGAGGAATTGAAAACAGAAATGCAAAAGGCGGGCATCCATTATGACGCTGATGCTTATTTCAAGGCTGTTGTTGATCTGTTGAAATCGCGTCTGCATTTTCGCAAAGAATTTGTAGAGTATAGCACCTACTTTTTTAAAGAGCCGGAATCATACGATCCTCAGGTTGTGAAAAAGCGATGGAAGGGCGATTCAGCAAAATTACTTTTTGAATTTATCGATGAAATTTCTAAATTAGATCGCTTTGATGCCGGATCAATTGAAAAATGTGTGCGGCAGATTGCCGACCGGCATGAGATTGGCAGCGGACGCATTATACATCCGGTTCGGTTAGCGGTCTCCGGCATTGGCGTTGGACCGGGCCTTTTTGAGATGTTACAGATACTTGGTCGAGAAAAAGTGACAAAACGCGTAAAAAACGCTATTGAAATGATTCCGGCGCGGCAACAGTAAATAGTGGGGTGTCGTCCAACGGCAGGACACATGACTCTGGATCATGGTATCGGGGTTCGAATCCCTGCACCCCAGCTTTCTAACGGTCACTCTCATTTTTTGGTGACCGTTTTTTTATGAACAGAATCAGAAACAAAGGGAATATTATGGATAATAACGAGACTGCGAAAAAAAAGGTCGTTCATTTTATTCGGCAAATTATCAATAAAGATATTGCGGAGAATAAAAAAAACAGCCAGGTCATCACCCGTTTCCCGCCAGAACCAAATGGCTATCTGCATATCGGCCATGCAAAATCAATTTGCCTGAACTTTGGTCTGGCCGAAGAATACAATGGTCGCTGTCATCTTCGATTTGATGACACAAATCCCATCAAAGAAGAACAGGAATATATTGACGCTATAATCGAGGATGTACGATGGCTGGGATTTGATTGGGGAGAACATCTCTATTTTGCTTCTGATTATTTTGAGCAGATGTATGCGTGGGCTGTTCAGCTCATTCGTGCTGGGAAAGCCTACGTCGATGGTCTGACGACCGAGCAGATCCGCGAATATCGCGGTACACTGACAGAGCCCGGGGTGAATAGCCCATATCGCAACCGTTCAATTGAAGAAAATCTCGATTTATTTGAGCGCATGCGAAAAGGTGATTACAAGGATGGTGAGATGGTGTTGCGTGCCAGGATTGATATGGGACATCCCAATATGAACATGCGCGATCCGGTAATGTACCGAATATTGCACGCCAAACATCCGCGCACCGGCGATAAATGGTGCATCTATCCCATGTACGATTGGGCACACGGATTGGAGGACTCTATCGAAGGGATAACCCACTCGATCTGTACACTGGAATTTGAAGATCATCGTCCGCTGTATGACTGGTTTCTCGATCAATTGGGCATTTACCATCCGCAGCAAATCGAATTTGCACGATTGAATCTCACTTTTACCATTATGAGCAAACGCTATTTATTAAAGCTTGTCAAGGAGGGCATTGTCAGCGGGTGGGACGATCCGCGCATGCCGACGATCTCCGGATTGCGTCGCCGTGGCTATACCCCGGCTGCCCTGCGCGATTTTTCTGAACGCGTTGGCGTGGCCAAACGGGATAGTATCGTTGATAGTCAATTGTTAGAACATTGCCTGCGAGAAGATTTGAACCGACATGCACCAAGGGTGATGGGCGTGCTGAATCCTCTCAAAGTTGTCATCACGAATTATCCTGAGGGAAAAGTGGAAGAATTTGAGGCGATAAATAATCCGGAGGACGAGGCGGCCGGGGTACGCAAAGTGCCGTTTTCCCGAGAAATTTATATTGAGCGAGAAGACTTTATGTTGAATCCCCCGAAAAAATTCTTTCGGTTGGCGCCAGGTCGTGAGGTTCGTTTACGCTATGCCTATTATATCACCTGCACGGACGTTTTACAGGATGAAAAAACGGGCGACATTCTCGAATTACATTGCACCTATGATCCGGAATCGAGAGGCGGCTACACCCCGGATGGTCGCAAAGTCCGCAGCACGATTCATTGGGTGAGTCTCGAACACGCCATCGATGCCGAGGTTCGCCAATACGATTATTTGCTCACAGTTCCCGATCCATCAGCTGAAACAGCAAAAAAGGAATTCATGGACTATATAAATCCGAATTCTTTGACTGTATTACATCATTGCAAAGTAGAACCTTCGCTTGTTAGGCAAAAAGTTGGCTTCAAATGTCAGTTCGAGCGCAAGGGTTATTTTATGATTGACCCTGACAGCAAAATTCCGGAAGGCACTCTTGTTTTCAATCAAACGGTGAGTCTGCGGGATACCTGGGCAAAAATCGCACAAGCGGAGTCAGGGAAGCATTGATCTGCTCGCGGTCTTTGCTTTTTATTTTTCCTTTGGAATATTGTACACGAATGCGTATTTTTGCTTAAAATAATGCGCCCGTAGCTCAACTGGATAGAGCTTCTGACTTCGGATCAGAAGGTTGGGGGTTCGATTCCCTCCGGGCGTGCGGAAAAAGCCGTCCGACCAGGCAGGTTTAAGCCCGTATAGCAGCGGGCTTTTTTTATGCAGTATTCAATGAGACGCGATGATTCGAAATCAGCAGCGTCTGCGGATCGAGTTTGAGTTGGAGCTTTTGGGGTTGGCCATTCTTTTGTGACTTGAGCAAGTTGAATTCAACGTAACTTTTTACCGGATTCAGCATGATAATAATCTGGAACAGGCTATAGTACTTGTTGATCGGACTGGGCACATGGTGTTCATCCAGATCAAGATTTTCTCTGTGCAGCGTGGCAGAAAACCATATTGCTATGTGCTTCTCGTGCGCGAATTCTTGCCATTCCGCCAGTTTTTCGGTCGTGGATTCTTCAAATGGGAAACCATCAACAACAATCAAATGTGGCTCTCCTGAAAACCCGGCTTGCAATTGTTCTATATGTGACTTTATATTCTGGAACGGGACATCTTTTTGTTTAAAATGCAAGATGAGCCGATGACGGATAATCTCATCGTGGATATCCATGGCGTTTTCCAATTTATAAGCTTTTGCCAGTTCACGAAACACTTGCTCATACCACGTGACGATGTGTTTGGGATCGTCAGCGAACGAAATATGCAAGACATTCTGGCCGCGCAACAGCTTATCCGTGGCAATATGTACTAAACTTGCGGTTTTGCCGACGCCTTTGCGCGCGGTCATTACACCAAGATGTCCGGCGGCCAGGCCACCATCCAACGCATCTTCGAAAACGCGTATCGGACTTTTTTTAATGAGTTGTTCTTTTAACATTCATATCCTCTTAAAATAGACTTTTAAGGGTAGAAGATTATTTAATTTTATTTTTTTCTGCAAATTCTTTTTTGATGTTTTCCGCAATACTGTCCGGAACTTTGGCATAGCGGCTAAATTCCATGGTAAACTCGGCTTTACCTTGCGTGGCAGATCGCAAAATGGTCGAGTAACCAAACATTTCGCTGAGCGGAACTTCCGCCTCCACCGCGGTAAAATTGTTGTCTTCCGACGCGCTATGTATGGTGCCGCGACGTTGATTGATCGTCGCCAAAATGACGCCCTGAAATTCTGATGGACCCTCCACACCCACTCGCATGATCGGTTCCAAAATAATGGGCTTGCAGCGTTGATAGACTTCTCTAAACGCCGCCAGCGCAGCCGTTTGGAACGCCATGTCGGACGAATCAACAGGATGGTAGTTGCCGTCGTTCAAAGCAATCTTGACACCTACAATTGGAAATCCCGTCAACGTGCCCTTTTCCAAAGCGGTAACAAAACCTTTTTCGCACGCCGGTATGTATTCATTTGGGATCACCCCGCCCTTGATCTCATCAACAAATTCAAATTCAGAATCGTGATGTGGTTCGATACGACCGACAACTCGTGCATATTGACCGGCACCGCCGGTTTGTTTCTTGTGCGTATAATCAAATGTGGCAGCTGTTGATATGCTCTCTCTATATGCCACCTGCGGCTTTCCGGTCTCCAGTTCGACGTTGTATTCGCGTCGCATGCGCTCAACATAAACCTCAAGATGCAGCTCGCCCATTCCTTTTATGATCGTATCATTTGTTTCATGATCAACAAAAGTCTGGAAGGAGGGATCTTCTTTGGTGAAGCGATTGAGCGCTTTAGCCATATTTTCGGTCGCTTTGTTATCTTTGGGTTTGAGCGAGAGCGAAATCACCGGCGTCGGTACAAACATCGATGTCATGGTGTAGTGGATTTTGCCATATGTAAATGTATCACCGGATGCACAGTCGATGCCAAATAACGCGACAATTTCCCCGGGTCCGGCGCTTGTTATGTCTTCCATTTCATCCGCGTGCATGCGTATCAGTCGGCCAACTCGCGATTTTTTCCCGGTGCGCGAGTTTATGATTTCAGATCCCTTGCTCACCATACCCTGGTAGACACGAACATAGGTGAGTTGACCAAACCGCGTGTCATCGAGCTTGAATGCCAGCATAACCAGGGGATCTTCTCTCTTTGTCGTCAGGATAACGCTTGCTTCTCCATTGTCCAGATCAAGGGCCGTATTCGTAACATCCTGCGGTGAAGGGAGGTATGCCACCACAGCATCTAACAGCAACTGCACGCCTTTGTTCTTGAACGCTGATCCCAACAATACCGGCGTTAATTCGAGGGCCAGCGTCCCCTTTCTGACGGCTTTGTAGATCAAATCCTCGGTTACGCGGTCTTCAAGATAAGCTTCCATCAGTTCATCGCTGAACAGGGAGACCGTATCCAGCAGAACATCACGTTTCTCAAGGGCTTTATCCAAATACACGCCTGGAATATTGTCTTCCCGGATGTGCTCACCAGCATCGCCCTCAAAATAATAGGCTTTCATTTTGATGAGATCGATGATGCCGGAGAAATTCTGTTCGAGACCAATGGGAAGCTGCAAAAGAACAGCATTGTGATTGAGCTTGTCGCGCAATTGTTCGGTCACTTTTTCCGGATTGGCGCCCATTCGATCGCATTTATTGACAAAGGCGATTCGCGGCACTTTGTAGCGGGTCATTTGGCGATCCACAGTGATGGACTGGGATTGTACGCCGCCGACTGCACATAACACTAACACGGCGCCATCCAGGACACGCAGCGATCTTTCAACTTCGACAGTAAAATCTACATGACCTGGAGTATCAATAATGTCAATCGAATAATTCTTCCATTGCACATTTGTTGAGGCGGACTGTATGGTGATGCCACGCTCACGTTCGAGCTCCATGGAATCCATTTTAGCACCAACACCATCCTTGCCCCGAACTTCATGGATGGCGTGAATTCTTTGCGTGTAAAACAGGATTCGCTCGGTCAACGTTGTTTTCCCGGAATCGATATGGGCGCTAATTCCGATGTTGCGCCTTTTTTGTATATCAGCCATTTCTGATATAATCCTTCAAATAGTTAATTGCCAAAAAAAAGCTATTAATTTAAGAAATTCATGCAATAAATCAAATAGCAAAAATCATCAGTTTTCTCATCTTGACTCTTTGGTATTATTCTTTTATATTTAATGTTTTTAAATTTCAAAATAATGATGGTGATGTCATGTTTGACGAGACAAGAGAACAATTGGTTGACCTGAAGGAGAGGATTCAAAACCTCCGGAGGTTTCTTTGACATTGAGACAAAGGAGAAGGAGATAGCGGAACTTGAAGCAGTATCTCAAAAAGAAGGGTTTTGGAATGATAATGAAAAAGCCCAAAAGGTGATGCGCGAAATCAGCGCGCGCCGTGATATTGTTCAGGCCTGGCAAAAAGTGAATGACGACCATCAGAGCACGGAAGAGCTGCTGTTATTAGCGGAAGAAGAAAAAGATACAAGCGTCGGTGAAGATTTGAACGCCGACGCGGAGAAACTGGAAAAAGAAATCTCTCGTCTCGAATTTCAAAGGATGCTCGGTAACCCCGAGGACTCTAAAGATGCCATTTTGACGATTCATCCCGGCGCCGGTGGTACCGAGTCGCAGGACTGGGCGCAAATGCTCATGCGCATGTATCAACGATGGTTTGAACGGCAAGGATTTACCAGCGAAATTCTCGATTTCCAGGCCGGGGATGAAGCGGGTATCAAAAGCGTCTCCATTGAAGTCACTGGTGATTATGCCTATGGCTATTTGAAAGCCGAAGCTGGCGTGCATCGGCTCGTGCGTATTTCACCGTTCGATGCCAACAAACGCCGCCATACATCGTTCGCTTCTGTTTTTGTCTATCCGGAGATTGATAATCCCACTGAAATTGATGTCGATGAAAAAGACCTGCGCATCGATACCTATCGAGCCAGCGGCGCCGGCGGACAGCACGTGAACAAGACGAGCTCAGCCGTGCGCATCACCCATATCCCGACCGGTATTGTTGTCCAATGTCAAAACGAACGTTCACAACATCGTAATAAAGAAGCAGCTATGAAAATGTTGATGGCGCATCTTTATCAAAAAAAGCTGGAAGAAGAACAAGCCGAGCGTGACAAACTTGAAAACACCAAAAAAGAGATCGCATGGGGGAGTCAAATTCGCTCCTATGTATTTCAGCCGTATAATATGGTCAAAGATCACCGTACAAATATCGAAACCAGCGACGTTCACAGCGTCATGGATGGTGACTTGAATGATTTTATTGAAGCTTACTTGATGATGGGTTGATCATGAGTGACGAACACATCCAGGATCTGTCCGAGGTGATGAAAGTGCGCCGGGAAAAACTGGCGCAGATTCAAACAGCCGGAGTGAATCCGTTTACATACAGCTACAAACGTTCCAACACTGCGAGTCATATTCTTGCCGATTTTGACAACTTTGAAAACAAGATTGTGTCGTTAGCCGGTCGTATCATGGCCATTCGGCGTATGGGCAAAGCCTCCTTTGCGCACATTATGGATGCCACGGCACGCATCCAGATTTACGTTCGAATGGATGCGATTGGCGATGAGAGCTATTCTCTGTTTAAACTGCTCGATATCGGGGATATTATCGGCGTCGAAGGCGAGGTGATGAAAACCCGAACCGGCGAAATAACCGTGGTGGTTAAAAAACTTGAATTATTGACAAAAAACCTGCGACCACTGCCGATTGTCAAAGAAAAAGAACAAGATGGCGAAATAACAACCTATGATGCCTTTGTCGATACTGAAGCGCGTTATCGGCAACGCTATATAGATTTGATTGTCAATCGCCAAGTCATGGACGTTTTTCGCACGCGATCGCAAATCATCAGCGCCATGCGCGAATATCTCGATAATCGTGGTTATCTTGAGGTCGAAACACCGGTGCTGCAACCCCTGTACGGCGGCGCAACAGCGCGTCCATTCATTACGTATCATAATGCCCTTGACATGACATTATACATGCGCATTGCCGATGAACTTTATTTGAAACGGCTCATTGTTGGCGGATACGATGGTGTCTACGAGATTAGCAAAGATTTTCGCAATGAGGGTATCGATCGCACCCACAATCCGGAATTCACCATGATGGAAATTTATGTGGCCTATGAGGACTACCAATTCATGATGAACCTGGTGGAGGAGATGGTCAATTTTATCGCGCAAAAAGTGTTGGGCACGTCAAAGATTACCTATCAAGGGACTGAGATCGATCTCACCGCACCATGGCCGCGACTGCCGCTATTTGAGGCCATCGAAAAATACACTGGTGTAAATCTCAGCCGTATGAATATCGACCAGCTTAAGGCAGTGGCAAAAGAACTGGGTGTTGAAACAGAAGATTTCTGGGGCGTTGGTAAAATCATTGATGAAATCTTTGCAGAAAAAGTTGAACCGCATTTGATTCAACCCGTATTTATTTGTGACTATCCGGTGGAATTGTCACCATTGGCGAAGCGGCATCGAAAGAATGCAAAACTTGTGGAACGATTCGAACCATATGTTGCGGGACGCGAAATTGGCAATGCCTTTTCCGAGTTGAATGATCCCATCGATCAACGCGAGCGGTTTGAGGGTCAGATGAAACTCAAAGAGGCAGGCGACGATGAAGCGCAAATGCTGGACGAGGATTTCCTCCGCGCCCTCGAATACGGTATGCCGCCAACAGCCGGCCTTGGCATGGGCATTGACCGCCTGGTGATGCTGCTGACGGACCAGGCATCAATTCGTGATGTAATCTTTTTCCCGACTATGCGGCCGGAAAAATAGAACGATCCTTTCCAGGGAAAACAAATGTCATATGAACTCTTTATCGCTCTTCGTTACCTGAAATCCAAACGCAAAACCGGATTTATTTCCCTTATTTCCTACATTTCCATCGCCGGTGTGACGATTGGTGTGGCGGCATTAATCATCGTTTTATCGGTGATGAATGGCTTTGAGTCCGAAGTGCGCTCGCGCTTCATCGGCGTGGATGCGCACGTCAAAGTTCGTACTTTTCATGATAAAGGCGTGGATGATTATACAAATATAATGCAGCAGATTAAAGACACACCGCATATTGTTGCCATGACACCCTATGTTCATAAAAAAGGCTTGATCAAGTCAAAGACAGAAACCACTGGTCTCATCATTCGCGGCATCGATATTGAGACGATAAACAATGTTACGGATGTGCAAAAAAGTATCAATTATGGCGAGTTAAATATTGCAATAGTCGAGGTTGAGCAAGAAGACGGTTCGACGCGTCAACTGCCGGGTATCGTTCTTGGCTTTAATCTCGCCGACCGGTTGATGGTGACGGTCGGAGATCAAGTCATCCTCGCCAGCTTTGAGGACGTCACCCGAGTGGGACAGATGCCGCAGATGATGCAGTTTGTTGTCACCGGCTATTTTGAAACCGGACTGTTTGAGTTTGACGATAACATGGCATACATTTCGATTGTTTCGGCGCAAAAGCTCTTTCGCATGAACAATAAAGTTTCAGGCATCGGCATCAAACTCGATCATTACGAAAACGCCAACACGGTAGAGCAGATCCTCGACGAGGAGCTCGGTTATCCTTATCGCGTACTGACCTGGTATGATCTCAACCAAAACTTGTTTGCCTGGATGAAAATTGAAAAATGGGCGGCATTTATTATTCTCAGTTTGATCATCATGGTTGCAGCATTCAATATCATCAGTACGATGATTATGGTCACCATGGAAAAAACTCGCGAAATCGGTATCCTCAAATCCATGGGTGCGACGAGCCGTGGTATCCAGCGTATTTTTACATTTGAAGGCTTGTTCGTTGGCGTACTTGGTACAGTGATGGGTTGTCTTTTTGGCTTTGCTCTTTGCTGGGCACAGCTTCGCTACAAATTTTTCGCTTTGCCCAATGATGTTTATATTATCGATTGGTTGCCGATTTTGATGAAATGGACTGATTTTACCATCATTGCGGTTGCTGCGATTTTAATTACCTATAGTGCGGCCGTTTACCCGGCATCGCGAGCGGCAAAGCTGGATCCAGTCGCTTCAATAAGATACGAATAGGCTCGGTTTTAGATGCTCGCTCCGCTTGAATCGAATGGCGAGCATTCAACTTTGTATTAAGGTATGCTTTATATGGAAAATCAGCCGATCTTGCGCGTGATCAATGTTCACAAAAGTTATCGCATGGGGCGCAATAACAGCCTCGATGTCCTCAAGGGCATTGATATGGAGGTGCGCGAAGGTGAAATCATCGCAGTTGTAGGACCCTCTGGCGTTGGCAAAAGCACGTTACTGCATATTATCGGCATTTTGGATCGCCCTTCAAAGGGACACGTTGAGATCGACAGACAGAACGTTTTTTCATACGATGATGCAAAACTGGCACAGATTCGTAACCAAACTGCGGGATTTGTCTTTCAGGCGCATCATCTTCTGCCCGAGTTCTCGGCGTTAGAGAACGTCATGATGCCAAGCCTCATTGGGGGTAAATCAAAGTCAGAGCTGCAAAAAAGAGCAACAGCGCTTTTAGAGGAGGTTGGTCTCGAGCAGCGTATCGATCATCGTCCAAAAGAAATGTCCGGCGGCGAACAACAGCGGGTTGCGGTGGCCCGCGCGTTGATCAACTCGCCCCGTTTGCTCCTGGCTGATGAACCCTCGGGTAATCTGGACATGAAAACCGCTCAAGCCCTGCATGCCCTCCTCTGGCACCTCAGCCGCGAACATAAACAAACCCTCATCATCGTCACGCATAATCATGATTTGGCGAAGCGCGCTGACCGAATCATTGAACTTTACGATGGCCGTATAAAAAGATCACTCCGAAATAGCAAATAAAGTGCTTTTCGTTTAAGTCATATTTTCTTACATTTTAATATACAAATTAATTGGAAACTTGTTATTGCCAAAATTGTTTATATTACGTAATTTAGTATAGATATCTGCCATCGGAGTTTTTTATGAAGAACAATTTTTCGAGTCGAGTTCAAATGGTGATTCAATTTGCGAGGGACGAGGCACTCCGGCTTGGACATGATTACATTGGAACTGAACATCTCTTGTTGGGCCTCATTCGTGAGGGCGAAGGGATAGCTATAGAGATTTTGCATGCATTGGGCTGTGATCTTGGGGAAGTAAAGCAGGCGGTTGAAGACGCCGGTCGTGTCAGCAGTGACACGATGACGCTGGGGAATATTCCATTCACCAAACGGGCTGAAAAGATTTTAAAGAGCGCCTATGTTGAAGCGGAACGTTACAAATCGGATATTATTGGTACAGAGCACCTTTTATTGGCGCTTGTCAAGGAGCGGGAAGGCCTGGCGGCGCAAATCTTGAACAGTTTTGGGATCACGTATGAGGCTGTCGCGACAGAATTGGGCCGAGTCCTGGATGGTCCAGCACCATCTGGTTCAGGTCCCGGAGCACCTTCCACTGGAGCAGCTGAGCCCAATCAGGGAAAATCACAAACGCCGGCCCTGGATCATTTTGGTCGTGATCTCACAAAAATGGCACGCGAAGATAAATTGGATCCGATCATCGGCAGAGATGATGAAATTCAACGCGTCGCGCAAATTCTAAGTCGACGAAAAAAGAACAATCCGGTGCTCATCGGTGAACCCGGCGTTGGCAAAACAGCCATCGCAGAAGGTCTGGCACTTCGTATCATTGAAAAAAAAGTCCCGCGAATACTGCATAATAAAAGGGTTGTCACACTTGACCTCGGTGCCATTGTCGCCGGTACCAAGTATCGTGGTCAGTTTGAAGAGCGCATGAAAGCGATTATGAATGAACTGATAAAACAACCCGACATCATTTTATTTATCGATGAGCTACATACGATTGTGGGGGCGGGCGGTGCTTCCGGTTCCCTGGATGCATCCAACATGTTCAAACCCGCGCTCTCGCGTGGTGAATTACAATGCATTGGCGCCACAACACTGGATGAATATCGCCAATATATCGAGAAGGACGGGGCATTGGAAAGGCGTTTCCAAAAAGTGATGGTCGATCCGCCATCTCTGGAAGAAACATTGGAAATCATCAAGGGATTAAAGAGCCGCTACGAGGCACATCATCGTGTCCGCTACACTGACGAGGCTATTTCAGAGATCGTCAATTTATCGGATCGTTATATTTCAGACCGATTTCAACCGGACAAATCCATTGATGTAATGGACGAAACCGGCGCTCGAGTCCATCTCGCCAATGTTGTCGTGCCCAAGGAAATTACCGAAATCGAAGAAGAGATTAAAAAAGTCCGCGCTGAAAAAGATGCGGTTGTGAGATCACAAAATTTTGAAAAAGCCGCCGTATTGCGAGATCGTGAAAAACAGCTTATCCATGAGCTCGAAGAGACAAAACGTCGATGGAATGCCGAGCAGGATGAACATTATGCGTTAGTCTCGGCGGATGAGGTAGCAGAAGTTGTTTCATTGATAACCAAAATACCGGTCACGCGAGTGGTTCAATCCGAGTCCGATAAATTGCTGCACATGGCAGATGAGCTCAAAAAACGGGTCATCGGCCAGGATCCGGTGATCGAGATGCTCAGTCGTGCGATACAACGGACGCGCGCCGGTCTAAAAGATCCGGATCGCCCAATTGGTTCATTTGTTTTCCTCGGTCCGACAGGTGTGGGGAAAACCTATCTTGCCAAAGAACTGGCAAAGTATATGTTTGATGATGAGGACGCCCTGGTTCGCATCGACATGTCGGAGTATATGGAAAAATTCTCCGTCTCTCGACTCACCGGGGCGCCACCCGGATATATTGGCTATGAAGAGGGTGGACAACTGACGGAAAAAATTCGTCGACATCCCTATGCTGTTGTGCTTTTTGATGAGCTTGAAAAAGCGCATCCGGATGTATTCAATATTCTTTTGCAAATTTTGGATGAAGGGCATGTGACTGATGGTTTGGGACGCAAAGTCGATTTTAAAAATACGGTCCTCATCATGACCTCCAATGTCGGCGCCCGACAGGTGTCAAAGAGCAGTGGCATCGGCTTTGCCCAACAAAACGAAGAGAGCAATTATGAGGGTATGCGACAACGGATTATCGAGGAGATGAAACATACCTTTAATCCAGAATTCCTGAACCGTGTCGATGAAATCGTCGTCTTTCGCCAATTGAATCGAGACGACATGGTCAAAATCATAGACATTGTCATGCATGACATGTTAGGCAAAGTCGCAAGCCGCAACATTTCCATTGAATTGACAAAAGGTGCCAAAGAATTTATCGCCGAATATGGTTTTGATCCAATTTATGGCGCTCGCCCACTCAAACGTACCATCCAAAAGTTTGTCGAAAATCCAATCGCCGAAGAGTTGCTCAAAGGTGTTTTTACGGACGGTGCTCGGATTCGAGTGAAAAAAAAGGGAGATGGATTGGGATTCGATGAAGCCAAAGCTGCGCCTAACACATCATCAACTCGGCAGCAGCAGACGATAGAGGAAAGTTAAAAAAATACGCCCGAACCATGTGCTCGGGCTTTTTTTTGCGACACTTCCGCATCGAATCACTCCGGCAGCATCAGGTCCTCACCGTCGTTCGGCCATCGCGCGCGGACAGTGATCGTATCCGCATAAACCCAAAATCGTTCCGCGGGTGAAAATGGGAAAGCACTGCCATAGCTAAATCGACCGTTGTTATCCTCATCCCGATAAAGTTCAATGATGTATGATCCTGGCAACATATTCTTGATCGCATATAAGCCAGGCTGATCCAGCCATATATTATAGTTGTTACTATTTTTCTCATCGGTTGATCTGGCGCGTAAAAAGAATGGACCACTCGCCGTTGTATCGGCATCGCGAACAGTGCCGGAAATCGCCGTCAAAGTATCCGGATTAATTGAGGTGAACTGCCGTTGAAACAGCGTATCGGCCAATGGATTACCGGTGAGATCAAAAACTGAATCGACTGGCAGCGTTGTCAGATAAAATCGCTCGGCTGCAAATTGTTGTGTTGGTGTGTAAATGAAATGTGATTTTTCCGGCCACGTAATTGTTCCCTTGATCGTATCCCCCAGGGTGTCTGCCACAACCAAATGTGATTGAATCGTTTCCGGTTTTATCGCCTCGGAAAAATAAAAATGCAATGGGGTAAATGAAAGTACAAATTTCGAGCTGTCACGCGGCTGCATGGTCAAATAGGCGGGTTTGGCGGTATCCGGGACAGCACTGCCGATAAAAGATGCAGCGTTGGAATCGGCTAACATGGGCAGATAGCTTAAATCATAAGCCTCTTTGACAAACAGATGATATTCGCTATTTGAATCTTGCTTTGCAGTCGCCAGGTGGACCACAGCGGCATTGTAAAAATCATGGGAAGCGTTTAGAATCTCCAGTGAATTATTCTCGCTCACAATACTATAGTTTGAAACTGTGGCCAGGCAATCCGGCAACATACTTTCACTAAAGCGAAGATCAACATGATGCCAATCTGGCGCGATCGCCGCGATCACCCGGGGGGGCGTTGTGTCTTGCAAGGTGGTACGAAAGTTAAAATTGTCGATATCAAAAGAGCTCGAGTCTAACAAGACATCCCGGCTGCCAACGCCAAGCATATCGTACTCAACGTTATATCTGTTATTTACATCCCGATCGAGAACCGCAAAAAGCCTGTAGTTGCCGAGTGCCATGTTGGTGAGCTGGTAAGCACCGTTCGTGCCGACCTGGGTAATATAGAGCGGAAAAAAAGTTGATGGATCCGCTGTTGTTGTATCAGCTAAATCGTATGCCCAAATTTGCGTGCCCTCGACGCGATCGCCATAAACAAATCCCTGAATACGTGCCTTATCCAGTACGTCCCCGGTTGAAAAGGCCAAAGTGAATGAACTCTGCATGGCATTGTTGCGGCGATCTTTGGTGCCCGCACCAATTGTGAAGACATACGTTCGATTCTCCAGCAGCGCTTCACCAAAGATGATTGTCAACTCTTTGTCGCGCTTCCACTTGTAGCGAATATTCTCGCCCGGAAAGGGTGTGATAAAAAGGGCTTCCTGGCATGATGTGGGATTGACAGGTTCGCTGAAGATAATTGTCGGTTTAATATCCACTGGAACGTTTGTAGTATCCCTGGCTGGATGCGTGTGCACGATGAAGGGTGCTGTTCGATCTTCCGGGCCGCCGGGGGGATAACCCTGACTCGCACATTTGAGCAATACAGCGATCACTGCATAGAAAAAAGCAACTGATTTTTTTGTCATATTTTTCCTCGGCCAAAAGTGAAAAAATGTAGAGAATCGTTTTTCTAAATTCAAGTGCTTTCTCCTTGAGTTGAATATGTGGATTTTGTATTTTCAAATCAAACACATTATAATTAGAGTGAGGTCTAAAAATGAGAATCCAGATCAGTTTTTTACTCATCGGGGTCGTCGCTTTTTTGTCATGCACACCATCTTTAGAAACATCATCCACAGCAAAAATTCGCGTCATTCTTGACACGGATGCCAATAATGAGCTCGATGATCAGCACGCCATCGCCTATCTGCTTTTGAACGGCACAGTATTTGATGTGGATGGCATCACCGTCAACGCCACACGAAATGGCGGGGATATCAACGAGCACGCTGCGGAGGCGGAGCGTATCGTCAGGCTCTGCAATGTTTTTCCGAAGATTAAAGTGTACAAAGGTGCCAATGGGTCTTTTGAAGAGATTCAAGACAAGGTAGACTCCTCAGATTTTGATGGCGTCGAAGCAGTGAATTATATTATCAATAAAGCGCATGAACAAGCATCTGGCACACTTGTCCTGCTACCCGTTGGGAAATTGACCAACATTGCCCTGGCTTTGAAGAAAGATCCGTCCATCGTCAATAAAGTACGCATTGTCTGGCTCGGCTCCAACTACCCCGAGCCCGGCGAATATAACCAGGTGAATGACGAGCCGGCATTGAACGTCCTTTTGAATCTGGATGTCCCACTGGAATGTGCCATTGTCCGATATGGCAAATCCTCCGGCACTGACGCCGTTCGTGTCACACCAGGCGATATGGGAAAAAACATGCCCGGCGCTGGTCCGAAAATCTCACCGCCGGTTATCGGGCGGCATGGCGGTCAATTTAGCACTTTTGGCGACTATTCGATCAATCTTTTTCAGAACACTGATTTGTACGGTGATCCTCCGTCGCGCGCGCTTTTTGATATGGCAGCCGTTGCGATCGTCAAAAATCCTGACTGGGCGACAGCCACTGAAATTCCCGCGCCGATTTTGCAGGATGGCCAATGGCAGGAACGGTCGGAGAATCCACGAAAAATCATCATCTGGGAGAATTTCGATCGCGAGGCGATTTTAGCGGACTTTTTTGCGACGATGCAGGATTATGTCCTGGTGGAGTAGAGGGACGTCATAGATACAACAACAGTGAGAGGTACAAAGTGTGTCCTTCAAATATAAAATTTTATACTCCCGCCAGTTGTGACACCATTGTCGCCACAGGTTCAAGCACGCGGGATGGTGTCATGCTGTTCGGAAAAAATTCGGATCGCGAGCCAAATGAGGCACATCAGATTGTTTTGGTTCCGGCTCAGCATTATCCCAAAGGATCAATCGTTAAATGTACATATATCGATATTCCCCGGGTTGAGCACACCTATGCTTTGCTGTTAGCCAAGCCCTTTTGGATATGGGGTGCGGAAATGGGTGTCAACGAAAAAGGCGTGGCTATCGGCAATGAGGCGGTTTTTACGAAAATAGCATATGAAAAAAAGCCCGGACTCATCGGCATGGATTTTTTGCGGCTGGCCCTGGAGCGAGCCGCTACCGCAAGCGAAGCTGTTGCGCTGATCATACACTTGCTGGAGCAATATGGTCAAGGCGGCAAGTGCGGTTTTGAACACAAGCTCTATTATCATAACAGTTTTTTAATTGCGGATCCCGGCGACGCCTGGGTTTTGGAAACGGCTGGCAAAATGTGGGCAGCAAAACAAATTTTTGGCGTCTATTCCATTTCCAATGGCATCACCATTGAAAAAGAGTGGGACAAAGCGTCATCCGATCTTGTGGATTATGCGATTGCAAAAAAATGGTGCAAAAGCGCAGCGGACTTCAATTTTGCCAAGTGCTACTCGGATTATTTATACACTACATTCAGCGACAGCCGAAACAGGCGGGCGCGAACCATGCAAATGCTCTCCAGACAATCCGGTGATATCAGCGTGAACACAATGATGTCGATTTTGCGAGATCATGGCGAAACTGCTCCCTATTCACCGGATCGCGGTCTGTTTGGCGCTAACGTCTGCATGCACGCAGGTTTTGGTCCTGTTCGAGTCAGTCAAACCACCGGATCGCTCGTATGTCATTTACATCCGGTGCATCCAACGTTTTTTGTCACTGGCACGGCCGCGCCATGCACGAGTATTTTCAAGCCAATCTGGATTGATTCTACGCAGCCCGCCACAACTTTGCCCAATCAAGGCCGTTACGATGGCACCTCGCTTTTCTGGAGGCATGAGCGGCTGCATCGACATATTTTGTACAATTATTCGGCCAATATTCACGAAATTGATGAAGAGCGGGATCACCTGGAACGAGAATTCATTCAACATGCCCTCGACATGGCCGCAGACACACAAGAAAAAAGAGACAAATTTTCCGACGCGAGTTTTGCCAAAGCCGCGTCTCTCGAGGATAAATGGTCTAAAAAAATTTCCGCTCAAGGAATAAAGCGACAGAAATTTTTGCAAAAGTGTGCCTGGAGACAGTTTAATAAAAAGGCGCAAATGCCCGAATAGGAGTGGAGCATGCAAAAGGATAAAGTTAAAGAAATCTTTAGTGCCACTGTTTCTCCCGGCAAGGTCGCCTTTTTCGAATCGGTCGGCATTGATTTTGTCATTGGAAAACGCCATGGGGCAACCATCTGGGATTTGGACGGTGAGAAAAAGCTTATCAACTGCCATTGCAATGGTGGCGTTTTTAATCTCGGCCATCGCAACGAAGAACTTGTCAGTATACTCAAAGCCAGTCTGGATCGATACGATATCGGCAACCATCATCTCATCAGCGAGCAGCGCGCTATTCTCGGGAAAAAGTTAGCCGAGCTGATGCCCGGCGATATTACGTACACTGTATTTGGTGTCAGCGGCGGCGAAGCGATAGACCTGGCTATCAAAATTGCGCGCGGTTACACGGGGCGCAAAAAAGTGATCTCGGCGGTCGGCGCTTATCACGGCCACACCGGCTATGCCCTGGCTGCAGGAGACACGAAATTCGCCTCACCATTTGGCTACACAGCAGAGGGATTCTGCCAGGTTCCGTTCAACGATGTTCCGGCGCTGGCCGACTGTATCGATGAAGGCACGGCTGCGGTTATTTTCGAGACCATTCCAGCCACCTCCGGTATGCCCATTCCAGACGTTGATTTTTATGCCCAGGTGCGCCAACTTTGTGATCAAACCGGGGCGATCTTTATTATCGATGAAGTTCAAACAGGTTTTGGCAGAACCGGAGCGTTATGGGGTGTCGAGCATTTTGCTGTGGTTCCGGACATCATCGTGATCGGCAAAGGAATGTCCGGCGGCCTCTATCCCATGACTGCGACGTGCTGCAAAGCAAAGCTGTATAAAGTTTTTCAAGATGATCCGTTCGTCCATATCTCCACGTTCGGCGGTGCCGAGGTTGGGTGTCCACTCGCTCTGCATGTCCTGGAAAAATCATCCAATCCGACGTTTTTATCGCATGTTCAACACCTGGCAAGCATCTTTCAAGAGGGCTTTCGAAAACTCGTGAGCCAATATCCCTCCATACTTGTCGGCCTGCGGCAAATGGGTTTGATGATGGGCATCGAGATGGTGCATCCTCAATATGGACCGCTCTTTACCAAAATGGCCTATGAAAACGGATTGTTATCGATCTATGCTGCCAATGACACGCACATTGCTCAGTTATTGCCGCCTCTGAATATAGAAGCAGATCTGGCATTTGAAATTATCTCTCGCATTGACAGCACTTTGCGCGCCATGGACGCATATTTATGAACGACGAATCGACATTTTTGCAGCGCTATGAAAAAGCCTTAAATCCAAGACAACCGGAAAAGTGCAGCATTCCAACCCGCGTTCTGGGCTATGGCGAAATCAGCACTGTCCTGGAAATAGTGCATCCCGATGGTCAGCGATATGCCTATAAAAGAATGCCCATGTTTTATGCGCACCAGGAGGTCGAACAATATGAAAGGCTGGTGCACAAATGGGTCAAAACATGCAATGAGGAAATTGGCCTCGCTGTTTTGGCGAGTAATACATATTGTATTCATGATGAGCACAATAAACGTTTCATTGTCTATATAAAACAAGAGTCGCTTCCTCGAGAGCGCATTGGCAATCAAATTATAAAGCATGCAAACGAACAAACGGCGAGTGAACTGTTACTGGTTGTGCTGAAAGCAACTCAAAAAGTCTATGATTTTAATCATAAAAACAGAGGAAAAATTGAGATCGGTTTTGATGCCCAGATATCCAATTGGGCAATTTCGTTTGTTTCCAACGATAAAGTACCTGCCAACAAGCCGGCGGTCACTTTTTTTGATATCAGCTCTCCGCTCATACGTCTGAATGGCATCGAACAACAGGATAGCGAACTTTTTCTCCGCAGCGCTCCTTCCTTTTTGGTGTGGCTGATCCGCCTGCTTTTTGTGCAGGATGTCATGACGCGCTATTATGACCAGCGTAAGGTTGTTATAGACCTGCTGGCCAATTTATACAAAGAGCAACGCGCGGATCTTATCCCGACACTTCTCGACACGGTCAATGCATTTTTGGCAGATACCATAGAGCCTATTACGATCAAAGAAGTGCGCGACTATTATCGTGAAGATGCCTGGATCTGGCGCATTTATCTAACATTTCGGAAAACTGATCGATTTCTGCATCGACTATTGGGATTATATTATCCTTATATTTTACCGGATAAAATTAGACGCTAAAGCATTTTCGCAAAACAAAACAGCGCATCGAAAATCTATTGCATTATTTTTCTACAAACATGACTTTCATCTTGATTTTTGTGCTAAAATTTCGTTTAATAAGCACCTGCAACTACCATACGAGGTCCAAATATAATCCACAGTTGTTAAACCCTGAAAAGATCAACAGAAGGAGAGGTAACAATGAGAGAAAGGATTGCAGTTTTAACAGTGCTGGTCTCCATGCTTTTTGTCATTGGCTGCGGCAGTCCGGATGGTGATAAAGTGATCAAACTGTCGTACAGCGTTTTTTTCCCACCCACGCACATTCAATGTCAAACGGCGGAGGCATGGGCACAGGCTATCAACGAACAATCCAATGGGCGAGTGGAAATTACGGTTTATCCGGGCGGTTCACTCACCAAAGCGCCGCAGGTGTATGAAGGTGTCATCAACGGTATTTCTGACATTGGTATGAGCTGCTATGCTTATACGCGCGGCCGTTTTCCATTGCTCGAAGCAGTTGATTTACCCGTTGGCTATCCGGACGGCATGACGGCAACTAATGTGGCCAACGCTATTGTGCAAAAGTATCAACCGGAAGAAATTGCGGACGTACACACGCTGTATGTTCATGCGCATGGGCCGGGCATCCTCGCTTCAAAAACGCCGGTCAAAACATTGGCTGATCTTACAGGACTCAAAGTCCGGGCAACCGGTTTATCGAGCAAGATCGTGCAAAGCCTTGGTGGTGCGCCTGTTGGGATGAGCCAGCCGGAAACGTATGAGGCGCTGCAAAAAGGCGTTGTCGATGCAACACTTTGCCCCATTGAAACGCTGAAAGGCTGGAAACAGGGTGAGGTGATTGATTACATCACCAATTCGCAGGTGATCGGCTATACTACCAGTATGTTTGTTGTGATGAATAAAGAAAAATGGGAGACCTTGCCCAAAGATATCAAAAAGTTATTCACCTCTGTGAGCGCGGAATTTATCGAAAAACACGGGCAGGCCTGGGACGACGCGGATGCTGAAGGCAAGGCGTTTGTTGAGGAATTAGGCAAAACGATCATTCCATTGCCCGAAGAAGAAGCCGCTCGCTGGAAACAGGCCGTCCAGCCACTATTGGACGAGTACGTTCAAACGACGACAGAAAAAGGACTGCCGGGCGATAAAGTTTTGGCCGATATCCAAACCCTTCTGGCCGGAGGAGAAATTTGAGTTTCTTACGCAAGGCAGGATTTACATTGACCAGCGCCCTGCGAGCAACTGTGATGCTGCTTGCCGTTGTGACCGGGGTGTGCATCCTGGCCATGGTATTGATCACCTGCATCGATGTGGTGATGCGTATTTTTAGCCGCCCAATCGTTGGTGTTTACGATCTGGTTTATGTTTTTGGCGCAGTGGCCATGGCATGTGCGATTCCTTACACGACTGCGGTCAAAGGTCACGTCGCGATTGAATACTTTTTCCAAAAACTCGACAAGAAAAGTCGCATTATTGTGGATACGTTCGTCCGCCTCCTGGGCATCGGATTGTTCAGCATGCTGACGCATGAGTCCGCTCGAATTGGCAACAATCTCAAAGCCAGTGGTGAAGTGACCGCTACCCTGCAATTGCCGATTTTTTGGGTATCCTGGGTGATTGCCTTGTGCTGTGCGCTGGTCGTTCTGGTTATCTTTTACAACATGACACACCCTGGGAAGGAGTTGGTCAAACCGTGACACCCATTCAGGTAGGCATTCTGGGGGTTGTTGTTTTACTTTTGCTGCTCGCTGCCAGTATGCCGGTGGCATTTGCCATGGGCATCATTGGCTTTTTGGGATTTTCTATCATCGTGTCCCCGCAGGCGGCCATGAGCATGATCGCAACTGATTTGTTTGACACCATCAGTTCTTACAGCCTAACGGTCATACCCCTGTTTGTCCTGATGGGGCAGGTCGCCTTGCACGCCGGTATCAGCCGTAAACTGTTTGATGCAGCGTATCATTGGGTAGGCTTTTTGCCCGGCGGCATGGCCATCGCGACGGTTGGCGCTTGTACTGGATTTGGCGCTATTTGCGGCTCCGGTCCGGCAACGGCCGCCACCATGGCCAGCGTGGCTTTACCCGAGATGAAACGATTTCGTTACAGCATGCAGTTAGCCACCGGCGCAGTCGCTGCCGGCGGCGGGCTCGGCATGTTGATCCCGCCGAGCGTGGTCTTTATCTGCTACGCGATTATGACGGAGCAGTCCATCGGTCAGCTCTTTTTGGCCGGTATTTTGCCTGGAATTCTCATCGCTGTCATATTCAGTCTGACCATTTGGTTGCAGTGCAAAATTGATCCCCGCATGGGACCGGTGGCGCCGAAAACGTCTCTGAAATCAAAACTCAAAAGTTTGCTTGGTGTGTTTGAAACTGTGCTGCTGTTTCTTCTTGTGATGGGGGGCATGTTTGCCGGATTTTTCACACCAACAGAAGCCGCTGCCATAGGCGCCGGAGGTAGTCTGGTAGTGGCAGCTTTTCGTAGAAAATTAACCTGGCGAATGTTAGCCCAAAGTCTGCGAGAGACCGCGCGAACAAGTTGCATGGTGCTCATCATTGTCGCCGGCGCGGTGATGTTTGGTCATTTTTTGGCGGTCACTCGCATTCCATTCGAGTTAGCAAACTGGCTTGCCACACTGCCGCTGCCCGGCTGGGTGATCATTTCCTTTATCATTTTGTTCTTTCTGCTTGCCGGTTGCTTTGTTGATGCCCTGGCGTTGATTATGCTGACGATTCCGATTTTTTATCCGGTTGTCACAGGTCTTGGTTTTGATGCGATCTGGTTCGGCGTCATCATCGTTGTGGTTACACAAATGGGCGTTATTAGTCCGCCGGTGGGCGTCAATGTCTACGTCGTCAGCGGTATCGAACGCGACGTACCCTTGCAGACAGTATTTAAAGGATCGCTGCCATTTTTGTTGGCCCTGGTGATTGCTGCTGCCATTCTGGTGGCTTTTCCGATCATCTCCCTCTGGCTACCAAACCTAGCCAGGTGATCAAATATTGTCTGGCTAAAGAAAAATTCAAATTTCTGGGTGATCGTATGTTTTTAAAGCCGGAAGTTCAGTATAAACGCATTTTATTTTGTACGGATTTTTCCACAAATGCTGATTTTGCATTTTATTATGCCCTGGCCTCAGCGAAAAGGACCGGGGATGGTGAATTGCATATCTTGCATGTGCTGCCCGAACCAGATGCCCAGTTTTGGCGAACCTATCTCTATGAAGTCGACGATGTCGACGACAAGGCCAACGCGGACATGAATGAGAAAATTGCCAATACTTATTTGGCCGAAATAGCCAACGACATCAATGTGATTGTATCCGTGCAAAAAGGCAAAGCGGAGCAGGAAATCCTTGCCTATGCGAAAAAAATTGACGCTGATTTACTGATCATAGGACGGCAAGGATCGAGCTCAATCGGCAAACATCTCTTTGGCAATGTGGCGGAAAAAATAGCGCGCAAAGCCAACTGCCCTGTCCTTATTATTCCTTACAGTTATGAAAAAAAGATAGAGCACGCATAATGTCTTCCGCCGAACGTGTTGGAAACCAATTTCCTTTTTGAATTCCCAAGGGCAATTCTTATATTTTATTTTTAAAGAATGACCTAATGTGGAACAATCGAAAGCACATCATTGAAATATATTCTCTTCATATTCATCGTCTTCGCCGCTCTCCTTTCTCCGATCCTCTTTGCGCAATCCGTCAATCTGCCACTTGAACATTGGGGATACAGTTTCCTCATTAGAATGGAAGCCAAAGGTTTATTCGACAGCTACGAGCTGCGTGCAAGGCCGGTACCGCGCGCTAAAATAGCGGACATTGTGGAGCATATTTATGCCGAGGCAATAAAGAATCCCTCGCTGTTGTCCCAATCCGACTGGAATCTGCTTGAACAACTGGTGGGCGATTTTGCCGACGAGTTGTCCGCTCGAAACAGATTTCCAAAAGACCTGCAAAGAGAGAAACACCTGTTCAAGATCGCTGAAAAAACAGGAACACTCTATGGAGATCTTGTCGGACGGCAATCCATTATTTCAAACCGTGGTCGCCAATATGATCCAGATCAATTATTATCCGAGACAACGCTCGGTGGACAAATTCGGGGACAAGTAGGTAATACCATCGGTTTTTTCGCCGAGGCAAGAAATACCATGACCCGTGGTGAGGAGCGTGACGATGAAAGTTTTAATCCGGATGAAGGCTCGCCAATCGTCATCTCCGGTGCCGGCGTATTTCGTGACCGCGCGACCGCGTATTTTGTTTGGGATTCCTCCTGGTTGCGTCTTGAAGGCGGCAAAGATGAATTCGATTGGGGACCGGGATATCACAGCGGTGCAACATTGACCCGAAACGCACCACCTGCGGACAATATTCGCCTCTCGGTTCGTTTCAAACGATTCAAATTCTCCTTTATGCATGCCTGGCTGCGCAGTGGTCTCGGTGCCAAATATCTGGCCGCCCATCGCCTCGATGTTCATGTTCTCCGAGGTCTCTATCTGGGTTTATCGGAAACAGTTGTGTATGGCAATCGAGATATCGAACTCTCCTATCTCAACCCGTTGATGCTGTACCACGTCGCCGAGCACCATCTCGGCGACCGCGATAATAACAATATGGCGTTTGATGTGACTTTTACCCGTCTCGCCAATATGACATTTGTTGGTGAATGGTTCATCGACGATATGACCACAACTCAAATCGGACAAAATTATTACGGTAATAAATTTGCCTGGGTGTTCGGCGCTCACTGGTCTGATCCTGTAAACCTAAAAAATATTGACCTTAAAGCCGAGTATAGCCGAATTTCGCCATATGTTTACACCCATTGGGATTCTCTCAACATTTATACGCATTATGACAAGCTTCTTGGACACTGGCTTGGCCCGAATGCGGACACCTTTTTTATTGAAATCGGCTGGCAAACAAGTCGGGATTTCCGCATCGAGGTGAATGCCGAACACGTCCGAAAGGGTGAAGGAGAGGCCAATACCATCACACGTCCACCAGAGAGCGACAAGCAAGATTTTCTCAAAGGTATTGTCGAAAAAAGAAATCTTGTTGGTTTTCGTCTCATCGACCAAATCAGGCGAGATATGTTCGTCGCTTTGTCCTATACCTACAGAGATACACAAAATCTGGGACAACAACAAGGATCGGCATCCTATGATCATCTTGCCCGTTTCCACTTTTATTTCAACTGGTAAATGCTTGTGACAGAGTTTCTTCTCACACTCGCTTGTCTTTGTTTTTTGTATATCCTGGTTCTCACATGGATATTTACCGGTCTCGATCGGCTGCAAATCAGTTTCTCGCATGAGGAACCTTTTGTGTCCATCGTGGTGGCCGCAAGAAATGAAGCTGATAATATGCATCAACTCCTGCACGCTTTGACGCACCAAAGCTATCCGTCAGAGAAATACGAAATCATTATTGTCGACGACCAATCGGAAGATGCAACGACGCAGATTGTTTATGCATTTGCGGATGAACGTATCCGTCTGGTGCAAACTAACAATCGACATCAAGTGATTTCGCACAAAAAAAACGCCATCAATCTTGGTATTTACAAAGCGAAAGGTGAGATCATTCTCCTGACTGATGCCGATTGTCTGCCACCGGTCGAATGGGTTTCCGGGATGGTTCAGCTCTTCACTCCGAATGTGGGGATGGTCATTGGCTTTTCACCATATGAGTTGCCAGAGCTGAGAACGCCTTTCGATTTTCTCCTTGCACTCGAATCATTGTCATTGGCTGCCGTCACTGCCGGAACGACCGGCTGGGATTACCCGGCAACCGCCAGTGGTCGTAATCTGGCCTATCGAAAAAGTCTGTATCAACAAGTAGGTGGCTTTGATAAAATTCGCGATTTTATTTCCGGCGATGACGATCTGATGTTAAAGCTGGTGCAAAGCACACCCTGGAAAATCCGCTATGCCTATGATCCCAAACTCACTGTCCCCACCAGACTGGTAAAAAGTGTGCGGCAATTCATCAACCAGCGTCTTCGACATGCTTCCAAAGGTTTTCATTACGACCTGAAAAAAGTGATCGTCCTGTTGCTGGTTTATTTTTATAATCTGCTCATTTTTTTTACTATACCTTTTGCGTTGTTCCATCGTCTGTCCGCCTGGGTACCCGTTTTATTTATTGGCATCAAGGCGTTAGGCGAGTTTTTTGTGCTTTATAAATTTGCCAGCAGCATGCGACGGCAGCGATTTTTATTCGTTTTCCCTTTTGCAGAATTATTGCATATTCCATACGTTGTGATTTTTGGCGCTCTCGGTCCATTTAAAAAAGTAAAGTGGAAAGGTTAGGAGGCGGCAATGGTTGAATGGTTGCAACAGATTGACACCAGGCTTTTTTTCTTCATTAACAATGGATTGTCAAATCCCCTGTTCGACTGGGTGATGCCGTTTATCACGACCAAACAAAACTGGTATCCGCTCTTTTTGCTCATTATCATTTTTTTACTCTGGAAAAATTGGAAAAAAGGCCTTGTAGTTGTGTTGCTGCTCATTCCGGTCATTGTTCTCAGTGATCAGATCTCGGCATCACTTTTCAAACCGTTTTTCAACCGAGTGCGGCCGTGCCAGGCTTTTGAAACCCTGGGCACCGTCAATATGCTCATCGGCATGAAAACATCGCCCTCATTTCCCTCATCGCATGCTGCAAATTCATTTGCCGCGGCAGCTTTTTTTGCGCATTTTTATCCGAAAAGACAATGGCTATACTATACACTTGCGACACTCGTGGCCTTTTCACGTATTTATGTTGGCGTGCATTACCCTTTTGATACCCTGGCTGGTGCACTCCTGGGTTTTGTCTGCGCATTTGTCGTCTATTTCAGCTATGATAAGCTGAAAAACAGAATCGATCATGCCCGAAAAAATCGCGGCGACGAAAAAATGCACCAAAATCAACAATTCCAGGAATAGGGTTTTGCAAGAGGGTGTTTAACATCTTGTCTAATAAATGTCTAATAAAATACAGAGATGAAAAAAGCAGAAACGACATACGCCTCCATTCCCATGCAAAAAATTGGGCCGATCAAAATAACCGGTTCAATTGTCAATGAGAATGTTATTGTGCCATTAGCGACCTATGAGTCGCCTCTCTGGCCATCGACCAATCGTGGAGCGCGCGTATCGACTGCGAGCGGCGGCATTCAGGCGGTTTTAGTTGACGAACGTATGTCCCGTTCGGTGCTTGTGCAGGCACCCAGCGCCGAAGTCGCTGTGCACGTCATGCACAGCCTGCAGTCGCGAAAAAACGACATCGGGCGCATCACCCAGGGGACAAGCCGATTTGCCCGGTTTGTCGATATCCACACGCAGATCGTCGCCAATTTGCTGTATGTTCGCCTGGAAATGCACACCGGCGATGCGTCCGGTCATAACATGGTCACCAAAGCAGCGGATGCCCTTGTTACCTGGATGTTGCAGGAATATCCGGAATTAGCATATGTGAGCGTTTCCGGCAATTTTTGTGCGGATAAAAAAGTTTCAGCAGTGAACGGCATACTGGGTCGTGGCAAATATGTTGTGGCTGAAATGATCATTCCGGAGAACATCTGTCGACGCTATTTGAAAACATCCCCGCAGCAGATTATCGATATCAATATAAAAAAGAACTTGTACGGCTCCATCATTGCGGGTGGCGTGCGAACCGCCAACGCCCATTTTGCCAACATGCTGCTGGGATTTTACCTCGCTACCGGTCAGGACGCAGCCAACATCATCGAGGGTTCGCAAGGATTCGTCACTGCCGAGATGCGCGAGAATGGCCTCTATTTTGCGGTGACCCTGCCAAATCTGATTGTCGGGACGGTTGGCGCCGGCAAGGGACTCGATTTTGTCGAAGAGAATCTTCGATTTTTGGGCTGCAAAGAAGATCGGCCACCCGGCGACAACGCTCGTCGTCTGGCAGTTATCGCGGCAGCAACGGTGTTGTGCGGCGAATTGTCGCTTCTGGCCGCGCTGACCAATCCTGGCGAACTCATGCAGGCGCATGAAAGATTGGAGCGATGAGTATGGATGAGCTGACCAATGATCGAAAATTGGAGCATATCAATATCATCAATTCGGATGACAGCGTCGATCGACGAAAAAACTATTTTGATGCCATCCATCTCAAACACCGGGCGCTGCCGGAATTGGCTCTGGATGAAATAGATCCATCTCTCCACTTTATGGGAAAGAAACTTTCCTTTCCACTTTTGATTTCCTCAATGACCGGCGGCTCGCAGGATACAGTTCGGCAGATCAATATAAATCTTGCATTGGCAGCGGAGCAAACGGGCGTCGCCCTCGGCGTTGGTTCCCAACGCGTCATGTTCACCCATCCGGACGCGCGTTCGAGCTTTACAATTCGCCAATACGCGCCAACCACCCTGTTGTTTGCCAATCTGGGTGCTGTTCAATTAAACTATGGATTTGACTTGCATCACTGTGCAGAAGCGGTCGCGGCAGTTGGTGCGGATGCGCTCTATTTTCATCTTAATCCGTTGCAAGAAGCAGTACAACCGGAAGGTGATGTCAATTTTTCCGGTCTGGCGGAAAAAATTGGAAAAATTGCGGCTTCACTCAACAAGCCGGTGATCATCAAAGAAGTGGGCGCCGGCATATCGTTCGAGGATGCGAAACTTTTGGTCGATCACGGCATCAAATACATTGATGTAGCCGGCAGCGGCGGCACATCCTGGAGTCGCATTGAAAATTTCCGTCGCAAAGACAATAACCAGGACAATCTGGGAATTTTATTTCAGGATTGGGGCAACCCAACGCCATTGGTCTTGCGCGCCATGCATCCGCTGAAGAGCCGAATAACACTTTTAGCATCCGGCGGCATACGCTCGGGTCTTGATATGGCCAAGGCCGTCATTTTGGGCGCCTCTTTGTGCGGTCTGGCCAAACCATTCCTGAAACCGGCAATGGAATCCGCACAAGCCGTGGTCGAGGTTGTGCAGCGACTCAAGCGCGAGTTCACTGTCGCCATGTTTTTAATGGGTATAAAAAAGTTAGATGACATGCAAAATAACGAAGCATTAATGTGGAATCCAAATTTCACACTTGTATAAGGATCAGATCATGCAGGTAGGCATTGAATCCATAAGCTTTTACACCTCACAATACTATATAGACCTCAAAACCTTGGCCAGGCAAAACGGCGAAGATCCGAACAAATATTATATAGGCATTGGTCAGGAGAGAATGTCGGTACCGCCTCCGGATGAAGACGTCGTGACTTTGGCCGCCAATGCGACGAGCCAGGCACTCGAAGGTATCGATGTGAATACGCTCGACACGCTCTTGTTCGCCACGGAATCGGGTATCGATCAGTCAAAAGCCGCCGGCATCTATGTACATGAACTGGTGCAATTGCCCAGGAACATGCGTGTCTTTGAGCTAAAACAGGCCTGCTACAGCGGCGCCGGCGGCCTGGCGCTGGCCTTGCCCTATTTGTTGCACCACCCGGATAGCCGGGTGCTCATTGTCGCTTCAGATATCGCCCGTTATGGACTCGGCTCCATTGGAGAACCGACCCAGGGCGCCGGTGCCGTGGCGTTTGTCCTGTCAACCAATCCAAAAATCATGACCATTGACATGGAGAGCGGTTTGTACACCAATGATGTCATGGATTTCTGGCGGCCAAATTATACCGATGAGGCTTTGGTTGACGGGAAATATTCTATAAAAATGTACTCTGCTGCGTTGCGGGAATCATGGCAACAATACGTGAACATCACTGGTCGTTCTTTTACCGATTTACACCGCTTTGTCTATCATTTGCCGTTCACCAAGATGGGCGACAAGGCGCATCAATTCCTGGTTCGGTACGCTGGTGCTGATTTAAGCGAAGCAGAATGGAAAAAGCAGATCGATGACGCGGCGATTTATCAACGCTATATCGGCAATACCTATGCCGGCTCGGTGTTTTTGGCGTTGGCATCTCTGTTAGATAATTCTGCCGAAGATTTGACGCACAAACGCGTTGGGCTGTTCAGCTATGGCTCCGGCAGCGTGGGTGAATTTTTTACCGGTATCATTCAACCGGATTATCAAAAACATCTCAAAGTTGATCTGCACAAATCCATCGTTACCAATCGACAAGAGCTGGATTATGACACCTACAAAGAGTTTTATAGCTTTAAATCCAATTTGCCCTCTGATGGCAGCAAAGCGATGACGCCACGATACGAAACAGGTCGTTATCGATTTGCCGGCCTGGACGAACACAAACGCCTGTATGAGGTCGTCCAGTGAGAGCTCTGGCGCCCGGTAAAATTATTCTCAGCGGCGAACATGCTGTTGTTTACGGTAAACCGGCGCTGGTTTTGGCTGTCGATCGATATGCCGAAGCGACAATTAGCAGCAATGCCGAATCGCGCGTTCATTTTGAATTGATCGATTTTGATGAAAACAGCTCCCTCACTCTGCAGGCATTGCGAGAGCTGAAAGGCCGCTTGTTGCGCAATTATCAGATGTTTTTGAATGGCGAGTTGGGTATTCGCGATGTTTTAAAAAAACCATTTCACCTTTTCGAATTTTTATTTATCACGTTAATTGATGGTTTGCAGCTCAAGCTGGATCGCGGACTTGACATTCTGCTGCATTCGGATATCCCGGTTGGCAGCGGTATGGGGTCATCCGCCGCAACCCTGGTCAGCGTGCTCAAAGGATTAGCTGCGTTTTTCAAACTGAATTTTCAAGCGGATGATTTTTTTGCCTACGGGCTCGAAGCAGAAAAACTGCAGCACGGCAAGCCAAGCGGCGTTGATCCATATATTTCTGTGCATGGTGGCTTTGTCAGATTCCAAAACAAACAAGCGCAAAAATTAGTCATGCCCAGAGTGCCGTTTACCATAGTCAACACTGGCTCTCCCCAGGCAACGACAGGTGAATGCGTCTCTTTCGTATCCGAGCATTTTGCCACGTCGCCAATCTGGGATGATTTCGAAGCGGTCACCAACAAAATGCAGTATGCCCTGCTTGCGGGTGATGTGCTCGATGTGCAGCGTTGCGTGCGGGAGAACCATAAACTCTTGACGACTATTGGTGTTGTGCCGCACACTGTACAAAATTTTATTCGAGACATTGAAAAAGCTGGCGGCGCCGCCAAAATCGCAGGCGCCGGATCGGTGCGGGGTGAGCGCGGCGGTATGGTGACGGTGTATGCCGATGCAATACCGACCGATATTGTCAATCGATATGGTTACGAGTTGCTCCGGGTCAAGGGAGAACCGAACGGTGCGCGAGTCGTTTAGAGCATCAGCGCCCGGAAAACTCATGCTTCTGGGCGAGCACGCTGTACTGCACGGGAACAGATGTATTGTGTGCGCGGTCAACCAGCGACTCCATATCATCGTGCATCCACGTCATGATGCAAAAATCAATATAGAGTCCGAACTCGGACACTATCAGGCTGATCTGCAAAATCCACTTGTCGACACCACGTTTCGCTTTGTATTGACGGCCATTGATCAGCATAAAGAGTTATTGTCGCAGGGGTTCGATTTAAAAATTGAATCGGACTTTAGTGCCACCGTCGGTCTTGGCTCATCGGCTGCGGTTACGGCGGCCATGACGGCTGCGATTTTTTATATGGCAGACCAAAATTTGGAAGCCATAAAAATCTACGACCATAGTCTCACAACCGTGCGCACCGTTCAGGGAAGCGGTTCCGGTGCCGACCTTGCGGCCAGCGTTTTTGGCGGCATCCTGCTCTATCGTGCTTTTCCGAATGAGATCATTCCATTGAAAAATATCCATCCCATTACGGTCGTCTATTCGGGAAGCAAAACGCCAACAACTGATGTCATACAAATGGTAGAGAAACTGAGAAACCGATTTCCGCAGCAATTCTCTTTTATCTATAGTGCCATGGATGTCAGTGCTGAACAGGCTGCACAAGCAGTCAAAGAAACCGATTGGCCCACTTTTGGGCAATTGCTCAATCTGAATCAGGGATTGATGGACGCCATTGGCGTGAGCACAAAAAAGCTTTCGGATATTGCATATGTGTTGCGACACGATTCCGGCATTCTGGGCGCCAAAATATCAGGCTCCGGTCTTGGGGATTGTGTTATTGGTTTGGGAAAACATGAGAATCCGATAGGTTATCCGCTCTTACCACTCGAAATGAGCAAACAAGGCGTGACAATTGACTAAACAACAGGTTGTTCAAAAACTCACTGGTGCTCCCCGTGCGCCGCGAAAAACTTTTGGCAAAGCATTCGCCCCCTCCAATATCGCCTTGTGTAAATACTGGGGCAAACGAAATGCCGAGCTCAATCTGCCGATCAACTCCAGTCTGTCCATTTCGTTGGGCCATCTTGGCACCGAAACAGTGATATCACAAAATGAGTCGAGCGACGACATGTGGCTGAATGATCGGCATCTTGATGCGGACGAGACGTTTGCCAAACGATTGATAGCGTATCTCAATCTTTTTCGGCCATCGCCCGACTTTTTTTTCAAAATCAGCACCACAAATAATTTTCCCACCGCGGCCGGGTTAGCGAGCTCCGCTTCAGGGTATGCGGCTCTCATTTTGGCGTTAGATGATTTTTTTGATTGGAACCTGGAGGGAAAGGCCTTATCGATTTTAGCGCGACTTGGCAGTGGCAGCGCCTCGCGGTCGGTTTACCAGGGATTTGTGCAGTGGTATCGCGGCGCAAGTGATGACGGTATGGACAGTTACGCCGAGCAATTGCCCGAGGTGTGGCCGGAGCTACGATTGGCTGTTTTAACCGTGTCGCACGCAACAAAACCCGTCAGCTCGACCGAGGGGATGCAAAAAACTGTCGAGACATCAACGTTGTACAAGTCATGGCCTGAAAAAGCTGAACGTGATCTTGATTTACTTCGCACGGCGATTCAATACAAATATTTTGAGCAATTAGGAAGTGTCGCCGAATCCAATGCATTGGCCATGCACGCCACCATGATCGATACCTCGCCGCCAGTTCTCTACTGGTTGCCGGAAACAGTAGCAATCTTTCGTAAAATATGGCACCTTCGCCGGCAAGGCGAACAGCTTTATTTTACCATTGATGCCGGACCAAATGTCAAACTGCTTTACGAAAAGCCAGACGAAAAGATGATTCAAAACCACTTTCCGCACGCCGAAATAATAAATCCTTTTGGAGGGATATAAAGCAACTGAATCAAAATGTTCAAGAACGGCCAACCGGTTTTGCGCCTGACTGGCGTCTATTCTTACGAAACATTAAAAACGGAAATAGGCCAGCGGCTTGGCATGTTATAACCTGCTGAGACGAATTGAATGCTTTTAACTGGTAAAAGGGTATGTCCGCAAGAGTAACCGAGATCATCCGAATGCTGCGCGCGCCATTTTTTTCTTCAATTATGGCGCCTCTGGCCGTTGGTCTTTTGATCGCACTTTTGACGACCGAGGAATTTCATCTACTCGGAGCACTTTTTGTATTCATCATGGGTTTGGCGTTGCATGGCGCCACCAATGTCTACAATGACATCTACGACACACTACAGGGCACCGATCGTCTGAATGTCCATCGCAATGATTTCAGCGGTGGGTCGGGCATCATTGTCGAAAATCCGGATATGCTGCCGCAGATGGTTCGGCTTGCACGTATCAGCCTGGTCATTGCGCTGCTGGCGACCATTAGTCTGATGTTTGTCATAAAACGCCCGTTGTGGCCGGTGTTGTGGACTTTGACCGCGTTGTCGGCATTTTTCTCGAAATTTTATACGGCGGCGCCAATTAAACTGGCTTATCGTGGTTTTGGGGAGATCGCGGTCTGGTTTGCCTTTGGTCCTATGGCTATCCTGGTCGCGGCTGTCAGTCAAAATGTATCATTTCATCCGTTCATTTTAGCGGCTATGCCAACGACGGGATTGAGTACGGTATCCATTTTAATGATCGGACAAATGATCGACGTCGACGCGGATCGACGGAGCGGCAAGATGGGACTGGCGGCGCGCTATGGCAATCGGGTTGCGAGGTATGCTTACATCGGCATCCAATTCCTGCTGGTGCTGAACATCGCCGTGCTCGCCTTTATCGTTTTGCCACACGGATGGTTTGTCGCGCTGGCTATTCTACCCTATCTGTTCATCTTTCCCGCTGTTTTTTCGATTGTTCGCCGCGAGTATGATAATCCTGAAGGATTAAAAAAAGCCGCCGGATTGAACGTCCAGATTCATCTGTTGTTTTCCTTCTTGTTTGTCGTGGGATTGCTGTTAACGCTCCTGATATGAGTGCAAATATATTGTTTTTCGCTTGAATTCATGCCTGCAGAAATGTATGTTCAAAAGTTTCTTTTAGATTAAAATATGTCACTGAATTTTGAAGAGGTATATAAAGGAGAGAGAGCCATGAAAAGTATCTTGATTTACCTGATTGTCTTTTGCACAGCAATTGTCGCACAAGACATGAAAACGATCGGTCTCATCCACCGGGAAGATTCGGCGGTCAATATTCTCATTCCAGAAGATGCAGTCATCGAAGTCCTGGCAGAGGGATTTGACTGGAGCGAAGGGCCGGTGTGGATTCAGGATGGCGGTTATTTATTGTTCAACGACATTCCGCCAAATACCCTGTACAAATGGAACGAAAGCGACGGCTTGTCTGTTTTTCTGCGCCCTGCTGGTTATGCCATAGGCGACAATCCGCCCGGCAGAGAAGTCGGTTGCAATGGTTTATTTGTCAATCCCACAAACGGTCAACTCGTTCTGTGCGATCATGGTAACCGCTGTCTGGCGCAATTAAATCAGCAGAACTGGATCAAAACAGTCCTCATCGACAAATTTGATGGCAGACGCCTCAACAGCCCGAACGATGTGGTCATTCGCTCGGACGGGCACATCTATTTCACTGATCCGCCGTATGGCTTGTTGGGTCAGGAAAACAATCCGGCAAAAGAACTGGATTTTAACGGGGTATTTCATCTTTCGCCCGATAGCGCAATCGAGCTGATCACCAAAGAATTGCCGCGCCCGAATGGCATCATTCTTTCTCCGGATGAGAAAAAGCTCTATGTGGCCAATTCGGCCTCGAATGCGATCTGGATGGTTTTTGACGTTGAGGAGAATGGTTCCGCCAGCAATGGCCGCATCTTTTTTGATGCCAACAGCCTGCGAGCCGCCGGCAAACGCGGTGGTTGCGACGGCATGACCATCGACACAAAAGGCAATCTTTACGCGACCGGGCCGGGTGGTGTTTTGATTTTGTCGCCGGACGCCAAACTGCTCGGCACCATCGAAACCGGTGCGGCGACCTCCAATTGCTGCTTTGGCGGTGACAACGGCGATGAGCTGTATATTACATCTGATATGTATCTGTGCCGCGTGAAAACTCTTGCGCAAGGTATAGGATTTTAATTTTAGCCTGGATAAATCCCGTATTGGCACAACTGTAAAAATCCAGGAAAAGAGTATGATTGATTTGCTTCGTCGGCGCCGCAGTATCAGAACGTATATTGATCAATCTATCGAGCCGGAAAAAATTCAGACATTGAAGGAGGCGATTTTGCGATCGCCATCCTCGAGAAATATTAATCCGTGGGAATTTATTTTCGTGCAGGACAAATATGTTGTAGAGCAGCTGTCATATGCCAAACAACATGGCTCCGCTTTTCTAATAGGTGCTCCGCTGGCGATTGTGGTTCTTGGCGATTCGACAAAATCCGATGTTTGGGTTGAAGATTGTTCCATTGCCTCAATTATCGTTCAACTTGTCGCCCAATCGCTTGGGCTGGGGAGTTGCTGGGTGCAAATTCGACAGCGACAGCATAACGAACATATCACTGCTGAGGAATTTGTCCAACATCTGCTCGACATTCCCGAACATATCAAAGTAGAGTCAATAATCGGCATTGGTCATCCGGCAGAAAAACGACAGGGCGTGCCGTATGAGAAGCTTCAATTCGGTAAAATTCATCTGAACAAATTTGGGGACAAGAGATGATGAACAAATATAAATGGCTCGGCATTTTTTTGCTCTGTGCGGTATGTTGTCGGGAAAATGCAACGGATCCGTCCGTTTTCCCCGGGGCTGATGAACATCATATCGATAGCGGTCAACTTGAGCAAGCGTTTCACCTGGCGCGACAAGATAGTGGTATATCCGCTTTGATCGTTGCACGCCATAATGTCGTGGTCGCTGAAGAAATTTTTCATACCGGCATCATCGATACCACGCAAAATATCTACTCGATCACCAAAAGCGTTTTGTCGATTTTAACCGGGATTGCGCTGGAAAAAGGCTTGTTGGAGAACATTGACCAAAAGATCGGGCCGATTATCGAAAACTTGTCTGAGGCCTGTCGCCCGGAACATGAAAACCTGACCATCCGCCATCTTTTAACCATGAGTTGCGGTTTGCCATGGAGCGAGCTGGATGCTTTGGCCACTGATTATACGAAATGGGCAAGTGCGGATAACCAGGTCGATTATGTGCTGTCGCTGCCGTTTGTTCATCCGCCGGGCGAAATTTACACCTATAATTCAGGTGCCAGTCATTTGCTTTCGGTTATTCTCGCGCACGCGTCCAAGGAGACAACGCAGGATTTTGCCAATAAATATCTTTTTACGCCATTGCAAATTTCACCCGGCGCATGGTCGAAGGACAAACAAGGTTACTATAACGGCAGCTCCACATTACGCCTGGGGCCGCATGCGTTGCTGAAAATTGGCTTGCTTGTGCTCAACAACGGTCGCTATAAAGACAAACAGGTTGTTCCGCAAGAATGGATCACTTTGGCCACCCAACAGCACATCACAACAAATAACGCTGTTCCGTATGGGCCGGGATACGGCTTTTTATGGTGGGCCGGCAGGCAAAATGGCCACGACTATTATTTCGCCAACGGCTGGGGCGGGCAATTTATCCTCAATGTCCCGACTCTCGAGCTGACTATCGTCGCACAGAGCAACTGGAACCTGGGTCAGCGCCAGGCGCATGAGCAGTGGTGGAACACGATCAACCTTATCATGTCACAAATCCTGCCGGCGGTTCGGGAAGATTGATGATAAAAAACATTATCTTTGACAATGACGGCGTTTTAGTCGATACGGAAAAACTGTTTTTCCAGGCGTGCCGGCAGACATTGGAACATATTGGTGTTGAGCTGACATTGGAAGCCTATCTCGATGTGTCTCTGAGACAGGGCAAAAGCTGCATGATTTTGGCCGAAAAAATCGGTTACACGCATGCGCAGATTCAGCAACTTCGACTCGATCGCGATGTCACCTATCGTGAACTGCTCAACTCATCGGTCACCATGCTTGCCGGCGTTCAAAATGTGCTCGATGCCCTCTATGGCAAAATTTGCATGGGTGTCGTGACGAGCTCGCCGCGGCTGCACTTTGACATCATTCATGCGCAAACCGGCATCGCACCCTATTTCAACTTTGTGTATGCCCAGGAAGATTTCACTCGACTCAAGCCATTTCCAGACCCTTATCTTTTGGCGCTGGAAAAACAACATTTACGAGCTGATGAGACGATAGTCATTGAAGACACTGAACGCGGACTGGCATCAGCCCTGGCAGCGGGCATTCGCTGTATCGTCGTGCCGACTGAAATTTCAAGGGGATGCGAGTTCAAAGGGGCTTTTCGGATTTTGGATCGAATCGATGAGATAGTGGATATTGTGACTGAAAACGAATCCGCCTGAATTTCTTCAGCCATTTTTCATGGCATTGTATTGTTCATTATATTTTTTTAACAGGCACCCATAATAAAAAACCTCAGTCGTTCTGATGCGAGCCAATTCTGCCGGGAGTTGAGCGGAATATTCATTTTGTCGGATATGTTTTCTACTACCTGAGCCAAAGAGAAACGATGTATTATTCGAAAATAAAAGGATACGCAAAAAAGATGGATTATAGTCTCAGACATGGACTCAAAGTCTGCGTCATCGGAGCGGGGCAGGTCGGTGCTACATTTGCCTACGCTTTGATGATTCGTGGTCTGGCGTCGGAGATTGTGCTCATCGATGTCAACAAGGACCTCGCTTCCGGTCAGGCTGAGGATATGAGCCATGGTTTGCCTTACGTGAGCCCCACCAAAATCTTTGCCGGCGACTATGGAGATTGTGAAGACGCGGATATCGTTGTCATAAGCGCTGGAGCGGCGCAAAAATCGGGAGAGACGCGCCTGGATTTAACCAAACGCAATGTTGATATCATGGCCAAAGTTGTCCCCGACATATGCCGATACGCGTCAAACGCCATTTTGATCATTTTGTCCAATCCCGTGGATATTTTAACCTATGCCGCCTACAAGTTTTCGGGATTGCCACAAAATCGCGTGTTGGGCAGCGGGACAGCCTTGGATAGTTCGCGATTTCGGTATCTCCTCAGTCAACATATCGGCGTAGATCCGCGCAATGTGCATGCATATATTATCGGCGAACACGGTGACAGCGAAGTGCCGGTGTGGAGTCTCGTGCATGTGAGCGGCGTCCAATTGGATGATTATTGTCAAAGTTTGCATATCAATATGCAGGCGGATATACGCAACAGCATCTTTGAACAGGTGCGCGACGCTGCCTACCATCTCATTGAAAAAAAAGGTGCCACCTATCATGCGATCGGCCTGGCAACTTTGAATATTGTCGAAAGCATCGCCAGAGATCAAAATACGATCTATAGCGTGTCAAGCTATATTAGCGACTATCACGGAATCAGCGACGTCTGCGCGAGCGTGCCGTGTAAAATAAACCGCGATGGCGTCAATGAACGTGTGCTGTTGCGATTATCTTCGGATGAATTGGCAGCGTTCAAAAAGTCGATAGCTATCATCAAAGAAACGATTATTTCTGCAGGACTCTAACATGACTTTTATATTCAATACAGTATGGGGAATTGTGCAAAATTCATTTGCACTGCTTATGGATATGAGCCCATACCTGTTGCTGGGATTTTTTTTCGCGGGAATACTGCACGAGTTTATCTCGGCGGAGCAGATTGCCCGCCATCTCGGCAAAAGCAATTTGGGATCAGTTTTAAAAGCAACGATTTTTGGCATCCCGCTGCCGCTCTGCTCGTGTGGGGTCATCCCGCCAACGATGGCCTTGCGCAAGGCGGGCGCGAGCCGGGGGTCGGTGTTGTCGTTTCTCATCGCCACCCCCACCTCGGGTGTGGACTCTATTGCAGCGACCTATGCGTTGTTAGGCTTGCCCTTTGCGATCTATCGTGTATTGGCGAGCTTTTTTGCTGCCATTTTTACAGGCATAACCGCAAATCTGCTGGATAAAAAGTCGGATGATCCGTCCCTGTCTGAACCAGCCCACCCCCATACGCGCACAGAATTGGATATTGCGAATCGCAGCAAACGCGTGTTGCACTATGCGTTTGTTGAGCTCTTGTCGGAAATTGGCAAATGGCTGATCATCGGCATTTTTGTCGGCGGGATTATCACCTATGTCTTGCCAGAAGACTTTTTTGGCGGCACCCTGAAACCCGGACTGCTAACCATAGCGATTATGGTATTGGTCAGTGTGCCTATCTACGTCTGCGCCACCGGCTCCATTCCCATTGCCGCAGCATTGATGATGAAAGGCTTGAATCCCGGCGCCGCTTTCGTCTTTTTGTTGGCCGGTCCGGCCACCAATTCGGTCACCATCACGGTGATCTCCAGATTTCTTGGCAAACGCTCGACGATTATCTACTTGATGACACTTGTATTCAGCAGTATCGGGCTGGGCCTGCTGTTGGACGTATTGTGGAGCCGCTTTGGTTTTGGATCGTTCATGCAGCATCACCATCAGCATCAACTGTTGCCGATGTGGCTGGAGTTGGCGTCGGCGGTCTTGCTGTTAATTCTGTTGCTTGTTCCAGCAGTTTTGCGCAAAATGGGAAAAGCCCGTGCGAGCAAGGATTTTCAAAAAACGGAGTTTGATATGCAATCAACATTGACGGTTCCCAACATGACGTGCAACAACTGTGTCGCGCACGTACAAAAAGCGGTTAAAGACGTTCAGGGAGTGGAACGTGTGGTAGTCGATCTAAAAAGTAAAAAAGTGGATGTTCACTATAAAGATTTCGTGACACTATCACAAATATCCGATGCAATTGTTCAAGCCGGATATGAAGTGGAGTAAAAAATTTAGCCTTTCACTGCGCGGCTATAGACGTCAATAGCGCGCTGTCGGGCAAATTTATGCTCGACAATCGGTTCCGGATAGGCGGTTGTGGCATATTCCGGTACCCATTTTTTTACATAGATAAAGTCCGAATCGAATTTTTCCTGTTGTGTGACGGGATTAAAAACGCGAAAATAGGGAGCCGCGTCGCATCCGGTGCCGGCAGCCCATTGCCAGTTACCGTTATTGGCGGACAGATCGTAATCGAGGAGCTTTTCGGCAAAATAGCGCTCACCCCAACGCCAGTCAATGAGCAGATGTTTCGTTAAAAAACTGGCGGTCACCATGCGAACACGATTGTGCATAAAGCCGGTTTGGTTCAACTCGCGCATGCCCGCATCCACCAGGGGATAGCCGGTTTCACCGGCGCACCATCGCTCATATTCGTTTTCGTTATTTCGCCATTCAATCAGATCATATTTTTCGCGGAAGGAACGCTGTTGTACATGTGGAAAGTGATACAAAATCATCATAAAAAATTCCCGCCAGATCAATTCGTCGAGCCAGGTTTCATTGAGCTGAAAAGCGCGTTTCACCAGATCACGGATACTCACCGTGCCAAATCGCACATGCACACCAATTCGTGATGTGCCGGCAATGCCGGGAAAGTCACGCTGAAGATGATATTTTTGTATTATTTCATCGCGAATCTCCCGTGATGGAAAATCGGCGTGTGTTGGTGTAAATCCGGTTTCTTTTAGCGATGGAATGGGCAGTGGTTCGTGTTGCCAAAAGTTCTTGTTGTGTGGCGCAACAGGATATGCAAGACTGAGTGTATTGTTCTCGATGAGCTTTTGCTTCCATTTTTTTTTGTACGGCGTGAAAACAGTGTAGGGTTGTTCGCTGGCCGTGCGCACATCATCTTTTTCAAAAATGACCTGGTCGCGCAGCGATAAAAATGCAATACCGTGCGACTCTAAAAATGCCTGCACGCCTGCATCCCGCTGCAGAGCATACGGTTCATAGTCATTGTTGGTATAAACGGCGGAGATGTCAAAGTCGTTGACAAGCTGTTTCCAGACGTTGAGCGGCTTTCCATGCTTGACCAGAAGTGACGATCTCCATTCCGTCAATTGTTCCTGCATTTTGACCAGCGCCTCACGAATGAAACCAACACGTTTATCGCGTTTGTCCGTGAGCTTTTCCAGGATGTCCGAATCAAAAAGAAACAGCGGGATAACCGGCAAGCCATGCTGCAATGCGGTTGAAAGCCCGGCATTGTCAAACAGCCGCAAATCACGTCTGAACCAGAAGATAATTATTTTGCTTTTCATTTTTGAAAAGAGGCGCCTTTTTTTTGCAGTATTGTATTCCATTTACTATATATATTGCAGCTACAACGTGTTACGGCTTTGTTTCATTTCATTTTTTTCAATTGACAAGGCTTTAATTTATCTTTATAATGTGTTGCTATCAATAGTGGTTAAAAATGTTTTTTCTCCCGCCAAGACCGGAGATATTATGAATGATCCCACAAACCTTACCAATGAGCAGCTCGTCGTCGAGCACATTCTGGATGCCATTCCTGCGGGCATCAATATTATTGATACGAATTTTACTATCCTCAAAGTGAATAAATGGATGCAGGAGAATTTTGCCGAAAAGCAACCGCTCATTGGTAAAAAATGTCATCAAGTCTCGCATGATCTCAGCGCGCCGCATTCCAGTTGCCCGACCATGCGGGCATTAAAGAGCGGCAAAGTTGAATCCTCTATTCTCCAAATAGAATTACAATCAGAATCGGCCTGGGTAAGCGTCACCTCTTTTCCATTAAAAGATGAAAAACAAGACTTGTATGGATTTATTGAATATCTCGTTGATATATCGGACAAGAAAAAAGATGATCAGCTACAGCAAGTTGTTCTTGATATCAGCAATGCAGTGCACAGCGCCACAGATACTGTTGATCTGATCCGCAAAATTCGCGAGATCCTCGGACAGGTCATTGACACCAGCAATTTTTTTGTTGCGCTGTATGACAAGGAAAGTGATACGTTGGACCTGCCCTTTTTTATCGACGAAAAAGATGAATTCAGTTCGTTTCCCGCCGGCAAGACGCTGACGGCGCGAGTTATCAGAACGGGCTCGCCATTGCTGGTGAAGGAGGAAGAAATTGCGGAGATGATCAGAGTTGGACTTGTTGATCAATTTGGCAGTACCAGCAAAGTGTGGATGGGTGTGCCGTTAACCGTTCAGGGTGAAATCGTCGGCGCACTGGTCGTGCAGAGCTATACCAGCAGAAATGCGTATGGCGAGCGAGAATTGAATATTTTGAAATTTGTCTCCGAACAGATTGGCATTGCCATTGAACGCAAGCAGACAGAAAAAAAGCTGCGTCAATCTGAAATTCAGTATCGAACTACCCTCAATTCCATACAAGATGCTATCCACGTGGTTGATGCAAAACTGTATGTGATATTGGCGAACAATTCACTCATTGAATGGAATAAAATACTTGGCTTGACAGAAAAGGTGTGCGGCAAATACATAAACGAAATCTATCCCTTCCTGTCAGAGCACGTTATAAATGAATACAAACATGTCCTCGACACCGGGGAGATGCTTAAAACCCATGAAACAAACATCATTGATGGCAAGGTTTATTACACCGAAACGCGAAAAATGCCAATGTTTCAAAACGATCACGCCACGCAAGTCCTGACTATTATCCGCGATATCACCAGTAGTCGTCAACATGAGGTTGAATTGGCGCGATTGGCTGCTGCGGTGGAACAAACGGGTGAAAGTGTCGTGATCTTGAGCAAAGAGGGAAAAATTGAATATGTTAATCCGGCCTATGAACGTATTACCGGGCAGTTAAAAAATGAACTGATTGGCCAAAGCGCAGCTGCTCTAAAAAGCGATCTATACGACGCAGCATTCTACGAATCAATCTGGCAGACTATTTCGAGCGGTTTAACCTGGACAGGTCACGTTGTTTATATAACACGAGATGGCTCCCGGCACGAAGAGGATGTCAGCATTTCTCCAATATTTAATGAAAACGGGATAATCGAAAACTATGTTTCTGTTGGTCGCGATGTGACGCGGGAAATTGCCATGCAAAAACAACTTGCACAGGCGCAAAAGATGGAAGCCATTGGCACATTGGCCGGTGGTATTGCGCATGATTTTAATAATATTTTGGCGTCTATCATTGGCTTTTCGCAGCTATCACTCATGCAAATACCGGCGGGCTCGAAAATTGAGCGAAATATTCAAAACATCCTCAAAGCGTGCGATCGCGCTCGTGAGCTTACGCAACAAATATTGTTATACAGCCGCGGAGATGATCAGGAAAAACAGCCCTTGCAAATCGATCTTGTGGTGAAAGAAGCGATCAAGCTGCTCAAAGCTAGTCTACCGTCTACAATTACCATCACGCAGGATATACAAAAAGGTGCCGGCTTTATTCTGGGCAATGCCACGCAAATCCATCAGATTCTGATGAATCTGGCAACAAACGCAGCGCACGCCATGCCCGAGCGCAAAGGGCGCATTACTATTACTCTGCAACAAAAAGACATGCCGGAAAAAAATGCCGAACTGCTGGAACCGGGCAGCTATATTCAACTGGTCGTAAGCGACACCGGACATGGTATGACAGAAGAGATCAGGGAACGAATATTTGATCCATTCTTCACCACCAAACCAAGTGATATGGGAACCGGACTTGGCTTGTCCGTTGTTCTCGGGATCGTTAATGGTTTGCACGGACACATCAATGTTACAAGCCGGCCAGGTAAAGGATCGACTTTTACAATTTATATACCGCAAATAAACGTTCCGAAAAACCGGGATGCATCTGTTCGTCAAACAACTTTGGCCAATGGAACGGAAACAATTTTATTTATCGATGATGAAGCTGATCTTGTACAGATTGGCGAGGAGATGCTCAAAAGTCTTGGTTATAACGTTGTTGCCACCACAAGCAGCCGCGAAGGCCTTGAGCTCTTTAAAAAAAAACCACACCGGTTCAATCTCATCATTACCGATCAGACCATGCCCGAGATGACTGGATTGACATTGGCGAAAAATATCCGTGAAATTGATTCCAAAATTCCCATTGTGTTGTGCACAGGATTTAGTGAAACCCTGACTGCATCGGACTGCTCATGCCTCTCAATAAATAATATGATCGCAAAACCTTTTTATCTTGACGAATTATCCTGCCTCATTCGCGACGTGCTGGAAAAAAAGACGCACTAGAACAGTACCGTCTGCAACGCTGATGCGCAAGCACACTATTGCAAAAATTCAGTGACGTATCTATATAAGAAAACAGGATTGCAGAGGCTTTATTTTGCTTTTTGCAATTATTTATGCTAAATTTTTGTCAATAATCATGAGCACGATCACTCACAAAATCTCATTATTTTGAAGATAAGAAAAATATATACAGGCAAACTGTCACCACAAGCGGGTTTGGCGCTCAGTTTTTTTCTTCTGATCGTCATTGGAGCGGTGCTGCTCTCACTTCCCGTCAGCACGACCGGGGATCGTGTCTCGTTAATCGATGCGATTTTTACAGCAACATCTGCGACATGCGTCACCGGCCTTGTGGTAGTTGATACTGGCAGCCATTGGAGCCTGTTTGGCCAAATCGTCATTCTTGTTTTGATTCAATTGGGTGGTTTGGGCATCATGACATTTTCATCATTCGTCATTGTGCTTTTTGCGCGCCGATTAGGTATGTGGGATCGCGGCGTCCTGGAGCAAAGCTTTGCCGGTGATGCAAAAATGTCTCCGCGTTTTCTTCTGTGGATGATCATCCTGCTCACGCTTGTTCTGGAAAGCCTTGGCGCCACTCTGTTGACGGTTCGTTTTGCGCAGGATTATCCAACGCTGCAGGCGCTTTATCTTGGAATTTTTCATTCAATCTCGGCGTTTTGTAACTCGGGATTCTCGCTACTACAGAACAGCATGATGTCTTATCGAGACGATTATATCATCAATTTGACCGTGATGACCTTGATTATTTTCGGTGGTCTGGGCTTTTGGGTGCTTTATGATCTGAAAAATATTTTCACTCCTAAAATAAAATCGCACACCATCAGCTTGCACACGAGGCTGGTCATTACCGTCACCCTTGTACTTGTTCTTTTTGGCTTTGTCGCACTGTTCGGCCTCGAATGGCACAATGCGCTGGTGAACATGCCCATCATGGAAAAGCTGATGGCCGCGCTGTTTCAATCCGTGACCGCACGCACAGCCGGCTTTAATACGCTGGACATCGCCGCCCTGACCAATAGTTCGATCTTTGTGCTGCTCATTCTCATGTTGATTGGTGCTTCTCCGGGATCGTGCGGCGGCGGCATCAAAACAACAACTTTTGTGATTGTGCTGGCAATGATTTATACGCGCATGAAAAACGGCAAACAAGTTCAGCTTTGCAATCGCGGCATACCCGACAGCACCGTGTCAAAGGCGATTGGCATCACCTCACTGGCAATCGTCTTGATCGTTATTGTTTGTTTTCTGCTATTGATCACAGAAGGCCCGGCGCATCCTGACAGTGCGGAACGCACACTTTTTATCAATGTTGCTTTCGAAGTGGTTTCGGCTTTTGGTACAGTTGGATTGTCCATGGGTTTGACATCACAATTATCAACAATAGGCAAAATCCTTATTATGTCAATGATGTACATTGGACGCCTGGGGCCAATCACGTTGGTATTGGCCCTGGCAGGCAATCAGGCAAAAACAATCCGTTATGCTGAAGACAATGTCTGGGTCGGTTAATCAAAGGCGGAAACAACTATGAAATCTTATGCTATTATCGGTTTGAGTAGTTTTGGTCATTTTTTGGCGAAAAAGCTGTCAGAGAGCGGACATCAGATTTTAGTCATAGACCGAAGTGAAAATCGCATCGAGAGAGTGAAATCTTTTGTGGACAAAGCGGTCATCGCCGACGCAACGGACAAAGAGATGCTTGTCAGTCTGGGTCTCGCGGATATGGATGGCGTGGTCGTGAGTTTAGGTGATAGTATGGATGCGAGTGTGCTCGTCACGCTTTACCTGCGTGAACTAAAAGTGAGCAACATCATTGCGAAAGCGCTGACAGAAGATCATGGCAAAATTCTGAATATCATCGGCGCCAATCGTGTCGTTTTTCCGGAACGAGATGAAGCGTATCGTCTGGCAAAAACATTGGAGAGCGAGTACATACTTGACGCGATCAAGCTCAGCGACGATATCAGCATCATCGAAATCGCCCCGCCACAGGCATTTGTCGGACATACTTTGGGTGAACTCGATTTGCGAAAAAAGTATGGTGTGCTCGTGCTGGTCATCAAAGAGATTGTGCCGGAAGAAATTGTACTCGTGCCGGATCCGCAGCACATGATCAAGGATACCAGCGTATTGATGATCCTTGGCAAGGAAGCCAATCTGGCAAAAATTAAAAAGATGAAATAAAGATTGAATAAATTCAGCTTTGGTATCGTTTACGAAGTAAAAACGCTTTGCATTTACAACAACAGGAGAGTAATATCTTGGCTGTTCATTTAATTCGAGTTTTGCGGGAAATGACCGATATGGCGCCCAGGAAAGTTGCGGCGTCCGAGCCGTATTTTTATAATGATATAGACAGTGGCTGCGTTGGCGCCTGGGAACCCAATACGGATATCTTTGAAACGAGCCGTGAAGTGATCATTCGGCTTGAGCTCGCTAACGTATCGCGTGAAAATATATCCATCATCGTTAAAAACGGCAAACTAAATATTTCCGGTGTTCGCGAGTCTCTGCACGTCGATGATCAGGTCTATTTTCATCAGATGGAGATTCATTGCGGTGAATTTAGCAAGATCATTGCCTTGCCCGAAACCCTGGAGCACAACGAAATTACCGCTGTCTTGTCTGACGGCATACTTGACATTCGAATCTCGAAACAAAGCAAACCGATCGAGATCCCCATTGTCATTGATACCAGTCGCGAATCAGATCGTTAACAACAGGAGCATAATAAATGGACGAATCCCCTTTTCAATTTGATGCAGATCAAGCAGACGCAGAAGATACCAAGATTCCGCCAGAGTTAGCCATACTGCCGCTACGTGACACAGTGGCTTTTCCCAATATCGTCACACCTCTTGTGGTCGCAAGAGATAAATCTGTTCAACTTATAAACGATGTTATTTCAGGGTCGAGAATTTTGGGATTGGTTGCGCAAAAAGAGGCGGAAAACGAAGATCCCATCGATAATGATATTTACTATTATGGTACGGCGGCCATCATTCTGAGAATGTTAAAGTTTCCGGATGGATCACTGCGAATTTTAGTACAGGGTATATCGAGAATAAAACTGCTCAAATTGACGCAGATTGAGCCCTATTTCAAATATAAAGTCCGTACGCTCAATGACTCTTTTCAGAATTCCACCGAGCTCGAAGCGTTAAAGCGCAATGTTGCCATACAATTTCAAAAGGTCGTTACACTTGTGCCCCAGTTGCCCGATGAGCTTCAGGTGGTTGTTGTGAACACCAATCATCCGGGGAAATTGGCCGACCTGGTGGCATCCAATCTAAATTTATCCGTGGCCGAGAAACAGGAAATAATCGAAGCGATTGACGTCAAGCAACGCCTGGAAAAATTGACGGTGTTCGTCAGCCGCGAGCTCGAAGTACTGGAAATGGGTTCAAAAATTCAGGATCAGGTTCAGACCGAAATGGGAAAAAACCAGCGCGAGTATTTCTTGCGCGAGCAATTGCGGGCTATCCAAAAAGAGCTCGGTGTCGGTGATGAGCGATCCATGGAAATTGAAGAGCTGCGCGAAAAAATTCAAAAAGCCAAAATGCCGGAAGAAGTTGAAACCGAAGCCCTGCGCGAGTTGGATCGTCTCTCCAAGATGCAACCCGGTGCGGCTGAATATACGGTCTCGCGCACCTATCTGGATTGGATGATTTTGCTGCCGTGGGCGATATCAACCGAGGATAATCTCGACATCGACGGGGCGCAAAAGGTGTTGGACGAGGATCATTATGATCTCGAAAAAGTCAAAGAACGCATCATTGAGTATCTTGCCGTACGAAAGTTGAAAAAAGACACCAAGGGTCCTATTCTTTGTTTTGTCGGCCCTCCGGGAGTTGGCAAAACATCGCTGGGACGTTCGATTGCCAGAGCAATGGGCCGTAATTTCGTTCGCATTTCTCTGGGGGGTGTGCACGATGAAGCCGAAATACGCGGGCATCGTCGCACCTATATTGGCGCGTTGCCGGGTCGTATTATTCAGGGCATTAAAAACGCCGGCAGCAATAATCCAATTTTTATGTTGGACGAAGTTGACAAAATCGGCCAGGACTTTCGTGGTGATCCCTCATCCGCTTTATTGGAAGTGTTGGATCCTGAACAAAACTTTTCCTTTTCCGATCACTATCTTGATGTTCCGTTTGATCTCTCCAAAGTCATGTTCATTACCACGGCCAATATTTTGGATACCATTCCATCAGCGTTGCGCGATCGTATGGAAGTCATTCACTTGTCAGGATATATTGAAGAAGAAAAAATCCAGATCGCCACCAAATATCTTGTTCCCCGCCAGGTGGGAGAAAATGGCCTCAAGAGAAAAAATATTTCCTTTCGAAAGAGTGCACTTGGGAAAATGATTCAGGGTTACACTCGCGAAGCCGGTGTTCGCAACCTTGAACGTCAAATTGGTACGATCTGTCGCAAGGTGGCCAGGGATGTCGCTGCCGGCCAGGACGAAAAACGTCTCATCAGCGCGGACAATATTGCAACTTTTCTTGGACCGGAGAAATTTTATGCCGAGGTCAAAGAGCGAACAGCGCAGAGCGGGGTGGCGACCGGATTAGCATGGACGCCAACCGGAGGTGATGTGTTATTCATCGAAGCTTCGCAGATGCCCGGCGCCAAAGGTCTCATCCTGACCGGCCAGCTTGGTGATGTGATGAAAGAATCAGCCCAGGCCGCGCTATCCTACATTCGCTCGCGATCCAGCGATTTTCAATTGAACGATGATTTTTTCAGCAAAAAAGACATTCACATCCATGTCCCGGCTGGCGCTATTCCCAAAGATGGCCCGTCCGCTGGCGTCACAATTTCCACAGCCCTTTTGTCAATGCTCATTAATAAAGTTGTCAGAAATGACCTGGCTATGACCGGCGAAATCACCCTTCGAGGCAAAGTGTTGCCTGTAGGCGGCATCAAGGAAAAAATGTTGGCAGCACGCCGAGCTGGCATCAAAAAAGTCATTCTGCCGGCAAAAAACAAGGATGATCTCGAGGAAATACCGGAAAATGCAAAAAAAGGTATGAGCTTTTATCCGGTTGATTCTTTGGACGAGGTTTTCCGATTAGCGATAAAGGGTTTGGACAGGACAACCACGAGTTGACAACAATTCGTCACTTTGTTTTTTGCGGAGCCTCCTCTTGCCTCACGGCAAAGTTGCGGCGAATCAAACATACTCTTTTTTATCGGCATGCCACTGCCGGATCGTCGCGTCTGAACGGTTGAGTATCAGCGTGTCGTGTATGATGTACCTGGCATCGCTCACGATCCATAATTCTCCGGCAGGAACGGTGCAACGGAGTTGTGCGTTTTCATCCCCCTGAAGGATAATACGACGCTGAAAAAGGATTTTGCCACGCGGTTTATGTTCCTCTTTCAACAAGTCAATGTGGAGCGTACCATAAAAATGATCGACATCAAAAAAAGCGTGCGCAAAGATGTCAAAAAATTCTTTTGTATTGAGCAGATCAGATTGAACAAAATTTCCAGCCAGCGTCGGATGTTTGAGCGTTGCGTTTCGTTCTGTCGTAATCGCCTTAATAGTACCGGACGATAGCCGGATATCTCTCATCTTGAACAAAGAAGAAAAAAAAGCAAATAAATCATCCCGTTTTCTCAAGGCGATATGATTCCAATGCTGATAGACAGCAGTTTTGGGTCCCAATATATTGATGGCCGAGTTTTTATCAAACTGCGAGGAGCCGTCCTTTCTCTGATGTGTTGTCATGGCAGTGGCCAGTGAGGCTTCAAAAGTATAATAGACACCCTCTGGCATTTTTTTAATTTTTAATACCATGGGAAGCCGATCCACATGTGTTTCCGCTGCTTTGAGAAAACCGAGGGCAACATTTGTATTATAACCCCCTCTTGATTTTTTTAGCTGACCAATGTCAGCGCCGCTCGCATGCGCGAGCTCGGCTTCAAAAATTTGCGGCATCAGTTCACCGGTGTGCCGATCCTGCAACAAGAAGCTAAATCCGCCTTTGCGCAAATACTCCCAAACCAAAAAAAAGGCGATTCGCACATTGCTATAGGCTTGATCGCGTAGTCGTTCCAGTTTATCAATGGCTTTTTCAAAATGCTCTCCACCCCAATTGAACACCACCGCATTATCACCATTGCAAAAAATAAAGTATTTCAACTGGGCCTGTTGAATCAGTTTGCGCACCTTTTCGTCTTTCAGACAATATTTAAAGCCGTGACCATGGCCTCCGGGATACCCGCCGTTCTGCACGTCAATATGCAGCATGCCTGACTCAACGCGCATTCGCGGAAGCAGAGGCTGGGCTGTGACAACAATGTGCAGATCACTTGTATTTTTGAATTTTTCGGTGAGGTAATCTTGTATGGCGAGACGTGTTCGAGCATTGGCAATGATGGCAATATAACGGACGCCGGCCAGATAGGCATGCGTCATCATACTTTCGACATTGGTGACCGAATTATTCATGTTATCCTTTTTGGCGGCAAAGCCTCGCGGAATCATGTCCACAGCATCGTACCGGTCAAAAGCCGCGACAAGCTCTGTTGTATAAAAAGCGTGCGCAAATGAAAATGACTCTTCAGGAGTGAGACCTTTGTAAAACGTTGTATCTGTGCCGCCGAGCGCCAGAATCAAAATCGATTGGCGCAAGAGCGAGTGCTCGTTTTGCGATTTTGGCAAGCTTTTATCGGGGAGCGAATCCAAAAAATAGAGGGACTCTATCGCATCGAGATCCGGCGTTGATTGTGAAAATGGTTTGACAATATAATGACGGATGTCCTCGTATGGATCAGCCAGGTTGGCTTTGTATCCTTTTAATAAAAGCATCAAATAATGCACCCATTCTTCAGCCAGCGGTCTGCCAAAATCATATCCGTTATTCAATTCAACAATTATTTTGTGAATGTCATCGATGAAACGAGACGTGTCAATTGACTCAAGATCAAGGCCTTGCAAATTGTCAGCGACCGCACATGTCAAAGGTGTGGCAGGGGTGTTTTTTTTCATTATCTACTCTCTTCAATTCAAAATGCGTACTTTATGATAATAATATTCATCACGAATCACAAGTCAAGAATCGTAAAACTTTGATTGCGGGCGGGATTTCGAAAACAAGTTTTGCTGCAACTTTTGCAAGAAATTTGTATATTGAGCCGTTTCTTGTGAGGATAGTGGTGAAAGTACTTGTCACTGGCAGCAATGGTTTTATAGGCTCCTTTCTTGTCGAGAGGTTGCACAGTGAAGGACATCAGGTGAGATGTTTGGTTCGGCGCACCAGCAATTTGCAATGGATCAAACATTTGGATGTTGAATTTGTTTATGGTGAATTATGCAATCCAGCGACATTAATAACAGCTTTAAGAGAAATAGATCTTGTCTACCATGTTGGTGGTGTAACGCGGGGCCGGACGGAGGCGGATTATATGAAAGGGAATTATACCGCAACGGTCAATCTGCTCACCGCGTGCGAAAAGGTCGGATCTGATGCACAAAAATTTGTCTTTGTCTCCAGCCAGGCGGCTGGCGGACCGAGCTCGCATGGCGAGCCACTCAGCGAGATCGAAGCACAGCATCCGATTTCTATCTATGGTCGATCGAAACACCTGGCAGAACAGGCCGTGATGGAATTTGCAAAAAATCGTCCGGCGACGATTGTTCGTCCGCCAACCGTATATGGACCACGCGATACAGATTTTTATAAACTTTTTCGGAATGCTCGTTATGGATTTATGCCGGTGGCCGGTAATGGAAGCCAGAAAATTAGCATCATTCATGTTGCTGATCTCATCGAGGGCTTTATTCTTGCCGGGCTCAAAGACGTGGCAAATGGGCAGCTTTTTTTTCTCAACTCGGACGATCAGATAAATTACAACGAGTTGGCCCGGTTGATTGCGCAAGCGACGGGCAGCAAAGAGCGCATTGTTCACGTTCCACTCGGTCTGGTTAAATTGGTTTTTTGGGGTGCCGGTTTTACTGCTGCTTTTTCAAAAAAACCATCAATAATCAATCGAGACAAATTCAAAGAAATGAAGCAAGTGGCCTGGCTGTGCAGCAATCAAAAAGCGAAAGACCTGCTTGATTTTCACCCGCAAATTGGCATAGAAGAAGGTTTGAAAAATACAGCGCAATGGTATATGCAGGAGGGATGGCTATGAAGCGTAAAGCCGAGCACACAGAGGTTATGTCGTTGAACAAGTCCAGTTTTTTTGTATAGCATTAAATTTATTTGTGTGCTTAGCCGCCCAGTTCAATTCTCATTGTCGTACCTTCACCGGGACGCGTCTCTTTGACATAGAGGCGACCGTGATGGTATTCCTCGATAATTCTTTTTGCCAAATTTAATCCCAATCCCCACCCGCGTTTTTTGGTTGAATAGCCGGGTTTAAAGATGTCATGCTTTCGTTTCGCGGTGATGCCAATACCGTTATCGCGAATATCAATATAAATTTTTTTATCGTCAATGATACCGGTTAAAATTTCAATAACGCCCTTTTTTTGTTTAACTGCATCGATCGAGTTCTTGATAAGGTTTTCCAGCGCCCATTCAAACAAATCGCGATTCACGGCTATCGGTGGAATGTCGCCATAGTTTTGAATGACTTTGAGCTCTTTTCCCGCTTGCGGCAAACGTCTGTGAAAGTATTTCACAATATCGCGAAAGATGGGCGTAAGGTCCTGCACTTTTAAATCCGATTGTGAGCCGATCTGGGAAAATCGAGCCGCAACCTTTTCCAACCGACCAACATCGGTGCGCATATCAGCGGTTATCGTTTGCAGATCGAGGTCACGCCCATCAGATGCTCGCAGCATTTCAACCCAGCCCAAAAGCGATGAAACCGGTGTGCCAAGCTGATGCGCTGTCTCTTTCGCCATACCCACCCAGATAAATCGCTGCTCACTCGCCTTGATGCTGCTAAAGCCCACAAAGGCAATCAGCGCCAGCAATCCCATGATGCTCAACGATATATAGGGCAATAGTGAGAGCTGTGCGATATTTTTTGACTCTCCGTAATAAAGAAAATTCAGGATGCTTTCTTCAAAAGTTTTAGGATCTTTATAATAGATTGGTACCGGTGGTGTTTCGCGTTCCATCCGGTGCATAATTTTTTTCACCTCGGCTATTGCTTCGGGTGATTTGTCTTCAGTATCGACATAAAGTCCCCGCCAGCCCGTTGGTTGGCCATTGCTGTCCGTCATGATCACTGGAAAGTCTATTTTTTCATTAATATTGGTAAAAGCCCATCCCAGGGCTTTGGAATCAATATCCGATGTGGCGATTCGTTCGATGGTCTTGGCATAAAACTCGACGATATTTCGCGACTCTTCGCGCAGATCATTGACAAGCCCCTGTACATACAAGATAATGCCCACGACGGAAATGATGAGGAGAATAAAAAAAACACCCTTGAGGGTGCCCGATAGCATATACACGGTTCGTTTTAAGGATGTTTTCATTTAATCGACTCCTGTTCTATGCTGCAACCTTTTTTTTACCTGGAGAACAACACCAGTGACAAAGCCCGCAACACACAAGGCAAAACCGAGACCACTGATTAAAACTCCGATTTTGAACAGCGTCGGGAGAAACTGCAACTGGATGCGATGTGAGCCCGGCAGCAAAAAAAGCGACCTGAGAAAACAGTTCGTTTTATAGATTTCAACCTGAACTCCATCCACAAATGCACGCCAGCCCTTGGGATAATAAACTTCACTCAACACCAGGGCTGTTGGCGCTTTGACATCAACAGAGAGGTCCATTCGACCTTTTTCAAAAGATCGAATGTCGACGGTATTGCTGTCCGATTTTTGAACTCGGAATGGCGGGTCTTGTTCCAGGAAAGCAAAACGTCGAGGATCAAAATCGGCCGTCGCCATAGCGTCAAAAATAGCGCGGCGACCTGGCAGAACCTCGACAGAGTCGACAAAAAAAGCACGTGGTAAAACAGACGTGTTTTCATAGACAAAAAAGCTGCTATCATAAGCGACAAAATAGTTGGAATCGTGAATTGGCGAGTGACAAATGATATATTTGACATTGAACATGTCCAGCATGACACGATCAAAATGCAGCAGGATCGGATCAATATAATCAACCGGGATAGGTTCCTCGACAATATTGTCGCCGCGCGCGACCAGGCGAGTGTATTTCGCAAAAAATGGATTGCGCATTCCCGGATCATCCTTTTCCCCAAAACCGGTGCGGCGTAAAAAACCTTCGTAGGTTTTGAGTACAGACCGCGACTCGCCCAGCACGGAATGGTAAGAATCAATTGCATAATCAATAGTAGAAAAGACACGAAACGGTTCTTTGTTTTTTTCCAATTCTGCAGTAACGGCTGCTGGCAAAGCCGGCGATTTTTTCTCGCGCAGTGCAGTCAATTTGTAATCAACAACTAACATATCAAAAAGTGACAGTATCCACAATGTCAAAACAAATAGTGCAGCGTGAATTTTGCTGCTTAAATAAAGCCGAATGATTATAAATGAAAGTCCAATTAAAGCAAAAGCACTCGCCCCTTCAAGCAAAACCTTCTGGTAGTGTGCATGCTGTGTCATCAATTTCAGTAAAGGAAGCTGTCGCAATATGTGGTGCATATAACCGGCTTTGTTGAGAAGAAGAATCATAAATCCTGCGCTAAAAAGACCCCAAACTATGAGCATATAAATATCCAGCCATGGTGATCTTCGGAGCGTTCGAGCTTTACGGCGATACTTGATCAACGCATTCAAGCCAATACCGCCGAGCAGGATGGCAATGAATGGAACGAGATAAACCACCGGGCCCCAATACCCCAAAGAAGCAATGATCAAACAGGCGATACATGTGCAAAGCAATGTGAATGTGCGCCAATTTCGCCGCAGCAGAATGGCGAATCCGGCAAGGAACAAGATAATGACGCCAAAAAACAAAATAAATCTGGCGTTTTCCGTGACAAGCGGTCCGTTAAATGACGGGTAAATATAAATGAACAAATCTTTTAACCTGAAAAAGTTTTGGCTATCGTGCACAATACTGTAATTGATGAATTCCAGGAATGGTAAATATATATAAGCAGCCATTGTAAAACCGAGGGCAATCATCGCCAGACAGAGTACTCCCCGGTGCATAAAGGTTCTGACTTTGGCTTTCACTCTCCAATGCAGGCTGTAAACGATATAGAGGATAAAAATGAGCGTCAATGTTGACAAGGTGATCGCGGCGCTGGCGCGTAGCAGTTGAAAAGCGAAAAAGAAAGCGCCGAGCGCAAGCCACAATATTTTTTTTTGTTCCAACAGCAATTGCGTGAAATAGAGAATCGCCGGCGTCAATGTGAGTGCCAGGATATTTATCCAGAATCCGTCAACAACATTGATCACATACTGGGGAATAAATTGTATGAGAATCGCGACAAAAGTCGCAGCAATAGGTCGAATACCGAGTCGTCGCAAAAAAGCAAACATAAAACCGCTGAACATTAATAAATTCAGCAGCAAATATAAAAAGTTGACGTCCGGTACATAGGGCCGCAAAAGACCCAAAAGCGAAAAAAACGCAGAATCAAGGATGTTTATTTGAACAATATCATCTGGATTTCCCCAAATCGGCATACCCCCGTTTATCGTCGGATTCCATAAAGGAATTTTATCAACAGGAAAATAGCTGTCGATTGGCAAGTACATAAGCTCTTGCGGGGATGAATTGAGAATAAAATCATAATAAAAGAAAAGCAATAAAACGATAGTGACAAACAAAGTGAGCCAAAGAGCATGTCGATTTAACAGGTGCAGAATTTTGCTCATTAAAGAAGTAAAACGATTTTGTTCCGCCACAATGAACTCGCTACTAAGTTGTTCATGAATTTGAAATGAAAATAGTGAGTTCAGGACATAAAATCCAGTAAAAGTTGGAAAATGTTCGTCCGTTTGAAATTGAAAAAATTATACCTATCTTTCACTGCATTCAGCTAATAAAGGTCGCTATGTCATATCAACATCCATCATATAGCAGCACCATCGTGAGTATGGCGCGCGGCGCAGGCATTGTCTTTATCGGGATTTTCCTCAGCCGGATTTTAGGGTATATGCTGCGTATTTTACTCAAACATGTTCTGGGCCTTGAAACATTTGGCTTGTTGTGGTCCAGCTATAATATTATCGAGATGGTCACTTTTTTGTGCCTTCTCGGTATTCCAAACACCTTGTCCCGCCATATCGCTTTTTATAAAGCTCAAAATAATCCACAGCGCGTCGGCGGCTTTATTGCAATGGGTTTTATGGTTATTACGCCGCTGCTCATTTTCGTTACATTTCTTTTGTTCTGGCACGTTGATTACTTTGCGACGACACTGTTTGCCAAACCCGATATACAGCCTTTTTTAAAAATCCTGAGCTTTGGTGTGTTACCGCTGGCGCTGATGTTCATTTTTGGCAGCATCTTCCGTGGATTCAAACTCATGTCGCACATGGTTTTCACCCAGCAATTGAGTCGCAATGTTTTTATGTTGTTTGCTTTTGCGCTTTTGCTTGTTTTGGGGTTGAAAGAGTTGGCAGCATGGGCTATGCTCCTTGGGCTCATTTTGACCCTCGTGGCAGCAATTTTTCAGTTCATGTGGCATGTCGAGAAAAAATACATCACCAACATCGAGCTTGCCGGTGTTTTCAGAGAACTGTTGCACTATTCCTGGCCGCTTGTTTTCACGACGCTGTTCTGGAATATGAGCGGCAGAATTGATATTTTTTTCCTCACGATTTACGAAAATGAATCGAATGTGGGAGTTTACAATGCCATATTGCCGCTGGCACAATTTGTTCCTGTGATCATGCAGTCGTTCATCAGTATTCTCATGCCGATATTTTCCGGCATTTTTGCGCAGTATGACAGGAATGCCCTTGTCGCTATGCAACAGGCCGCGACCAAATGGATTTTTGCCTTTACGGCACCGCTATTTCTTTTGTTGATTATTTTCTCCGACTCGATTTTGCTCATTCTGCTGGGAAAAGATACGGTCATTGGCGCCATACCACTCACCATTGCGGCAAGCGGTTATTTTATCAATGCGGCGTTTGGTGTCCTCAATATCATCCTGAACGCCGCCGGCAGAACAAAATTAACCTTGCTCAATACATCGGTTTACATTGTCCTGAATATTCTTTTAGATATTCTTCTCATTCCGCGATACGGTCTGATCGGAGCGGCTTTCGCCGGCGCCTGCAGTATGTTCGCACTGAATATATTCGCTGCGATCGAAAATTACCGACTCTATAATCTTATACCGCTCGATAGACAGATTCTCTATATCAGCATCGTCAGCATAATCAGCGGGGGAGTCACCATGATTTTGAAACAGCTGCTGCCGACTCAATTGCAGCTTGTGACAATTGCTGTTGGGAGTTTATTGTTAATATTGTTATATTTTGGGGGCTTGAAAAGAGTCCATATTTTTGACCAAAATGATCTGGCGATCATCACCGCACTTGAAAAAAAATTTGGCGTGAATTTAGCCGTGGTTCGACGATTCATTGGCTCACAAGATGCTCTATAAAAAAACATCCATCATCATCGTCTCGTACAAAGCGCTCAATTATTTGCAGCAATGCATCGAATCCATCCGTGCGAACACAACCATTCCTTACGAGCTCATCATTGTGGACAACAACTCGGGAGAGCCCACAACACGTTATTTGTTAGCGCAACGGGACATCAAACTGGTGCTCAACAAACAAAATGTTTTGTTGACGCCGGCGCAGAGTCAGGCTTTAAAACTTGTGGACAAGGATTCGCACTATGTGCTCTTTCTGAATCCGGACATGCGAATATTGCGACCTGATTGGCTGCAGTTGATGATCGACCGAATGGAATCGCAAGAGAAGGTCGGTATCGTCGGACCGATTTATAATGTGCAGGCCATTGGTCCGCTTTTCGGCAACATCGACATGGCCTGCTTGTTAGCGCGAACAATCCTGCTGCACGATACCGGCGGCTTGAATACGAATTTTCCCTGGAACGGCGCCGGTTTCATTTTAACTGTCGACGCCTGGTCACACGGCTGGCGTTACAAGCATCTGAAATGGCCCAAAATTATCAAACATTACGGGGCAAAATCACGCTCTTTTAACAAAATACCCAATACAAAAATTGATCAACGCGCTGAAATCTTAAAGCGCGGTCTGAAACCGTCGTGGTCGCTTGTTTATTTTCTCAGACAATTCTTTCAACGACCGGATTTGATATGGAAAAGCATCAAACTAAAATATTTATAGATATCGGATGCGGTTTGGCGCCCGAACCGGGATATGTTGGCTTTGATATAAAGCGCACCAGCAAAGCGGCGATTATTGGTCGTCTGCCGCATCTGCCGTTCAAGGATAATTCTATTCAAGGTTTTCGCGCCAGACATGTTTTGGAGCATTTCTTCAGCGAGGACATATTTGATATTTTACGTGACGTATCGCGCTGCTTAAAACCAAATGGCGAATTCCTCATCATCGTTCCGCATGGCACCAACCCTCTGGCCTCGCAGATCGACCACAAATCCTACTGGAGTTACAATAGTCCACTCACGATCACTGAAGATGGCCTGCACGATGAATGGATCGGTGGCATATTTAGACTCGAGTATCGAAAGCTCTTTTGGATGAAACAGGACTATCGTGGCCGTTTTCCCTGGCTGGTCAAGTTCATGAACTGGATGATCAACACATCCCCCATTGTGATGGAACGTCTGTCGTTTCACTTTGGTGGCATTTATGAAATGGAGTTTAAAATCAGGAAAATAGCCACGTGACACGCCTAATGTTTAATGCCGTTTTTATAAAAGACAAGCTCAATTCGTCGATTCAGCTTGCGACCCAGAGACGTGCTATTGTCCCCAATTACAGTTGCGCCATTTGTAAGCTGCATGGAGAGTGGTTCACTTTCGCCCAGGCCAACGGGCGCTTCGATACGTTGTATAATGGATTCTGAAAACGACTCGTCTTTGGCACGCAGGAACTGCTTGAACTCCCGGTCAAAGCGTTGTGCGCGCGCTTGCGATAACCTTTTATTGACCTCGGCTGATCCGATAGCGCACGCATGCCCTTCGAATCGCAAGTGTATGGATGAATCGACCATGGTTTCTTTGGCATATTCGAACAATTCCTGCCAGTAGAAATCAGCTAATGGATCAGTTTTGCCAAACTGCAATGGCACACTCAAGATTTGCCGCTTCACTTTGGCGTCTTCCGCTAACATGAGTTCTTGTGTCGCCGAGCGGAACTGACGACCAAGAGAATCGGTGAGTGAGAGATAGTACTGGATTTTTTTATTCAACCACTGTTGCGGCGTTTTTAAATTTGGCCGCCAGCTCACTTCCGGAACTTTATGGTCTTCTGTAAAGACAAGTTCACAAAAATCCTTCGCCGAGTCACTTGAAAAGTGAACCGATCCTTGATAAAGTGGTGCAGGACTGGAAATATCAGAAGTAAATCGAATGTCACTTTCTTCAACCTGGACATCCTTGTGTCGCAAAGGTCGTAATAACACATGACTGTTTTCTCGATTTGTAGTGATTTTAACGTATCGCCGTTCTTCTAACAACCATTCACTGTCTTGCTCATTTGAGCGCATCCTCTTAAGGGGGAGGATGCTGCCCGGCAAGATGTCAATTTGTGCTTCATTGACACCAAAAGCGATCAATGTCTTTGTTACAGCCGCCGCACGCGCGTTTGCCAGAGAATCCGTCGCCTGGTCCGAATTTGGATCCGCAAAACCTTGCAGTTGAATGTGCATCTGAGGATTCTCTTGCAAACGCTCGGCAATGACTTTGAGGATGGGTTCGAGGTCTTTTTGTTGGCTATATTCCTCTTTTACCACGAAGCTGTTCGGATCAAAAGTTATTTCCGTAATAAGGGGAATATCAATGAGCAGGGTTGAGGTTTGTAAAACATTCACACTATCGAAGGCTGAGACGACACCTTTGGGCACGGTGTGCAGGATTTTTGTCGCCAGGTTATTGTCGCGATTGACATCAACAATGTGATCGTCCGGGTCGGCGATTGCGGTTATTTTATGAATTCCAAGCAAAGCAGAGTGCCACTCAAAATCAACGTGTTGTGATTCGCCAGCCGCAAGGTGCGGTATGGTTGCTTCGAGGATACTTGGTGGCTGGTCGGGCAAAATCGCATCGTTTGATGCCGACGCTAACGCATCCAATGTATAATCCAGTCTGTCAATTTCGTCCACAAAACGAATTTTGAAATTCCGTGCCGGTTGCTCGCCGTTGTTATGCAGTGTTACGGTGACTCTGCCATGATAGTCATCCATGGTGATGTACGGATTATACTCAACCTCGATGTCTTTGATCTCAACATCCGGCAGCGGGAGAACAAAATGCGCGATGGTGCCGGCAGGTCCTTCAGCAAAACGAACCTGCTCATCTTGATCAATTGCAGCAATCGCCCAATAGTAATCACCACACGATAGCTGGTCGACAGGCATAAAAGTGTGTTCTGTCTGGCCGTTGAAAGCGAGCTTGCTCTGCAGCAGCGCCATAAAAAGTTCGGGATTTGTTTCATAACTCGACAGGATATAGGCGATATTGGAGCTGTCTCTATCCAGCAACACATGATAGGTCACCTTGTCATAGATATCCTGATCGCGTGCTTTTTCCCAGCGCAGTACCACATCCGGGGACATCAGCGAGTCGTCATTCGCCGGGCTCACAAATTGAAAAAATTCCGGGCGTGTCGGAAAATGAGCTGCCGAGCCTCGGTAGGTACGCGAGAAAAAGTCAGCGTCGTCCAGGGTGGCAAAATCCAGGCGAAAGGCATTGTGGCGCCCCGGGAAAGCTTCTCCGAGGGACAAGCCGACGTGATCAAGGCGAATGCTGGCGCCAAAGGATACTTTTTTGAACAAATCGCTCCCCGTATCATAACCCGCATTCAAAGCCAGGATACGATTCACCATCACTTCCGCGCCGACAGCCAGGTAGGGTTTTTCGTCTTTGACGTTGATATAATCGGCGGATAAAACCATATTCAAACCTTTATGCGAGCCAAGATAAAACGCCAGACCCGCACGGCTGGTTTTCGGCAGCGGTGTACCCGTTTGTTCAAAAACCAGATCTTTGCCGTTTTGATTCAGAGCAGCGCCGAATGCCAATGCACCAGCTAACTTTCCCAATCGAAAAGATGTGGTTCGCGCTGTCAAACCAAAGTCGTACACAAAACCTCTTGCTGAATAGTGCGCCAGGCTACTGCTCAAGTATTTCAGATTGGCCCCTATCGAAATAAAATCAGAGAAAAATGTCAAAGGCTGGCCCAGGCTCAGTGAGGCGACAAAATCACTTGCAGAGGCGGGCGGTAAAACGGCAGGATTATTATTAAATTCCGGCACACCCTGATACTGTACTCCCAGAGCAAAGCGACTTTGACGGCTCCATGGTGTTGAAATCGCTTTGCCATAAATAAAGGACGTATTAGAAATATCGGCGATCCATTTCGTATAGCTGGCCGCCCACTGCCACTCACGTAAAAATCCGGCTGTACCCGGATTGGCAAAGATCGCATGCGGATCATCCAAAATGGCTGTATGGGCTCCGGCCATGGATTGCAGCCGAGCGCCGGGAAGCATCTTGAGAAACGCCGCTCCCGAGCGAACCTGAGCGTCAATCGTCGAACACAGAAGCAAAAGTCCGAGCACGAACCAATATCTATTTATAAGTAAAATCTTGAACATCCATTATCTCACGATAATCATTTTACGCCAGGTGTTGGCCTGTTCAGTGTGCAAGGTAATCAGATAAACGCCGCTGCCGACGAGCTGCCCGTTCTCTGTTTTTCCATCCCACACCAGGGTATGACGTCCCGCCGCATAGTCACTATTCGCCAGGTCCGTGATGTGCCGACCAGCGACATCATACAATTTCATTTCAACCCGCCCGGCAGCGACGGCAAAATCAATTGGAATAGCTGTCGTGCCAGGCGAAACCACATTTGGAGGCGACAGCTCAAAGTCAAGGTTCACCAGGATACGCTGTTGTGAGCTGCCAATAACGCCGAATCTGCCGGTAGCCCGCACCTCAAAAAGAAGATCATCAGATGACTCACTGCTTAACAAGGTACGATGTAGATAGGGAACATCAATATCGTACCATGCCCCGGGTTCTATTTGTTTGGTTTGGATGTAGCTATCGGCAAAATCCGTGATGATCTCGCCGTTTGGCAAATAAATCCACAGGTCCCAATTTTTAATGGCCACCGGAAAAGAGACTCGAATCCGGATGCTGTCGGATACGGTCGGATTGTCCGGTGTCAGCTCAATGAGCGGCTCGAACGGTTCAGCCGCTTCGCCATAATTGACCAGCGTTAAAACGGATCGGTTATTCGTTAATTTTGATACATCTTCATTCTCACTGGTCACGGATGCGGTATTGTAGAGCAGATTTCGTGAAACGGGCATAATTTGCGGCATCTGCACATCGACGCCAAACTTTAGCGAATAATTGGATTTAACCGTACCGAGCCGCCAAACGACAGAGTCGGGGGTGTAAATATCCGGCGATGGTCTCGTCCCGATGATCGTAAGTGAATCATCAACAACATAGGAGAGAAACACGTTCTCCGCGTCCGCAAACGACCAATTCGATACGGTGACAGAAATCGAATAGACCGTATCTTGTACAACGATCGGCAACAATTCCGACTCGGTTGTTTCGAAAGAGTCCACATCAGCGGTTTGACGAACGGCCAAATCCGGGAGAGGGACGGGATCGCCAAGGATGTAGAGAATAACATCCTTGCTATTATTTTGCAGGATTGTATCATTTTCAGCGTTCACCTCAGCAGTTGCGGTAACTAAAAAAGGGAACGCCAGGTTGGTTTCCTTGACTTTCGCGAAATAATTCAGTGTCCATGACTCCCCTGCGCGCAGAGAATCGATGTGCCAGAAATAAAGTGCACCTGTTGTGTCTTGAGGAATATGGCTAAAATAACTCGCCTGTATACTCTCTGATAAAGTATTGACAAGCTGAATATCGTATGCAGTCGCTGGACCAGCGTTAGATACATTAAGAGCGTAGCGAAAAGTCTCGTCATATCGCGTCGCTGGATAGGACGCTCCATTTATCTGAATGGTCGAATCAGCTAACACATGATAATCCAGGCTGATATCACAATTTTTCGGTGTGGGCATTGTTTTTACGAGAAACCATACTGCCACCGAATCCGATTGGATCTCGTTCGCTGGATTTTCAGCTGCATATATGTGCACAAAAGACGATAGCAGACCTTCAGCGTTAACCGTGCCGTTAGCCACCACAATGAGAGTTGTTGCTTGCCCGGAATCAAGGTAAGGAAGCGTCCAGGATAGCAACTGGTTTTGAACTGTATTGGCTCGAGGGAATTGTGTTGTCGAAACAACAGCGTCGGGCATGGACTGCACAACGTGCAGGTTATTTATTGCTGATGAACCCGAATTATTCACCCGGATAATATAGTGAAATTCCTCATTTTGGAAGGCTGCTGGATAGATCGTTCCTGCCCGTTGTACGCTCGTATCGGTTTCAGCAGAAATTTCCACGTCAACATCGAGCGATTCCTCTGTGAGCCGAATGACTTTGACGATGTCAGTGTAGCTATCATTCGTACTGACGCTATCATTCAAACAGGTGAACGAAGCAAAGCAGATCAGCTCATCCAGGTCAGGAGGAATATCTTGATCAACGCGCACATCAACAACCCAGGAAGCCGCCTCATTTCCTGGCAGCTCTGCCAAGATCCATGTGAGGAAATTTTCCGTATGATTCGCTGGCAAAAGGGAACTCGACATAAAATCAACATCCGGTGGTAGAATGAGAGAAACAACGAGAGAATCGGCGCTGTTCGCAGAAAGATTGTGCAACGCAATACTGTATTGGAACACATCTCCCGGGAAAACGGCATTCATCTGCTGGCCGTTCTCGATGATGGATGTGTCCGTGAGAGAAGTTATCGTAATGCCGACATCTGTCCAGGTTTTGGTGCTTGGGAGAATAATCAATGTTTCCAGGGCAAGATTGTTCGACCAGTCAAGATCATTTTCCACATCAGCCCTCAGGCTGGGATAAATTGTTCTACTGTCACGGATATTCTGTAAACATTGTGCATCTATTTTTAGGGTGATCGAATCAAAGGGGGCGATAGCGTTAAAAGTCCACATGAGAGAATCATTCACGACCTGTTCAGGTTGGCGAGAGCTCGATAGAAAACGCAGCTCAGCGGGCACATAATGCAGCAGATGAACATTTTGCGCCGTATCCGCTGAAAAATTGCGGACGAGCAGATCAACCGTTATTATCTCGCCGGGTCGTATATATTTGCGAACGTCGTCTCGATAGGTATAGACTGAATCGACTATTGCCTCAAGGGACACTCCGATGTCGATATCAGCTGCTGATACAGCGCTGTTTTTTTCACTCCTGGCGGGTACATCATCCCTGTTATTGACGTTGTTCTCCGTCCGAGTTTGACTTTTAGATGACACCGCAAAAAACAGGATGAGAATTATTATTTGAAAGTAGTATGTCTGGTTTGTATATTGTTTCATGGATGCATTGATCACTATTTTTTATCTCGTGTGCGATGAATACCCCGTTTCAGGCAAGCTCTGTGCCAGATCAATAAATATATGTACTCTATCTACAAGATATCAATCTGTTTATTATGCGTTTATATCTATTCTTTTTAGAAAAGTTATCTTTGGTCCTGACAAAAAAGATATCGCATTTATCAAACATATTTATCCACATCTTATTCACAATTCTAACTTGCGATATGGTGAGCGTTACAAAGATTAAATACCTCGGGAAGAAATGGTCAGAATTATGCGAAACAAATGGTTGTATCGTGAAAAAGCAGATGTTTCGGAACGTAACAACATTCGATTGTTACACAGAGTATACAAACAGGCGAGGAGATGGAACGATTGTATAAGACATTATTTTTAATAATAGTTATCATTGCTTTATGTACTCTTCTTTTTGGTACGGACATGGTCATTCTTAACGGAAAAATATTCACAGTGGACCCAAATGAGCCATATGCTGAAGCATTGGCAATTCAGGGCAATATCATTGCGGCTGTAGGAAAGACGGCTGATATAGAAAAGCTTGTAACTCCCGCAACAACAGTGATTGATGCGAAATCAAGACTGGTTACACCGGGTTTCAATGACGCTCATTTACACTTTATCAGCGGTGGACAATCGCTTCTTGAACTCGATTTGGCGGGTTGTCGAAGGTCAGAGGACATTCAGAAAAAATTGCGTGTAGTTGCGGAGTGCACACCGGTCGGCGCCTGGATTACCGGCAGGGGCTGGGACCATACGCTGTTCAACAACGGACAATGGCCTGTGAAAGAGATGTTGGATGTTGTGATCCCCGATCATCCGGTTTTTTTACGCCGAATTGATGGCCATGTCGGCTGGGCCAATAGCTATGCGCTCCGCCTGGCGGGAATATCCAGTGAAACGCCCAATCCGGAGGGTGGCGAAATTGTAAGAGACGCACTTACTTTTGGCGCAACAGGAATTCTCAAAGAAACGGCAATGCAAATGGTCGCAGAAATCATCCCGGCGAATTCAACCGAACAGAAAGAGCGGGCACTTGACAAAGCGTTGAAGGATGCTGCCCGATTGGGAGTCACATCGATCCAGGATAATTCCGGGATCGAGACCATCGAGCTCTATCAAAAGCGCTTTCTTTCCGGCCAATTAACCGTTCGAGTTTCAGAATGGCTCGATTTTGATGTGGCGCAGACGCCCGAGAAACTTCGCCAAACATATGAATATTACAGCGCTTACACCGAACCGGACATGCTGCGCCTGGGTCTGGTGAAAGGTTTTGTTGATGGGACATTAGGGTCACGCACAGCCTATTTTTTCACGCCCTATGCGGATAATCCTGCCACAGTTGGATTGCCCCAGTATACACAAGAGGAATTGGAAAAACTTGCGTTTGCCGCTGATAGTCTCAACATGCAAATAGGTCTCCATTGTATCGGCGACAAAGCGAATTGGATGGCCCTAACTGCCTATGAAAAAGCGCGTGATCAAAACAACAGGAAAGATCTACGACATCGAATCGAACATACGCAGGTGTTGCGTCTGGAGGACATTCCAAAATTAGCGCAACTGGGTGTTGTGGCATCCATGCAACCCACACATTGCACGAGTGACCTGAGGTGGGCAGAACAACGAATCGGCCACGAGCGCTGCAAGGGTGCGTATGCCTGGCGAAAAATTCTTTTAGCCGGGGGCGTGATCGCCTTTGGGACAGATTGGCCGGTGGAGCCGCTTGATCCCATGCGGGGGCTCTATTCTGCTGTGACGCGCAAAAATATAGAAAGTGGTGAGCCTGCGAATGGCTGGTTCGCCGATCAATGCTTGACTATTGAAGAGGCAATTTATTGCTACACAATGGCTTCCGCGTATGCAGAACATCAGGAAAAGCGGAAAGGCTCCATTACCCCCGGCAAATTGGCTGATATCATCATTCTTTCTAACGATGTACTCACCTGCCAGCCAAAAGATATATTGTCGACCAAAGTGGACATGACAATTTTTAACGGGAATATCATTTATACAAGACCGGGTATATGAGTCATTTTTGCCTCACGAATTTTGCCGAACGAGCTGGGCCACCACTTCTATGTGCGCTGTATGCGGGAACATGTCGACGGGTTGAACTTTTGTCAAGCGATAGTCAGTTTCACAAAAAGCCGCCAGTTCTCGCGCCAGGGTTGCCGGATTGCAGGATACATGGACAATTCTTTTCGGTTTGAGAGCGAGCACATCTTTTACGGTTCTCGGATGCATGCCTCCGCGAGGAGGATCAACAACAACAACGTCCGGCTGACCATATTCCGAAACAACTGCGGACGTACGATTTAATACATCTTTTAAATCACCGAGCACAAAATGACAATTTGTAATCGAGTTGAGCTGACAATTCTCACGCGCATTCGAGACAGCCGCTTCTACCGATTCGAATCCGATAACACGTTTCACATGTGGACTCATAAAGATGGAAATTGTGCCAGCGCCGCAATATAAATCGTAAACCAGTTCGTTGCCGTGGAATTCCGCGCACTCTAAAGCAATGTCATACAGGCGGTTAGCCTGGTGCGTATTCGTTTGAAAAAAAGAATTCGCTGAAATCACAAATGAGTAGGGGCCGAGCTTTTCCGTGATTGTCGGCTTTCCGGCAAGCAGGTATTCGTGCTCACTAAAAGCTACATTGGCTTTGCTTGTACTGATGCCGTTTATCAGACTGGTAAGTGCAGGGAATTCACTCATTAATTTTGTTTTGAGCTGTTCTGCAATGTGGGGATCAAACCTGGAGGTCACTATATTGACCATCAGATCCGATGTTCCGATGCTCGGCCTGACAACAAGAAATCGCCAAAAGCCGGCGTGATCCGAGGTGCTGTAAACGGGCTCATTGCTCTGCTGAGCGAACGTTCTCACAGCAGCACAAATCTCTGCTGCGACGGGATTCACCAGATGGCACTCTTTGATATCAACCACCTTGTCATAAAACCCCCTTGCATGCAGGCCAAGGACATGTGTTTGTGGTTCGATCTTGCGTCCGGAATCAATTTCTTCCTGCGTGAGCCATCGATGGCGCGAAAAGGAAAATTCCATTTTATTGCGATAGTAAAAGATGTTTTCTGCCGGTCGTGTTGGAAAGAGCTCAAATTTATCGAGGCCACCAATTCGCCGGAGTATATCCGCCACCTGAGCGCTTTTGGCCTTGATTTGTTCATCATAGCGCAAATGCTGCAAAAGACATCCGCCGCAATTTTTAAAATGAGAACATCGTGGCTGAACAGCAAACGGAGATTCACTGAGTACCTGAATAACGCGAGCTTCGGCATAGCTTTTTTTTGTGCGAGTGATGAGCGCTTGCACCCTTTGTCCGGGGAGCGCATCCCTGACAAAAACAACATAATCATTGATACGCGCGACGCCTTGCCCGCCAAAGGCCAGCGAAACGATCGTGAGCTCGACTTTCTGGTGTTTCTTTATCTTTGTATCGTGCATACTCCAAGTTAAATAATATGTGCTCTAAATGCAAACCATATGAGGTCTTGCTACACAGACTGTTTTCTCCTTGATTTTCCCGGAAAATTTTTGTAATTGTACTCTCTTTTTCGTCTCAAATCAACGCAATTCGACTCTATTGAATGAAAGGTGGCTATTGTGGAAAAAACGAAAAAACTCGAATCAAAAAGTCCAAATGGAGAAGTGTTTGCTATTCCGGAAAAAGCCGAATATGCTCCCGAGCTTGAGCGGCTGAAGCGGTTGACTGACAAGGCCAGAGCCGAGGGTAAGGAGATCGTTATTGTCGTGGGTGTTGGCTTTGTGGGAGCAGTTATGGCTGCGATTGTGGCGGATACGGTTGGCGAAAAAACCGGAGAAAGCAGTAAATTTGTCATCGGGATTCAACGTCCGAGCGTACGGAGCTTTTGGAAGATCAAACTCCTGAACCGGGGGGAATCTCCGGTCAAGGCCGAAGATCCCGAAGTGGAGCCCATGATACGTCGCTGTGTACTCGATAAAAAGACACTCGTTGCAACATTTAACGAAGATGCGCTCTCGCTTGCCGATGTGGTCATTGTGGATGTCCAGTGCGATTATCTCAAGGAGTCGCTTGGCGATCTCAAAACCGGGCGGACTGACATGGAGGCTCTGGAAAAATCTCTGCATACGATAGCCGAAAAAGTGCCGCCTTCAGCACTTGTGCTCATTGAAACGACAGTCGCTCCGGGCACGACCGAGCAAATCGCCTACCCGATCATGAAAAAAACCTTTGAGAAACGGGGAATCACCACGCAACCCCTGCTCGCCCATAGCTACGAACGCGTCATGCCTGGCCGGGAATATGTAAAAAGTATCCGCGATTTCTGGCGCGTGTGCAGCGGTGTTAACGAGGAGTCCAGGCAGCGCGTGACCAAATTCCTCAATGAGGTCTTGAATACCAGGGAATTCCCGCTCACAGTCCTCGATCGCCCAATTGAATCCGAGACCGCAAAAATTGTTGAAAACAGCTATCGCGCCACCATCCTCGCCTTTCTTGACGAATGGAGCCGGTTTGCCGAACAGAACGGCGTGGATTTAATCAAGGTCCTCAAAGCCATCAAGGTTCGGCCAACCCATAGTAATATAATCTTCCCGGGGCCAGGAATTGGCGGCTACTGTCTGCCGAAAGATGGCGGACTTGGGATGTGGGCCTATAAACACATTCTGGGATTTGACGACAGCATTTTCAAGATCACGCCTATGGCAATCAACATCAACGATACTCGCGCCTTACGCGTGGCCCAGATGATACGGGATGCGCTGCGCAACATGGATCGACCCATTGCCGCCGCTGAAGTACTCCTGCTCGGTGCTTCCTACCGCGAAGACGTTGGCGATACCCGCTATAGCGGCTCGGAAATTATTGTGCGTAAACTGACCGAGATGGGAGCAGAACTCCGCGTTCACGATCCTTATGTTCAGCATTGGTGGGAGTTTGAATCACAGGATACCTACCCGTCGCCCGGTTACTCCCTGTCGCGTTTTTTTCGCAATCAGCAAAAATTAAAGAACCTTCGGATTATCCAGGACCTTGATGAGGCACTCAGGAATGTTGATACGGTCATTTTTGCAGTGCGCCATGAACAGTATCTCAAGCTCGATCCTGATAACGTCGTCAGCAAAATTGGCAAATCCGCTGCCATAATCGATTGCTTCGGCATACTCGATGATGCGGCGATAAAACGGTACTTTGAGCTGGGCTGCGAAGTGAAGGGATTGGGAAGAGGACATGTAAACCGGATCAAAAAAGCAGTGAAAGAAAAGAGGCATTAGCGACGATCGCCCGGGATATCCATCCTGGGCGCACATGCTGACCACGAGTCGCATTTTTTGTCGAGCTTTTACCCGACTGTTTTTAGCTTGATTTTTTCGAGATTGTATCATACTTTTTCAAGCGTACAGCATTTCTTTTTGCTTTAAAGGCGCTCTCATGACCACTGAAATCATTCTGGTTCTCTCTGTTCTTGCCATCACCGTCCTGCTTTTTGTTTTTGAAATTTTTCGTGTGGATATCATCGCCATACTCATTTTGTTAGGTCTGGCCTGGTTGGGTCTCGTGCCGGCAAAGGAGGCTTTTTCCGGATTCGCCAGCAATGCGGTGATCTCCATGATTGCTGTGATGATCCTCGGCTATGGCATCGACCGATCCGGCGCGATGAATTATGCGACTCGATACATCATGCGTATCGCCGGATCAAGTGAAAAGCGATTGATCGCTGTGATCGCCACAACAGTTGGTTTTCTTTCCGCTTTTATGCAGAACATCGGAGCGGCAGTTCTCTTTTTGCCCGCCTTGCTGAAAATTTCACGCACCAATCAGATTAGTCCATCTCGCTTGATGATGCCCCTCGGTTTTTCTGCTATTTTAGGCGGCACAATGAGCATGGTTGGCTCCGGACCATTGATCATTTTGAACGATCTGTTGCTTCAGGGTGATCAGGCAAAATACGGGCTTTTTAGTGTGACACCTCTGGGAGTATTATTGCTGGCATCCGGCGTCTTTTATTTCCTGGTGTTTGGCCGGTTTGTTTTGCCTGCAAAGTCTGTCGCGGATACATCAAAAGGCGTGCAGCAAGAGCTCATCGATACATGGCGCTTGCCATCTTCGATCTTTTACTGTCGTATTCCAAAAGACAGCGCCATCATCAATAAAACACGGGAGGATGTGCAGTTTCGCTCTCTATACAATCTCCATATTCTGTCGCTGATTGAAGGTGAGGACATTTTGTACGCTCCCTGGCGCTATAGCCGCTTTGTCGAAGGACAAATTCTCGTGCTTTTGGGGGATCGTTTGGATGTAGAAAAACTGGTCGCTGACTATCATTTACTCTTCCCGATAGAATCAAAAAAATTGGCCAAATTTCAATTCAACCAAACGTGCGGTTTTGCCGAGATTATTATACCACCCCTTTCCCCTTTTGCCGGAAAATCCATTCGTGACATTGCTGTTCGAAAGACATTTGGCGTGGAGCCGATTCTATTGATGCGCGGAACGGAGGAATATCGGGAGGATTTTTCAGACCAGGTTTTGCAACCCGGGGATGCCATTATCCTGTTCGGTCCATGGGACAACTTGAAGACTCTGGGTGATAACCGCACATGTGTCCTCGTCACACCAATAGAAGCAGACCGCACACGGCAGAATAAACCCGTCACCGCTCTGCTCTGCTTTTTGGGGGCCATTGCATTGGCAATCTCGGGCTTTCACCTTGCCGTGGCTTTGATGACCGGTGCGCTGGCAATGATCTTGCTTAAAGTTTTATCGATTGATGAAGCATACCGGGCTATCGAGTGGCAAACCGTCTTTCTGCTTGCCGGCCTCATCCCGTTGGGAATTGCAATGGAGCGCACCGGCACGGCTGCTTTTATCGCCCAACAGCTCATGTCCTGGCTGCACGGCAGCCATACGATATTGTTGCTTTTAGCTGTCGCCATATTGGCAACGCTCTTTTCTCTTTTTATGTCCAATGTCGCAGCAACTGTTTTGCTGGTGCCATTGGTGATGATGATGGGGACGATGAGCGGTGTTAATCCGCGGGCTTTGGCCTTGCTCGTAGCTGTTTGTGCCTCCAATTCTTTTTTGCTTCCCACACATCAGGTGAATGCCTTGCTGATGTCACCCGGAGGATACCGAAATATCGACTATTTGAAGGCGGGCGGCTTGATGACGATCATTTTTATCGTTATTGTCACAAGTGGTATATATCTCATTTATCTTTGATCATTACATTGAACAAAACTCTATACAAAAAGAGGAGAGACAGATGATTATCCAGCAATTTTTCGTGAAAGGAATTTCGCACAGTTCTTACCTGCTTGGTGGTACCAAAAGCTGTGCAATTGTTGATCCGCAACGAGATGTTCAGGTCTATCTGGATGCTGCCGAAGCGCTGGAAATGAAGATCACGCATATTCTTGAAACCCATCTGCACGCGGATTTTATTTCAGGTCATATGGACCTGGCGAAAAAAACCGGTGCGAAAATTTATGCGCCAAAATCGGCTGAATGCCGTTTCGATCATATTGCGCTGGCCGAAAATGACACCATTAACATTGAAGATATGGTTTTGAATGTCCTTCAAGTTCCCGGTCACACCCCCGAGCACATCGCCTATGTTGTGACCGATACAGCGCGCAGTCAGGAGCCGGCAGGTTTGTTCTGTGGCGACACTCTGTTTGTGGGAGATGTGGGACGCCCAGATCTGTTTCCCGATTTGGCGCACGAACTTGCTGGCAAGCTTTATGACAGCTTGCATCAAAAATTGCTAAAATTACCCGATTTTTGCGAGGTTTACCCTGCTCACGGAGCCGGCTCGCTTTGCGGACGCGCCATGGGCGCAAAGCGTACCAGTACGATTGGATATGAACGACGATTTAATGCTGCGCTGCAGATTCGCGATCGTGATGATTTTATTCAATCTCTGACGCAAGGCATGCCACAAGCACCGGATCACTTTAGTCGCTGCAGCGACATCAATCGCGATGGTCCAACGCTGGTCGACAATCTGCCGCCATTAGCAGCTCTACCAGCCGCACTATTTCAAGACAGCATAAAAGACGGCAATACTATTGTTCTGGATGTGCGGAATTATGATGCCTATGCCGGGCATCATATTCCGAATTCCTATCATAATGATCTCAATGGCAATTTTGCTACTTTTGCCGGCTGGGTTTTACCCTTTGATCGTGATATTTTGTTGGTTGTTGATGAGGTACAGCAGGCGCATGAAGCGACAGATTGGTTGCGAAAGGTCGGGCTCGATCGCATCATCGGCTACCTGGATGGAGGTACGGTGTCGTGGGTGAAAGCCGGCTTTACCACAAAGCATATTGGACTGCTTTCTGCCGAAGAATTGCACGACACGATTTCAGGTGGAGACAAGATAGCACTTGTCGATGTCCGAGCGATCAGTGAGTATGAAAATTACCATATCACTGGCTCGATCAATATTCCAGCGCCGGATCTGCGTGTTCGTTACCGTGAGCTGGCTCCGAATATGCCGATCCACTTGTTGTGCAGCACGGGCAATCGCTCCAGTCTGGGCGCCAGTATTCTGGAGCAAAAAGGATTTACTTCGATCAGCAATCTTGCTGGTGGTATGACGGGATATAGTGCTGCAGGTCACGCACCGGTATGTCGAGTGTGTTATATGCCGCATGGACCGCGCTTTTCCGGAAGCACAAACGGTGAGCGAATTTAGCAGGCGGAGGTTACCCGTACTACAAATCTGCAACATCGTATTTTTTTTGCAAAGTTTGCAAGCCACGGATATGCATGTTGCAGAAGTTCTTGTCGAAGTGATGGCTTTTTTCGACATTCTCCAAGTTTTGGCCTGAACACCCAAACCTGAGGTTTTACACATCGACCAATTTTTTGTTTGCATCCCGTCTCATGTTTTTGTATCATTCGTATTCTTTTTTGCTTTATGGCAAGTTGCGGTTGCAATAAATAATGTAATTGTCGAATGGCTTTTGATCTTAACAAACCCCTCGTGTCAATTATTCTGCCGGTGCACAACAGGCGGCATCTCATTCAGCGTGCTATCGCTTCTGTTGAAGCACAAACCATTGATGAGTGGGAGCTGCTCATCATCGACGATGGCAGCCGGGATGGCCTGGATGTGGATATCCTGCCCCGGGTGACGGAGCGTCCGAATTTTCGCTATATGAAGCACGCTCGACGTCGCTTGTCGGCAACACGCAATATCGGCATACATGCTGCCCTGGGCTATTATCTCACATTTCTCGATTCTGATGATGAATATAAACCGGAGCATCTCGAATGTCGCGTTGATTATATGAGCAAACATCCACACATCGATATTATTCATGGCGGGATTGAACTCATCGGTCCGAAAGAGTCGTTTTACGTGCAGGATGCTTTCAATCCGCAAAAGAAAATTCACATCTCCGAATGCTGCGTTGGTGCGACTTTATTTGGCAAAAAAGAAGCGTTCATGATCAGTGGCGGTTTTGAACAAGTGTCATATTCTGCCGAATCCGAGTTTCTGCCGCGTTTATCAGCACTTTTTCATGTCGAGAAAGTCAATTTCCCCACTTATCGCTATTATACCGGCCTGGAAGACAGCATCTGTACCCAGCGGCAACAAACTGGAAACGAATAGTGTCGCTATGCTAAAACTGGACTATCGAAACAAACTATTGCGTCCGGCCTGGGTTGAAATTGACCTCGACGCCGTATCACATAATGTCTCCACTATTAAAAAATATCTTGGTGACGTTAAAATGTTGGCTGTTGTCAAAGCCAACGGCTATGGCCTCGGTGCCGTGCCCATGGCGCGCGAAATTGTCAGATGCGGTGCAGACTATCTCGGTGTTGTGATGCTGGATGAAGCGTACGAGCTGCGCCGCGCCGGGATAACAGCGCCGATTCTCAATACCGGCACTATTTATGCGGATCAGAGCGACTATGTCATTGATCTTGAGATCGAACAAATGGTGGACCAACTCACTGTAGCGCGCGCCTTGTCGAAATCGGCTGCCGCTCGCGGAACCGTCGCAAAAATTCACTTAAAAATAGATACGGGCATGAGTCGGTTTGGGCTGCACTGTTCGCGCGCAGCAAAAGAAATCCCCAAATGGCTGGATGTACCAAATATCGAACTTGTCGGCGCCTTTACCCATTTTCCCATGTCGGATGCGGTGGACAAAAGTTTTGCACTTTTACAAATAGAACGGATCAAGAATATCAAACGGCAACTTGAAGCGCAAGGCATTCACATTCCCATCTGGCACATGGCCAATAGCGGCGGTACCCTGGATTTGCCAACATCACATTTTAACATGGTGCGTGTGGGATTGATGAATTATGGCTATTGGCCATCATTTGATGTGCGGCAACCATTCACATTAAGGCCAGCGATGACAGTAAAGGCGCAGATCGTCGGCATCCGGGACATTGAGCGCGGTGATACTGTTGGCTATGGTCGAAAATTTATCGCTGAAAAGCCGGAAAAAATCGCCATTCTCCCTCTCGGATATGCGGACGGCTATGACCGCAAGCTCAGCAAAATTGGCCATGTATTGTGGAATGGCCGGTCTCTGCCCATCATCGGTGGATTGTGTATGGATGCCACATTTGTCAAAATTACTGATTTTCCGGAAATACAAATCGGAGATACGGTCACGTTGATGGGCGAGGATGGCGACAAGGAAATATCGCCGCACGATATCGCCGCACTGATTGGTTCGGTGTCCTATGAAGTTATTTCGAGATTTGGCCGGCGATTGCCTCGAGTCTATAAAAGAAAAGGTCAACAAGATAGTATAGTGAATGCTCTGACGGGCGATTAACGTTTATCCGCCATTAACCCGCTTATTTTTTTGGAACATAATTTGATACTCTATTACACAATCTTTGAATCACAAACAGAGGCGCGATGAGTATTAAAATTGGTTACTCGGAGCAAGATGACGCCTTTGCGTCGGGCGAGCAGGTCATTCGCAATGCCATGAATTCTGATATATCGGATGCTCCCAATCTTGTGTTGGCATTTTGCACAAACAGTATTGATCAACAATTGTTTGTTGATGGTCTCTCTTCACAGCTACCGCCGGAGACGCCCATTGTTGGCGCAACAACAATCGGCATTATCAATAATGACGTCATCTCTTACAATCGTCCATCGGCAGCAGCACTGGTCTTGCAATCAAAAGACATTCGAACCAGGATCACGCATGCAGAACTAAAGGGCGGGAATGAGCATCAAGCCGGCGCTGATCTCGCCACTAGAGCCGGTCGGGATAAAGATGATCGTTTTTTATTTCTTTTGTATAATATGATTAAAAAAGCGAGGTCCCATCGAACGTTGCCCGAAATGAATTCCCTGAACTCCATTTTGCATGGTATTCGATCGACGGAGCCATCACCGATCCCCATCTTTGGCGGCGGATCGATTGGAGATTATCAATTTTCCCCATCCAGGCTTTTTTCCCGTGCGGGATCGAGCAGCTCCGCTCTTTTGGGCATCACCTTTGGCGGCAGCTTTTATTACGATTATACCATTATGCACGGCTGCACACCGGTCGATGGCGAATATCATACCATCACAAAAAACGATGGCGCGTTGATTCTCGAAATCGACGATAAACCGGCGATTGAGGTGATAAATGATCTTTACGGCAGCCGTGACTGGCAGCGCGATCTTCCGGTCAAGGAATTGGCGATTGGCATGAACCTCGGTGAGAAATATGGTTCATACCAGGAGTCTCAGTATGTCACCCGCCTTATTGCCGGACCTCATCTGCTTCGAAAGGGGATTTTGACACCGGAACCGGATTGGCACATTGGCACTGAAATTCAATTAATGATTCGAGATACCGAAGCGATGATCACGTCCACAAAACAGAATTCAAAAATGCTCCTGGAAAAAACCCTGGCTGCCGGCAAAAAGCCGTTACTTGGACTTTATATAGACTGTGCCGGACGTACGTGTTATTTTTCCAACAGTCTGCAGGAAGAAGCGGCCATGGTGCAAGGTGTCTTCAACAGCCATCACGTGCCACTATTCGGTTTTTATTCCGGATTTGAAATCGCACCTTTGTTCGGCAAAAGTCGGGGACTGGAATGGACCGGCGTTCTCATTCTTCTGGCCGAAGCGTAGGAAGATATTTATGCTGAATGATTCTGTGAACAATTTGGAACAGCGTATTTGTGCACTGGAAAATGAGCTTGAACAGGCGCAAGCACGGGAGGCCTACTTTCAAGAGATTGCCAAACAAGCAGGGCGCAAGCGGCTTTTGGAAACGCGAGAATTGTCACAATTGGTCTCCGAGCATCGTGCGGCGCAAGAGATGCTCTCTGAAAACAGTGCAAAATTGGAAAAATTAGTGCAAGAGCGGACAAAAGAGCTCAAAAAGACAAACCAGCACCTGCGACGGACAATTCAAAAACAAAAAACAATCCAGAAGCAGCTCGAACGTTTGGTGGAGCTCGACCATGCCATCCTTGATATCTCGTCCGCTTTTATAAACCAGCCAGTCGAAAAAATAGACAAAGGCATTATTCAGGCGCTTGAGAAAATGGGACATTTTTCGGATAGCCATCGAATCTCTCTTTATATTTTAGCTCACGAAGGTAATTCCATCTTGTGCACGCATGACTGGCGAAAACGAAAGCACAATGAACATGAAGAACATTTTCACGACCACTATTTTGATATCTATCTTGAAGAGCTGCGGAATAGTCGCGATATCAACATCACAACCATGCACGACCTGGCAACATTGATCCACCAATCTGTTTCCAGTATCCCTGCCGAATTATTTCAATCCCTGTTGGCTGTTCCCATGATGCAACGAGGGCAAATTTATGGAGCGCTTGTCTTGTACGGCGAGCGCGGGAAGACCACCAAATGGCCGGAAGAATTAATCACTTTTGTAAAGATCATGAGCGACCTGTTTGTCAGCGCGCTCGATCGCAAAGTCACCAATTTGGCCCAGCGGGAGTCAGATGAAAGGTACCGCGATCTGGTTGAGAAGGCAGGACTCGCGATCACCATGGAAGCAGCTGATGGTTCTTTTCATTATTTTAACCGACATTTCGCCGATTTGTTTGGCTATTCTGAACAGGAAATCACCGGGCTGAATATAGCCAATCTTGTCCATCCTGATGATGTGGACATGGTCATGCGATTTCATCGAAATCGATTTCATAACAAACAAGCCCCCACCCGATACGAATTTCGCGGCATAACAAAGAATGGTGAAACAATCTATCTGGAAGTTGACATTGTTGGCCTCAAGATGAAAAATCAACTCATGGCCACACGATCGTATATTTGGGATATCACACATCGTGTTTTGGCCGAACGCGCTATTCAGGAATCCGAAGCACGATACCGAAGCCTGGTGGAAAATTTTCTGGACATTGTGCTCATCGCGGACTATGAGGGTAATATCTTTTACACGAATCCGGTATTCAAAAAACAAACCGGCTATGCGGTGGAAGAACTGGATACGATGCAACGTAAGCTCGAATTGTTTCCGGATGACGCAGACAAAACGGTGAGACTGGTACAGGATTTTATAGAGTCCGACGAGCAACATTCGGCACCTTTTGAGAATCAGCTTTGCTCAAGGGATGGCCGTATGATGTTTTTTTCTATTATTATATCAAAAATTGCCTACGCCAATCAGCCGATGTTACAATTTATCGCACATAATATTACCGATCAAAAAATCGCTGAAAGCGCTATTAAAAAGAGTGCTGATTTTGAAAGGACGGTCTCGGAAATCTTGTCCCAGTTTGTTGGCAGCGAAATTACCGATACCTGCATTCAGAACACTTTACAAACGATTGGTGAATGGAGCAATGCCGGTCGAGCAAGTGTTTATCGCATTCTTGAAGGCGGGACATTTTTAAGCAGCATATACGAATGGTGTGGTACAAGTGTCAAGCCACAAGTAAAAAAACGGCAGAATATCCTTGTCGAACATCTCGATCAATGGGATGCCATTTTGGAAGAAAAGGGATTCATCCACGTTCCAGACACCGCAAAATTGCCCGCAAATTTACGCTCGGAAAAAATAATCAGTGCATCACGTGATATAAAATCATTTCTATTCATACCCTTTCGCATCAGAAACAAGCTGTATGGAGCAATCAGCATTGAAGACACCGAAAAGGCTGATCGGTGGGCAGATGATGACATCAAGCTATTGCGCCTCTCTTCAGAGATCATCAGTAGCGCCTTTGAACGAATCGAAGCGGAAAAAATGCTCAAAAGAAGCGAAGCGCAATATCGTACCCTGTTTGATAGCAGCAATGACGAAATCTATGTTTACGCTCTCAAAGCGGGATTGCAGCCCGGCAATTACATCAATGTCAATAATGCCGCCTGTACACGATTAGGGTATTCCAAAGATGAACTGTTATGCAAGTCCATTTTTGATATCGAGGCTCATGACAATCTTGGAAAAACTCGAGCTTTTCTGGAGCGGATTGTTCGGAAAAATCATCATATATTTGAAACGACGCATGTGACAAAAGACGGCCTGCGCTACCCGGTTGAAGTGAGTTCGCACCTCCTCGAGCTGGAAGGGCAGACGGTTGTCATGTCGATTGCCAGAGATATCACGGAGCGGAAACGGATCGAAGAAGAGGTACAAAAGTCTCAACGCCTCGAGTCCATCGGCGTTTTGGCTGGTGGAATTGCCCATGATTTTAATAACTTGTTGTCCATCATCCTGGGTAATGCACAATTAGCCCGGATGATGAGCGCTCAAAACAAAGATATCTCCAGGTTTCTCCAAAATATAGAGCAAGGAGCATCCCAGGCCAGCACCCTGACACAACAGCTACTGACTTTCTCAAAGGGTGGCGCCCCTATCCGGGAAGTTTATCCCATAGACACTTTAATTAAAAATGCTGTACAATTAGCGCTGAGTGGTCTCGACGAGCATGCTGTCTATGATATCAGCACGGACTTGTACAGTGCAAAAATAGACCGAGGTCAAATTCGTCAGGTCATTCACAATTTAATTTTGAACAGTGCCCAGGCCATGCCGAGCGGTGGCGCTATTGGAGTATCAGCTAAAAATGTCCACTCGAAAAATTTTCGCCGATTGCAACATCTCAACCCGGGGCCGTATGTTCAAATAAGTATAAAAGATAACGGTGTTGGTATTCCGAAAAATGAACTGCCCAAAATATTTGATCCCTATTATACAACGAAAAAAAATGGTAGCGGTCTGGGACTGACGGTCGCCTACTCTATCATCAAAAAGCATGATGGTCTTTTGGTTGTGGACTCAAAGCCGGGCAAGGGCACGATTGTGCATATCTATCTACCGGCAGTTATCCAAAAGTGGGACAAAGTATCAACGGCACAACCGCAAATTGATGCCTATAAAGGCAGCGTCATGATTATGGATGATGAAGAATTGGTTCTGGAAGTAGCCGAGGAGATGTTGAGGCAGCTTGGCTTTCGTGTTCAGCGAAGCAAAAACGGTGAAGAATTGCTGGAAATTTATGAACAGGCTGTGCAATCCAAAACGAAACCGGATTTTGTTCTGATGGACTTGACCGTGTCAGCTGGTATGGGCGGCGTCGAAGCCATGCGAAAATTGCTAAAGTTGGATCCAGAGGTCAAAGCTATTGTATCAAGTGGCTATTCGAATGATGAGATTATGTCAAATTACCCCAAATATGGCTTTGCTGGAGTTGTGGCAAAACCGTACACACTTGATGATATCGAGCGCGTCATTGCCAGGGTGCTAAAGACGTAAGATTCTCCAATGCATGGTAAAGTGGTGCTGCAAGCCTGTGAGTTTATCCAAACCTCGTCAGTAGATTAGCGCACATAGTCTTTGATGCCTTCGCAGAGCCAATTTGCTACAGCTTGCCGGTTGTTGACAATGACCAGCCGATCCTGATCGAGCTTGTTGCGAATATTCGCGACCTCAATATAGACGGTCGTCGGCTGCACGTTTTGCAGCATGTAGAGATCGCGCCACGTCACGGTGCCGCCGTAACCTCTGCCGGGTTGGTGCTCGGCATACTCTTTTTGCACCCGCTGATGCAGTGTCTGCGCCAAACGGCGTCCGGCATTATGATAGCGCTTGTAGTAGTAAAAAATATCAATCCGTTGCGAATAGGATCGCGAATCAACATGCATGATGATCGTATACTGACCTCGCGCCCGCCCCTGATTCTGCTGATACAATAAATTGATTATTTCTGCGCGTTTGGCTAATCGCGTTTTTGTTCGTCGCGAGATTTTTGCACCGGTGTAATAATACTCATCATGATCACCACGAAGCACTGCGACATCGCGAATACCATCATTTGAGTCACGCACGATTATATACACTGTGGCGCCATGTTCGATCAACCGTCGCGCGAATCGCAGCATGATGTCATAAGCATATTCATCCTCGTACAGCCGGTAATGGCCATAGTCACCGTAAGCGCCGGGGTCCGGTCCACCATGGCCGCTGACAATATAGAAATAATAGCCATCCAACGAATCATCAATTTTTGTCACATTGGCGTAGGTCGAGCCAAAAATAGAGTAATGTGCCGAGCCATAAGCGACAGGGCTTTTTTCCTCGGTGGGGGCAGATGACGTTTCGCTTTCACCTGACGAATCAACCGCATAAAAAGGAACCCACAAATCGTTGTCCTCGGTGTAATGTCTGGACCGCAAACCCAGGCGCTGCATCGCTTCGTTGTAGTTTTGAATAGACTTGGCTAATGGATAGTCTGTGATGCCGAGCGTCGAACGAATTGTGACACCATCGAATGAATAACGGAGAATGGGCATGTGGTAATAGAATTCAAGATTGAGCTCGTCATGTGCGCCAAGCACATCCTGGTTTAGCTCTCGAAATTTGTTCACGTAGAGTGACGATGTCGGTAGTTGATATCGCCGCAACATGGCATAAATGCCATCACCCCGTTGCGGACGTGCCTTGACCCAGGATTGAGAATATGCGGTAAATACATGCAATAAAAGAACAGAAACAAGAACCGGTAGTTTTGCCATATTTTTTGTCAGGGTCGGAAAAGATTCGGTAAAAAGCAATTCATTATGTGATCAAAACAGCACTCTTTTATTAAAAATGCCCGTTATTTCAAAATCTTGAATCCGAGGAGCGTCACGTCATCTTCGTAAAGTTGTTTGGCGTTGCATTCGAGCGCATAGTGATATACGTCCTCCAGCAGATCGTTGAGCGGCACATTGATGCGTTGCCGGATAAATTCGATTAATTTTTCGATGTCTTGACCCTCATATCGTCGTCCGATGGATTCTGAAATGGCATCTGTGTAAAGAATAACGACATCGCCCGGTTCAAGAATACTCGTACCCTCCCCATACTGCACCATATCCCCTGAGAAAATTCCGACAAGAGAGCCTTTTGTTGCCAAAGTAGTCACTTTTTGTTGCCGGGGACGAATCAATAATGCCGGTGGATGACCGGCTTGCGTATAGGTCAATTCGCGCGTCAGCACATTATAAATAGCGTAAAACATGGTGGCAAAAGTACCGCCGGGCATTTTGTTGAAAATTCTCATGTTGGTGTCCTCAATCACGTCGCTGGTTGACAAAACACCGACAGCAGAATTTTTAAACGCCGTGGCGCTCATAAATGTCAGCAGCGCTGCCGGAATACCATGACCTGTGACATCGGCAATGAGGAAACCGTACGAGTATTCCGTAATTTGAACGATATCATAAAAGTCACCACCAATTTGTGAAAGCGGCACAAACTTGACGCCCACCTCCATGTATTCGGATTGTGGTTTGTTCGGCGGTAAAATAGCTTCCTGAGCGCGCCGGGCTTGTTCAAGCTCGGCATTCATCTCCGACTGAAACTTTTCCAATACAGCATTGGCGCGTTCCAGGCGCTCTCTGGTTTCTTTGAGCTCGGTAATATCGAACTGCACACCAACAAAATTGACTATCGTACCGCTTTTATCCCGCAGGGGAGTGATCGATAACCTGTTCCAAAATCGCGAGCCATCCTTTCGGTAGTTCAAAATATCAACTTTGCATGGTACACCACGTCTGATGGCCTGGCGTATCTCATTAATGGTATTGGGATCTGTATCTTTGCCTTGCAGGAATCGACAATTTTTCCCTAAAATCTCGTGCCTCGAATAGCCGGTCAAGCGTTCAAAGCCTTCATTGGCATAAATGATCGGATTATCCGGCAAACCGGTATCACTGATCACAATGCCTTCGGTAGCCTCATTTGTCGCATCAGCGATGAGTTTGAGAAATTCGACTTGTTCTTTGTGAGAAATGTTCGTAATTATATCAGCCAAAATCGCCATTGATTTACTAAATTTACCAACTGCAGTCGCTATGGAAAATTTACACAGATGATGCGAGATTCGCAAACAAAAAACAGCCGGAGAATCCTTGACGCAGCCGCTGACCGGAACCCCCAAAAAATCCACAGATGCATAGCCGGTGGTTTTTGGCCGCAGCAAAATTTTGAGCCACGGATGAGCCTGGCGCGGCCGAAGGCCGCAACCAAAATGGTCCGCGAATTACACGGATTGCATAGCACAGCCTTGTTGTAAAGTATTTATATCAAAATTTTGCTAAAAATACAAGATGTCGCGGATTATCCGGATCAATATGATTTGAAAATGATTTCTAGTCCGTGTTTCATCCGTGACAATCCGTGGCTCTTAAACTTTGCTAAAAAACACAGTTTTGTTGTGTTGTAATACGGACTATTGTTGCGAAGAATCTTGACCAAAATATAAAAACCGATCCAGCAGTTTGACATAGGAGCTCCATTTTTTTCCGGGTTCCATTTCGCTTTCGTGGATTCGATCAAAAGCCGCCAGCTTTGAGTCAATATCATCTGCATAACTGAGAACAAATGCCTCTCGTGTCATCGGTGGCACCGGTGAACCATGCTCCTGTTTCCCCTGATGTGAGAGCACAAGATGTAAAAGCTCATTCCGAAGCGATGCTGGAAAATCTTGTATAGTGTCGATCAAACAAGCCAAAAGCGCATAGCCGATGCAAATATGACCGTGCAGCCGCCCGACATCTGAAAAATCTACAAGCCCGTCCCAATTATATTCGACAATTTTCCCGATATCGTGGACAAGGGCACCGGTCAGTAAGAGGTCACGATTGATAGAAGGATAATGTTCTGCGATGGATAAAGCCAGATGCGCTACGTTTATCGAGTGTTCCAATAATCCGCCAAGATAACAGTGGTGCCAGAGTTTGCCCGCCGGCGCTCTTTTCAGGGATGCGACCATGTGCTCATCATTGATGATATGCTGTAACAGTCGTTTGAGAGGTTCATTCTCGACTTTGTTCGCAAGTGCGGTAAACTCATCAAACAGCTTTTCGGGAGCTTTTTTCGAGCGGGGTATAAAGTGTTCTAACGAGACTCCATCGCCATCATTCACTGGTCTTATTTTATTTATAGATAAAAAAGGTCGGCCATGCCAGTCGATGACAGTAGCCTTAACTTTGACGAGTTGCCCGACTTTGAGCAAAGGTTCGATATCAACGGCTGTTCCCCACACCGAACCGAAGATACGGCCGGAGGCATCGCCGAGCTCAACCGATAAATAGGTCTCATTGTTGTCTTTTTTTGTTCGAAAGTCTTTGCGGCGCAGGATGAAATATTCGGTAATTTTTTGCCCAGATGTCATGTCGGTAATCATGCGTCCCCCTGTTTTTAAATCCCCTGTATTACTCGCGACGTGAGCGCGATGACGATTTTTTTGAATCAGTCGTTGTTTCAGTAGACGGTGATGTATGGGTTCGCCGGCCCACCGTGCGTTTTTTTGGTGTCTCTGTTTCGTTTTGTTGAGCCGCCGCTGATTTTTTCCCCAATGATTGTGTCGTGCCCTGCACCGGCATCGCAACAGGAGCAGGTGCGAGAGGCGTGCTGGTGACCGCGCGTGGCCCTGTTTGTTCATCCGGATCAGCGGCAACACCTGCGCCAACAGCGTATTCGTCCTGCCACCATGCTGATCCCGAATAAAACTGCCAATAATTATCTTGCTCGGCAGCGGCCGGAAGAACCGGAGGCGTATATCGGCTATGATCGTGGCACTCGCTGCAATCATCGGAATAGTGCACGGTGCCCCAGCGAGGATCGTTAATCGGTGGATGTGTAAAAGATGTGTAGCAGCCGTGAACTGAAAAAATTAAAACAACTGCAAAAATTATCAACAATCTTCTCTTTTCCATAATTTACTCATCGCAATATGCTACCATAATATGTTAATTTTATAATACGTCGATAGTCTGTTTTCCCCCCTTCCGCTGTTCCAAGAACATTTTGCATATCAAAATCAAAGAACATATTCCTGCCAAAAGCCCATCGCACACCAAAATTAAAGACTCCTCTTGCGTAGACTTTGTTATCATTGAGTGCAAAATCATATTCCACCAAAAAGGCGAGATCACGTGCCACGTGGATGTCAGAGCCCATGAAAATAGTTGGCCCGGTATCTTCATCTTCACCTTTATCGAGCGTATAGCTCACGCCAGCGTGCAAGCCGGCGTTCACAAACGAGGCATAACCTTTTGACACAACACAATAAAATCCCCGAGATTTAAACTGGTAGCGATCAAACATTTTTTCATTATACGGGGGAGGTATGATCTGCGGACACTCTGACGTTGTGTCTGGTAGTGTAATTGATGAACTCTCGGGATAATGAGGTCCATAGCCTTGAGAATCAAATCCAATAATAATTGCCGGAAGCTTCATACTTTCTTCGGTAATTCTATAGACAAAATGCACACCAGGCATTGGATTCCAGATTATTTTTTGGGCATTGCCGATAATGTCCAGGCCACCATAAGATACGCCAAACATCACTTTATTTGACACACCTGCTGAAAGGCTTGCCAAAACGCCACCTTGCTCATAAATCCTTGTGCTGGCACGAAACGCTCCACCGCGCAGAATGCTTGCCGTAGGCATATCAATTAATTGGATAGGTTTGGTAAAGTAAGATTCCTCCTGAACGACTACATTGCCACCCCCATACGTCCGGTCACCAAACTGTGTTTGTGTTTGTCCAGTATTGCTGAGCAGCCAAAATCCAAAAATCGAAAACAGCACCGTTTTATTCGTGAGACCCCGCTTCATAGAATAAATCCTTCGCTATACCAAATTTAAGTAAATGTACGGTATCAAGGATACAAAGTCAATAGTTATAGGCATCTACACGAGGAAAAGTTTCATTGTTTTTTAGAGTTTTGAAACAACAGTAAAGTATACAGTGACCGTAAACATAGTGCGCGGCTCATCGTGCAGTGGTGGTGTCGGCATGAGATAAACAAATTGAAATTTTGTTCTAATTTTGGTCAAAGAGCCAAGCGAAGAGTGGGTTCCAATACCGACACCAAAGGCGGGGCCCACGTAAACTCTCTCATCTTCAACCTCTTCCGCCCGTTCCGCCCAAATACCACCGCTCAGCGAACCATACACGCCGGCGGTGGTCCGTTCGTGTCGTCGACTCCAGGCCGTGCTTGACCTCCGGTCGATGTTGCTGACATCGACAAGTCGTTTTGAAACCCCCGCAAACAGCAAACCGGTCAGATCGACTTTTTTCTGTGAAAAGCGCACTGAAGCATAAGGTTCTATCTCAAACAAAAACTCGTTTGTGATAAAAGACGACCACACACCAATCAGGTTAATAAAAGATTCTGCTGTATCTTTTTCAGTGATTGACCAGAATGATAATCCCCCTCCCATCTCCTGAGAGCCACGTTTCTGTGCCACAACAAGCGTGCTCGCCACCAAGATGATCATACAAAGTAATGCCCTGCGATTCAACGTACACTCCTTTAGCAAATATTTCATTCGCCTAATGGTACTGAAAGGCCAGAATTATGCGGAATGATATAAAAGCCTATGGCTTGGGCATTGATTCCATCAATTTATTAAAATCGACGTATTGCAGATCATCGAGCCTTTTTTTTATCAGTTCCAGGAGTCGGGCATGCTCGGAAGAGATTCGCTGCGCTTTTAAGGCTTGAATACGAATGTCCCCTTCTGCCTCGATGAGCAGCCGGATGAGATCTTCTTTTACTTTATCAGCGATCTCGGAATCCGGGTAGCGATATAAAAAATCATCAAAAACAACAAATGGCGCAACAACAACGTTGGAAAATTCGGCCCACCGTTCACGTGATCTCTTTGTCACAACTTGATTGACAAAATCGTTGATTTCGAGATTATCATGGCGTTCAACATAAGCGCTCAAGCCGACGTAGCGCATATACAGTTTTTGTTGATAGTGTGATTTTTCAGCAGCGTCCGGAGTGGACTCAATGATATGGTGATAATACTGGACGTCATCCAACCACTTGTTTTTTTCGAAAGGGATTTCGGTGAGTTTATAGCGCAGAATCAACTTGGTCCAGGAACTGACTTTTTGATCATCCACGACGGCTGGCTCAAAGGTGAGGGTCCGGGCAAACCTGAAAGCCGCTGTATCCAGAACGGTATGCCCCGATGATTCAAGAAGCTTTACTTCTTCCGCTCTGCCCTCTGTATCGACAAAAACACCCACTACCACCTCACCCTCGATTTTATCGAGTTGAGCTGATAGTGGGTAATTCAATGCTTGTTTGGAGGCGACTTTTGGTGGCCGGTATCGTTTGGCCGTGGAAACGCATCCCCACATGAGCAGCATGGAGAAACAGAGAGCGAAATATGACGCTCTCTTGATCATTTTTTTAAAACCTTATCGATAAAGTTCCGACAATTTTTTGCAGTGTTACATTTTCACTCACTGGAGTATAGTATAATGATGGATCAGGATTACTTGTTAGAGCATCCACTGTCTCCTTTTTCCATTTTCCGATCATATATCCCAGGTCTACCATAACCTGCTTGTCCAGCATGAGACTGGCGCCAGCAGTTAAATACTCCTTGTCCGGGCGTATGTTTGTGTAACGATAGGGTGAAGGATCAGTGAAATAGCCAGCGCGCACTTTGGCGCGAATGAGCGGGATATACATTTCCGCGCCGAAGCGGAGTTTTGTCACTGCTTTAAAATCCTCTTCCAGCCGGTTATTGATCTGCATTTGTGACTCGTTGCCATACGATGGATCCGTTAAGAATTGAGCGTTCGACCAGTCTTTGAATTCGGCGCCGGCACTGAACAGAAAATTTAATAATTTCAAGGACGCGCCAAAATGAAAAGCATAGGGTTCTTTTACCTTGTACTCTATTTTATTTGTGATTGGATCTCCAGTGATTATTTCGTCATTGTCGAGATACTCGGTTGCGTTCTCGGTAAAAGTTTCTGTCATCTTGAAAGTGGTTGGAGTGATGATCGATGCACCCAAACGCAACGTGTTACCAAAACGATAGAGTGCACCTATTTTTAGATTGACGGCACTCAATTTCGTCTCAACTCTTTGATCGAACAACCAATAATCAAGATTGTTGTAATACATTGTGGTGTCAACGATTATATCATTAAACTCATTGTACAGAGTGTCGAATACAGTGTCGACTGTGTTGTATAGTTCGTACTTGTCAGTTTCGGAGAATTCCATATAATAGTCATTTTTACCGCTAATGAAATTAACAGTGGCGCCAAGAAAAAAGTTCTCCTGGACTTCCATCGATCCCGCAAATGAGAAATGATTCTCAGATCCCTTTTCCGTAATGGATTGTTCTTGAAACATGTTGTTGTTAATATCAGTTTCTTGAAAGTAAAAGGAGCCATCCTCATTTTCAAAATCAAAATAAGTGTTATTAAACCAGGTTTGATAATACGCCCAGTTATCGTTGTCTCCATAGATTTTGAATCGATTGTCAAAATCAAGTACTTTATTATAACCAACGCCGAAAACAAGGCTACCCTGATAGGTCGGTACCGGAATAGTGATGCCGATGGAATTCAGGCGGGTAAAAGTATCTTCCGCTTTGCTATTAACTCCGAGAAAGGCGGCGTTGTTGACAAATTTGTTATGGGAAAAGCCTACGTTCACTTCCATGCGTCGAAGTTGTCCCAGTCCCGCCGGATTCCAATACATCGCAGAATAATCATCAGCAACACCAACATAAGCGCCGCCCATGCTCATGGCACGGGCACCAACACCCAATTCTTCCCCGATAAAAAATATTTCCTCCTGCGCATTGGCTGCCATTGTTAACCCACAAACCAGCGTAAATCCAATCAAGAGGGTAGATTTTATTTTATGCATCACATTTCTCCCAGATGATCAATCCAATCACCATCAAAAGCCAATTTTTAATTATCTTCTACCGCTGCGAGAGCTGGAAGAGCTACTGCTACGGCTTGAGCCGGAGCTACTCGATCTCGAACCGGATGAACTTGATCCGGAACTGGAGCTCCCTGATGAACTGCTGCCGCGAACCGTGCTGCCGGATGAACGGCTCGTCGAGCTGCTCCGCGATGAAGAAGGTCTGTAGCCCGGCGTACTGCTCGAACTTCCGGAGGACGAGGGTTTATAGGTCGAGCTCGATCTTCTCGAAGGCGAAGAAGATGATCGATTCGTCGCCGGGGAACTGGATGTGCTCGACTTTCTGGTCACCGTTCGGGAACGCGTGCGCGTTGTTGCTTCAGAAGACCGGGACGAAGAGCTTTTCACTGCCTCATTCCGATCTGCGCTTCGAGTTGCGGTGGAACGAGTTGACACCTGGCCACTCTCCGGCGTGCGCGGCACCCGATTGGCTGATCTTGCCGTGCTCGTTGAACGCGTCGGTGAACTTTGTGTCCTGGTGCGCGTCACCGCAGTCCGGCCGGAAGAGGAGGGTCGCGTCGCCGTCATTGTCTCTCGATTAGTGACTGTGCGTCCTTCCGTTGAGCGTGACCGGCTGATTGTCTGACGGTCAGAGGGTGCACTCGTGCGTGTTGATCGAGAAGTGACGACCGCAGGTCCGGAGCTGGTCATCACACGCCGAGGTGCATTAGGGCTATTTTGCACGATTTTGCGCCGTCCAACAGAGCGCTGAGCGTCTGAATAGCTGCCGCCCGATCCACCAGCGCCCACGTAGACTGGATAGGCGACCGGAACGGTATAACCAACGTAAACATGATGGTGATAAAAGGGGTGTCCCCAACCACCATAATAATAGGACGGATAAAAGGGATCGTACCAGTACGGATCATAAAATCCGCTGGAATACCAAGGATGCGCAGAGTAATACCAGTACGGTTCATACCACCAGGAATTTAAATAGACGGGCGCATAACCTGTATGGACATAAACATCATGGTCGTAATGATGATAAACCACTTCGGATTCCTCGCGGCGTTCATATTCCTCCCAGTAAGCATCATCTTCATATTCACCTTCGTCAGCATAATATTCATCGTCATAAACATCTGACTGAATCCGGGAACGTCCTACCTGGGTGTAGCATCCTGTTAATGATAAAAGAAACAGGATCCCAACACTCATCACTAAAAAGGTTCTCACATATCGTGACATATCAAATCGCCTCCTTTCGTGAGCACAACACTCTTTACATCAATTGGCGAAAATACAAGCTTTCTCTGTTTATTCGTCATTTTTCACTTGTTTAGACGCGAATATCATTTGTTATGTTTACCGCGCATAAGCGTTGTTGTTCCAACTTTTTTAGTAAAACGTCAATCCCGGGGCATAATAATCCCATATGCGCGGATTATTCTAAAATCAATCTGGTTGAAAGCTGTAGGTACATGAGACCCATGTTGCGACATTTTTCTTTCCAATAGAAGCCGGTTTATAAAAGCTCCTTTTGGCTGCTTCAAGCGCCGCTTGTTCACAAACCTCACTGGCAGTGGTATTTTCGACGACAACCGCTTCCTCGACTCGTCCTTTCTCGTTAATATATAACATCACTTTTACAAAACCACGAATATTTTGTTTTTGCAACTCTTTTGGATATTCGGGCAAAACCTGCACAATTGGACGCGGCTGGATAGTGTCCGCTGATCCAACAGAAAGTCCACTTGTGCCAAATATGGCATCACCGGCATCCCAGTCGATTAATGTTTCATCGATAGTGGCGTCAGGTGGAATATCCGGGTCTTCGGAAGCGATGGGTATCACAGGTTTCTGTGGTTGCGGCCGTCCTTTCCGAATGGTCTGCGTTGTGACCGGAATGTCTTCAATTTCAAATACAAAGGGCAGCGGCGGCAATTCTTTTGGCTTTCGTTCGAATGTTTTTGGAAAAATATGTACGAGGGCAAGAAAAAATACCAGCGAGATCAAAAGGGATTTTTCAATATTTCTTTTATAGACACGTTTTTGTTTTTCAAATTCTTTTTGCATCCATCGCACAAATGTAGGAATAGTATTAAATGATTTCCAACACCTCACGCGGTACCCAACCATCTTTGCCATCGGTCAAACGAATTCGGACAAACTCTCCGGATTCAGCGATCACCTCTATTTTAACGCCTTCATGCAAGGCAAACATTTCCGTCGAGTCTATTGCCGGGCTACTGACGACGCTCACCTTATCAACCAGGAGGATACCGTGTTTTATTTGAATGTCTTGTCGAATCCGAATGATAAAAAGAGAACCGACAAGGATGAGCAGAACAAGCAGGGGAAGCCAGCTATAACGAACGAACGCGACCAGGCGCATACTATTGAGTAACAATTTTAAAACAATCAGCGCAATGAGCAAAACATACAAAACAATGGTCAAAATGGCCAAGTGTTCCAAACTGAGGATATTTTTTATGCTATTCCAGGCTTTGAAGAAAAAATCGGTCTCCGGCGATGGAATTTTGTCCACGACGCGAAGCTGTGCAATTTGCAGGTTAAAATTGATATCATCATCCGTCGGATTCAATTTTTTGGCGCGTTCATAATAAAGAATTGCCAGGCCGATTTCACCCAGTTTGTAATAAGCGTTACCGAGATTATAATAAAGGGCATCACTTTCTTTTCCATGCTGAAGGGCTGCCTCAAAATGAGTTAAAGCGGCTTGATAGTCACTTTCCTGATAGGCATCAACGCCTTGCTGAAAAAGATAATCCGCCTGGTCAGCAACAGTGATTGATGCAAAAATAAGTATAAAAAACAGACTCTTTCGCTTCATTTATAATGCTTTTTCCAGTTTGATGATAACTTTTTTGGCTTCTTTATAGGATTGTTGCATTGTTTCCACTTCGACGGTGGATGGTGCAAACCGCTGCAAATCGCACGTTCTTATCAGTGAAAAATAGTCAGTGGTCAGTTCAGCATCAAGGCCGCGGTTTTTGAATTCTTTTTCCAATTCATCGCTTATGAGACCGGCTTTTGACATGTTGAGTTTGTCCGCTGCAAATCCGGTCAAGGCGTCGGCGACCTCGGCGTAAAATTCCTTTTGTCTGTCCTCGCTCAATAAAAGCTTTGCCTTGCTGAGCCGTTTCATGGCGAGAGTATTCGCTCTTCGACTCCGCGCATAGGCAATGTTTTCACTCAATCGATCCCGATGATTTTTATACAAAACCGCCCAGGCAAGCAGAAAAATCGGCAAGGCGAGCAGCGCAAAAAAGCCAAAGCTCGTGTAAATTCGATAGCCGATCGGCTGGAAATCACCTGGAGCCAATTTTATAAAGCGAATATCCTGTCCGACATAACGCACCTCTTCTTTACTCAAGCCCGATCCGCCGGAAGCGATAAATTGATTGGCGCCTTTTGTCACATTGATAATTAGTTCCGGTGCTGAAAGCGTAACATAATCTTTTTTTACCGGATCAAAATAAGAAAATGTAATTGGCTTTATGCGTTGTTCGCCGGGAAATCTCGGCACCAATACATATTCAAATGTTTTGCTACCACTAATAATCCCGCCCTGTCTATCGATCACTTCCGTCTCTTTAGGATCGTATTGTTCAAAATCGCTGGGAATTTCAAGCCGCGGCTTGGGCAATAAGCGAATATTTCCGGTTCCGGAAATATTGACTTTGAGCGACAGGGCTTCGTCTGTATTGACGTCTGTTTTGTCGACGGTTGCGTTCAATTTGTATTGCCCGACTGCGCCGGAGAAATCTGCCGGTTTGTTCGCCGCGGGAAGCGGCTTGACATCTATTTCAACTGCGGGTGAGGCAATGCTTCGCCGAGTGGTTCCGCCAAAAAAGGCGTCATCAAAAAATGAATCAAAGAGATCTCGGCTTCGACGGGAGGTTTGGACCCTTACCTCGCATTGCAAGGCCATCGGGCCGATGGTTTTTTCGCCGGCAGATGTTGGAAAAAGCGCAATTTTTTTGATGTCAGCAGTTAAATATCTTTTGCCGTCAATCATTTCATTTTTAACCTGTGGCTGCTGCGGTGTCTCAATATCTTCAGTCCAGAAACCGGTGGTTTCGGGCAGCTTGGTGATACTATAGCCGGTGACGCTGACAGCTGCGTAGATACGATAGGTCACAATGATCGGTTCGTTTTGATAAACAGATCTCTTGTTGACAATGGTACGGATATACAAATCGTCTGTACTATTGGAAGATGGCGGCTGACTCGATGCTGGCGATTGGCTTTGTCCCGCTGCAGCACTTTGGCTTATCGTTACCGTGATCGGCTTTGAGGCATATTCTGTATTGTCGTAAATGACTGTGACCGGAGGGACAATAAATTCACCTTCTTTTACCGCGAGATAATAGTAAGTAAATGTTTTTGCCACGGACATTCGGCCATTTACAAACGATATGTTTTGTGATGTGCCGCCTGATCCCAGAAAATCCAGATAGCCCTGCATATCCGGCAGTTCGGGTTGAGCTACTTTTTGGGCGGCTTCGCCGCTCAACTCTATCGTGAAAACGAGCTGTTGATTGAGGCCTATTTGGTTCTGATTGACGCTCGTCGTCACGGTCAGCGGTTGCGCTGACAGCCATGAGCTGATCGCCAAAAAAATAAAAATTATGAATGTTTTGCTCTTCATATAGCCTGGGATGATTTTACCAATCCTTGAGGACTCGAATAGTGCCGGGCATTTTTTGTTTGCGCGCGTCTTTCATCTTTTCTTCATCTTCCTTCAACGCTTGTAAAATGCGCTCGGCATCTTCCTGAGACATTTCTTCTGTTGGCTGCATTTCTTGTTGTTGTTGCTGTTGTTCCTCTTGCTGCTCGTCTTCAGAATTTTGCTGTTCCTGCTCCTGTTCCTGCTCCGGATTCTGCTCTTCCTGTTGTTCCTGATTCTGTTGCTGTTGTTGCTGCTGTTGTTGCTGCTGCTGTTCTTGGTTTTGTTGTTGTTTTTCGGATTGATCCTTCAGCTGACGTCGCACAAACTCGAGATTATATTTGGCATCCTCGTCATCCGGATTTAATTTGAGCGCCTGCTGATAAGCCATAATGCTTTCCGGCAGTTTGCCGAGACGGTAGAGGGAATTTCCCATATTATAAAAAGCTTGCGACTGCATCATCGCATCATCCGTGGTGAGCGCACCTTCCAGCTCTTTCAGCGAATCTTCATATTTCTTTTTTTTGTACTGTGTAGCGCTCATATTGAATTGAATGATCGGCGACTCTGGATCGTGCACCTGAGCGTCGCGGTACTTGTTCATCGCTTCATCGTATCGTTCTTCTTCGTAAAGTTTGTTGCCTTGAACAATCGTTTGCCGCCCAAGCTGGGGATAGCTGGCTTGCGAGAGCAACAGCACCGGGAGAACAGACCAAAACAGCAGTTTTTTCATCATTTTCGTGTGTGCAAAATTTTTTCTAAAAATTTCAAAAATCACTTTTTCCCTTTATTTAAATCTATTCATAACACTTTGTTTTTGCTATCAGGTGTTTCTTACATAAATCGCCCGCGCCACTCCCGTTTCACTTTGATGCGCTCCGGGAGGATAAACTCGAACAGCAGTAATAGCATGGCAAAAGCGACAAAATACTGAAAACGATCTTCAAACTGGGAAAACTGTAGCGATCCGAGCTCTTTTTTTTCCATTTGCGAAATTTCACTGTAAATCTTGTCCAGCTCATCTTCGCCGCTTGTTGCCCGGAAATATTTTCCTCCGGTTTGCAGGGCTATTTTTTCGAGAGTAAATTCATCCAGTTTGGTGATGACAACCTCTCCTTGCTGATCTTTTTTAAAGCCACTGCTGCTTGTTTCCGGGATGGGCTCGCCCTGCGGTGAGCCGATGCCGACGGTATAAATGACGATACCCTGCCGCTCGGCTTCCTCGGCAAATTTTATCACGTCCTCACCGTGATCTTCGCCGTCCGTGATGAGTACGAGCACCTTGTATTTACGCTCCTGTTGATCGAACGTTTCAATGGCTTTCTGGATCGCAGCACCCAGAGCAGTGCCGGGTGTTGGTATGAGCTCCGGGTCCATGATGTCTAAAAATATTTTTGCAGCCCCGTAATCGAGCGTTAATGGACATTGCACGAAAGACACACCGGAAAAAGCAATGAGTCCGATGCGATCGCCACGCAGCCGGTCAATAAAACTTTCGACCTCATGCTTGGCTTTGTCGAGACGGCTCGGCGTGACATCCCGCGCCAACATGGATGTGGACACATCTATTGCGACCAGTATGTCAACACCCTCACGTTTCACTTCCTCAATTTTGGTGCCAATTTGCGGCCGCGCCAGGGCAAAAACAAGAAGACCAATGCTGATCAGAATGAGTGATACTTTTGCCACTTGTCGGCCACGACTCGTATTGCGGCTCAGTTTTTTCATCAAATCAAGCGTACCGAATCGCACCAAAGCTCTTTTTTTGGCCTTGAACGCCATGATATAAAAAAGAATCAGCAGAGGTAGCAACCAGAGCACATAGAGCAGATGTGAATTTGCAAATCGCAGCATATTGAAAAACCGTCTTAATTTTATGGAATTTTACGAAATTTTGTATTCGCCAGGACAATCTCCAATAAAAGTAAAAGCAAAGCCGCTAAAAGATAGGGCAAAAACAATTCGCTGTAGCGGGTATATTCTTTCACTTCAATTTTGGTTTTTTCCATTTCACCGATTTCGGCATAAATTTGTTCCAGACTTGTTTTATCCGTGGCGCGGAAATATTGACCACCGGTGATATCGGCAACTTGCATGAGCAAATCTTCGTCAATTTGAACGGGAATGCGCTGATACCGTTTGCCGAATATGGGATCATCAATCGGATACAGCGCCTCACCGCGTTTGCCCGCGCCGATGGTATAAATTCGGATATGAAATGCTTCAGCCACTCTGGCCGCCGTGATCGGATCGAGCTCGCCTCTGTTGTTGCGACCATCGGTCAACAGGATGACGACCTTGCTTTTTGCTTTGCTGTCCTTGAGTCGATTGACACAATTGCCAATCGCCATACCAATGGCGGTGCCATCGTCTATCATACCGGTTTTCACCTCTTCGAGAAAACGCAGCACAATGCCATAGTCCAATGTCAAGGGACATTGGGTGAAGCTTTGTGCGGCAAAAACAACCAGGCCGATGCGATCATTTTTTCGACCCCGAATAAAATCAGCCGCCACAACCTTGGCCGCCTCCAGACGATTCTTGGGTTTAAAATCCTCAGCCAACATACTGCTGGAAATATCCATGGCCAAAATGATGTCGACACCCTCGGTTTGTACTTTTGATTCTTTTTGCCCGGATTGCGGGCGCGCAAACGCTAAAATCATCAAAGCGACAGCGATCAGACGAAAGACAAACAGACTGTGCCGCAATTGCTTCATCGGCGTTGATTTGACACTTTTAACGATGCCAAGATTTGAATACCTGAGTGTGGCGCTGGAATTTTTTTGCCGGTGATTTCGGACATACCAATAGATCATCGCCGGGATGAGAAGGAGCAACAGTAAAAGATAAGGATTGGCAAATCTAAACATCCTGTCCCTCCTCTTTTACTGTTTCGGATTCTTCGACAACAATGTCGTTCTCTTGGGATTCAGCTTGAACTTTTTGATCTTCAGGCTCAAATACAAGTTTTGTGTTCTCGACAAAATCGACAGCTAATTGCCATGCTGCATCATGTTCTTCAGCTGATGGGATAAACCTGGCAAATTTCACCAAATCACTTTTTGTCAAAATCGCTCTGACTGGCTCGATAATCTTTTCTTCAAATCCCTGATCAAGCATGGACGACAACAGTTGTGTGGTCGTCATTTCCATCGCCATGATGAAAAAGCGGTCTTCAATGTACTGCCTGACAATATCCGACAGTTCTGTATAATATTCCTTCACATGGCCCGCTAACAAATCGCTGTTCTTCAATCCGGCTAATGATTCCAGGGCGATCTCGTGCGCCGGACGAGGCGGTTTACTGCGCTTTGGGATGAGGGACTTGCCCTCGCGAAGTCGCTTGATATAATATATGACAAAAATAGTCGCCACCAGGATCAACAGTCCCAGGAAAATCAGCACTATGAGGGTGCGATAATCGCGTGGTGGCGTCAAGGGTGGCTTGATATCTCGAATGTCGCCCGCTTCATCAGGATTTAGACTTTCGACAATAATCTCAATGGGCTCGGTTTTTATCGATTGCCAACTGCTATCACCCTGAGTTCGGTAGTTTATCTCCAATTCCGGAATGACATAATCACCGGTATCGAATGTAGAGATTGAATAATCGGTTTGTTTGACGATTTTGTCGTCGATCGTGCGCGGAGCCATATCATCATAGTCACGAATCTCAAACATGCCGAGATTTTCCGCTAACGATGGCATGACTATCTCCACATCGGCATCGTGCTCAACGATCACGGAATAGGTGATCACATCGCCAATCAGAATGTGGTCGCGGTCAACTGTTGAACTGACCGCGATGTTTCCCTGGGAGAAAACGTTTGGTATAAGAAATAAAATGACCAACAAAAAGCAGACTTTTCGGAGCGTCGTTGATTTTATATTTTTTATTATCATAAACTTTGAACTGTGTATATCTATTGAACTCGACTTTCAAAAAACTGAACATCTTCGGTCAGCAGCATTTTTTCTATCATTGCCTGATACGCATCCATATATTTTTTGCGGGTCAGGTCCCGTGCAACCTCTTCCTGAACCTCTTGCAGCGATTTTTCCCGCACAATGTTGCCTTCTTCATCCTTTTCGGCGTAATCGTCCTTATGGGCTTGGTAGTAAAGCTCCAGATCATCCTCTTCAACCCTGGCTTTTGCCGCGACGCGATCGGCTAACAGCTTTTGCACCATCAAACTTTTTTTCGCCTGAAAGGCGCCTTCGATAACTTCTGGATCTTTATCAAAGCCGGCGCGTTTGGCGGTGTCAAACAACAGCTCAGTTGCCACATATTCACGCAAAAAGTTCAGCTTTTGTTCCGTTGTTTTGAATTGATCGCGAACGCTTGGCGGCAATTTGCTGATTTGGAAATCAAGATCACCTTGCGTGATCTCGCGTTTGCCAATTCGCGCCACAACTTCACCGGGACGTTTTTTCTGCACATCGCTCGGATCAAGTTGCACCGCTTCATCGAGCGCTTGCTGCGCGTCTTCAGAACGTTCGAGTCTTTCCAGACACGCGACAATCTTTTTATTCGTCTCATCAATCAAGCTGCTCTCCGGATAAAGATGTTTGACTTTGAGGTAATAAGCCAAAGCGGACTCGTAGTCATTCAACCGCTCAAAATAGAGATCAGCGATGATGTAATTAACGTTGGCCTGTTCTGTCTTGTCGACTTTATAGTCTTCCAAATAATCGTCGTAGACCTCAATAGCCTGTTCGTAAAGTGACCGATTCACTAACGCTCCGGCGTATTCACGCAATTTATCACCCTCAATCGCCGGTTTGCTCTCGGGCTGACAACTGATGATCACCCCGGCAAGCAGTAATCCGGCGATGAATAAAAGCGCATTTTTTCTCAGCATCTCATCCTCCAAAAGGTATTTTTAACGGAACCGTTTGGCGCGCATGCGGAAAAAGCGCATGAGCGGTTCGATATAAGACTGATCGGTTCGAATGGCAATATAATCAACATTTAGTGAACGGAATAATTTTTCCCGTTCCTGGATCGTCTCATTTGTTGTTGTGGCAAATTCACGACGCACATCAAAACTCGCGGTGTCGACGAGAAATGTCTCGCCGGTTTCGGCATCTTCGAGCTCGATAAAACCGACGTTCGGCAACTCGATTTCACGGGGGTCGGTGATGGTGATCGATACGATGTCATGCCGTTTGTTGGCGATTTGCAGCGCTTTTTCATAGCCGCTGCTCATAAAATCCGACACCAAAAAAACCACCGCACGTCGTTGGGTGACGCGCGACAAAAACTCCAATGCTGCACTGATATTGGTTTGCGATCCCTGCGGTTTGTGATAAAGGATTTCGCGTACAACCCGCAGGACATGCGACTTGCCTTTTTTGGGCGCCACAAATTTTTCGACCGTATCGGAAAAAATGATCAGACCAACCTTGTCGTTATTTTTTATAGCCGAAAATGCCAATAATGCACAAATTTCGGCAGCGATTTCACCTTTCATTTGCTTGAAGGTGCCAAAATCACCGGAAGAGCTGACATCCACGAGCAGCATGACGGTGAGCTCGCGCTCTTCTTCGAATACTTTGACATAGGGATGGCCCTGGCGTGCGGTCACGTTCCAGTCAATGGTTCGAATATCATCACCGATTTGGTATTCTCGGACTTCGGAAAATTCCATACCGCGTCCTTTAAAGACGGAATGATATTCGCCGGAAAAGACATCATTCACCAGGCCGCGGGTGGTGATTTCAATTCGTTTGATTTTTTTGAGTATCTCTTTCGGGATCAATTTTATGGTACTTCTATTTTGTTTAAAATTTTCCGCACGACTTCTTCGGCGCTGATTTCTTCGGCCTCAGCTTCATAGGTCACGATAATCCGATGGCGCAGCACATCCATACCTATGGAGCGGACATCCTCGGGCGTCACAAATCCACGACGACGCAGGAACGCGTGCGCCCGGGCAGCCATATTCAAATTAATCGAGGCACGCGGTGACGCGCCAAAGGCGATGAGCTCGACAAGCTCATCAAGACCAAAGTCCTTGGGCTTGCGCGTTGCAAAAACGATATCCACAATGTAATTTTCTATTTTCGGATCAATGTAAACCTGATGCACAGCTTTTTTGGCTTTTAAAATATCTGCGGGTGTAACGACTGCTTCCGCATGTGGTATTTCAAGCGCGGTCATCCGACGCATGATCTCGAGCTCTTCCTCCCGGTTGGGATAACCGATTGATAACTTTAGCATAAAACGGTCAACTTGCGCTTCGGGCAATGGATAGGTACCTTCTTGTTCGATGGGATTCTGCGTGGCCAAAACCAGGAACGGCTCCGGCAATTTAAATGTCTCATCGCCAATTGTCACCTGACGTTCCTGCATGGCTTCCAGGAGGGCAGATTGAACTTTGGCAGGCGAACGGTTAATTTCGTCCGCCAAAACCAGATTTGAAAAAACCGGTCCTTTTTTCACTGAGAACGTACCGGTTTTTTGCTCATAAACGACCGTTCCCATCACATCCGCTGGTAATAAATCCGGCGTGAACTGAATACGCTGAAACTTTGTTTTTATTGTATCGGACAGCGTTTTCACCGCCATAGTTTTTGCCAGTCCCGGTACACCCTCTAATAATACATGACCATCGGATAACAAGCCGATGAGCAACCGTTCGATCATATACTTTTGTCCAACGATGACCTTGCTGACTTGGCGAGTAATCTTTTCAATAAACTCACTTTCCTTTTCAATTTTCGCATTGATGGCGTTAATATCGATACTCATTTATTCATTATCCTCCAGAATGGCATTGAACATTAATCAACTGTTGTTGTCGTTTCGCTATGAGGCCCCATCTGACCTTGGAGACTTGCCTGAAAAAGTGATTCCACAATCGTAAAAGTCCTCTCGATATCCGGACGGTCAACCGGTTTACCGGAAAATTTTATGATATCCGCGTTCGATAAAATCTCCTTGATTTCATTCACCCATCGATTTTCGAATTTTTGCTCATATAAATATTGGATCACTTCGCTTGTCGTTGCCTCAAGCCCGGGAGCACTGAAGCGTTCGTGCAAAAATCGTCGCAATATTTTTGATAGTTGCGCAAAAGCTTTTGCACCATCGAGGCTCGGATCGTTCAAATCGATTGTTTTTTTCAACTCTTGCAGATATTTTTCTTCTATTGGAACAACGGCTTTGGTCATTTCTTGCGCCGCTTTCTTGCGCCTGGCCGTTTTAATCCTGAACCAACGAACCAGGATAACAGCGCTCACAACGAGAACCAAAATAAAAACACCCCGCAAAGGCCAGGACAAAGACCCATCCTCGGGAAGTGGATCGATAATCTGCACCTCAATTCGATTGGTTGTTAATCGGTGTTCAGTATCTGTTGCGAGGTCGGAATATTTAATAATCATGGGTTCAATATACCCCATGCCGATCGCTTCGGGTTTGAGCGTAAACGTATACTCGCGAATGGCAGTTTGCACACCACTTATAGTCGCAACACGATTTGCAGATCCGGAACCCTGAATTTGCAAGTTTTGTAGTATTGGATTTTCAAAACGATGGACTTCGTACCGATCAAGATCGCCAGTCCATTGCAATCGAATGAAAAACTCGACGAAGCGATTTTGCGGTGTGCGTGTGTCCTGAACAAAAGCATTCAGCCGAATAGTTGAGTCGAGTGCGACATCTGGGAGCGCGGCCGTTGAATCCTGACTAAAGCCATTTACATTCGGAAAATAAGCTATAAAAAGCAAAATAACACAAAGAGAACGCAAGGCAATTTTTCTCATAGTCTTCCTGATCTCCCTCATCACCCGGATTCATTATTGAACCCACCAACAAAAAGCCGATGAAATGGGGCAATCACCAGATTATCGGCTTGACAAAGATCAAATATTTAAATGAAAGAATATTATTTTGTTGTGCTTTCCGCATCGTCTCCAAGTTGCAGATCGATATCGCTTATATCTTGACCGAGATGCTCCAACTCCCAATTGACGGAATCAACCAATTCGTGATCCGGATACTCTTGCAGAAATTTTTCATACTCTTCACGCGCTTTGTCCAAATCTTTTATATCATTTGCATAGCAATAGCCTATCATGAATTTAGTATTGGTAATCAAGCGGCTTTCCGGATGCGTTTCAATGAGCTCTTCCCAGGTTTCAATCGCTTTATAATATTTTTTAACATTGTGTGCATACGCCATGCCGAGGTTGTAAAGATGTTCATCAGCCTTTTCAGAGTTTGGATATGCTTTGACGATATTTTCATACGTTTTGACGACATCTTCCCATTGTTGCTTCTCTTGATAATCAAGGACTTGGGCGTATAATTGCTCTTCTGTCATCTTTTCGCCGCACGTAACAATCAACATTATAAAGAGAATGGCAGCAACAATGCCAATTGCTTGTTTCATCGAGTTTGTCCTCCAGATAATTGAATTCACGGCTTTAACGATAAAGCGTAAATCGGGGTTCCAATGAATTTAAAAAGGTATCTTTTTTTTTATTGAAAATCAAGCAAATTTTCTTGAACGACAACATGTATCGTATCACCCTCTGAAAATTTGCCCTCGATTAGTTTAATGGCCAATGGATTAACGAGCGTTTTTTGAATGAGGCGTTTGAGCGGGCGCGCACCAAAAGCTGGATCATAGCCATGCTGCGCCAGATAGTCTGCCGCCGCCTCGCTCACGTCCAATGACAGATTTTTATCTTCCAGTCGTTTGGCAAGGTGCCGCAATTGTAGATCGACAATCTTCTTGATATTCTCTTTCGTCAGGGTATGAAAAACAATAATGTCGTCAATACGGTTGAGAAATTCAGGGCGCATGTTTTGCTTGAGCATCTCATACACTTTGTTGGTGATGTCTTTTTGCACCTGTTCACGATTCGAGTCATCTATCTGCTGTGACCGCTGCATGATGAATTGTGCGCCAATATTTGACGTCATGATGACGATGGTATTTTTAAAATTAACCGTCCGACCTTTATTATCGGTCAATCTACCGTCATCGAGCACTTGTAACAAGACATTATAGACCTCGGGGTGGGCTTTTTCGATCTCATCCAGCAGCACCACGGAATAGGGGCGGCGACGCACCGCTTCGGTGAGTTGACCGCCTTCATCATAACCAACATAGCCGGGTGGTGCGCCGATGAGGCGAGAAACAGTATGTCTTTCCAAATATTCGGACATATCAATGCGCACGAGGGCGTGTTCGTCGTCAAACAGGAATTCAGCCAGGGCGCGTGCAAGTTCAGTTTTACCGACGCCAGTTGATCCGAGAAAAATAAAAGAGCCAATTGGCCGCGCTTCATCCTGGAGTCCGGCGCGAGAACGGCGGATGGCATCTGCTACAGCTTGAACAGCTTCATTCTGGTTGATCAATCTGCGATGGATTCGCTCTTCCATGTGCACCAGTTTGTCCTTTTCGCTCTCCAACATTCTACTCACGGGAATGCCCGTCCATTGTGCAACAATCTGGGCGATATCCTCCTCGTCCACTTCCTCCTTGAGCATCTGCCTGTCTTTTTGAATGTCAATCAGCTTTTGATTGAATGTATCGAGCTTTTGCTGCAATTCGGATAACCGGCCATATTTAAGCTCGGCGGCGCGCGACAAATCGCCCTCCCGCTCAGCCTGCGCAGCGTTGGTTTTGGTTTGCTCCAATTGTTCTTTCAAAGCGCGTATTTGGGCGATCGTTTCTTTTTCCATATCCCAGTGGGCGCGGAGCTCCTGGCGTGTTTCGTTGAGATTGGCCAATTCTTTTTTGATTTCATCCAGTCTACTCTTTGATGCGGCATCTTTTTCCTTCTTCAGTGCTTCACGTTCAATTTCGAGCTGTTTTATTTTTCGTTCGACTTCATCCAGCTCGATTGGCATGCTGTCAATTTCAATTCGTAATTTTGACGCCGCTTCATCGACCAGATCGATGGCTTTGTCCGGCAGAAAACGATCTGAAATATAACGATCGCTCAGCGTCGCCGCTGCGATAATGGCGCTGTCCTGTATACGCACGCCATGATGAACTTCGTACCGCTCCTTCAAGCCACGCAATATGGAAATAGTGTCGTGCACTGACGGTTGATTGATATAAACCTGCTGAAAGCGACGCTCCAGCGCCGCGTCTTTTTCGATATATTTTCTGTACTCGTCCAGGGTTGTCGCGCCAACACAGCGAAGCTCGCCGCGTGCCAGTGCCGGTTTGAGCATATTTGATGCGTCCATCGATCCTTCCGCGGCTCCTGCTCCAACAAGGGTGTGGATCTCATCGATGAATAAAATGACCTGGCCGTTTGCCTCGCTAATCTCCTTGAGCACTGCCTTGAGTCGTTCTTCAAACTCGCCGCGAAATTTGGCGCCGGCAACAAGCTGGCCAAGGTCCAGGGCCATGATCTTTTTTGTTTTGAGATTTTCCGGCACGTCGCCTTGAACGATACGATGCGCCAGGCCTTCGGCAATGGCTGTTTTGCCAACTCCGGGCTCCCCGATGAGAACCGGATTATTTTTCGTCCGCCGCGACAAAACCTGAAGAACTCGACGGATTTCATCATCACGACCAATCACCGGATCGAGCTTGTTCTGACGAGCCAGTTCATTCAAATCACGGGCATAACGCTTGAGTGCCTGGTATTTTTCCTCAGGAGTTTGATCCGTCACACGTTGCGAACCACGAATATCCTTTAATACTTTGAGAACCACCGCATGCGACAAGCCGTTTTGCCGCAGCAGATCACCCGCTGCTGTTCTGTCCTCACAAAGAGCCAACAGCAGATGTTCAATGCTGACAAATTCGTCGCGCAGCTGGTTGGCTTCCTTTAATGCATTATCAAAAAGTCTGTTCGCATCGTTGGAGAGATAAATCTGGCCGATTCCACCGCTGACTTTGGGCAATCGGTTGATGGCCTCTAGGGCGCGATTCTTCACCATATCCGGATCGACACCGGATTTTTTAAATATTGAACGCGCGATGCTTTCCGGAGAGTCCAATAGTCCAGCCAACAGATGAAGTGGCTCGATTTGTTGTTGACCATGGTCCGACGCACTCTGCTGCGCTTTCTGCAGCGCTTCTTGTGATTTTATTGTCAGCTTTTCATACGAAAGCATCATCAATCTCCTGATATTACCGGAAAAAGGCGAGATCGATGACTCAATCTCGCCTTTACTGATTTTACCCTCAGTTTTTAATCAAAAGTTTTACATTAAATGTTATTTTTTATCATCATCGACGACTTCAAAATCCGCGTCTTCCGCCTCTGTTTTTTTATCAGCGTCTGCGGCCTGACCGGCTTCCGCACCGGATTGGGCACCTTGTGCCTGTTGCTGTGCAGTCGCTTCGTACATTTTTTGTGCAGCCTGTTGCATGATCGCATTGACGCCGTCTATGGCGGATTTCATTTCATCAACATTATCACCTTTGATCGCTTCTTTCAAGCGGCCGATGGCATTCTCAAGTTGGCCTTTTAACACCGCATCCAGCTTATCGCCATATTCCTTGAGCTGTTTTTCTGTTTGATAGATGATCTGATCCGCTTGATTCTTTGTATCGATGAGTTCGCGTTTCTTTTTGTCTTCTGCTGCGTGCGCTTTTGCGTCATTGACCATTTTTTCAATTTCGCTTTGCGACAAGCCAGTTGAGGCTTCGATACGAATCGACTGTTCCTTGTTCGTTGCTTTGTCTTTGGCCGAGACATTCAAAATACCATTTGCGTCTATGTCGAATGTCACCTCGATCTGCGGGATGCCACGTGGCGCCGATGGAATACCATCCAGGTGAAAGCGACCAAGCGTACGATTATCAACTGCCATTTGCCGTTCGCCCTGCAATACATGAATTTCAACCGATGGCTGATTGTCTGCTGCAGTTGAAAAGATTTCGGATTTTTTTGTCGGAATTGTTGTATTTTTTTCAATAAGCGTTGTTTTCACGCCACCGAGTGTTTCAATGCCGAGCGACAGTGGTGTCACGTCCAGCAAAAGGACGTCGGAGACATCACCGGACAGCACGCCACCCTGGATCGCGGCGCCAACAGCCACAACCTCATCAGGGTTGACGCCTTTGTGCGGCTCTCTGCCGAACAGGTCTTTAACCAACTGTTGAATTTTCGGCATTCGTGTTGATCCGCCAACAAGAACAACTTCATCTATATCCTTGGCCGTTAATCCTGCGTCTTTTAAAGCGACTTTACACGGCTCAAGACTTCGTTGAAACAGGTCATCACACATCTGCTCAAATTTGGCCCGCGTCAAATTCATATTGAGGTGTTTTGGCCCGGTATCGGTCGCTGTAATAAACGGCAAATTGATTTCAGTTTGTGTTGTCGTTGAAAGCTCGGTTTTGGCTTTTTCAGCAGCCTCTTTCAGCCGTTGCAGGGCCATCGGATCTTTGGAGAGATCGACGCCTTCCTGCTTGACAAACTCGTCCACCATCCAGTCAATGATGCGCTGATCGAAATCATCGCCACCCAGGTGGGTATCGCCGTTTGTAGATTTTACCTCAAAAACACCGTCGCCAATTTCGAGAATAGAAATATCAAATGTTCCACCACCAAGGTCGTAGACCGCGATTTTTTCATTGCTTTTTTTGTCCAAACCATAAGCCAGAGACGCTGCGGTCGGCTCGTTGATGATTCGTTTTACATCCAAACCGGCGATCTCGCCAGCCTCTTTGGTGGCCTGGCGTTGACTGTCGTTAAAATAAGCTGGAACCGTGACGACGGCCTCTCTGACTTTTTCTCCCAGATAGTCTTCAGCCGTTTGTTTCATTTTTTGCAGGATCATGGCTGAAATTTCCTGGGGTGTATATTCCTTGTCTTCGATTCGCACGCGCGCGACATCGTTTTGGCCGCTAATCACTTTGTAGGGGACTTCATCAATTTCAGTATGCACCTCGGCATAGCGTCGCCCCATAAAACGTTTGATCGAATAAATTGTTTTTTCCGGATTGGTGATCGCTTGCCTTTTGGCAACCTGGCCGACCAATCGCTCGCCGGTTTTGCTAAACGCCACAACAGATGGCGTTGTTCGACCACCTTCGCTATTTGGGATAACGGTTGGCTCGCCGCCTTCCATTACCGCCACGCATGAGTTCGTCGTTCCGAGATCAATTCCTATAATCTTGCCCACTAGTTTCCTCTTTATTTACAATTTTCAAAGGGATGACTTTTTCGCTCGGTTAGTGCAAGTGTCATGCCACAACCACAGCGCAAAAATTATCCACGCTATTCATAAAAAAAACAGCTACATAAAACGTACAAATGCAACGAACTGTTTTGCAGAAAAGGGACAAATGATCTAGAATGCCGCCAATTAGACGCGTATTGCGTCAATCTGTCAGTCTGAATTTTTGGTTTCTTTTTTTAAAGTCGACTCTGCTGGCGTACTGGAGTCGGGCTTGGTTTTGGGGGAGGTGTTATCTTTTTTATTTTTATAATCAGTGATATAAAATCCAGAGCCTTTAAAAACCAAACCGGCTCCGCCGCCAATTAAACGCTCCACCTCACTGCCGCACACCGGGCATTTTTTTATTGGCTCGGCCGAGATGGCTTGAAATACTTCGAATTGATGTCCGCATTCTTTGCATCTGTAGTCATAAGTTGGCATCTTTGCTCCTCTTGTAAACGGCAATCATCTTCTATACGCACGAATGGCGATGGGATTCGCCCCCATCGCCATTTATGATTTTCTACTTTTGTTTTGGTACACGAATAGCCGCAAAATAGCCGGAGTCACCTCGTTTGATTCGAAACAGCACAACCGAATTCGGCTCGATATCCTTGACCACCCTGTTAAAATCGCTCACACTTTTGACAGGTTCTTTGTTGATCGATTTGATCAGGTCTCCCGGACGAATTCCCTCTTTGGCCGCAGCGGATTCACGTTCGACATTAATAATGATCACACCCTCCTCACCCGTGTAGTCTACTTGAAATTGGCGCATATTTTCGCGTGTCAAGGCATCCACTTCAATGCCCAGCAAATTTTCGACATCTTCGTCTTCCTCGGAGACAATATCACCGCCCGTCGGTCGTTCGCCCAATTTAAGTGTGATGGTCTTTTCCCGGCCATCGCGCCAGATCAGCAGCTCCACGTCAGATCCCGGAGCATAATTGGCGATCGTATTCACCAGGTGGCTGCTATCTTCAATTTTTTTCCCATCCACTTCGAGAATCACATCGAGCTCCTTGAGTCCCGCATCTTCAGCGGGGCTGTCTTTTGTGACTTCATTCACCAGGGCACCGGTTGTTTCATCCAGACCGAGAGCTTCTGCCATTTCCTCATCCGGGGTGCCGATATAAACGCCAAGCCAGCCGCGCGCGACTTTGCCTTTGTCAATCAGCTGTTCCATCACATTTTTTGCTAAATTGATCGGGATCGCAAATCCAATGCCGACATTGCCACCCGAGCTGGAATAGATCATGGTGTTTATACCAACCAGCTCACCTCTCATATTGACCAATGCCCCGCCCGAATTTCCAGGATTAATGGCGGCATCCGTCTGTATAAAATCCTCGAAAGGAATCCGTCCTTCAGTCAGGTTGGTGCGACCCTTTGCACTCACGATACCGGCCGTCACGGTCTGATCGAGAACTGCGGCAAATGGATTTCCAATGGCCAGCACCCATTCTCCCACTTGGAGATCATCAGAATCCCCCAGCTTTATTGCATTGAGGTTATCTCCTTCAATTTTAATGACTGCCAGGTCACTTTCGGGATCGCGTCCGACGATTGTTGCATCAAAATTGTCTTTTCCGATGGACACTTGCAGCTCATCGGCGCCTTCAACGACATGATTATTGGTGATGATATAGCCGTCCGGATTCACAATGACACCTGAGCCAAGACCCTGGCGAATCCGCTCATCCGGTACGTTGAAAAAGTACTGCCAAAATTCGGGTACTTCTGTACGGACAGTTTGCGTGCTCTTGATTGTGACAACCGAACCCTTGACCAATTCGGCGACGTGCGCAAATGCTTTGCTCAACGCCTCTGCACTGGCCACCTGAGAAGCATCCAAATTATCATATTGCGCTCCCAGAAGCACCGGTTTCGCAGCTTTCGAATCTGCAGCAATTGATCTGTTGGTCAAATCCAAATTTGAGGAGATCACCAGCCCAACAATCACACCAAGGAACACTGCAAAGAGTATAATTAAAGTGAGTTTGGACTTCATTTTGTTTCCTTTCTTTATTTTCGCATGTCGGTTTCGCACTATTCGTAATGAAAACGACAACTCATTTCTATTGTTTCGAACTATTTTGCGACATAAAACCGCAACGTTTCATTCATTTATTCCTGTTTTCAGTAGTCAATTCCGGCTGTTTTTGCGAATTGCTCAAGCGCTTTGCGGGATTTTGCATCGAGATGATCCGGCACATTCACCTGAATCTCGACGAAATGATCGCCTTGATGACCGTTGATATAAACACCCATACCTTTTAGTTTAAATAACTTGCCGTTTTGTGTTCCAGCGGGAATCTTGAGAGAGACCAATCCTTTATCATACGTTTGCACAGCAATCCTGGCGCCCAGGGATGCCTGGACAATATTCACGGCGGCAGTGCTGTAAATATCCGCACCTTTGCGTTTGAAATAGGGATGCGGCGTCACATGAATAGTGATGATCAAATCGCCCGAAGCGCCACCATCCATACCATGATGACCCTGCCCACGTAGACGAATTTTTTTTCCGTCTTCGGCGCCAACCGGGATGTTCACATTCAGCTTGTGACCATTTACAACCATGACTTGTTTGCCGCCGCTTATGGCCATATCAAATGGAATTGTCAGCTCGGCAGAAATATCTTGACCTTTGCGCGGGTGCGAGGTAAAGCCACTCGAACCGCCAAAAAACTCACTAAATAAATCACCAAACCCGCCACCAGCACTGCGGCGCCCGCGAAAACTACCGCCAAAAATATTGCCCAGGTCTTCAAAGCTGAAGTTCTGGTGCGTACCACCATATCCACCGCCAAATCGACGCATCTGATCATACTGGGCGCGTTTTTTGGGATCATTCAAGGTTGCATAGGCTTCGGATATCTCTTTAAAACGCGTCTCGGCAGCTTTATCACCTTTATGCTTGTCTGGATGATATTTTTTCGCCAAGTCTCGATAGGCTTTTTTTATATCACCTTCCGAGGCGTCTTCAGACACACCCAATATGTCATAATAGTTTTTAGCCATCTTTTACATCATCTTTTTTTGCCTTTGCCGTGATTACTTTGGCTGGTCTCAGCAATGTGTCTTTATATAGAAAGCCGCGCTGCCAAACTTTTAAAACACGACCCTCTTCAACCTCATCGGACTCTTCAGCCATCACCGCTTCATGAAGATTGGGATCAAACTGCTTTCCCTCTGCTTCAATAGGTTCAAGACCAAGCTCCACAAGAGATGATAGAAGCTTGTTGTAAATCATTTTTACGCCATCAACACAAATTTCCTCTGTACCCTCCCGGTGATGATTGAAGAGAATTTCAAAGTCATCGATCACCGGCAAGAGTTGTGAAACAATCTCTTTCGCCGCATACAAGCGCCACTCTTGCATTCTTTGCTCAATTCGACGCTTGTAATTTTGCAGCTCGGCCTGCATACGCAAATATTGATCATAATAATCAGGCTTTTCTTCTATTTCTTGTGATGTTTCAGCGTATGCAGCCTGGTTTTCCGGCTGTTCAGTATCTTGTTTTATTTCCTCTTTTGATGAACCGTTGTCGTCGTCGATTTCAATTTCAATAGCATTGTTTACTTTATTATCCGGCATGTGGTCCTCAATATTGTCATTTCTTATTTACAAAGCTCTTTTGCAAATGCAATCTATATGCCAGAAAGAAAACTGGAGCTGATCTATGTTTTTATTGCACTTGCAACATGAGTGCTTTTTATCAACGTGTGAAGCCAACAGGTTTATCTGTCAATATGACAGACATTTCAAGCAACAGGTACGTATGTAGTGTGGTTAAAAAGGTTCTATTTTTTGGTTGCCGCCTGCGGTCGCGCTGTGCTTATTGACAATATGCTTTATCTGTGCACTATATTTATCACATGTGATCTGTCGCCGTTGAAATATTTTTTCAAAATTATGTCGAATTTTTTCTTTTACATCGTCTCGAGACGGATGTCGCCCGATCAGTGCTTCCACTGTAACCAGCTTGACATCCAGACCGCAGGGGCGAATATAACGCGAGACCGATATATCACCGCTCAAATTTAATGCAAAACCATAGCTTGTCACCCAGCGCGAAATTCGAATGCCCATGGAGGCAATCTTGTCGTCCCCGACCCACAAGCCAATCTGGGCCGTCTCTTCGCGTTTACGATGGGCTGTGATGCCGACTTCAGCCAGAGTTCTCAGGCCAATTTCTTCAAGTTTACGCATAAAAGACGGGATATTTTGTTCATTCGCCTGCAGTTTCACTATCGGAAACGTCACGAGTTGTCCCGGCCAGTGATAGGTCAATCCGCCGCCGCGCGCGGTTTTATAAAGCGTTATGCCTCGCTCTTTGAAATAACGCTGCGGCTTTAAAAAATCATTCTCATTCAATTGTCGGGCACCAACCGCCAGGCACGGCACGTAGGACAAAAAAAGCAGCATATCCGGGATCGTCTCGTGTTGTCTTTTAGTCACAAGCTTCTGCATTAGGGCATCGGCTGCCGGTATGTCAAGCGTGCCAATATCAAGCAGCACGTACTCACCACTGGTTTTAAAAGCTCGCATATTGTGCTTCTTTATTATTCCAATTGAAGAGCCTCAAAATAAAAAAGGAGACAAATTCTTGTCTCCTTTTTATCCTTGGTATCTATAGGCTATGATTACTCGTCGCCGCGAAGAATCAACAAGCGAACCAGATGCAGCACAGCGAGCGCTGCGGCAGCAACATAGGTCAACGCCGCGGCATTGAGTACTTTTTTTGCGCCATTTATTTCATCTGTTCTCAGATAGCCGCCAGTACTCAATTGCGCCAGGGCACGGTTGCTGGCGTTGAACTCGACCGGTAAAGTGACGATCTGAAAAATCACCGCGCCAGCAAAGAGCAAAATGCCGACATCCATCAAAAAGCTGAATGAAGAAATGAACATGCCGATCAAAAAAATCCAGATGCCCCAGTTTGTGCCAAAGCTGGCGATCGGGAACAGCGACTGGCGAATATTGAGCGGTCCGTAGCTGGTTGCATGCTGGATGGCATGACCGGTTTCATGCGCCGCCACACTCAATGCAGCCAAAGATGTTGAATGGTATACATCGCTCGACAAACGGACTTTTTTGGCGCGTGAGTCATAGTGATCCGACAATGACCCACCCACTTCTTCAACTTCAACATCGTAGATGCCATTTTGTTGTAACAATCGTTGTGCGATTTGAGCGCCGTTCATGCCAAGGGATGATCGAACCTTGCTCCATTTAGAGTAGGCGCTACGAATGGCAAATTGTGCATATATGCTCAATAGAATCGCCGGGATTAATAATATCAATGTGCTATCTAAAGGAAAAAACATCATAATCACCTCCAACGCAAATTATTTGGATATATAAGATGCGCGAATCGTCAATTTGTTTCAACTTTTTTCATGACTGGATTCACTTGAGCACAAAATCAGCAGAGCCTAAAAGCTGGCCGTTGTCGGTGCGAATATTGACACGCCAGGTGCCGGTTTTTTCGGGGGACATGCTCATTTTTGTCCATGCTTTTGTATCAATTCCATTCAACACAGTACGTTGGCTGTAAAGTACCTCGCCTTCATAAATCCAGTCATGAACAAGTGCATTTGGAATTTTTCCAGAGATTTCTGTGAAACAATACAGCACATCAATGTATTTGCTAAATCTGCCTTTTGGTAACAGCGGCTGTTTTTTTTCAACGTCAATATCCAGACAAACCACTGCTGTTTCCAGTATCGTCTGCGACATATCTTGCGGTGCACTCGAACTATCCTTCCCGGACCCGACATTGGCGATCGCCTCACCGATGTTCTCTTTTGTCTCTTCGGGCACAAACTCCCGATAAACGATATAAAAACCCGCAGCAAAGAGGAGGACCTCTAAAATCCAGAATGATTTAAAATTTTTCAGAGATTTTAGCATGTTATTAAATCCGAAGCTGGTAACGTGTTTGAGTGAGCTGACTTTGCAATTCGCGCAAGCGACGTTTGTGGAGATTGAGTTCCTGCGCCTTGGATCTTTGTGCCGTTGACAGTTCTTTTTGCTGCAGGCTATTTCGAATTTGCAGGTCGTTCATGAATCGGAAAAGAGCAACAATGAGCACCGTACAACCGATGGCACCGGCACTCAAGAGACTGCCAGCGACTGCATCTGAACCAACAACGAAAAAGAAATATGCCAAAAGATAGAGAAAAATATTGAAAAACAAAAGTATCCACGGGAGAAATTTATTAAAGTGCGCCACTATTTTTGCGCGAAAAAGTTGGCGACTGAGGACTCTATTAACAATTGCAATGTCTTGAATGGCGACGGTTTCCTGATTAATATCGTGCGTCAGGCGAGAGAACAGCGCATCACGCTGCATGGCGATCACATCCTGAACGATCAATGCTTTCTCATAATTCGGCTTTTTTTGCAAAGCGATATGATTCAGCCGGATCGCATCGCGCAGATTTCCGTCGCGTAATTTCGCTAATGTCAATTGATGATATACGCTCGAGGGCAGCCACTTTTTTTTCTCGGCAATTTTGTAGCCGAGTCTGGTTGCCACCACAACCGCTATGGAGGACAGAAATGACATCGAAAGTTCTATTGCAGGGATAAAGCCCGTTCCAGATATTCGACCGCTCTGGGATATTTATTACGTACCTCGTCCCATTCATCTTGAGTCAAATCTTTTGGCTCTTTGCCCGTGACTTGAACGACGCTATTGTAGGCTTGCTTGATCAGGTCTTTATTCGCATTTACCAATCCCAGGGTGGCGCCAGCGATCTCGAATACGCCATTCACAAAATCTATTCCCGTAGCGCTTTCCAATCCATGTTCAACGATAAAACCCGCCAGGCCGCCAATGGCACCATGCGTCGCGGATTTTCGTAATCTATTGATTTTATCCATCATTTTTTTTCTCCTTTTCCTGAATTTCTTTGAGTGATTTTTTGATCAGTTCATCTTTTTTTTGTACCACACGTCTCAACCTGATGGTTTCACGCTCAAGCTGACGCAATTTACGATTGCCGAATATTTTACCATACAATCGTTCGACTATGACAACAATAGCCAAAGTCAGTATAATGCCAAAAATAAAACTTAAAAGATGAATATCGATCATAAGGTGCTTTCAAATTTTTTCTTTGTGATTAAAACAACAATCATTCGTCCGAAATTGCACAAAGATATCAGCGGCTCAGATATTTCTTCATAACCAGCTTGTTCCCGTTCAATCGATCTGCCTGATAATCCACCTCATCCATGGCACGGCGGATGATGTGCAGTCCCATGCCGCCGGTTTTACGATGCGACACTGCTTCAGTTACATTAAATTCCTTTGTCTTCCTTGGATCAAAGCCAAAACCTCGATCATATACATTGATTTGAATCGCATGTTCATTCGTTTCAACTTCAACAATCACTTTTTCGCCGGGACTCATTTTTCGGGTGTGTTGTATGGCGTTCAGACAGGCCTCGTAGACAGCGATTTTCATTCGACTCAGTTCATTTTCGGTAAAGCCCATTCGTTTGGCCCTGGACAATACAAAGTCGCATGCTTTATAAACTTCATCTTCATTATAGGGAATCTCGATTCTGTTAATGCTTTTGCCGAGAGCTTTATTGGGTAACGGACTTTTCCTTTCTGATGATGGGGCAATTCTGACTTTGTTTTTATCCCGCCCTCCAGCATCTGAACTATCCTCTGCAATGGTTAGGAAATGCTTTGGATTGAATGTCAGCACATCTTCCAGCAGATCATAATGTAGATTGTAAACGTACAAATCACCGCCCGATCGACGCAGTCGAGCGCTCACTTCAAGCATGAGAACGATCAAATCTTCGGAAAGATCGGATAAACTTTGTACGTCGAGCGCAAAAATTCGAAAACCCTCCTTCTCGTACTTTTCAAAAAGCGACATCAGTTCAATCACCAGTCGTGTATCAGATCGTCGAGAAGCAGGTGTTAATTTGAGTCCGTTTTCTCGGAATCGTTCTGTTTGTACAAGCTCGTTCATCTTTAACTCGTTTATCAAACGTCAGTTAATAATATATCCTTGACGGTCATTTTGAAGACGTATTTGTTGATTGAATTAAATTTCTCTTTAGCACTTTGCCGAGAAAGTTTTTCGGCAGACTCTGCACAAAAGTAATATTCTTCGGAACTTTGAAATGTGCCAAATTTATTCTACAAAAAGCCAAAAGGTCTTGTTCTTCACACAATTTACCGCGTTGCAGAACAACGAAAGCCTTGACGATCTCTCCGTAAAAATTATCCGGTATGCCAATTACGGCACACTCTTTTACCTCAGGACGCATCAATAATACCGCTTCCACTTCACTCGGATAAATGTTAAATCCGCCGGACAAGATAATTTCCTTTTTTCGGTCGATGATATAAAAATAACCATCCTGATCCATTCGGGCAATATCACCCGTTGCGAGCCATCCGTCCGCAGAGAGCACTTTGCGCGTTTCCGCTTCATTTTTCCAATAAGCTCGCATGACCTGTGGTCCTTTGACCCAAAGCTCACCTTTTGTATCCGGCGGTACGGTCTCGCCGGTCTTGATATGCACAATTCGTGCCTGCGTATTTGGACAAGGCAGACCAATACTGCCAGGCTTTTGTTTTCCAAACAATGGATTACAATGCGTCAGCGGTGACGCTTCTGAGAGACCGTATCCCTCCACCAGCTTGCTTGACGTGAGTTGTTCAAATTCCCGCTTCAATGTTGCACTCAGGGGAGCACCGCCGCTCACGCATACTCGCACATCGTCGAGGCGTTGTTTCGTCTCACTGATCACATCAACGATGGCTCGATACATGGTTGGGACGCCGGGGAAAATGGTTACTTTGTACTTTTTGATGAGCCGAATGATACGTTGTACATTGAAGCGAGGCTCTACAATCAACGTCGCACCGACTTGAATGGCGAGGTGATGACATGTTGTCATTCCATAGCTGTGAAAAAACGGCAATACACCCATCACCCTGTCATGGCCGTCTCTGATGTCACCCAACCACGCACGCGTTTGCAGCAGATTCGCCACCAAATTCTGATGTGTCAACTCGACGGCCTTTGGGATTCCCGTCACTCCACCGGTAAAAATGAGCGCAGCTGTATCTGCGGGGCGTACATTTTCTAGAGACAGTAATGGTCTTTTTTTTGCCAAATTTTTGAATTGTATGCCGGATAAATGTTTTGTTTTGCCGCTCTTGCCAAAACGTCTTCTTTGCAGAGAAAAAACGAGCCGAGCGAGCGTGGGCATAAACTCGTCCACTGCTGTTAGGATGATATGATCAATCTTCTGAAGTTTTTTTTGCTGATCTATTTTTTCATAGATGGAATCCAGGGCGATAAATATTTTGGGATTAACAATGTCGAGTAATGCGCTGATCTCGCGACCCGCTAACAGTGGATTGATCGGAACGACAATCGCACCAATTCGAAGGGCGCCCCAATAGGAGAAAAGAAATTGCGGCGTATTGGGCAAAAGCAAAGCGATTCGGTCGCCTTTCCGAATCCCCACATCATGGAATGCAGCCGCAAAACATTGCACAATAGATTCCATCTTGTGAAAAGTGAATTTTTTGCCGAAAAAGCGAAAAGCAATTCGATTTTTGTGGATATCTGCAGAATGCTGCATGATATCGTTGAGAGTGATCCTGGGGATATAAATCTTGTCTGGCACTCCCAAATCATAATGTTTGAGCCAGGGTTGCGGCAAGGCATCTTTACTCTCCTTGTCCCTTTTTTGCGGCGCGAAAAGATGCCGCAGCCTTTTCCATATGTATTTGAAGTTGATATGCATTGTTTTAATTTTTAAGAGACCGATATGATTCTTTGGTTATTTTGTGCGGTTAAATATATCCCGGGCGCGCCCAAAACAGGGCATTTGGTTTCGCAAATACCGCAGCCAATACAGAGATTTTCATCCACATAAGGAAACCTAACGACTCGACGATCACCTTGATTCGTCCGTACCTCACGCACATCAAATTTAATCGCTTTTTCGGCAAGTGGACAATGTTCTTCGCAGACGAGACAATCTTTATTTTCGCGCCATGGAATACAACGATTTTGATCAATAAAAGCGAGGCCGATCTTGAGTTGTTGTTTCTTCTCGAGTGTTAGCGGCTGGATCGCGCCGGTCGGACAAATCTGGCCGCATAATGTGCAGTTAAATTCGCAGTATCCCAGTCGCGGGATCACAATGGGCGACCATAACCCCTCTAAACCCGCTTCAGCGAGGCTGGGCTGCAAGCAACCGCCGGTTGAGGCACATATACGCGTGCACGCTTGACATCGTATACATTTGTCGAGAAAAAGAGCTTCCGGAACAGCTCCCGGAGGACGGATGACACTCGCCGTTTTTTCCGTCCCGGAATGTATCGTTTTTACAAAAATTGCCCCCAGAAGGCCGCCGACACTCGCCCAAATTACTCTTCGACGTGAGAGATCGACGTTGCTGTTGACATTTTGTTTTGGCAGGTCGATACCATAAGAAATCGAATGCGAAGGGCATTCGTCAACACATTCACCGCACTCGATACATTCGATCGGATTCGTAGATGTGACATCATCTGCTATGGCGTGCATGCGGCACTTTTCATAACAGATGCTGCATGATGTGCAGGAGGAATCGACTTTTCTTTTCAGGAGCCGATATTTTGAAAATACTCCCAGCAGGGCGCCAAGGGGACAGAAGGCCCGGCACCAGAACCGACGCCCAACCAATCCCAGGGCCAAAATTCCAAGGAATAAGAGTAAAACCGGGAGCCCATGGATGATATGCGGCGGTGTAACCGGCAATATCGTTTTTTGCGCCCAGTGATAAAGGGTATAAATTTGATCCTCAAAAATGCCCAACTTGAACGCGGCGTCAAAAATAGAGCCGGCAGCAACGGCAAAAGCTGGATAGAGCACAAGAGTCGAGAACCGCGTTAAAATCACAACGGGATCAAAGAACCAGACAAGCTGCAATGAAAAAAGTGCGGCAACGACAAGAGCGATGAGAAGAACAAACTTGCACGCCCGAAAGGATGTGGCCACGTTTTTGTTGCGAGAATGCTTGCTGTGAAACAAAACTTTATCGGAAAAATCCAGCGTCGTTCCCAGGGGACAAATCCAGCCACAAAAAAAACGACCTAAAAACAGCGGCAAAACTAACATGATAAATCCGAGGACAAGCTTTGTCTCAAGTGACCAGGAGGACAAAAAAGTTGTGAGTGCGATGAGGGGACTCGATCGCAAAAAGAGATCGGAGGGCAACAGTCTTTCATACGGGAAGCGTGCTTGCAAGAAGAGAAAAAAAAACAGAAAAAGAAAAAATATTTGTGAAAGTTGTCGAGCTTTTCTCATGCTATCTTTTTTCCTCGATGAACAGGAGAGAGGGCTCCAGTGTCAAATCTATTTTGCGATTATTAGAACGAATAATCATGTACGGCCACTTTGGTGAGGTCTACTTCACCCAGGCCGCGTTTGTGTGCTTGTACGAGATAAGCAATTTTATCGGGTTCCAGACCAAAAAGCTGTACGGCCCGAGCGTCCGTTGCGACCGGATCAATGCCGGCAATCACCATCCTTTTTTCCTCAACATCTTCCAGGCTACCTCCCGAGGGGCCGTTTCGGCGCAAAATCCGATACGCATCCACAAGAGTCAACGCTGGACGGATGATTGTATTCAGATCGGTGATTTTCACATCAAAATCGACGTGCAGATCGCCACGATCTCCGCCAATTAATCCCATGATATTCTTCATTCCCAATGTCACACCGGGAATCGTGTGGTGTTTGGCGATGGGCATATTGATGAGAACATCGACATCAAGGACATCTTTATATACAGGCCAGGTGCTTAACAGGCTGCCGTTCGGAATGGTTGTGTCAACAAAGCGGCTGGGCACGACATGGCGAACTTGAGCACCTGCTGCGGTTGCGGCTTTTTCGATACCACTTCGATAGTAGCATCGTTCAGCTCGATTGCAGGTTCGATCAACAATACGAATGAGCCGCGCCCCCGCTTGTTTGCACAATCTCACAACTTCTGCGACAGCTTCGGGATTCGTTGTCGCCGCTTGCTCGGGTAGTCGATCCCAGCTCATGTTGGGTTTGATGAGCACGGACTGCCCGGGTTGAACAAAGTGTGATATGCCACCAAGCATATCAATTGCTTGCCGAACGAGTTCGGGGGGCTCGCCGTTTCGGACAACAGCAACGCGCGCGCGAGTGTCATTGGATTGTGCGGGAAAGAGAGAGCCCGCAGTAGCCAGGGTGGCTGTTGTGACAAATTGTCTTCGTGTGAATTGCTGCATTGTTCCTTTATAGAGTTATGAAACGACAAAAGCCCACCCTCCAAAGCAAGAGTGGGCTTGATTTATTGGTCACTGAACGAGATTATTGGCCGCGGGAGATCAAGTCAAGTTCATATTCAGCAGATTTTCGCCACTGACGATCGGTTGCAGCGGCTTCAAAATATCTTTTTGCTTCTTCGACCCGGCCGAGTTTTTTCGCCGCCGTGCCGGCTTCAAAATTGGCGGCGCCCTTGAATTTTCTCGTTACTTTGAGACAAGATTGAGCCGCATCCAATGCTTCCTGGTAGCGACCGACCTTGTTATTCGCCGCTGCAAGACGATAATAGGCTTCATCATAATTTTCATCTATTGAAATGGCCATCTCGAATGCATTGATTGCATTTTCAACCTGTCCATCAGTCATATAGGCAACACCAAGACTGTTGAACGCCTTTTCGTAATCCGGCTTGACCTGGGTTGCCATCTGGTAATACTTGATCGCGTTTTTTGTGTCTTTCAGGCGTGTGTAAGAAAGCGCCAACATATAAATATTGGTCTCGCGCTGAGGATTGATTTCAACCGCCTTTTGATATGCTTCCACGGCGGCATCATAATCTTTTTTATCATAGTTGGCTTTTCCCAAAGCGGCATAAGCGGAATAGTTTGTCGGGTCAGCTTCAACCGCCTTTTCATATGCGCCAATAGCTTCGTCATATTTACGCTGCTTGGTCAGGGCCAATCCCTTTCCCTGATAAGCGCTGGAATTAGATGGGTCCAAAGCCAGTGATTTATCATAGGCCGCTACGGCTTCATCATATTGACCCTGTTTGAAAAGAGTATTGCCCTCGTTATAAGCCAACTTGGCGTCATTCATCTTTTTCATGTATTCCTGATCTGCATTGAGGGCGGTCTGCAATTCGCGGATTTCTGCATTGAGTACATCATACCTTTCTTTGAGCTTGTTGTACTCATCGGCAGATATCCCTTGTGCTCCCATTTTAACGTTTAGTTCTTTCAGCTCTTTCACTTTTTCATCATATTGAGCTTTTTTCTCTTCGATGCCCTGAGCTAAAGCAGCTCCAAGCAGCAACAGAACGACGACGAAAACTGCCAAACCTTTCGAGGCGTTTCTTGTTAGCATGGGCTTCTCCTATTAATTGATTAGCATTCAAGTTAAATAAATTGTGCCGAAGGCGGGATTCGAACCCGCACACCTGGTCAGGCACTACCCCCTCAAGATAGCGTGTCTACCAATTCCACCACTTCGGCAATCCAGGTTTATTCTGTTGGTAAAGATCCGGCATTATCCGTTGGTGTCACTTCCGGCAATGTTCGTGCCGGTGATGCCATACGGCGTTCACGTTCTTTTTGCATGATAGATGTCTGATCGATGTTGCCGCGCGTAATCATGCCTAATATCAATGCGATAACCATAAACGCAGTGGCCAGAATGGCTGTTGTGCGGGTCAAAAAAGGAGCACTTCCCTGCCCACCGAACAACTGATTCATGCCGCCACCAGCGATACCCGCCAAGCCGCCACCTTTACCTGATTGAATTAATATAATAAAAACAAGTAAAAATGCAACTATTACAAACAGTCCGACTAAAATTGCGTAAATCATAAATTCTCCAACCTTAGGCGTTTATAATACCCAAAAATGAATCAGCTTGCAAGCTCGCACCGCCGATGAGTCCACCATCAATATCAGGTTGAGCCAACAGATCGCTCGCATTATCAGGCTTCATACTACCGCCATACTGAATTCGAATGCTCTCAGCCAATTCTGAATTATACATTTTTTCTAAAAGTCCGCGGATGTACTCGTGTACATCTTGTGCCTGTTGCGGTGTTGCTACTTTGCCAGTACCTATAGCCCACACAGGCTCATACGCGATAATTAACTGCGAGACATCCGTCTCACTCAAACCAGCCAATGCACCTTTCATTTGTCGCTCGACAACAGTTTCTGTTTCATCCGCTTCGCGCTCTTGCAGCAGTTCGCCGACGCAGACAATGGGCGTGAGATGGTGTTCAAAAGCTTTTTTTGTCTTTTTATTCACCGTTTCATCTGTTTCACCAAAGTATTGCCGACGCTCGGAGTGACCGATAATAACATATTGACAACCAACAGCCTTGAGCATGGTGGCTGATATTTGACCGGTAAAAGCGCCCTTCTCTTCCCAATAAACATCCTGGGCACCGAGTCCGATCGGGGTTTGCTGAATGACCTGATGCACGGCGTATAAATTCGTAAACGGCGCACAGAGAACAACATCGATATCAAAGTTATCATATTTGGCTTTGATAGCTTTTGCCAATTCGACGGCCTCATCGACCGTTGTATTCATTTTCCAGTTACCAGCAATAATTCGTTTTCGCATATTGGCCTCTGTGCTTTCATTTCGAAAACTTTTACTCCATCGTCGCACAAATGTTCCCGCGCAAAAAATGATGCGCAGACTGAAAAGCGCCGAACGAGTTATTTTACACTATCCATGTATTGAATCAAATCCAATACCTTCACCGAGTAAGCCCACTCGTTGTCATACCAGCCGACGACTTTGACAAAATGATCATTCAGGGAAATCCCGGCACCGGCATCAAAAATGGACGTGCAGGATTCGCCGATAAAATCGGAAGAGACAACGCTTTCTTCTGTGTAGGCGAGGATGCCCTTGAGCTCACCTTCGGAAGCTTCTTTCATCGCCGCCTTGATATCGTCGTACGTCGCACCCTTTTCCAGCCGACACGTCAGGTCTACCACTGACACATTCAATGTCGGGATGCGAAAAGCCATACCAGTCAGTTTGCCATTTAATTCCGGGATGACTTTACCCACCGCTTTGGCCGCGCCGGTACTTGAAGGAATGATATTGCCGGAAGCTGCACGGCCACCGCGCCAGTCTTTTTTTGACGGACCATCAACGGTTTTTTGCGTTGCTGTTGTGGCATGAACAGTGGTCATCAATCCTTCAATAATGCCGAATTTATCATTCAATACTTTGGCGAGGGGTGCCAGGCAGTTGGTTGTGCACGAAGCGTTCGAAACAATGTCCATATCATTGCTGTACTTTTGATGATTTACGCCCATCACAAACATGGGAGCATCTTTTGACGGCGCTGAAATGACAACTTTTTTCGCGCCGGCTTTCAAATGAGCCCGGGCTTTCTCAATCACCGTAAAAACACCTGTCGATTCAACAATATAGTCAGCACCGATTGTGCCCCACGGAATCTCTTCAGGATTCATTTTATCAAAAACGCTGATCGCCTTGCCATTGACCACCAATTTTCCGTCTTCGGCTTCAATGGAACCATTGTAACGTCCATGAATTGTATCATATTTTGTCATATAAACCATATAATCGGGATCGATAAATGGATCATTAATCCCCACAAATTCAATATCAGGATTGTTCACGCCTGCGCGAAATACGAGACGGCCAATTCGACCAAAACCATTGATTCCTACCTTGATTGCCATATTTATCTCCTCATTTGGATTGTCTTGATATTTTCTAATTTATTCACCAGGCTCAAAAAAATAAACTTGTAAGTATAAATAAAATTCCAATAAAAGTCAAGTTTTAAGAGAATTTCAGTGATTATATTCGAACAATAGTGATGGTCGTGATCTGTCGCGCACCGCATTGACGCAAAACTTTGGCGCATTCATTCATGGTGCTACCGGTTGTCAATACATCATCGACGAGGGCGACATTTTTTTCTTTTACGATTGATGCGTCCGTTACGCGAAATGCATTACGGACGTTCTCTGCTCGCTCCTCTTTATTAAATTTGGCTTGCTGTCTGGTATACCGAATTCGTTTGAGCACTTTATCTTTTACCGGAATCTGCGTGAGACGTCCGATTTCGCGCGCTATAAGAGTCGCCTGATTGAATCCCCGCTCTCGATACCTCAGGGAATGCAATGGCACCGGGATAATCATGTCCAGATCATAGAATATTTTACGCTCCTGAACAAGATGGCCGATCGCCCGGCCAAAAAGCGTTGCAATTCCGGGCAGCGACTTGTACTTCATCAGATGAATTAGATTTTGAATGGTTTCAGAATAGTGAAAAATAACCAGGGAATGATCAAAATATTTTTTCCTGTTGTGCAATACATCGAGTTGGTCAGCCAACAAAAGTGGCTGCTCGACAAGGGGGAACGACGTCCAGCACCGCTCACACACGAATCGTTCATCATCTTCAAGGCGACAATAGCAGACGAGGCACAGGGGTGGATAAACAAAATCAATGAAAGCGTAAAAAAAAGAGTGGGCCAGGCGAACGAGTCGCCGGCCCACATGTCCCCTAATTTTAACCATCATTTAAAACTTGTACGCGAGAACCAGCTTGGGTTCAAAACGCTCCTGCGGTCGATATTCTTTGCTTCCTGGAGATGTTTCTTCAAACGTCCAGATATAATCGAGATACATGATTAAAAACGGATTGATTTTATAACCGACGCCGACACGGGCGATGCTACGATTATCTAACGAAAATACATCGCCAACGGTGTTAATACCCGCCTTGTCATATGTGGCATGCATGGCAAGGACCGGTATCACATCCGGCGCATCAAGTGCAAAGTGCAGGATACCACTTTCGCTCCTGTTATCCAAAAAGGTGTACATACCCAAAAGGCGAATGCGGTCATCCAAAATTTTGCCCCACAATTCGCCAAACCATCCACGTGTCTCTTCGGTTAGTGCAAGTAATTGATCCGTTTTGCTTCCTCCATTATGATAGCGATACACCTCATAGAATGCATCAAAAAAGGCGGGAGCAAACTCTTTGCCCAGCCACCGGCGCTCAAACTTGGCGTGAAATTCTGCCAGACCCAGAATGCTGCCCAGGTCTGCCGCCACACCGGCGAACTGGCCGGTGCCAAAGGTTCGAGATTGCTGTTCGGCGTGCGAATATCCGGCGATTTGTGCCCAATCATAGTAAAAATAAAGGCCAAAGGTACTGTTTTTAATCAACGGTAATTCCGCATCAACGCCGTATACCGTGACCGCATCATCTGTTGCGCTGCTGGCATCGGGATCAAAGTCACGTGCATAGGTGCCGCCAATGGACAAGTTTTTCAACACCGGCACAGGCATGAGAACTTTTAGCGGCCTCACATAACCGCGACCAGCGATCAATTCCGAACGGGCAAAATTGTTCGTCACCGTCTCAAAACCGGCGACGCCAAAATCCATGTCAAATGCTGCACCAAATTTGCGATTATCCCAGGAGGCTGCGTTCGAGTAATAATTCATAATCGAACCATGCCCCAAACGAGCCGCATCAAGTGTTCCGGCTTTGACGTAGAGCGGATCAAACTTTCGTCCCCATCGAATATAACGGATTTGCTGCAGCCACGCTTCCGGTTTATCCCAATCCTCTTTTCGCAGCTCACCGGTCTGCGTATTGAATAAAAGATTAACGTTGAGACCAACGCCGAGTTTACCAAATGCCAGCTCGGGACGAAGATGTACGTTAAAATAGGTGTTCGTACCAGCATCAGATGCAATTGTCGTGAGACCAATACCGCCATAAAAGATGTTGCTGTTACTGCCCATATACGAGAGGCCACCTTCTGCAATTTGTGCATGCAAACAGGTGAAACTGATAAACAATACGGCGAACAAAATGACAGTGCTCTTTTTCATAGTATCCCTCCAGGGATTTGTTCAGGGTTGATTACTCACTTTTGACGCCGGGAGTAACACGGTCGTGTACGATAACTTGATCTTTCTGTTGCACTCTTTTTTACCACAAATCATCCATGCCGGGCGGAATATCAAAATGCGTCGCCCACTGAAAGTGACCTCTGCCACCCTGGGCAGCAGCTTTGTCGACCAGGAAAAGCCGCTTGTGTTCCAATTCTTCGGCGGCCAAATATTCAAACATTTCCTTTATTTTTCCCCCTTTGGATTTGGCGGCTGCATGTCGATAAAACTCATACGCTTTCTCTTCCGCCCAAATCCCCAGATCTACCGCTTCTTTTGCGGTAATGTCTGGTGATACACGATGTTTACCAAGCTCATTTTGCCTGACATCGACGGTTGGTGTTCGGCCGTTGGTAAGCTGTTTATACAGGTCGGATAGATGCAGAAAATGACCCTCTTCTATCGCTGCCAGATAGGAGAATTTATTTTTGACCGATTCCTCCTTTACGATCGTCGACATCTCGGCATAAAAGTCCTGTGCTCCCTTTTCACGACTGATTGCGAGCTCAAGCGCGTCCAGGGCAGACAACTCTTTCTCCTCGTCGCTGACGACATCACCGGCTAATGCTTTGGCAAAGGCCTCATTGAATGCCGGCAGATCATCGGGTGTGCGCGACGTAATGAGTTGTCCGTCAATACACACCTGTTGATCGAGAAAAGTTGCGCCAACATTTTGCACATCATCACGAATGCCAATAAAGCATGTCAATGTCACGCCGCGTAAAAGTCCTGCTGAAATAAGCACTTGCGGACCGTGGCAAATAGCGCCTAAAGGACGACCTGTCTGCCAAAAGTCCTTGACAAACTGCAGCGCTGGTTCATGAATACGAATTCTCTCGGGTGCGCCACCTCCCGGAATGATCACGCCGTCATAGTCCTCCGCCCGGACAGCAGCAATCGTCTTATCCGGTTCCAGGGAGACACGACCATACTTGCCCGTTAATTTGGTTTTGTCGAGTCCAATGAGATGCACCCGGGCACCGCGTTGTTGTAAATAGTCACGCGGCAGGGTGGATTCTTCATCGTGAAATTGCGGTCCAATGAGAATTGCGACTTTTTTTCCTTTTAGCATGTAACTCCCTGTGTTTTTTTCATAACCGATTATTTTTTCAGTAATGCCAGCTTGTCGCGAAGAATAGCGGCTCTTTCATAATTTTCATCGAGGATAGCTTTCTCGAGCTCTTTGTTGAGGCGCTCCTCCGCGGATAACGGCTTTAATTCGCTGATTTCATCGATCCAGTAATTGAGAAATTCCAGCTCCGGAGAATCGGGTCCGACGCGCTCGTTCCACTTTTCGTTGTGTGACTCTATTTTCTGGATAGCCTCTTTGATGATCTCAATGGCTTTTTCATAATTGGACTGATCCAGCTCCATCGACGCCGAGGCGCGCGTGTTCATCATGATGACATAAGGGCGATGTTGCTGGAATTGCCAAATGATTTCATCATTATCAGCATACTTTTCGACAAAATCAAAAACACGCAAATTCCTGCGCGTATCGCGCGAGACACGCGGAAAATCCCGCAGCTTCATCAACGCCAGATAACGATGGTAATATTGAATCGCTTCTTGCTGCAGCTTGAAGCAATTCATCGGCGACAAAATAAACGGCAAAGTTTTTGATTTGTGCGTCTGAGCTTTTGACTCGAAATAATCAAGATAGGATGAAAAATTACGCGGTTTTCGACCATCAGGACGGCCATCCAGTTCCATCTGCAAGATACCAAGATCAATGCGCATTTGTATTTTCATACGACCATCAATGCCGCTGATCAACCTGACATTGATGTCATGTTCATTAAATTTCCAGCTTTCGAGTATGTGCGATATATCGTCAAACATTGATTTTGGTTCTACTTGAAAAAGTGTACTGCATTTCTAAAAATAGAGACACCATCACCCTCGTCCGCCAATCCCAGCCGTGTCCATTGAGGATGATTGGTCGGATCGATGTGACGCTCCGGGTGCGGCATCAATCCCAGCACCCGCCCACTCGGATCACAAATTCCGGCAATATTTTCAACGGAACCGTTTGGATTGTGCGGGTAGACCGGGGCATGGCCATTCTCTGTCGTGTACTGAAATACCATCTGATTGTTATCTTTTAACTGTTGCAATACCTGCAAGTTCCGCGGAACAAACTTTCCTTCCGCATGCGCGACCGGGAAATAAACGATCTTTTTGCACTCTTTGGTAAAGACGCAGGGGCTCTCGTTCACTTTGAGAAACACCCAGCGATCTTCAAATTTGCCGGAATCATTAAATGTCAACGTGACATCTTGATCACGAGCCAAATCCACCTGCGGCAGCAACCCTGCCTTTACCAACACTTGAAAACCATTGCAAATTCCAAGCACCAGCTTGCCACTGTTGTGAAACGCTTGCAATGCTTCAGCCAATTGGAATTTTATCTGGTTGGCCAAAATCTTGCCAGCGGACACATCATCTCCATACGTAAAACCGCCCGGGATAGCCAGAATTTGATAATCTGCAAGTTTGACGTCGCCAGAAAGCAATCTGTTTATATGGATCAGATCAGCGTGGGCACCGACTTTATCAAATGCATATTTTGTCTCCACATCGCAGTTGGAGCCGGCGGCCCGCAGGACAATCACCTTTATCATCTCTCACCACCTCAGAGGTTTCTGCCAGGATTCTTTGAGATCATCGATTGTTTCTTTGATCAATACTGTGTCAGTTCTACCGATTATTGCCAACAGACCATCGTTTGTCACTTTGCCAAGTGCAGCACAGGGTATCGTGTGCATTATCTCTTCAAAAGCCTGTGTGTGTTCAGGTTCTATTTCCATAATAAAGCGACTGTTGGATTCGGAGAAGAGTATAAAATCATCACGTTTTAGCTCGCCGCTTCCGGGAACGTTTTTCAGGGAGATGACTGCGCCATGGCCACCGGCAAAAGCCATCTCGGCGATGGCCGTCGCAAGGCCGCCCTCGGAGCAATCATGGCAAGATCGTACCAGTCCCGCTGATGTAGCGTGCGCCACCGCCTCAAAAATCTTTTTCGCAACAACCGGATCGACTGTCGGGACGTTGGCGCTTTTTTGTCCTGTCACTTTGAAAAAGTGCGATCCACCCATTTCATTTTTTGTCACGCCCGCAATATACAACAGATTGCCCGGTTTTTTCAGGTCTGTTGAGATCGCTTTACGTGCGTCCGGCATCACAGAGAGTGCTGAAATCAACAGCGTTGGTGGAATGGCGATGCTGTCGCCATCTTCCCTTTGGTACTCATTATTCAGGCTGTCTTTGCCGGAAATAAAAGGGGTTTCGAACACTTTGGCCATATCGTAACACGCTTGGGCCGCGCGCAGCAAACCACCAAAACGGTCCGGTTTATCGAGATTGCCCCAGCAAAAATTATCTAACAATGCGGTTTCCTGCAACGTACCACCGACGGCGATGATATTGCGCAGCGCTTCATCTATGGCCGAAGCAGCCATCCAGTAGGGATCGATCAGGCCATAAAGCGGATTAAAGCCATTTGACAGAATGACGGCTTTGTGCGAATCAAGTCTGGGGCGTGTGATCGATGCATCCCCCGGGCCATCATTGTTGATGCCGACGAGGGGCTTTAAAACACTGCCAGCCTGCACCTCATGATCATACTGTCTGATCACCCATTCCTTCGAGCAGACATTGGGAGAGGCTAAAATCTTGTGCAGTGTTGTACCCGGGTCGTTGAGCCGGTCAAAAACCGATTCTTCGATTATCGGTGGCTGCCACACCGCCTGTCGTGTTATGCGCGGCAAGCCATTGTGCAAAAAATGCATATCCAGCTCGCCGACAATCTGGCCATTGTACTTTAAGCGAATCTTTTTATCGTTTGTTGTTTTGCCGATGACTGTTGCTTCAACATCCTCATCGCTAAAAACTTTGAGTGCTTCATCGAGCTTTTCCGGCGGTACAAATATGACCATGCGCTCTTGTGCTTCGGAAATCCAGATTTCCATATAGGTGAGGCCATGGTATTTGAGCGGCACTTTTTCGAGATTCACCTCGGCACCGGTTTGTTCGGCCAATTCACCGACAGCCGACGAAAGGCCGCCAGCACCGCAGTCGGTGATGGCGCGATACAAGCCGCGGTCGCGCGCTTGCATAAGAGTGTCGACCAGCTTTTTCTCGACAATGGGATTGCCAATCTGCACTGCACCGCTCCAGGTTTCCTCGCTTTCAGTGTGCAGCTCACCCGAGGAGGCTGTGGCGCCGTGAATGCCGTCGCGTCCGGTTCGCCCGCCCACGACGAGAATATAATCTCCCGGGACAACTGTTTTTTCAATTTTGTTCCTGGGCAAAATACCGACATTGCCGCAAAACACCAGCGGATTACCGAGATAACGTTCATCAAAAAAAAGAGCGCCGTTCGAGGTGGGGATTCCCATGCGGTTGCCATAGTCACGCACGCCGGCTACCACCCCCTGCATCACCCGTTTGGGATGCAGCACCCCTTTGGGCACATCCTCATGTGATAGATCAACCGGACCAAAACAAAACACATCGGTGTTGATGACCGGCTTGGCGCCCAGTCCGGTGCCGAGCGGATCGCGAATGACACCACCGATGCCCGTGTTGGCACCACCGTATGGCTCCATGGCTGATGGATGATTGTGGGTTTCCACCTTGAAACAGACAGCATAGTCGTTATCAAATGAAATAACGCCGGCGTTGTCCTTGAACACGGACAGACACCACGGTTTGTTCAACTCTTGGGTGACGCGAAATATGGTTTGTTTGAGCGGATTATCGATGATCTCACCATTGTATTCTACAAGTCCGGTGAGGCTCTTGTGAGAACAATGTTCAGACCACGTTTGCGCCAACATCTCCAGCTCGACATCAGTCGGTTCACGACCAAGAGTCTGGAAGTGAGCCTGAATGGCTAACATCTCGGTAAGATTCAAATAGAGATCGCGTCTTTTGCTGATGTGCTGCAATTCGTCTGCCCCGGCATGCCGGATCGGTACATGCACAAGCTCGAAAAAATCATCCATCATGTCCGCAAAAATATGCTCATTCTGCTGTACCACATGCTCATTGACCTTGTTCATCAACAGCTTTTGCGTGATATATTCTTTCTCTCCGTTCGTCAAAGCGCCGATGATCACGTATTGCCGCGCTGTCTTTGCTGCTCTGACACCGGTTATGCCGAGGTCATGAATACCCTTGAGAGTTGTTTCCGCCACCATATCAGTGACGCCGCGATTAAAGGTGATCTCGACGGACCAGGCATCGCCTTCAGTATGTTGCAGATGTTCATCAATAGCATATTCTTGTGTCACCAGATCGGCGAGCAACTTTTCCGCGATAGCCACCTTATCGTCGTGGCATATCTCCCCCTCGAGATAGGTTGTGCGTGAAAAATAGACCTTTTCAATATTTTGCATGCCAAGATCAATCGCACCGGCTTTGACGCCGTGTGCCTCAGCATCGTAAAAGTCGGGTTTATTGGCACATTCAATTCGGGTGATCACAAGGCAACCTCAGAGGTTTATTTTATGTGAAAAAATTTAGGGAAAAATGCAGGTAAAAGCAATGGATTTCAGTGCTCAAAAGGCTATGCCGGCGCGCCAAGATATTGAGGGGCGAGTCTCGAATATTATGTCAGTTATGAAAAAGGATGTGACGCTCGTCTGTAAACTGGCCACGGCTTGTCGCGCCATAAATAGACGCCGAGATCGTGGAGACGTTTAGTGCGGTCTTCTGCTGCAGCCAAATTACAAGCCACGGATGAGCACGGATTTTTCGGCTTTGCTTCAAAAAAGCTATATGACTTTAGGTTAAGAAAGATTGAAATGAATGCTATTATCCGTGTTTCATCCGTACTACAAATCTGCAACATCGTGTTTTTTTGGCAAAGTTTTTAAGCCAACCACAGAGAACACAAAGAACACAGAGAATCACATCCAGCAAAAAAGGATCACAACATCATATGAAATATTTTCTTTTCGCTTTATTGTTCTTTTTCGATTTAAAAATT
>JAFGKD010000032.1 GCA_016928775.1 Candidatus Zhuqueibacterota bacterium | reverse complement strand
TGGCCGCGGCCAAATTACAAGCCACGGATGCACACGGATGAACACGGATTTTTCGGTTTTGCTTCGAGAAAGTTTTGGGACTGGAGGTTAAAAAAGATAAAAATGAATGATATTATCTGTGTTTCATGCGTGAAAATCCGTGGCGACACACTTCTCACTTGGCTCATAATATGGTCACCTGGAACTTTTTGATTCTGCTTGGAAAATCCCAAGCGGATTTGAAACTTGGCAAAGATTTGCATCCGGCAATCGAATAAGTTGGATGATCAACTTGAATGAGCCATTTTTCTACGTAAACAGGCTAATCAGAGGGAATTTGAAAAATGAAATCGCATCGCGCACCAATTCAAAAAATTTATGATAGTTTGCCGGTGAATGTCAAAAAAACCGTCGATCGCGCCTTTGAAATTCTGTTGGCGACAAAGCAAAAAGGCGGCAAAATCCTTGTGGTCACCGGCAGCGGTCCCAACATTCACGAGGGCGTCACAACGCTGATTGCCGAGATGATCCGCAAAGGCATCATCGACGGCGTTACGACCAGCTCGGCGGTGGTGGCGCACGAGATGGCCGGCACCCTCGAAAAAGTGAGAAGAGTGAACGGCCTGTCGCTCGGTTTTGCAAGGGAGATGTTGCCGCGCGGTTTTACCTTTGAAATCACGCTATTGGATGACAGCACGTTGGCTCAATTGCAAAAGGAAATGCCGATCGACCTCGATCTTTTCGCCAAAGCCAAAGCCCTGCCGGGCCAGGACATTATCAAAGCAGCCGGCAACATGGCTTACCCGTTGGGTTTGCGCACGGAAGAGTTGGCCAAAGAAATTTTATTGATCGCCAGGAGTCGGGGTGTCCCATTTGAAAAGGTGGCCGGTGCCGCTGCGGATCCGATGACCATGATCGGTGCGGCGCAGCGCGCCGGTATCCCCTGTCTGGTCACCGTACCGCAATTGATTGGCGGCGGCATGGTCGGTATCGCCATTGCCGATTCAATATCCATAATGCAGCGCACCACTGAGATTGCCCACATGTTGGCGGAGGCGGACGTCATCATTGAGTCGGCAGTGGCATTGACGCAGGAGATTCACGATGGGCCATTCGAAACCTATACCGGGCACGGCATATGGGCGCACTGGACGGGTTTGCCAACGGTCAGCTTGAAGGACAAAAGACTCATCCGAATTGATCTGGATCCAAATCTGCAACGAGCCTGGGAGTTTGAACGAACATCGAGCCGGGTGCAACAAGCGATCGACCAGGGCTTGCCGAAGACAAAATTGTTGGACATCCCGTTTCGTATGGAAATGTCCGGTTTTGCCCGGCTGGAGCAGAGTTTGCCGATAGTCGGCGACATCGGCGCCATCTGGCCGATTTTAGCTTGCAAGCTTGAAGCGGCGCTGGATATCGAGTTTGATTTTATGTCCTGCCCGCAGCAGACACCCGAAGGCGCGGCTATGCGTGAGTGGATTGTGCAGCATGTGCGGCCGGTTCAAAAGGCGAATATATATCTAAATGATTCTGCGTAACACTCACATAACAAGTTAAACCGCGGAGAACCTCAAGAATGAAACTCTTGGGTTTTTTACAGTGCCCCCTATTGTGGCACCCAAATCTTTTTGGCCGTCACGGTTTGCGCATCCCCGGGGAGTGAAAGCTGCGTCTGGCTTTTGGTATAAAAAGCAAATCCTTTATAGCTGACGAGATATTTGTAACTCGAGCTCAAAAATCCGCCGTACGCAACGACCACAAGGGCCTTTTCCGTGTGCGCCAGGATTTCCTGAAACTCTTTCGGCTCGAGTTGCACGATCACTCCGGACGCGCGAACTGCTTGCACCAATTGATTATGCGCTGCCGCAGCGGCGGCACCGCCGGTTGCTCCATTTGTTGCCATAAAAGCTCCTTATATTATCATCACGATTTTAGTTGAAATTTATACTGATAAATCAAGAGATATCGATGAGCACTGCGTATAAAGACGACCGGGCCGTAATAAACAGTATTTTGTTATCTTTACCGCCAAACTGAATGGTCGCCGGACGTTCCGGCACTTTGATCATGCCGATCCGTTCACCTTTTGCATTATAAACATAAATGTGCCCATTGGCAATATAGAGGTTGCCTTTTTCGTCCACTGCAGAACCAAATTCTCCCTGTTCGACAAAATGGCGCATATTCGAAAGCAAACCTGACTCATCCACATCCAATTTTACGGTCCTGGTATCGTATTCATCGGATTGATAAAACGGCACCCCCGGAAACGCTTCCAGTACGCTGGAGGAACGGGCTAAATCATAGCACTCGGGGATAATGGTCACGCCATCCGGTGCGACAAAGCAGTTGTCCGGCACCCGTACCGCAACATCATTAAAATCGTGCGAATCTCGCCAGCGATGCGCCGGATAAATAGCTTTTACGATGTTTTTGATGGACCCCATCGGCGCCCTGGGCAACAAGGTGATCGTTTCTTCCGGATTTTGTGGATCGATAGAATAAATCCAGGTGGCAAAACCCGAGTTACCCCAACCGCTAAAGGATGTGCCAGAGGCATCCGGCAAGGTCGGCACGGATTCTTGTTCGCCGTCTATTTTGTAACCGGGCTGTGGATCGTATCTGAAAATCACTAACAGATTGTCCTCAGTATCGCATGCAAGCGAGAGCGGCTGCCAGGGCAGTTCTGCCACCATGCTGAGCGAATTTCGGTCACAATCCCATTTGTAGATGCGCCGCATGCGCTGTTCGCAAAAATAGATATTGCCGTGGCTGTCGCGGGTGATGCCCTCGGCAAATTCAAATCCGGTGGCTAATTGTTCTACTGTGCCCTTTATTAATTTTAGCGGTCTCGGTCTTTTTTCATCGCCTGTAATATACAGTCGGGTGAATTCCCAGGGTCGAACATCCGTATCCAGGTTGATGTCATAAACCGGCACATCCGTGGTATATTTGATCTGCGAATAATTGTGCACATTCAGCAACTCGACATCCTGGCAATTCCAGGTCCGAATCGAATAGGGATAGGGTGTTTTCAAACGGATTGTGCGAAACATGTACAGGTTGGCAAACAGCATATTGCGACAATCCTGAAGTTCGACAGGTTGACAGTCTGGTCCTTCTGTATACTCTTCTTCAAGTTGAAAGGCATACACTTGCCAATTCGAAACATTTTTAAAATGCGCTTCATTGCGAATATGGTGTTCAACGGACATGGCATAAATCCGGCCCGGGGTGGCGGTGTTGCTGACAAAAATCCCGCTGGTGGCATAGCTGCTGGCGGTCCAGATGTTTTTAAAGATACCGCCGCCATGACTGATCCAGAGGCTCCAATATTGATTGTCCCACGCTCGATCATGCCAGCGATCGTACACCGGTTCGGATGGCGAACTGATACCCGGTCGTTGCCAGTTACGACGCGTCCGTGGACCGCGTTGCATGCTGCCGTGGCCGCCGACAAATTTGATATCGTTCAACAACGAGTTCTCACCGGCCATCCATTTGCAGGCGACCGCGCGATAGTTATAAGCACCGGTATTCAAGCCGATTCCGCTGACAATGTTTGTTCCGCCTGTTGGTGTTTCGATCAGCGGCTGCGGCGCGCCAAAGCCGCTAAAAGCCGGGGTGCTCTCTAAAAGTTTAATCTGTGTCGCGATAGGGTGCAGTCCAATCAAGCATGTTTCCGATTTCAGTTTTATTGGCTCGGAGACGACATACCAACCCTGCGGTAAATAAATGTTGATGTACTTTTCCACAGCATCCTGAAATATTTTTGTATCATCCGTTTCGCCATCGCCGACAGCGCCAAGGTCGCGGATATTGATCCATTCTGATGTTTCCGGCAGTAATGGAATATCTCTGGGTGAAAAATCAGGCAAATTTTTCAAAGGTTTAGTATCTGACCGAGTTTCAACGACGGGATCTGCTGTGAGGCTGTCGATATGCACGCCATGAGTGAAATTATTCACTTTGTAGATTTTCCCAGCGCCCACTGTTTTTGTGCCGCTGCGACGATAATGAACCAGAACAGGCACATTGCGACAATTGATATTGCGCAGGCTAATTTGATTGGTATAGTTGTTTTCATTGCTGACGATCAGGGCTGGGCCGCTGACGTCCTCGAATAAACAATCCTCCATAAAAATGCGGTCGCTGTAATTTTCTTCGATCTCGAAAACAGTCGGGACATTTTTTGCATGCAGCCGAACAATAGCCAAACCGCCTTCCCGGGTAAAGATGGCGGCTTTGCGCTGGCCTTCAAAATAGGTGTCAATCATCATCATTGGCCAGCTGGGTGAGGTCTTGGTGGTGTAAATGCCATACTCGCCGCCATAAAAAGCGACGTTGTCCATTTCGTTGCCCACATCGAACAAACCCGCTTTGCCGTTGCCGGCATCAATAATCACATTCTCGACGTAACAATGCTGGGCGAAATGTGTGCGTAGCGCCACAGCATACGGATTGCCGTCCTCGATTTTGAGATTGATATTGGACATGGCACTATAGAAGGTGCCGGCGCTCGCGTCGCGCGGCGGACGTCCCTCCTCCACAACACCACTGGTGAACCAGAACATATAATTGGCTTTGCCTTTATCCGACTCGACGGGTTCCTGATAACCAGGCGAGTTTTTCGCCAAAAAAATGAGCGGCCGTTCCTCACCGTAGCCGATGAGCCGGATAGCCGCCGGAATGTATATCGTTTTGCTGATTTTATAGGTGCCTTGCGGGATGAACACAATGCCGAAATTTTTGTCGTTTTTGATCAAATTGATAGCTTTTTGCAGCTCGTCGGATACATCGGTTTTTCCATCGGCGGAAATGGCGAAATGTTCCGGCGTAAAATAGACAGCTTCGGGATCGTTGAGCTTGTCCGTATAAATGGATCGACTATTGATATTTCCCGCATTCGCCGAAAAAACGATACCCGCCAAAGTGAACAGAAAAATAAACCTGATCATGGTGAATTCTCCTCGCTAGTCAAATTTAAATCCATCTCGAGCAAAGACGCCAATATGTCGTTTCAATGGCACCTCCTGTTGGTTTAAAAAAAATCATTCATATTGAATGCTATAAATCCGGCACTCCATCGTGATGTCAGTCGGTTCTTTTGAGTAACAGTGCACCCTTAACTTTGCATGAGGATCAATATTCTCAGCGTGCATTTCGCCAACAGCCCAGGACAAACCGCTCCAGATGGTTTTGTCATAATTGATCTGTACTGGCACGCCGGCACCGTTCTGTTCGGCCCGGATGATCAATACATCTCCGAGAGAATTACCCTGGCCGTCAATATTGGCAGCGGCCCGCTTTGGCAGTCCGGCAGTATCAAATTGCTGCCATATGATTCTGATATCTTTATCGGCCACCGGCTCGAATGTGGCTGTTCTTTGATTTTTACCATCAGGCACAAATTCGGTTTGAATCGGTTCAATCGTTAAGGGAATGACAACATCCGTTTGCCCGGTGACTGGTAATTGTATGTGTTCGAATGCTTGTTTTGGATTCATGAGGGTGATCACAGCACCGTTCTTGTTTTGTGCCAGATAGCCGTAAGGTTCTGCTGTGCCGGGAACGGCGCCAAAGGTTGTGATGGCCTGTTGGGCTTGAAACGGCAGGAAAAGCTGTTGCGCCCGGGCAAACCAGCGCGTCTCGTTTTCAGTCAACAGATCAAGGTTGCCATAGTAGGTGTTGGCCCAGCCGCCGCGCGCCAGCGATAGCAACAGCATACCCTTCCAGGCAGTGGTGCGGCGGCCATAGCAGGTGCCGGTGGTGCCGATCATAAAGGCGCTGTTGTCAATGCGTCGCAACGGAAAGCCGTTGAACTCGTATTGGCGAACCTGATGATCGCTGTAAATATCTTTCGAGCGCCAAAAGTTGTACACCGGCACATCCGCCAAGCGTGGATCACCGCAATACATGGCGTCAAACACGTCCAGCCAGCGCAGATCAATGTTTTTTTCAAAAGGCAGGCTGGTGTGTTCATACTGGCCGCCAAATCCGTTGTAGGCGAGAATTCGGACGTCCGGATTTTTTTGGCGAAATATCGCAAGTGCGTTACGAAAGGCATCGACGTTTTTCCGGAAAATTTCTTCAGGCGCCAGACTGTCTTCCAGTGCCGGCGTGGCCGCATAAAAATCGGCAAAATCGAATTTAAAAATTGCGATGCCGCGATCGACCCACATTTGCATGGCATCAAAAAGATCGCTCAAATATCCGCCTTCGAACAGGCACAAGCGTTTGCCGGTCGAGTTTAGGGAGGTTTGCCACGAGGGGATCGGATTCATCCATTTTTCACCCCACCCCAGTACATTCGTGGATATCCACACTCCCGGTTTGATGCCGTTTTTCAGGCAGGAGTTCAACCAGGCGTCCGGACCGTTCGGCCATGATTCCCGGCGCCATTCGCGATAGCCGCCGTCCTTGTCGAACCAAAACGCATCCATGATATAGTAATCGATGGAAACGCCGAGTTTTCGCAATCGGATCAACTCGGACAATTGACGCATAGCAATAGATTCATCCAGCTTTGCCGTATCGGAGAGTTCGTCGTACGCCGCCCAGTTTATGTAGATGCCGGTGGGTTTGTCAAAGCCTGCTGTGTCCACATTTTCGCACGTACTGTGGATGAACAGTAGAGAAGCCGCAGCGCACATCAGGTAAAAATTTTTCAACATGCAGCCTCCATATTTTTAGATATTGGAGGAAATATTATTTGATCAGCATCATTTTGTGGCTGGCGCTGAAATTCTCGCCGTAGACGCTTAAACAAACCATCCTGAACGATAATGCTCATCCTCATCCTGATAGTGTGCATCAAATCTGAATACATTTCCGACACTGGCTTCCCTTGCGGTTTTGAACATCACATCGATATGCCGGTACCCCCTCTGTATCTGCGGGTAGACTGGCACAGGTGAGACTTGTCAACCGTGCTTCCGGGACTTTTCAGATGGCCGGATTTAAAATATGCATCGAGAGAATTAATCGTCGGCTTCCAGCACCAGCACCCAGTCACTGTCGCACTCGCGTGCGGGTGGGGCAATCCGTTCGTCCCACCGAACATATTTTACATTTTCGAGCTGAAATGGCTCGGAAAATATACCGGCCGTTGGATCAAACCAGCGCGCCCTCACAGGACCTGGATAAAACGACAGATCGAGGCCAAGAAAACGGGCGACAGGCATATACAACACAACGAGTTTGTGGTCCGGTGTGGAAGCGGCAATGATATAATCATCCTTTGAACCGTACTCGCCGTTGCCGGCGACAATCAGCTGTTTTTCGAATTCCGGCACCAGCGTCTGCCAGGGCAGCGCTTCGAAGAACTCGCGCACGATCCGCATGTGGCCTGCACCGGGCCAGTCCAGCGATTCCCGCCAGCCCGGTTTTTGGTGCCAGAAGGCGGTGCCGTAAAAATGGCCGCAACTGCCGGCCAACAGCGCCCACCAGGCCTGGCGACGCATACGCTGCGGCGTGCCGTAACGCCAGTCGTTGGCCTCGCGCTCGTAGCCGCTCTCGCCCATCAAGGTCGGCTTTATCGGACTGCGATGCCAATCCTGGTGACTCTGCGTGTAGGTTTCTTTGTAATTATAGGACAAATTAAAACCAAGCCACGCTTTTTCATGAAACAGATCGGCGCTGGAATGTTCGCGTCCATGAAAGGTGATGAGATGATTCGGATCGTATTGGTGAATGGCGTGTGCCAATGCCGTGTGTTCCGGCATGGCATATTCCGGGTCACGGTCGCCGCCCATCACCCAGATGACATTGGGATATTTTTTGAATCGTTCAGCCAGGACTTTTCCATAGGCAGCGGCTTTTTCCATCCCGTTGGCGTGCAACTCGTCAATCCACGAGTCGCTGATGCCGAGATAACAGGGAAAAATGAACGCAGCCATGCGGTGCCGTCCCGCTTCGGCAACCACCCATTCGGCATGATCAAAATAGGTTTCATTGGCCGTGGTAAAATCAAGCGGATTCGCGAACGCTGCTTCGCCATATCTGTTTTTGGCAAAAGGATCTTGTGAATCCGGCAAAATATTGAACAACGTCGCATTAAAGCCCTGGGCGGCGCGTTTCGCAAAATAGTCGGACGTTTCTTCCCTGGTCAGCCTCCAGACAATCTCCCAGGAGGATTCGCCATGCACAAGAAATGGACGATTCTGTTGATCGACAAGATAGCGGCGATTCTCACTGATGTGCAGTGGAAAAACGGGCGAGTCAGAAGCACAAGGTTGGCCGGCGTAAACGAGCAGAAAAATCGTAAACAAGAGCATTCTTTCGTTCATTCATCACCTCTCAATTTGATATGACTCAAGGTGTCGCCACATTCACCATCGACGGCGTTGTGCCCGCTTTGGGCTATGGTAAATTTACGCCATTCCGGCGCTTTGTACCGGATGACCGATCCGTTCTGGCCGCCTTTGATTCGTTTATCAACCCAAATTTCGAGGTAGCCTTGTTGCTGCAGGCCAGCCAAATGTGAAACGAGCCGATCCTTCCATTCTTCGTCTTTGTGGCTATAACTGATGAAAATCCTGGGCATGGTTTTTCTCCTCTTGTCCGATGTCGTCAATCTACTAAAGTCTATCGTAATGCACAAAAGCTTTATACACGACATCACTGTGATTTAATACTTGTGAAATTGTGATAAAGTCTGTAAATTTATCACTTTCAAAAATTGGAAGGTCTTACGGCACGAACTGACGATCATCTTGTAAATCTGTAATACTTGAGGAAATCAACTATGAGCAAAGAAAAGGTGACCCAATACAGTGACGAAGAACTTTTTTATTTCAAATCACTCATTCTTGAAAAAAAAGAAGAGGCGGAAAAAGAAATCGAAATGCTCAAGGGCCAGGTGTCGCAAGATAACCGCGACGAGCTTGATAATGATTCCGGCTACTCTTTTCATATTGCTGACTCTGCTGCGGTAGCGACCGGGCGGGAAAACATCTACATCATGATTGACCGACAACAAAAATTGATTGGCTACCTTGATCGTGCTTTGGTGCGCATTGAGAATAAAACATATGGAATCTGCCGGGTGACGGGAAAACCAATTCCCAGAGAACGGCTCGAAGCCATTCCGCACACAGAGTTGTCAGTGGAGGGCAAAATGATGGAGCAACGCAGCGGCAGAAGATAAAACACCACCTCAAAAGAATATTCTTTTGAGGTGGCTATTGTGTTTCCTTCCTTTTTAATCCCTTTGATAAAATGTAATAATTTTCTACTTTTACGCTGTTAATCAGAATGTAAACACTCCGATGGACCTGGAACCTCATGACTCTGGTGCCGTAGTAGTCGCATACCATTATAAAACAAATTTGCCGGGAGTGTATCTATGAATCAAAAAAGTGGTGCGTATATCGGAGCGATCATCATTATAATTGGGGTGCTCGCTTTATTGATGAATATCAATATTTTGGAAAATTTTGACAACCTGTTTGGCGGCGTGCTCTTGTTGGCAGGCGCACTGGTATTTTTCTCGCTGTATCATCGGAATCGTGCACAATGGTGGCCGTTGCTGCCGGGAACGGTTTTCGCTGTCCTGGGCGTTGGCGTATTCCTCGATACCTTTATCCCCTTTGCTTCCGATCTTCTGGGCGCCGCATTTATGTATGCCATTTTTGCTGTTTTTGGCTTTGTCTTTAATCGGGATCGCGCCAGCTGGTGGGCCATTATTCCGGCGGGGGTGTTCTTTACCCTCGGAACAATTGTATTGGTCGATTCGCTTGACCTGCTGGATTCCGATTTGAACGGCGTTGTGTTTTTTCTCGGTTTGGGATTAACGTTTTTTTATCTGTGGAGCTTGCGGCATGAGATAAAAAATCTCGATTGGGCCATTTGGCCGGCGGGTGTTCTCTTGGCTCTGGCGCTTTTTGTTTATCTCAATCAGGTTCGCTGGATGCGGGAAGAATTAATTTTTCCACTCCTCATCATACTTGTTGGTGTCATTATCATTGTTTTGGGCACGCGCAAAAAGAAGTAACGGATGCATTGATCCTCAAAACGTATCAAAAACCTCTACCGGAACCGAATGACCCTATGCAAGCAAGCCGTGTTGTCGGCTTGTCCATGGGGCATTTTGTTAATGATATGTATGTGGGCTTTTTGGCGCCGCTGCTTCCCCTCATTATTGCCAAAATTGACATTACGTTGACCATGGCCGCCGGTTTGACATCGATTCTTTCAACCTTCACCTCGTTGGCACAACCGGCATTCGGCCACATCGCCGATAAAATTCGGCGCCCGTTCTTGGCCGCCCTGGGACCATTGTTGACGGCACTCTTTTTCAGCGCCATCGGGTGGGTCGACAGCTATGTCGCTCTGGTTGCACTCATCGTTGTTGGAGGCATTGGAACAGCAGCTTTTCACCCGCAAGCGGCTGCTTTGGTGGGAAGGACCAGCGGTCGCCAAAGTGGTCTGTCCATGTCCATTTTTGTCACGGGCGGTAGCGCCGGGTATTATACAGGTCCTATTGTGATCATGTCCATTGTCACCTGGCTGGGACTGGAATACAGTTTTATCTCTTTTTTGCCGGGTATGCTCATTTCGATATTTTTGTTGTTTGTTTTGCCGAAACTGCCGCGCTCACTGTTTCACAGTGCGAAAATCAGTGGAACAGTGCGGGTGTCGCATCGCTTTAGATCGATTATCCTTTTATTCTGTATATCGACAATTCGCTCCTTTATCGTCAGCGGCTTTAATACTTTTATTCCCATCTATTTGGAGGCACAAAACGTCGCACCGATGCTCTATGCCGCGGCACTGACAACTTTTGGAATGCCAGGGGCGGCCGGGTCACTCATTGGCGGCTTTTTATCCGATCTTCTGGGACGGCGTAAAGTGATCTTTGCCTCTTTGGCCGTCGCTATGCCATTTTTGGGATTATTTCTGTTGTTGGACAATTTCTGGTCTATTATTTGTCTCGCCATCGCCGGCTTTGCGATTTTTTCATCCATTCCGGTGGTTATTATTATGGCGCAGGAATTATTCCCGGCGCGCATTAATACCGCTTCGTCGCTGGTGATGGGAATGTCATGGGGTGTAAGCGGGCTGTTAGTGACGCCCCTGGGCTTGTTAGCCGAGCATATCGGCGTCGCCAAGGCACTGACAAGTCTGGTTTTTCTGGGAGCAATAGGCTGCCTATTGACTCTCTTTTTGCCCGAAACAAAAAGAGGTGGCGTATGAATCATCTCAAACTCTTGCCGGCTGTGGATGCGCTCCTGTCACATCCGGGACTGAAATCTGCTTTGCTGTTGTATAGACGGGATATCGTCAAAGAACGGTGCCGTATTATTTTGGCAGAATATCGACGTGACCTCAGCAAAGGTTTGTTCAATACCATTTCGACCAAAGAGGATGCGATACATCTTGTTATCGAAAAGGTTATTGCTCGTCTGCAGGAGGACCTGGGCGCGAGCCTGAAACCAGTTATCAATGCCACCGGCATTGTGCTACACACCGGGCTGGGTCGCGCGCCCTTGTCTCTCGCGGCGCAGGATAACCTTCAGCGCATCATGTCCGGTTATTCCAACGTCGAGCTGGATACGGCCACCGGCAAGCGAGGCGAACGCACGGATCATGTTCGCACATTGCTTGTCGAGCTGACCGGTGCCGAAGATGCTCTGCTGGTGAATAACAATGCGGCGGCGGTTTTTTTGTCGCTGAATACCCTGGCTTTTGGGCGTGAGGCCATCATCTCTCGCGGTCAGCTTGTTGAGATTGGCGGCTCGTTTCGTATTCCGGAGGTGATGGAAAAAAGTGGCGTGATTATGCGCGAAGTTGGAACGACCAACAGGACAAAACTCTCGGATTATGCGAATGCGATGACAGAAAATACCGCGGCGATCGTTGTCGCCCATACATCAAACTACCGAATTATGGGATTTACCGAGGAGGTTGAACTGAAACAGGTCTGTGATCTGGCGCATGAGCACAATATTCCGGTCATCCATGATCTGGGTGCCGGGGTTATTGTCAATTTCCGCGAGCTTGGTTTGCCTTATGAGCCGCTGGTCCAGGACAGCATTTCGGCCGGCGCTGATGTGATCACATTTAGCGGCGATAAGGTATTGGGTGGGCCGCAAGCCGGACTCATTGTCGGGGCAAAAAAGTGGCTGACAAAAATCCACAAAAATCCAATCATGCGCGTTGTCCGCTGTGACAAACTCATTTACGCGGCGATGGAAGCAACACTCCAATTATATTTTCAAAATAATCTGTTACAAGAGCACGCGGTTCTTCGCATACTGTCTGAATCTCCTGAAGAGGCAAAAAAGCGCGCCGAGCATATTTTAGCTGAGATCAATCCCTCTGTTGTTGAACAATACAAGATTTCTATTGAACCGAGTGATGCGCAGTTCGGCAGCGGCGCCCTGCCGCTGGAAAAGCTGGCGAGTTATGCCATCGTTCTGGAAGCTTCGGACACGTCGATCGAAGAGTTGGCAGCCCGCTTTCGGCTTTCAGAGCAAACTATCATCGGCTACGTTCGGGATGGAAAGTTGTGGCTCGATCTCAAAGCCGTACCTGAGGAAAATATTGATAAAATGATCAAGGCTTTTAACACAATACTGTAAAGTCATATTAAAATTGAGGGAGAATGAAAAAATGGCGCGTAAAATAGCACGTCTGTTGATCTTTTGCTTGGTGATTTTTTGGCTCGATTGCAGCAAAGACAGCAATCCCGTTCAATCAAGCGCACCAACGACAAACGAACAGGCTATCGCTCAGCAAACACATGATCTCATCAATGTTTACCGGTTGTCGCAAGAGCTGCCCGCGCTGACGTTCAACAATGATGTCGCTAACGTCGCCCTGGAACACAGCCGCAATATGGCCGCCGGTCGTGTTCCATTCAGTCATGATGGTTTTGACCAGCGAATGTCAACGTTAGCGAAAAAAATAAAATTCAACACCGCTGCGGAAAATGTCGCATTTAATCAGGGCTATCAAGATCCCGCGGCAATCGCCGTTGAGGGGTGGCTGATGAGCACCGGGCATCTGGCAAATATCACCAGCGACTTTGATGTCACCGGCATCGGCGTGGCAACAAATGAAAAAAAAGGATATTACTTTACGCAAATATTTGTCAAGACCAATTAGCATCTCAAGGTATTAGCAAATTCTGCACATAAAAATGTTCGTCCCCGGTGCTCCACGGTTTGGAACAAATGTCGATATCCCCGTCCCCATCAACATCCCCGGCGACTGCCTCGTGACACGGTTTCTCGGCGACGATGTGTTCCACCCAATAATCGGCGGTCGGTTTTATATTTTTAGGTGCAGTATTCTCCCAAATATAGCATTTATGGGGAGCCGTTGACAATGGTCCGCCACCGGAAAACACGTCGAGATCGCCATCATTGTCAAAATCTGCGACAGCCAATGAATGGAAATCTTGTCGGTCGCCTTTCGCTTTGATGATATGGCGCGTCCATTCACCAGCCCCGTCATTTTCAAACCACGCGACACGACTGTCCGGATTATCCGCTTCCGATTGGACAAAATCCTCGTCGCCATCGCTATCGAGATCAACCACCCAGGTCTTCAGGGCAATGCCGTACTTGTGCTCCTCGCCAAATTCGATATTGAGATGCTGTTGCCATTCCTTACCATAACCATCTCTATTCTCATACCAGGCACCACCCGTCACGATATCCGCATCACCATCACCGTCAAGGTCGCCGACTGCATGCGGTGATACACCACCGTGGATTTTGTGCTCGGAAACCGGCGCGATCATGTGTTCGATCCACGTCTGTGTTGGATCAGCCGGAATATCATACCACACCAATCCATACTGATCCCAGTTTGCCAGGCCGTCTATCTTGCCATCACCATTGATATCTTCAAATTGACTGTCGTGCGAGAAAATCGTGCCCACCTGGTGGCGTGAAAAAGTGCCATTGCCAAGATTCCTGAACAACAGTGTGCCACCCCAGAAATCGATCCAGCCGTCACCGTCGATGTCATGGCAATCACCGCCAACGTCACTATTGGCCTTGCCGATGACGTGACGAATCCACGTATTGGGCCCCTGATATTCGAACCACCAGGCCAGACTGTCGCCGCTCCACGGGGCTTCCGCCGTCACCCAATCGAGATCGCCATCATTATCAATATCCGCCAGATCGGTTTGTCCCATGCGGCTGCCAATAAAATCAATCGTGTGACAGGAGAATTGCGGAAAAAAGTGCGGCTTTTGGCTGCAGGTAAAAGCAAATAAAAAAAGAAGAACGAAAAAGCAAGTTTTCATCTCCACCTCTATTATTCTGCTCTACACACTCGGTGAGACATTGCAGCAATTTTAAAACCTGCATTAGTCACAGCCTTCTCACGCAAAGCCACCAAGACACTAAGAATTAAAGGGCAGATGTATATGACCAAAATGAAAGTTGCTTGCAAGCATTTTCAATAAATTCAGCCAGTCCAATAAAAATAGTCTTTGTGGCTTTGCGCTTTCGTGTGAGAGAGTATTTTATGTTTTGAGTGTTGATCGTGCGTCACATTGATTAATACCTATTCGCTCACCTCCGCTTCGCCGCGCACATCGAGTACAATGACGGTATTTATCGGATCGAGCGGTTGCGCCGGAACCGCAATGTGCAAAGCGTTATCAACTCGCTCGACCTCCAATTTTTCATCCGGGGCGGCCAAAAATTCGGTTTGCACAACATCGTTCAAAAGTCCGGGGACAACAAGTTTGCCGTCGCTCGGCCAGTCAAAAACATGCAAATAGAGCCGCGTGCCGCCGTCGATTGCCTTCTGCGTGCAGCGTCCCCAGTCAAGCTGGGCGAAAGGACTTGCTTTTGTGCCGTAGATGGATTCGCCATTCACTTTCATCCATTCACCCATGGCTTTGAGCCTGTCAATGCTCTCTTGCGGGAAGGTGCCGTCAGCTTTGGGACCAACATTGAGCAAAAAATTGCCGCCCTTGGACGCAATATCCGCCAACTTGTGCAGCAGGTCTTGATTCGATTTCCAGTTATTATCATGTTTGTTGTAGCCCCAATGATCGTTCATGGTCATGCAGGTTTCCCAATCGACTCCCGGCAGGCCGGTGGCCGGAATCTCCTGTTCCGGCGTGCCAAAGTCGCCCTTGAATTTTTCATCAGTTGTCAGGCCCGCCATGCCGCTGCGGCCTTTATCAACGCGGTTATTGATGATGATATTGGGCTGCAGGCCTTTAACGTAACTATAAAGATCGACACCGCGCTCGTGCGTCCAGCTCTCTTCCCATTCACCATCGAACCACAGGACGCCGATTTCTCCATAGTTCGAAGTCAATTCGGTGAGCTGATTTTTCATGTACTGCACATAACGATCAAGATCAGCGCCCTCGGCAGGCCGATCTTTTTCCCAGGGGCGACGCGGCAGATAGTCCGGATGATGCCAGTCCATAATAGAATGATACCAGCACATTTTGAGTCCTGCTGTGTTGCATGCGTCGGACAGCTCTTTGAGAATATCGCGCTGGAACGGGGTCGACATGACATCAAAATCCGTAAATTTTGAATCGAATAAGCAAAAACCATCGTGGTGCTTGGATGTGATGACAATGTATTTCATACCGGCTTCTTTGGCAAAAGCCACCCATTCTTCGGCATTAAAATTCACCGGATTAAACTGGTTAACCAATGTTTCATAGGTCTCGATGGGAATTTGGGCTGTATGGCGAATCCATTCCGCATGGTTGGTTTCACCGTTCCATTCGCCGGCGGGAATGGCGTACAATCCCCAGTGAATGAACAGGCCAAAGCGCGCCTCGCGCCACCAGGCCATGTGATCCGTTGCTTTTTGATTTTGCTGTGTGGCGGTGCAACCGGCTAAAAGAAAAAAACTCGTCAGAAACACCCACATGTTCGTTTTGCGCATAACTTGCTCCTTTCAATTATGTTTAATAATAATGTTTGAATTCGACTGGTCTTGATTCATAATATATCCGACTTTGAAATCATTGTTCATCAAAATGAGGTCTGATGTCGCTTGCGCGAAAAGAAATGTCGAGATCCCCCGGATTCGGCAGCCGTGCACCAGGCCGGAATTGACATTTTTCATTCGCACGAGTGCCGGGGCAGCGGATTCCAGTTGTGCGAAAAAATCAAAAAGGGTGATATTTTGCACGTCTTCAAAATAGAGCGCCGGACGCTCATCCGGCTCGGCGTATGAGAGATGCATGTTATGGATTGAAACAGTGTCGACATGCCGAATGTAAAATCCATAGGCCGGCAGGACACCAAACATGTGAAATTCCGGATAAGATGCTTCGTGTTCCGGCACGACTGTTTCCGCCGGGGGCAAGCTGCCGCCTCCGATATAGTTTATAAAAATATCCGACAGTCGTATATCCCGCACGGATTGTGCCGGGATGCCGGTGATGGAGCAGCCAATGGGGCCAATGCTGTCGGCGATGATGTGGCTGATGTTGACGTTTCGCAGGCTGCCGATCCCAGGCTGGTCAGCCGTTGTATCAGCTAAAAATGGTCTGGCACGGTTGCCCAGGCGCACAAAAATCGCGGTGCCCGCCTTGTTGATCACGATATTGTTCACATTGACACGTTCGAGTCTGCCACCATCAACCGTCTCCAGCGCAATGGCCGCCAGTCTTGTGTCGTAAATAGTGCTGTTGCTGAAAAGGATATTTACAAATCCGCCACTGGACTCGGTGCCGAGCTTAAACGCATTGCAGTGTGAGCTGAGGAGACAATTGGTAACCACCACATCCTCACAGGCGCGGTTCGTGGTCGATTTGAGCACAATCGCATCGTCTCCGCTCTCGATGTGGCAGTTGGCGATACGCACGTGCCGGCACGCGTCGATATCGATGCCGTCATTGTTGCCGGCCACATGGCTGCGCACGGAAATGCCGTCGATGTGGAGATTGTCGCAGGCGAGATAGTGCTGCACCCACATGGGTGAATTGACCAAAGTGATGTCTTTGATCGAAATATCCCGGCAGTCGATCATCCGGATGAGATATGGACGGCGCTTGTAGGGATCATCATAGCTGCGCCGATCTTTAAAGGCCTCGCCCTGTCCATCTATTGTGCCGGTACCGTAGATAGACAAGCGTTGGGCTTTTTCAGCGTAGATCAAGCTGCGCACGACATAATTGTCCGTGTAAGATCGGCGTGCCGGAATGGTGACCGGGTAATCGTCCTGATGTGTACTGCCCAAAAGCACAGCACCGTGATCAAAGTATAAAGCAACGCCGGATTTCAAAAAGAGTGTGCCGGACAAAAACCGGCCCGGCGGGACATAAACGGTGCCGCCGTTTGTCGCGCAGTCGTCTATGGCTTTTTGGATGGCAGTTGTGTTGAGCGTTAGGCCATCGCCAACCGCCCCATACTCCTGAATGTTGAAATAATGCTGTGCAATGGCAAAAGAGTAAAGGCAACATATGAATAGAAAAAATAGACAAAAGCGTTTCACGTAGGCCTCGATCGTTTGTCGGTTTGGTAGGGATGGTCATTAAAAAATAGCGTTTTTATAAGGAGAAAGCAAGCGAAAGGTGGTGGCGCAGGAAACACGACAGCAGTATTAATAGTTTATTCACAAAATCGTATAACACAATATATTGACGTCTTCAGAGAATTTAGTCATTATGTTGTGATGAAATCGTGCTAATTAATGTATTGATGCAGCCCGGAGTTGATTAGCCACAAAAGTGTTGGCCCGATCTCTTGAGGGATCGGGCCAACAAGTTTTTAAAAAAGAACACTAAACGTATACGCATGCATCTTGCCTAACAAGCCGATATCACGATACGAATAGTCAATCCGAATCGCCAGGTTGTTCATCAGAATATATTTAAGCCCGGCACCAAAAGTCGCACCATACTGTGATTCGACCATGAACAACGCTTTGTAGCCGCCGCGCAAATAAAAGTCGCCAAAAGACGGTATTGTATAACGATACTGGGCGCCGAGGTTCACGGATTCGCTGTTATTGTTGGGGTGCAGCGCATCCACTTCCAGGGTTAATCGCTGTTTGGCCGAGGCAATGGGGTGGATGGCGGCGCCGATCCTGAAGATGAGCGGCAACTCCCACTCCTGCATTTTGAACTGACCTTCGGCATAGGCATAATTGCCGGCTTCGAATGGATACAGATCAATGGGCTGTAACAAATCCATGCCATCAAATCTCATGCGGGTGCCATAATTGGCGATGCTCATGCCAATGGTTAATCCATCTGCGCGATCGCCGGTTGGCGAGAAAAAGTCGGTATCGACAACCATGCCCAGATCAAAGGCAAAGGCGTTGGCCTGCGAGTGCCATATCTTTTGCGCCACATATTTTGCCGATGCCCCAAAGGCAAACCAGTGCGCCAACTTGCGCCCGTAGGAAAGGCTGAAAGCGTAATCATTTGCCGAATACATCTCTCCGGTGCCGTCCTGTTGCTGCATTGTGGTCACCTTCATGTCGCCGTATGCGACCTGATAAAGGCCGGCGGCAAAGGTGCCAAGACCCTGAACTTTAATGCCCACCGCGGTGAACGATGTGTTGATGTCCGCGATCCACGGCTGATACATAAACTGCGCTTCACTCTGTTTGATATAGGGTAGTCTGCCCGGATTCCAATAAATGGCCGAAAGGTCTTCCACCGACGCCACTGCCGCATCACCCATGGCGGCGCCGGTGCTGCCAAAGCCAATCTCCAAAAAACTGGCCGCTGTTGTGCCAACGCGATACGGCTCATTGGCCGTCACCGCGAGGGTCAGAAAGAGGCTCAGATATATCATCAGAAAAATGTTTTTTGTTTTCATCACTCTATCCTTTCTGTTCAATGCCCAAACCATTCGCCGTGAAGGCCTATTTGATAATGCTGAATTTGCCAAGTTTTTCATCGCCGGTTTCTTTGGCTTTGACATAATAGACGTACACGCCGGCAGCAACTTCAAGCCCTTCGCGCGTTAGTACGTCCCAGTGAGCAGTGCCATTATCATTTGCGTTTTCCACGTCGATTTCATCGACAAGAACGCCGCTGACGGTGAATATTTTTATATCGCAGCGCGCCGGCAAATGGGTGAACAGTATGCGTCGCCTCTGGTTCAGAAATTGATTGGCTACCGCCGACTCCATGTGATTTGTCGCGACATAGGGATTGGGCACCACCTGAATCGCCTCCATGGATGAGGTGATCGCGGCGCGATCCGTTGCGCCTTGCGGCAGCACTTTGAACAGCACGGAATCCGTCAGAAAAAACGGCCTTTTAAAAACCAGCCGATAAACGTCATTCGGCTGCGGCAATTCAGATCCTTCAGCAAAGGCGATGGTGAAAAGTGTGCGATTCCATCGTTCATTCGTGTCCAGATAACCGCACAATATTCGATCATTTGGAAGTTCAAACAGACCGTTGCTGTCCGCATCAAAACCGATCAGATCGAGCAAAATGGGATTTCCGAGAGAATCGCTAAATGTCTTGATGCCAACTTGCAGATTATACGATTCGCCGCCGAAGAGCAGGTCAGCGTCGACCCGGTCATTGTTCTCATCACGAATAGAAGTCAAACGGGTCGTCACACTTTCGTACATGCCGGGATCACCAAAAATGATTTCGTATTCCCAGGGAAAGTCGACGATAAATCCGGAAGGGTGTATTTCCATCGCGACATTACCCGAGTGGTTGCCGGTTCGCCATCCGGATGCTTCGACATCGTACATGCTGTCAGAGGCTAGAAATGTATTGAGATAGACGTCGAGCGCCAATCCTTCAAAAGCATCGGTTTGGAACGGTTCCTGGACAGCCAGCGAATAGCCGCCGAGACTATCAATAGAGATTGAATGAACCGGGGCATTGTCATACTCTTCGCTCGTACGCGCTTTGGAAAGAACGAGTCGAGAGCTGTCGGTGACATCATAGACATTGTAGCCATTTGTGAGGTAAACAAGGCGTTGTGGATAACGATCCGACCACTGCACTGTATCCACATTAAAAGTAACCTTGTAGGTGTGATTTTGCAGCAGCTCAACGGGCGCCAATATTTTCGGCATAACCGAGCCCGAGCTTGGCAGATAATCTTCTTTGAGAATCTCGATCTGCGGCGGCACGTAGCCGGCGGCTATTTGATAGGGCGTGACGATCTGTACATTGCGACCAACGGCAACAACTTCTTCGGCTTCGTCCAGTTCGATGACAATGTTGTTTTCAGATGGCGTCACACCATTACCGAGCTCCGGGATGCCCCGGTCATACGCAACCACAGCGTAATAATAGGTTTTACCATTTTCCACGTCCGTATCGACAAAATAGTGCTGGACACCATTGTCCACACCGAGATAAAAGGCTGCGCCATCCACCAGGCCAAAATCGGCAAAGCCGTTGATATCGTTGATCAGATCGCATTGATAGATCGGGCGTTTGTATAACCGGGTACCGTAACCATCAGTGATGATTTCCGCATCGATCAGATTTTTGTCAGTGGCTTTGTAGAGCTTGTAGCCCTCAAAGTCATTGGCGTTTTTGAGCAGCGGCTCGCGAGTATAGAGCTCTGCCGCATCATCCCAGGTGAGAACCACCTTGCCGTCGCCGGTAGACGCTTTGAGGGTCGGCATTTTCGGTGGCATGGCAAAACGATAGTCGTTTTCATAAATGATTTGAATCACCTCTTTTTTACGATACAGTGACGGTGCGGTGTGCTCCGGGGAATTGAGTCCTTCGAGAGGATCATAGGAAGCAACCAGTCCCATGGAGATACGCTCGGTGCGACCCTGGTACAACGGGAAAACGCCGGTCGCAAACAGGTTCACCCAGGAGCCGGGTGCATCCTGAAAGGGATCGTAGCTCGAGTCCGAAAAATATTCCCACACGCGTTTGTCATCCGTGTGGATGCGCGGTTCGGATTCATGGTCATAGGTATGAAAAGAGGTCAAGCCGAGCATGTCGGATTCCGAGACATCAGTGAAGGCAAAATTGGGTTCACATCCCTCGCCTTCCCTGAAATCAGGTTTGTGATTGCACTCACCCTCATCAGGGCCATAATAGTTTAGCTCACCCGGCCCGACGCCATCAAGTCCGACATCATCCCCCGGATCTTCACCGGGATCGTATTTGCCGTTGCGGTTGGCATCGTTGCCGTCCTGCCAGTCCTGGTCTTCATCGCCGGCATAATGTTCGTGCAACATATCCTCGGTATAGTTGTAAAAGGTGAGAAACTTGTTCAGGTCTTGAATGCCGTCATAGGGGCCAATCAGGTTTCCGGCCTGGTTGTCGCGTTGTTCATCGACCAGACCGTCGTCATCATTATCGATATTGTCGGTGGCATTGGCCGGACTTTCTAGGTAGGCCATGCCAAAGGCCCCGGTGGGCAGAGCGCCTTCACCCACGCCATCTCGATCCCAGTTGTACGACATATCGACCTGTTTGTCAAAGAAAAGATAGTCATCGCCAGTCATGCCATGATCCTGACCGATCCAGGGATGCAGATAATATCCGAACGCCATTTCAGGAATGTCATAATTGGAGATATTGGCGGCGGTATACTCGACGAACACAGCATCGCGCGCCTGTGGATTATTCCATTGGAAAACGCGCACCGCGAGACGCAAACCGAGTCCGCCCCAGGGCAGTCCCTTTTGAATTGTCACGTTGGGATTTTTATCGCCAATTTTGACACCGGGACGCGGATAATATTTGACCGAATCCTCTTCGCCAAGATACTCCTGATCCTGCGCGTCGTTCAAGACAAAATAAGCTTCCAAATCGGCGTAAATAACGCCGCGGCCAAAGCGACCATCCCACTCGCCCGGCCATTTTAGTTCATCGGCTGTCGCCGGCCAGCCGTTCACCGGCCAGGAGTCCGGATTGTTGCTCATGGCCATAGTCTCGGCTAATGGATTCATATAGGTGAGGATCGGCTTAAAGCCCCACTCGAGAGTGCCGGTGGGATCGTTGTCATTACGTCCCCGCCAACCGTGCTGCGCCCGGTACAGAATGGTCAAGTCGTCGCGCGATTGAATGTCGTTCCAGTCATCGATAATCGTTGAATCTCCGGCAACATAGCTGCGCGACGCCAACATTGCGTTGACGCCATGCATCATGGTAAAACCGGTGTAAATGTCCGGCCATTTGTTCCAGATGGCCTGGCCATGGCCGGTATCGCAGATGGAAGAATTGTTATTCAATAAAAAATACATGCGGTTGCCCTGCAATGGTGCACTTCGAACCGCCGCCTGGTCTCCGGCGGGATCGTCCGGCCCTTCATATTTTTTGCTGAACTGCCCAAAGCAGATGCCGGTTAGAAAATAGCCGACAATCAGCAAAAACAGTTGTGCATTGGTTGATAATTTTATTTTAAACATGTTTTATCCTCTTTGGCTAATGGTCAATGCATCAAAATGATTAAAAATAAAAGCCCAATGTTAATTTGATTTCGCGCGGCGCGCTGATATTTGCCGGATTGGTGATGCGATCATAATAGCTGTTAAAATCACTGCGGTGTAGCAGCAGATCGGTTTCGCGGATGATCTGTTGATTGGCGCGGCCGGTTGTACTGTCGACACCCAGTTCGTTCTTTGCATCGAACAAATTATAAATCAGCATCGAGAGCCTGATTCGGTAATTGTCGCGTAGCGGAATATCATAATGGCCATTAAAATCGACCGAAAAATTGGCTGGTTTGTAGGAATTGTTGGGATACAAATTGACGAGCGCCAAACGACTATCGGTGAGGGGGGTCCAGCTAAATGTGGTGCCCGAGTTATAATAGCCGGTGAGAGTTGCGCCATATTTTCTGGACTGATATCCGACCGTTGCGTTGAGCGTATGCCGCTGATCCCACGAGAGTGGAATGAGCCGCGCAATGGGGTCCATGCTTTGTCCGGCGCGCGTGAAGGTTTGCGTCGGATTGTCGGCGTTGCCGCGCGTATATTGCAGCGTATAGTTGATGGCGGCGTAGAATTGCTTCAAGTTTGCTTCCAAGCTGACTTCCAATCCCTTGCGATTTCCGTAATCTTTATTGGTATAAAGACCATAGCGGACATCATCGTAGGTGGTGATAATAGCTGTGCTGAGCAGATTGTAAACATCCGCGTAATACAGCGCCACATTCAATCCGACACCTTTGAAAAGCTCTTGCCACAGTCCGACTTCATACTTGACCGATTTTTCCGGCTCAAGTTGCGGATTGCCAAGGGTGGTGGCAAAGTTTGCTTCTGGAATGATAAAATTATGGTTCGTATACAGCGCGTAGGCATCAGGCATCTGGAAAAAGTGACCATAGCTAAAGTGCATCTTGGCCTGGTCGCTGAGCGTGTAGGCGAGGCCAAAACGAGGGCTGATTTGATCCTTGATATCCGCTCCGGGATAATCGGACATCCGCTCCGGATTTTCTTCGTACAAAAGCTTGTTTCCCGGATTCCTTAAGTTAGATGGATAAATTGTTTTCGGATCAAAGCGGTCGTAACGGACGCCGAGGTTGATGACAAAGTCATTAAATTCCATTTTGTCCTGGATGTAGGCAGACAATTCCTGCGGTTTCTTGCGATAGATATTGGAATAAGTCGTTGAATCATCCAGGATTTCCGGTTCGTACCATGGGTAGGCGATTTTTTCTATGTCGCCCTCCGGAGTCCACAATGTGTCACGCATGCGGTCAATATCGTTATTCCGGAACACGTTGACGATCTGATAGTAACCGATCACAGGGTAAAAAGCATCACTAAATAATCTATGCACATATCCACGACAGATCAGGTTTTTGTTCTTTGACATAAGCA
>JAFGKD010000031.1 GCA_016928775.1 Candidatus Zhuqueibacterota bacterium | reverse complement strand
TTCAAGCATTTTGTAAACATTCAACAAGTCCAATAAAAACAGTCTTTGTGGCTTCGTGTCTTTGTGTGAACGAATTTTTCAGGCTAAGTTTAAATCCCAAACATCACAGAAATCGATCTGCCTATTTTTCAGAACATTTAAAATGACTGTTTGTAATTTTAGAACATTGGAATTTGTTGCTTGTTTGTAATTTGGTATTTGTGATTTATGAAAATTTAAATAAGAATCTATAGTTAAGTCCTGCTTAAAAATGTTATACAAGAGGCTTATTATGAAAGTTTGTTTAGGTCTGCTATGTATCCTGATCATCATGACCGCATGTACGTCCCCCAAACAGGAGGATCAGCTTGTGAATTTTATCAATCCCAAAATCGGCACCGATGCGCACGGTCATACGTTTCCGGGCGCGACACGTCCTTTCGGCATGGTGCAGCTCAGTCCGGATACCGGCACCGAGGGGTGGGACTGGTGTTCCGGCTATCACTATTCCGACAGCTCGATCATCGGTTTCAGCCACACGCATCTCAGCGGTACGGGTCGACCCGAGCTCCTGGATATTTTGCTCATGCCGACCACCGGCGGAATTCAGTTCGACGCCGGTTCCAAGGAAAATCCCGACGCCGGCTACCGCTCGCGGTTTTCGCACGAAACAGAAACAGCGCAAGCCGGATACTATGCTGTGGTGCTGGATGATTACGCGATCAACGCCGAGCTGACGACCAGCCGGCGCGCCGGCTTTCATCGTTACACGGCACACAACGCCGAAAACATCGATCTTGTTATCGATCTGGCGCACAGTCAAAAGACTGACAGCATTTCACACTGTTACCTCAAAATTGTCAATGATACGCTGGTCGTCGGTTCGCATAAATCCCGCGGCTGGGGTGTCGGTGATGAATTGTACTGGGTGGAGCACGAGGTCTTTTTTGCTGCACGATTGTCCCAGCCAATAAAAGAATCGGTTTTGTGGGCCGATGGCAAAATTTATAGCGACGCGGATGAAATCCAGAGCACCCATGTCAAAGTCGCGCTGACCATTCCGGTGAAAACGAACAAGCAGCTTCTCGTCAAAGTCGGTCTTTCCGCTGTTGATGTAAACGGTGCGCTGAAAAATGTGGATGCCGAAATCCCGAAGTGGGACTTTGATGCGGTGCGGGCTGATGCTGAAGGGGAATGGCGCAACATGCTGGACAAGGTTCAGGTGACCTCAAACGACCGCGCCTTGAAGGAAACTTTTTACACGGCCATGTATCACGCCTGTATCGCGCCATTCACCTATATGGATGTGGATAGACGCTATTGCGGCTTTGATAAAAAAATTCATACAGCCGATGGCTTCACCAATCTCACCGGCTTGTCTTTGTGGGATACCTTCCGCGCCGCCAATCCCCTGTACACCATACTTGCTCCGCAGTTGGTGACCGATCTCGTCAACTCGGCATTGGCGCAATATGATGAATACGGTCTGCTGCCGGTTTGGCCGCTGTGTAACAGCGAGACCAATTGTAAGATCGGTTATCACGCCGTGCCGGTTATTGTGGATGCCTATTTCAAAGGTTTCCGCGGATTTAATGTGGATAAAGCGTACCAAGCGATGAAAACCAGCGCGATGCAGGACGATTTTGGCATCAAGTTTTTAAAAGAATACGGCTATATTCCCGCGGATTTGGAGAACAAATCCGTTTCCAAAACGCTGGAATATGCCTTTGACGACTGGTGCCTTGCGCAAATGGCGCACGCGCTCGGCAAGCAAGAGGACTATGTTTACTTTAAACAACGCAGCCAGGCCTTTCGTAACGTGTTTGAGCCGAATTCCGGTTTTATGCGTGGCCGCAGAGCCGACGGCTTTTTTGTCGAACCGTTTGATCCAACTTTTGCATCCTATGGCCCATCGGATTTTATCGAGGGTAACGCCTGGCAATACATGTGGTTTGTGCCGCATGATGTTGCAGGATTGATCGAACTGCTCGGAGGGGATGAGGCATTTGTCGACAAGCTGGATCAACTCTTTGGTACTGAAACGTCCTCTTCGGAGGGCAAACCCATTGACATCACCGGGCTCATCGGCGAATATGCGCACGGCAATGAACCGAGTCACCATACGGCTTACCTGTACACTTTTGCCGGCCAGCCGTGGAAATCGCAGCAGCGGTTGAACGAAATTATGACCACCCTTTACACCAATCAGCCGGACGGGCTGTGCGGCAATGAGGACATGGGGCAAATGTCCGCCTGGTACATTTTTAGCGCCATCGGCTTTTATCCGGTGAATCCGGCAGATGGCCGGTATGTGTTCGGCACGCCACAATTTGAACGGGTGGAGATAGCCATGCCGAGCGGAAAAGTTTTCACAGTCAAAACAACCGGTCTGGCTGAAAAAAACATCTATATCCAATCGGTAAAGTTGAACGGGCAGGAATATGACAAGGGATATATCGAGCACAAGGCCATGCTGGATGGCGGCACACTGGAGTTTGTCATGGGGAGTGATCCGGGGAAAAGATTTATGATCGACTAGGTTTGACGCTTGAATGTGCAATCGTTGCTTGCCATTGGTCCTCGTTCATTGTACATGGGGACAAATTTTTTAGCCATCGGACTCGGCGGCGCGCTGAGCGGCATCACGTATGGTTCGCTATATGGCTATTTTGAAAGCATCCAGCATCCCGAATATGTGTGGTACACAATGTCTGCACATACGGCGTTGGGGATGCTGTTCATCTGGATTTTTGTAAAACAGGTCGGCGAGTTCCAGGAACTGGAAGAATAGTCTACGCAGCGTCGCGGGCGCTGAATATCGTAAAAAATCCGGGGAAACGAATCCCCGGATGAAAAATAGTCTTGTCCGCGATACTCGCATGCGCGTTACATTTATTTTTGCTCGGCCAATAAATCGGGCGACATGGTCTTTGTGCTTAAAATAAAGAACGTCACACCCAAACCAACGAGCAGGAGCAGAAAACGAATGGCAATGAGATCAACAGCACAAAAAGCTGAACATCCGAGGGTGAGCCACAGCAGAATCAACATAAAAATTTTACCGCGCAGGGAGATGGCTTTATGCTCGCGCCAGTTCCGGATGATTGGACCAAACCATCGATGATTTAAAAGCCACTGATAGAGGCGTTCGGAGCTGCGGGCAAAACAAGCGGCAGCGATTAATAAAAAAACCGTCGTCGGCAGCAATGGTAAAAAGATGCCGAGCACCCCAAGCCCAAGTGCCAAACAACCGGCGGCGATGAGAAGCCATTTTTTCGGAGAGAACCTGCTCATAGCTCGTCAAAACGATCCTTGCCGACATAACACACTGGACAATGCCAATCATCGGGCAAATCTTCAAATGGCGTGCCGGGTTTGATGCCGTTCTCAGGATCGCCAATCTCGGGATCATATACATAACCACAGTTTGAACAAATGTACTTTTCCATAAAGAGTCCTTTCGTTTTACGGGATGAAGGGAAAAGGGAACAGGGAACAAGGGAGAACGGGGATAGCACCAGCCCATTTCCTTTTTCCCTTCTTCTCTCTCCCATTTCTTTTGCTGCTACTCCAGGGTAAAGTATTTCGCCTGCGGATGATGCACGATAAACGCGCTCGTCGTCTGTTCCGGCGTCATCTGGTCTTCTTCGGTGATGGAGACGCCGATGCGCTCGGGCTGCAACAGCTCAACAATTTGCCGGTTGCCATACAAGTCCGGGCAAGCCGGATAGCCGAACGAATAGCGGGAGCCGCGATATTTTTGCACGACAAAGTCCTCGATGCCGGCGCCATCCTGTTCGGTGATGTCCAATTCCCGGCGAATCACTTGATGCCAATACTCGGCCAGAGCCTCGGCTGTCTCGACACTGAGGCCGTGAAACAGCAGATAGTCTTTGTAGGCATCGGCTGCATACAGGCGCTGTGCCTCATCCGCGGCGCGCTGACCAACCGTCGCAACCTGCAAGACGATGATATCGCGTACAGTGGAATCAAGCGGTAAAAAGAAATCCGCAATGCAGCGGAACGGCTCCTTTTGCTGTCGCGGGAAGGACAAGCGCAGCACTTCCTCGTCCGTTTTCGGATCAAAAATGATCACCGTTTCGCCGGCGCGATTGCACGGAAAATAGCCGTATACTACCGCCGGCATCAACAGCTTTTCTTCCTTGCAGCGCTGTTTCAGCGCTTCGAATTGCGGACGCACGGTATTATCGATGAGCTCCTGATAGGCCTCGCGCGACAACTCTCCGCGCCGATAACCCCAACGACCACGGAACAACGCTGCCTCGGTAAGATACGAATAAACCGTGTCCAGGTCAATATCTCGCACCACTTTAGTTCCCCAAAATGGCGGATTGGGGATATTGTGCTCAAAGGTCAACTCGGGAAACGATACAGTGGTGCTAGGTTTTGTCGCGGGTAATCGAGGTTTTTTTACCGTCTCGATTTTCAGATAATCGGCCAATTTATTATCCTTGATCAAGGACATCATATTCAGCCCCTCGAACGCATCGGCACAATAGATCACCGGGCTGTGCATGATTTTGGCGCAGACGTCCTTCACATAGCTGCGCGTGAGCGCCGCGCCACCGAGCAGGACCGGGATATGTACGCCGCGCTGGCGCATGACCTCCAGGTTCTCCTTCATGACAACTGTCGATTTCACCAACAAGCCGCTCATCCCGAGGGCGTCGGCGTTTACTTCCTTCACTTTTTTCAGCATGGTATCGATCTCGCATTTGATGCCGAGATTGTAAACCTTGTAGCCGTTGTTGCTGAGAATAATATCGACGAGATTTTTGCCAATGTCGTGCACATCGCCGCGCACTGTGGCAAGCACCAGGCTGGTTTGCGCTTGCGTGTCGGCTTTTTCCATGTACGGCTCCAGCACACGAACGGCAAATTTCATCACTTCGGCGGATTGCAGGACGAACGGCAACTGCATCTTGCCGGCACCGAAAAGATCGCCTACGACCTTCATCGCCGGAATCAGCCACTTGTTGATGATGTCGATCGCCCTCGTCTCTCGCAGTGCCTGGAGCAATATCTCCTGCAGGCCGGAGCGGTTGCCATTGATGACACGCTGTTTGATCTTTTCATCCAGAGGCAACGAGAGATCATCGGTTTCCTCTTCCTGCGCAGTCCCGGCATTCGCGTCAAAATGCTGAATAAAACTGAACAGCGCATTATCCCCGCGATTGTAAATGAGATCGAGGCACATATCGATATCTCTCTGATCAATCCGATGCAGCGGCATAATTTTTTTAACATTGACAATAGCTGCATCGAGTCCCGCTTTGATCGCCTCATGCAAAAACACGGAATTCAGAATTTCGCGCGAATATGCTGCCAGCCCAAAAGAGATGTTCGAGATACCCAAAACTGTATAGACACCAGGCAAGACCGCTTTGACCTGCCGAATGCCCTCGAGGGTATTTCTGCCGGCATCTTTCATCGTCTCATCGCCACTGCCAAGAGTGAAGGTGAGGGTGTCGTAAATCAAATCCTGCGGTCGCAGACCATATTGGGTGACGACAATATCATATAATCTTTTGGCAATGTCGACTTTGCGCGCAACGGTTTTTGCCATACCGTGCTCGTCGATAGTCAAGGCGATCATGGCGGCGCCAAATCGTTTGGCTAATCGGCATATCTTGTGGGCTCGCTCCTCACCGTCTTCCAGGTTAATCGAATTGATGACCGCGCGCCCGCCAATGAGCTTGAGCGTCTGTTCTAAAACGTTGACATCTGTCGAATCAATAAAAATTGGCAGATTGACCTGCTTGTTGATGCGAACGACAGCCTCACACATATCACGTACTTCATCCCGCCCCGTATAAGCAAGACAAAGATCGAGGCCATGCGCGCCGGTCAGCTCTTGCTGCCTCGACATATCAACGATGCCGTCCCAATCCTCGGCTAACAAATAGTCGCGGAATTGTTTCGAGCCGTTGGTATTCGAGCGTTCGCCGATGTAAAATGGCGCCGGATCCTGGTGCATATCAACAGCGCTAAAAAGGGAAGCGAGCTGCGGTTTGTGTTGTGGGCGACGTTCTGCCGGTTTCAACGTGGGCACTTGCTGCGCCATGGCCCGGATGAATTCCGGCGTGGTGCCGCAACAGCCGCCGACAATGTGGACACCGTATTCTTCAATAAAACTGGTGAGCACCTCGACATATTCGCTAATTTTTAGCGTATAAATCATCTCCCCGTCGACATTTTGTGGCAGCCCGGCGTTTGGCTGCACGAGAACCGGACCATCAAATGTTTGACAAATCTGTTTGATGTAGGGGCGCATGGCTTCGGGTCCGGTGGCGCAATTCATGCCTAAAATATCAATATCAAAGGGCTCCAATGTCGCCAATGCCGCACTGACATCGCTGCCGACAAGCATGGTGCCCGTTGTTTCGATGGTGATCGAAACCGCTTTGGGAATCTTGACGCGAGCTTTTGCCATTTCATCGTCAACGGCTAAAAGCGCGGCTTTTATCTGCAATAAATCCTGGCAGGTTTCGATGACGAACACATCAACACCGCCCTGCAGCAGGCCGCGTGCGTTCAGGGCATACGATTCATACATGGTATCAAAATCGGTTTGACCCAGGGTGATCAGTTTGGTGCCTGGCCCGATGGAGCCGGCAGCGAATCGCGGTTTTTCCGGTGTGCTGAATTTCTCCGCGGCCTGGCGGGCTAACTGCGCCGCAATGCGACTGATTTCAACGGCACGGTCGGCCAAATCGAATTCGGCTAAAACAATTTTGCTGCCACCAAAGGTGTTGGTTTCCACAACATCGGCACCGGCGGCAAAATAACGTTCGTGGATTTGCCGGACTTTGGCCGGTACCGTCAGATTGAGCACTTCCGGACAGCCATTGCAGCCAGCCCACTCCTCCTCAGTCGGTTCCAGTGCATGTACCTGGGTGCCCATGGCACCATCAAATAATATTAAACCGCCTTTCAGTCGATCATAAAAAGTCATTCATTCTCCTGAAAATTTGTATAAAATACGCAAACTCTGTTTTCTTTTCAACTTGATAATTATAGAGAAAGGTGTCGCGCCTGCGTTTTACAAGATGAGAATGTGTCTATAAAATTGCAGCAACAGACTGTACTACAAATCTGGAACATTGTGTTTTTTCAGCAAAGTTTAAAAGCCACGGATTTTCACGGATGAAACACAGATCATATCATTCATTTTAGTCTTTTTAACCTCCTGTCTCAAAGTTTTCTCGAAGCAAAACCAAAGCAAAAATCCGTGCTCATCCGTGTGCATCCGTGGCTTGTAATTTGGTTGCGGCCATAAGCCGCGCCAAGCTGCTCAGTGGTTTTAAGCTTAAAAAATTTGGAGCACTTTACGTTCTGCTTTTGTACATTCCAGTTGGCTGCAAAATAAGTTACGATCAAATGACGTTGCAGTTTGGCGTTTCTTTTCCATATCTGCCATCCAAGATGTCAGATCTGAAAACACCGCCGAATGCCCAGCCCGCAAACGAAACAAATCCAGATGGTAACTGGACGGACGAAGCTCGGCATACAGTCACGCGTTCCTGTTTTGGATCGTGGAACAATTATGATGGTGGCCATACAGATGCGCCGGATTGGCCGACATTCTTTGAGTTTGCATCAAAACATATACAAAAACAATAACTGGAGGATAATGTTATGAAAAAAGCATTGTGTGTAGGCATCAACGACTATGCCGGCTTTGTCAATGACTTGAAAGGCTGTGTGAATGATGCCAATGATTGGGGGACAATACTCGAGTATGCGGGATTTGAGGTCGACAAGGTTTTTGATGCTCAAGCCACCAAAAGCACTGTTTTGAGCACATTTGATCATCTGATCACCTCGGCAAAAGCGGGTGATGAAATAGTCTTTACCTACTCTGGACATGGCACGTCGGTCGCCGACCGAAGCGGGGATGAAATCGATGGCTACGATGAAGCATTGGTCCTTCGCGATGGCACGGTACTGGACGATGAGCTGCGAACTATTTTACAAAAAGCCGATCCGGGCGTGCACATCACGATTGTTTCGGACAGTTGCTTTTCCGGCACGGTCACGCGGGCGTTGATATCGGATACGGCAAAGCCGAGATATGTAAAAACAGAGGATATCCCGCTGGCCGCAACCTTGAAGAAAAAATTCCTCGAGGACGCAGATATGCTTGAGCTTCTCATATCCGGCTGCACAGACTCTGAATACAGCTATGATGCCGAAATAAATGGTCGCTGGAACGGTGCCATGACGGCATACGCCGTATCGGAGATGCGCGCGGGGCAAACCTATAACGAGTTCTATGAAAAACTGCGTCAGCACCTGCCATCCGATGATTATCCGCAAACGCCACAACTCGAGGGTTCGGATGCCAATAAAAATCGACCAGTTTTTGCCGCCAATACCGAACCGCTCCCCCCATCTGAACCCGTCGTCCCCGGCGGTCTGTGGGCATGGCTGAAAAAATATTGGTGGGTGATTCTTATCGTCCTGATAGTTGGCTTTGTCGTATGGCGCTATTTATTATAAATGATGCTCAATGAGGGAATGTGAGATGAAGAGACTGCTTTTTCTTTTATCCATGCTATTTTTTATATGCTGGAGCGCTGTTTCGCTTCTTTTGGGAGAAGACCTTTTCAAGGTGCAAACGTCACTCTGGTTGCCCGCCGAAGATGAGGTTTATCTACAAGAGGTGTCGCAAAAGATTGCGACCGATGCTCCGGTGACATCGGTCGCTTATTATGACAACCAGTTGTACGCGGTGATGCTGGGTGAAATTTTCAGGCGCGATGGAGACTCTTTTTCGCCGTTATTAAATACGCCGAATGCTGTACAGCGGCTTTTAAATATGGATAAAATGCTCTGGGCACTGACAGAATCAGGTTTGTATAGATTAGAAAAGAGCATCTGGAGCAATATCCTCGATCAAGCTGTTGTCGATCTTTGTATATTTAACGACCAGTTGTATGCTGCGACGCGCGAAGATCTTTTCGTGTGGCGGGACGATCAATTTGTCAATATAAAGCCGCCGGACGGCTACCGGTCAAGCGATGTTACGGTGGTGATGGCGGATGGATCTCAGGTTTTGGCGGACCCGGTGCGGCTCGGTCCGATTCATCGTATCGTCTCTTATAGCGGCACGCTCTATATTCTGCGCCCCGGTCAGCTTGTTTTGCTGGATGGTCCAGTGGTCAATGAATATGTTATGGATTGGGGCGAGCTGCCATCACCGGTGACGCATGATATGCTCGCACTCGGCAGTCGGCTTTTTTTATCAACGCCGAAAGGGCTGGCGGTCTTGCGCGGCGCTGCTATGACGACGCTAAAAGGCGCGGATGGTTTGCCGAGCGAAGAGACCACGTGCCTGGCAGCCGGTTTTGCTCACGACCTGTGGATCGGCAGCACCAGCGGTGTCATTCGTTTGCTCGACAATGATTGGCATTATTTTGGTCCGGACCTTTGGCTGCCGGGAGCGCACGTCCATGATATTGCGGTAAATGACAAAACTGTCGCCATTGCCACAAACAGCGGCGTTGGCTTCATTCATTATGAACCTTACACTCTGGCTAAAAAGGCAGCCTATTACGAGCGCCATCTTGAGGCATGCGGGCATAAACGCCTCGGCTTTATTCATACGCTGTATCGCAGCGGAGAGACGGGCGAATGGATTCGCGAGATCAGCGATAATGATGGCGGCCATACGGCACCCTATTTGGCGGCCATGTGCTATAAATACGCTGTCACCGGCGACAAGCACGCACGCGAAGAAGCTGTAAATGCCTTCAATGCCATGGTGTGGCTGGATCAAATCACTCCCAAAGACGGCTTTATTGCGCGCGCGATTTGGTCCACGACCGGTGACAAAGACAAAATGGCGCGGCACGGCTCCGGTGGCTTGCCGGCCAAATGGTATCCCACAGAGGATGGCAAATGGTATTGGAAAGGCGACACTTCCAGTGATGAGGTTGATGCGCATTTCTACGCAGTATCCCTGTTTCACGATCTGGTCGCCGAGGGCGAAGAAAAAGAGCTGGCAAAACAGCACCTGACGAATATCGCTTCACACATCATTGATAATGGCTGGGTTTTGCGTGACATGAACGGCCAGCCCACGCGCTGGGGGCGCTGGGACCCGGACTATCTGCTGCGGCCATACGGTTATGTCGCGCGCGGCTTGAATGGTATGCAGGCGCAAACCTATATGCTGACGGCTTTTGCGGTGAGTGGTGATAAAAAATATCAGCAGGGATTGCAGCAGGTGCTGGAGTGGGGCTATCACCACTATACGGTGCGGCAAAAAATCACCTTCCCGCCCGAGGATATCGCGCCCTGGGACGATAACCTGGCGCAACGCTGCTATTATACGCTTTTCCGTTATGTTGAAGACTCTTATCTGCGTTCGATTTATCTGCGCAGCCTGGAACGCACCTGGGCACTCAAACGGATGGAGCATATTCCGTGGTTCAATTTTTCTTACGGCGCCATCACTGGCAATGACTGCGAGGTAAAAGAAGCGGTGCAACATTTGCGGGAATGGCCGCTGGATTGTATTGAATACAGCTATCAAAATTCACACCGTGATGATTTATTTCCCGAGCCCGGCTATGTACCCTACGGTGGCGGCAGCAAAGCCATGTCGCCGCGCGAAACTGCCGTAAAACGCGGCAGCCGCAATGCGCTGCCCTACGATGGCGGCTCCGGCGGTCGACGTGTCATTGAACCAACCGGTTTTTTACGCGATTATTGGATGGGACGCTACCACGGATTCATCAAAGCTCCGACGGTAACGGATTCAGAATTGATTTCCGTTCCCGAATTGACGGGCACTTGCGGCGCCGAGCCGTACAACGGTCCGGCACGACCGGAGATAAGGCTCGTCAAGCAGTGAGACTGTCTCGGGTGTAAAACGACCGAGCGGCATTGCTCGCTGTCTACAAAGCTTGTCCAGCGATTGTATCGCCGGGCGAACTGAACTAATTCATCTTGACAATAATCATCGTCAGATCATCCCGTTGCGGTATGGGGCCTCGGAATTTTGTCGAAGCGGCGACCAGGATTTGATACAGCTCCTGCGGCGACGCTGTGTGGTGTTGTACGACAAGATCGCGTACAGTTTTTACTCCCAATTCTTCCCCGCGCATGTTCAACGTTTCGCACAATCCATCACTCATAAATAAAAAAATGTCACCAGACGAAAATGAAATCGTTCGCGCCTGGAATTGACTATTCTGTTGCAAACCAAGCGCGATGTCGCCGGTGCGATATTCGTTGATGGTATTTTCTGCTGTGGAAAAGTGCAGCAGCGGCGGATGACCGCAGTTGATGAGGATCATCGATTTTTTCGCTGGATCGATAAGAGCAAAAAGAAAGCTGATAAACATGGATTTGTTTTTATGTTCGTAGATCGTGCGATTCAACGAGACAACGAGCTGCCGTGGATCGTTCAAATAGTTAAGCTCGGTGCGAAAAGCGACTTTGAGCATACCCATCAAAACGCCGGCCGCGACGTTATGCCCGGAAACATCACCAACGGCCACGGCGAATCGGCCATCCTGCAGTTGAACAGCGTCACAATAGTCACCTCCAACTTCATTGGCAGCTTCCGTTTTGCCATATAAATGAAAATGGCTATTTTTGATCTGTAAAACAGGCAGCAGCTCGTTTTGTATGCTGTGCGCCAGCGACATCTCCGCCTCTATGCGCGATTTATTTGTGGAGACCTGCTTGATGATCTCAATGTAAAATGAAAAAGCCAGAACAACCAGCAAATTAACCAAAAGAACGTTGGTATCAAAAAAAGCAAAATCAAACTTTATCAATTGATTTTCAGTTAATTGAGCCTGAGCCATTTGAAAACCAATCAGCGAACTTGCCGCCAACACAATCACAGCGCCAGAAAGCGACAGCCAAAATAATCGACGCTGAAAATTCTTGCGAAACGGCACGAGAAAAAAGGTGAGAAAAACAAGAACTACAGGAATGAGTACCTGCACATAAATGAGCCAACGGAAGCGAGCGGCGTATGGCAGGTCGGGGATTCGGTAGCTGAGAGCCAGTGCCGCAAAGATGAACGAATAGGCTAACAATCCGATGATCCGGGATGCTATCGGCAGGTCGAAGAAAAAACGTAACTGGTTCGCAGCGCGACGATTAAAAATGCCAAAAGTGAATAATAGCAAATTGGAGAGTACGTTTTTGACCGAGTCCAGCGGATCTTGCAGCAATATGTTTTTGGACTTGTTCTTAGTCAGCCAGTGCAAGAGTACCAGAACAAGTACGACAAAAAGCGTATGCAAAACCAGTGCGCCCAAAACAGACAACGGATATTTGCCCACAATAAAACCTACGACAAAGCCGTTGCGATAAAAAGGGTGCTGCGACGGAGATGGAATGTCAATTTGCTTCTCGGCAATCACTTGATCAAATGCCTGATTAGCTTCATGATACCACGAAGTGTTGGGGATAATAAAGAACATGATGAGCACAAGCCCTAAAAGCCAGAGGAGGATAAAGCGCAGTACGGTTTTCATAAGAATCTCATTTTAGTATCAAAACAATATCAATAGAGTATAAATGGCTCCCGATAGTCAAGCCATGCTTTTTCATCAACTTCAAGTCGTTCCTCAAGATCATCGGGAGTTGATCTGGGATCATCCACCCATTCGCGCAAGAACGTACCACCGCTGAGCAGATCAATCGCCAGGCGTTTGGTTTCGTATTCGTAGACAAAGTGACGCCAAAGGTTATAGTCGGGATACTCCAAACGAATACATTTTAAGATGAGCGCGGCGATTCGATAGGGTTTGAACTTTTGATGCTGATAGGCCGCGTTATCCGTATGAATCTGTAGTCCGGCGCACAAACAGCCGGCGTGTTTGTGAAATGTGGGCTCAAAAAAGCAATGCCGAATCAGACAGCCTCTCAGCCACTCGGGTTTCATCGCGTACATTCGAACGAGCAGACGATCAAAGTTAATATCCGGCGCTCCTGTTTTCTCCAGCGCTCTTGTTGTGCCGCGGCCTTCGGAGAGGGTGGTGCCCTCAAAGAGCACAGTACCGGGAAAACATCTCGCCATGTTGACATTCGCGGCATTGGGACTGGGATTGATCCATGAAATTTCGTGCAGTGGCCAGCCATGTCCCGGAGCAGCGTGCGGATTATAGTCCGACATGCGAATCACGTGCAAATCAACGTGCAGTTTTTTGAGGTTGACATACCAGCGGGCGAATTCACCCAGGGTCATGCCATGCCGCATAATCATCGGCGCAACACCGACGTAACTCTCCCAGCCGGGCTCAAGGATGGTTCCTTCGATGGGGCGGCCGGCGGGATTGGGTCGATCCAGCAACCAAACAGCTTTACGATGTGTCGCACAGGCGTCCAGCATATAAGCGAATGTCGTCACAAAAGTGTAAATCCGCGTGCCAATATCCTGCAAATCAACCAACAGCACATCAAAAGTAGCTAACTGGGCATCCGTGGGATAACGCTGCTCCCCGTACAAGCTGAAGACTGGAATATTATGTTTGGGATCGATATAATCTTCGGATTCAATCATATTATCCTGCTTGTCGCCGCGCATGCCATGCTGCGGGCCAAAGGCGGCGACAACGTGCAATTCATCACACAGCATCAAAGCATCGAGTGTATGTTGACCAAAGCGGGTGACTGAAGCTGGGTGGCCAAGCAACGCGAGGCGTGCACCCTTGAGCCTGTTTCGCCGGCTTTTGTTGGAGATCAGATTATCTATGCCTAACTTTATCATGTGCTGGCCTGGATTATTCACAAATTTAAATCAGGCTGGATAGTTATATAGATAAAAATGGATATCTATATTGTGTCATCGTTAGCGACCTTGTCTTAGCCAGTTTTTCACCAGGATGCCGGATTCTTTTAAATTGCTGTCGTCGAATGGACCGGCCGGGAATGTCCCTTCTTTCCAGACCGCGCCGGATCGGTGGTCGGGTGAAAAATTCCAATTGCACCAACTGACTTTGTATGTATTGAGCAGATCGAGCCAGGCGGTTGAGTTGGGCACATCGTTGGCGCCATCGCCGGTATATTCCTGACACCCCCATTCTGTGACGAAAATAGGCAGTCTTTCCGCAAAAAGGGGAAACTTTTCGCGATAGTCATCCGTGTGTGATGCCGCATAAAAATGAAAACTATACATCAGATTATGCGCGAATTCATCCGTCAAGGGATCTGCTAAAATCTTTTCTCCCGTTGGCGGACCCGAAATTCCCAATGATGACCAGGCCGGTGTACCGACGATGATGATGCCATCCGGATCATACAAACGAATGATCGGTATCACCTCCTCGGCATATGATTTTATGCGCGGCCAGGTTGCTGTTTCGCCATTGGGTTCATTACAAATTTCATAGAGCACATATTTTTTGCCACCGTGTTTTTTCGCCACATAATTAAAAAAGGCTTTGGCCTCTTCAATATTGTCCCACGGATCGCCGGGATGCAGCATATGCCAATCGATGAGGCAATACATACCTCTTTTTAAGGTTTCATCAACAAGTGTATCGAGCATGGCGCGAAAAAATGGCGGATTTGTTTTATAGCCGCCTTCGTCGGGATACATGGCGAGGCGCAGGATGTCCGCTTTCCATGCGTAGGAAAGCGTGTCCAATGCTTCGGGGGTGATGTATTGTGGCCAGCCATACCATTGCAGACCGTGCGTGCTCATGCCGCGCAGTTGCACCGGATGACCCCGATCGTCACATAAATTGGCGCCGATGACCTGCAATTGTCCATGCTTTTGCACCGGCGAATCAGTGGCGTTTTTTGTACAAGAAACGAAAATAATTGCCAGAAAAAAGCACGCGGTGCGCATTAAAATTGTTAAAAATCTGGTCATTTTTTTACCTTTCAATTTAGCCGGCGACATGAATGTATGGGAAGACACGGATGAGCACGGATTTTTCGGCTTTGCTTCGAGAAAGTTTTGGCGCTGGAGCTTAAAAATGATTAAAATGAATGACATTATCCGTTATCCACATCAAAAAGATCCGCGTAATCCATGGACCAATGTCCGCGGATTGCACGGACTTGAAATCATTTTCAAATCATATTGATCCGGATAATCCGCGACATCTTTTATTTTAGCAAGATTTTGATACAAATACTTTACAACAAGGCTGCGCTATATAATCCGTTTCATCCGCGGACCATTTTGGTTGCGGCCTTTGGCCGCGCCGTGAAAATCCGTGGCCACCAAACGTTGCAGCGCCCAAAGATTTCAGCACAGTACAACGACATTGATCAACACTTTACAATGTCCACCCTTCGCGATAGTCGATATGCAGCAGGGCATTGGCCTGCTCATTGTTGGTGAAGCGCAGATTTTCGGCATCCCACTGCAGGCGTTGATCCTTGATTTGAATGGCAATCATGCCGAGCAGTGCCATCTCGGTAAGGGGGCCACCGTAATCGAACTTTGAGCTGGCCGGTTTGCCGTCTTTGCAGGCGCGGATCCAGTCGCCTTCGTGCGTATCGTTGACGCGCGGAATTGTTCTGGGTGGCGGGGTATAGGCTTGCATTTTTTCTTCGGGAACGATGCGCATCCCGCCGGCGCCGTGCGAGCCATGCAGAATGACGCCCTTGTCGCCCAAAAGCAACGCGCCGCTGGCGGGCAGTTTTCGCCCGGGTTCCAGCTCAGGAGGAATCGGCGGCATGAGTCGGCCATCGTACCAGGTCAATTTAACCGGCGGCTGCTCGCCGCGAGCGGGAAACTCCAAACGAACGATGGAGGCACGCGGGAATGTTTGTGATGCCACCTCCGGCTCCCAATGTGTTGATGTTGCCTGCACCATGGATGGCGCCACCAGGTCAAGGGCATAAAAAGCCGGATCAAGGATATGGCAGCCCATGTCTCCCATGGCGCCGGTGCCAAAATCCAGCCAGGCGCGCCATGTGGTCGGATGATAATCCGGGTGATACGGCCGATAGCGCACCGGGCCAAGCCACAAGTCCCAGTCCAGAAAGTCCGGCACCGGCGGGGTATCGGTTGGTTGCGCCTGCACGGCAAATGTCGACCACGGATCGCCACCGACGGGACGATCCGTCCACGCATGTACCTCACGCACCGGGCCGATGGCACCATCCGCCAGCCATTCCTTCAACAAACGAATGTGTTCGGAAGAATGGCCTTGATTGCCCATTTGCGTTTGCACTTTATAATAACGCGCTGCCTCGGTGATTTTGCGCGCTTCATACACCGTGTGGGTCAATGGTTTTTGGCAAAAGACATGCTTGCCTGATTGCATCGCCGCCATGGTGATGACCGCATGGGTATGATCCGGCGTCGCAACGACGACCGCATCGATATCCTTCTCCTTTTCAAACATCACACGATAGTCTTTATAGACTCGCGCGTTCGGATATTTTGCAAATGTGCCAGCGGCATACCTGCTATCTACGTCGCACAAGGCGATGATATTTTCCCCCTCACAGGCTCGCAAATTACCGGCTCCCATACCACCAACACCAACTCCGGCGATATTCAGTTTATTGCTGGGCGCATCCTGTCCCAGTAATCGGCTCGGTATATAAAAAAACGAAAATGTTGCAGCAGTTGAGGCTTGCAGAAAAGTTCGTCTCGAGGTTATTTTTTTTTCCATATCTCTCTCCAAAGTAATATCGACGTTTTTATTGAGCAAAAAATTCTGGCCATATCAAGTGATTTTAATATAGGAAAGCATTTCTCTTGTGCAAGTTAAATTTATGCTACTGGGACGGTACTCTTTTCAATTATTTACACTGAGGCCCTAAATTGACTGTTTCACCGTCGGCGCTCACACAGTGAGCGCACTCCAAACTCATGCCGGAAATTAACAAGGACACGCGTCGTCATGTGAGTAAATTTTTCAGATTAGCCGTAAGGAATAATATATCTATTCAGGGATCGTTGATAGAACCGTTGATTGGATATCGCCCGGCTGCAGTTTGCCGTCGACTTGGTAGCAGGGCCACCAGTGAAATACGACCAGACAATCCTTTTTGTAGCCATAAATAGCCTCGAATTCAACGGTGACGCTGTTTTTTGGCGGGATAATGAGTCCTTTGGGCAAACAGTAGGGCGCCCAGGTGACAAGTGCCAGCGACCCTTGTTCCACCAAAAAAAAGCGTAGCTCTGATTCTGTGCCATTATAAATGATAAATGATTCCTCCGAGAGTGTGATTTGTACATCGTTAACGATCACACTTGGGCCCGACAAATCTCGTTGACAGCCGAAAAATACCAGTCCACAACAGAGCACGAAAAACAGGGGTTTCATGTTGCACTCCTTTATTTAAAAGCTATTCTAACAAAATCGCTTTCACTATTTTGTGATCATTCCGGCTTTGCATTGAAATCAAATAGAGACCGGATGGCATCATTTCACCATATTCATCTCGTCCATCCCAGAGAAGCTTTTGTTCACCCGGTTCAACAATTCGACGCAGCAACGTTTTGACATGTTGGCCCAGGAGATTTCGCACCGTCACCTCTACCAGCGTCATAGTCGGGCAATAAAATTTGATTGCTGTCGTGCTGTTGAACGGATTGGGATAGTTTGGATAGAGCTGCACTTGATGTGGTTGGTGGTTCGCCTTTACAAAACTGTTGACGCCCTTTTGACAGAGTATCCAGTCCTCCGGATCAAGCTTTATGCTGATGATATCCTGATGAAAAGGTAAAGAATAGATTTGAGAAATGTGCTGATTCAAAACTGTGCACAGTGTATCGCTGCCGTCCGCAAACTGGATGAGCAGTTGTACTGGCATCTCAAAAACAGGTCGACGTCCCCTGTCATTTTGCACCTGATCGATGCGTATTTTCCAGAGAGTGCTTTCAGAGTCCTGCCAATAATTATAGCGATAAATCGGGTAATATTCGTCGTAAATCCACTGCGTAAAAAAGCTATCGAGGTCGAGGCCGCTTACACGTTCGCAGACGTCTCGAAAATCTTCTGTCGTTGCGTGATCGAATCTAAACTCTTTATCTCCAGCATACGCTTTTATTGTATTGAAAAAAATCTCGTCGCCCAAAATGCCGCGCAGCATGTGCAGCACCCAGGCGCCTTTATCGTAAATAATGGGAATAAACACGTTGAATGGATTGGAAGTATCTGTCAGGTATGTTGTACCGCCGGCCACATATCGAATGGATTGCATGTATTTTTTGTACATGTCATGACCATAAAGATGTTCAATCCAGAGCCCTTCGGCATAGGTTGCAAATCCTTCATTGAGCCAACCATGGTGCCAGGATGCGCAGGTAATCATATCCCCGAACCACATATGAGCCAATTCGTGTACGGCGACGTCAAACCACTCCTCGGTCATACCGCCCATGACAGTATTGGTCTGCTTTTCGATGGCGCTGTAAAAGCCCAGCTCGCACATGGCATACTTTTCATTCTTGAACGGATAGGCGCCAAAGCAGGTAGCAAAAAAATTTAATACGTCCGCAAAGTTTTCAAATCCACTCAATGCCGCAGGAAACGTGTTCTCGAACACATGATATTCAATTGGCGTGCCCTTGCCGCGCCAGCCGCCGGACCAGTGCACAAACGAGACATAGTTGGAGATAGCAATGTTCACATAGTACGGCACAACGGGATAGCGTTCACGCCAAAAAAATGTTTTTTTGTTTTCGTGGCTCCAAGTCCTTGCCAATTTGCCATTCGACACCACTTTAAGCGGGATACCCTGGATCGTCGTATCCGGAATCGTGACATCAATATAGACGGAATCGGCTTTGTCTCCGGGGCCATCTTTGCAAGGCCACCAGTAATGCGCAAGGTACGGCGTGGACAGGTTGGCGATGATCGGCTCATTGCGTCCATGCCGCTCATAGCGAAGTCCTTTGGTGTTGTTGATAAGCGGCGGCAAACCCTGATAAAAAATTCTTATCTCTGCTGACTGGCCGCGCTTGTACGGTTTGTCAAGCGTCACAGTCAATACATCTTTTTCGAAACTGAATGATGTTGCATGTCCGGTCAAACTGTCGATTTGAAAATTACGCTGCAGGTCAAGTCGGATCTGCTGTAGATCATCGATGCGGGAATCAAACCGAATGAGCACATCCCCCTGAATATACTTTTTGTGCACCGCCACATCGAGAGTGAGATGATAAAATCGAATATCAATGGCAGAGTCTTTGGAGACCGTTTGTGCATTATAAATATAATCGCGCCAGGTTTGCTCATCGGCAGCGCGAAAACGGGCGTAAACGTGAGTCTGGAACTCCGCCAGACTCAAAGCCGGCAGAGAAATCAATAAAAACAGATATTTCATATCGTTTACCAAAGTCCTGATTTGCCCTGGATATCAGAAAAAATTTTTCAGGAATATAAGAAAATGTGAGGAGAAATTCAATTTCTTGGATCGGGCGTGCATAATATTCGTGCCAAGTAGAGCTGATCTTTGTGGTTTTGATCTAGGCAGCAACTTAGGCGCTGTAGCCAAATTATGAACGCGTTCTGCTCCCGGTATTTAGCAGCGTAGAAAGAATTGCCAGGGTAATGCCGATAGTAAAGCCGCTTATATAACCGAAACCAGAATGACGATCAGGCCAAACATCATAGTATTCACCCAATGAGTAGAACCAGCGAAGCAGCCAAAAAAGGCCATGCCAAATTCCCGTAAAAAATCCTGCTACAGTTTTTGCATAGGCTTTTTCTATCTGAGCTTTATCAAAAGATATCCAGGTAAGCATTGACCGAAATATTTTACCATATTCTTCATCGAAATCATTTTTTGGAGCATAAAATGAAAAGAGATAAACGCCATCAGATTGTGCGACCAGTGCAAGAATATCTTTTAGACCACGATCGCTTCTCTCCGCGATAAAAAATTCTTTCCCCTCAGTATATTGCACATATTGTATATCCGCAAAACTAACAGTCTTGTTAAACCAGGCAGATTGTGTAAACTCTTCGCACTCCGTAATGCTCTGTTCTAAAAGGCGTTGATTCAATTCTGGCGGAATATTTATACGAACGACTGATATCCCTGCAAACTTTCTTTTGAGCATAAATCTTGAATGAACGACCATACTCTCGACAGTGTAAGGATATTTTAAAATATCCAGATTCAAAATAGAGAGACGATCGTCGGCTAGCTTTCTCCTGTCATCGGCGTCTTTGACTTGAATCCATTTTTGTGCGGAAGGACCTTTATAGTTGATGACGAAACCTTTTTCATCTCCGACTATATTTTTTAATCCAACGTCACAGCTAACAAATACGGCACAGAATGTAATAATTGAAAATAGCCATAATGTCTGCTTTAATTTTATACCCGTTGGTTGTTTCATAAAAAAATCCTGCAATTTTTGAACGTCATTTTTTCAATCAAAATAGCCTAGATTACCACAACCGCATTAATCTTATAAAGACTTGTTGAATAAAAGCATTGAGAACAAGTAATTCAATAAAAAACAAATAGTATGAGAATTCCATTCTATTGCTATCTACAGAAACACCTAAAAGCTTTCTAAAGGGTGCAAGCATTCCGCGTGTAAATTTGTTCACAGCGACCCAGACTCGGTCATCTGAATCCCGCAACATCCATATTTTAATCAAATTCCATATCGAGATCAAGAACGCAATATAGAGCAAGAATGAAAGACTCTGTTTCAGGCTTGTCAGAAAAATTACACGATTACCAATACCGGGAATAAACATAAAACACAATTGTGCCACTAAATAGAGTGGTATAATCCATTTCCAGCTCTGCTGTAACCTGCTGAAAAAATTGAATAGAATGACTAAAATAATGATTATCCACCAGATCGCATCCAAGAATCCTTTTAATATATGATATTTCGCCAAGAATTTTACCTCCGAGTCGGATTTGGCGATTTCTCCGAGTGCTTTAATTCTTTTCGGGCTGAATTTCCACTGCATTAAAATTAGCGAGATCTCCGATCTCGTGTAGGCTGGATTAAGATTTAGAGCTTTCTGATAGAATGCTTTTTTATCCTTGGACTTTGACGCAAAGTTGCCCAACTGCCACCAATAGTAAGGATTATCCGGCACGAGATCAACCAAACGTCGATAAAGAGCGATAATTTCCGCTGATTTGATTCTCGTCAGTTCATAAGCCTCGAGCACGCGTACATCTGTTGAATCTGCATCGAACGCTTGCTTAGCCAACTTGACCGCTTTGGGATTATTGCCAAGTTTCCTTTGCAAAATTGATTCAACGGCCAGCACCCTGGCGTGCCCGGCGTTTATATTTTGCGCGCGCTGCAAATAGTGCTTGGCACGTGTAAAAAGCGAATCTATCGCCTTCGACTTGTCAGAATCATCCTTTATCCATCTTAGCAAATTGTATTGTTTGTTGATATGTAAAATTGATGCTGTTCTTACAAGCGCGTACGCTACCTCGCAATGAGCGTTTATATCGGTTGAGTCTTTTTCGATTATGCTTAAATAGTAACGGCTCATTTGTTTAAGGCCGGCCAGCGTTCCCTCTTCACCTATAAACCTGTTGGTATCCGTTACTGCCGTTATTACAGTCATTTGAGCTGAATCTGTTTCGGTCGCTGACAGAGCAGGTGAAGGCTGTGCTGCAATCAGTAGCAACTGATGTAGAATCAGCGTATCGACAATTTCTTTAAAAATAGGTGCGATTTTATTTAGCAGGGCGATGGACGACTCGTCATTCTCGTCGATCCACTCTATAGCACGCTGCTCTTCCGCATCGTAAAATTGTAGCAAGAGGTAAACTCTTTCTTGTAAAATATCACATGATCCTTGAACGACATATTGGGCGCCAAGTTGCTTCGCCAATGTTTTCGCCGTCTGTTCCTGCATGAGATCATTTTGTGAAATGCGCTCAGCGTCTATAATTGCTTTCACCTCTTCAGGACGTGGACTTTGCACTCTCGAATTCGACCGAAGGATATTAGTAAAGGCGCTGTCAACTTTTTGAATGACAGTGTCGCCAGCGTTGCGGCCGGATACATTTCTTAATGGTGCAAGGACAACGGTCAGCTTATCCGGTGCGCTGATTTCGTTCTCAGATTCAAATCGCTGACAAGCCAAGAGTGTTAAAATTAAAATCAGTATTGAGATAAGAATGGAACGCCATTGCCTTTGAAAAAGCAAGCTCTCGAGCTCTTGATTCATTGATATTAACTTATTTTTAGTCATAGTATTGGTGTTTTCGTATTTAGTGATCGATGGTTCTTTGTATGTCTACTGCAAGCTCAGATTGCGGAGTGCATTCTTAATATTTCCCGTTGATCGAGTCTTATAGATATCCCAACAAAATGTTGCCTGCAGTTGCAAGAAAAGGAATTGTCCAGCTGTCAAAGCAAGAACTATAGAAATTATCCAGTTTTGCCACAGCACATACGTTCCAAATAAAATAGAGAGTTGTCCAACTGGCAATAGCAGCGTGTTGAGCAATCCCTGAGCCTTGTTTTGCAGCAAAAAGAGACCGTTGAGCAATGTGATCGTCATTGTCATCGAAAATAATCCACTATATAAAATGAACCATGTGGATTCGGCGGTTCGACTTATCAGCCACCCCACTCCGATACCAACGACGAGTCCGGCTCCGGTAAGGGCACAACCCTTTTTCATCTGCTCCTGCAGCTGCCTTTGTTCCCGAACTCGTTGAATTCCTTGTCTCGCAATCGGATTGCCTGGCTCAAGCTGGAGAACACGCTTATATAATTCGTCCGCCTCATGCAGCCTGAGAAACTTGAGCTCATCCTGCGCTTTATTAAGCAGCAATTCTATCTGGCTTCGCTGTTTATTTACTTTTTCTCTTAAATCTAGTGCTGTTTTTTCCCCAGGACTAAATTTCAGCACCTGGTTTATGACATTTGAAGCGGCATTCCAGTCCCGATTATTGATATATCGTTCGGCCTTTTGGACGAGTATTTGGATAATGAGCTCATCAGAGTCGTCGCTGCGATCTGTTTTAGTGCCTCGAGTGACACCGGCAGCTGCTCCGATGTGTACAGGGATACTAATTTTGGCGGCACGTCTTTGCGCATTTGTTGAGATAACAATTTCACTCTTGCTGACGCCTTTCGATTGCACGATGCTATCGCTGATCGTTACAATGATTTCAACGTCATTTCCACTAAAATTCTGCGGTTCAACAGTCAGATTTGGGCCAGATTTGATCGTACCGTAGAGGTGGCCGCGCCCCATATTTTTTAGGTGTAACTTGGTTTGATTTATATTTTTCAGAGTGTCGATGTGGATCTCTTGAAAATCTAGTTCTGGTGTTGGATCATCAACAAGAGCCGTACTCTGTAGAAATCTTTCCAGGCCAACATCCCAATCTTCATTCTCCTTTGTTATTTCCCTTATTGTCTTTGCCAGATTCCGATATCTTTCTTTATCGATATCGTTCAGATTGCTTTGCTTATCGCGGCATGCCATTATAAGCCAGTCCTCAATAGGACGATTTTTGCTGTAAAGATGACTTTTAGCTTCATCCCAATGCTGATCGCACAATTCGACTAGTTCTTCGAGTGAAGTCGCCGATTCATTTGTAGTCTTGAAAGTATATTCCAGCATTAATAATAGTTCCTTTGTCGTGAGTGTTCAATATACGGAGAAAATAAAGGCTACTCAAAAACTGTTTTGATTATCTTGAAGATCTGCTTTTGCTAAAGTATTGTGCAGTAAACGTTAGAAATTGTTCCACGCCAAAAGCCTTATTGGTTGCTTCCTGTCTTATTTTGCGTATCTCAAGAGTTAGTGGTTCAAAACCGTTTGTTCGCAACCAGTGTTCTAGCCGTTCGCTGTACAAATGGCGTTCAATTTCGCCTCTTCTTGTTTCCGCCGCGAGCAGAAAATCTTCACTCGATTCGGCAATGTAACCATCATCAAAGGCGAATGGAGTTCGAAATCTTTTCAGTTTATTGCGTAATAAACGCGGTGAACTCGATAGAGCAGGGATTTGGCGAGCGGAAGCTCGACGGGCACGGATCGTCGCCCAGCTTCGCAAACTGGAAATCGTTGCGCTCATGGTAACTGCTAGTGGTACCGTATTTCGCAGATTATCTTGCAAATACGGAGTCAAGTTTAACGGGCTTTCTTCTTTGCGACGCGCAAAGGCATCATACAACGCGGATATAACGGATTGCTCAATCTCGGCACCGCTAAAATTTTCAGTTTGTTGTGCTAGCTCTACCAGCCTTAAATCTTGATCCAGTTGTTCCTGAAAGCGACTTTTGCCAAGTCGTTTGAGTAAATGGATCTCAAAAATCTTTGCGCGTTCAGCTTCATCCGGCAAATCGACGAAAAATATTTCGTCAAATCTGCCTTTCCGCAAGAGCTCCGGTGGCAATTTGGATATATCATTTGCGGTCGCTACGACAAAAACCGGCTTGATTTTCTCTTGCATCCAAGTAATAAAAGTGCCAAAAACACGACCTGCGGTTCCCCCGTCACTCTCCGAGCTCCCTGCTCCACTAAAGCCTTTTTCAATCTCATCTAGCCAGAGAACAGTTGGTGATATGTTTTCAGCAATAGTGATTGCTTTTCGAATATTTGCTTCAGAAGAACCAACATACGAACTGAATAGGCTACCTATTTCGAGACGTAACAATGGCATATCCCACTCTGCAGCGATGGCTTTAGCACACAAACTCTTGCCACATCCAGGAACGCCAATGAGCATGATTCCGCGAGGGGCGGGCAAACCGAATTTTCGCGCTTCATCGGTAAAAGCATCACTTCGTTTGCTGAGCCAGTTTTTGAGTTCCTCAAGACCACCGATGTCATTGAATGCTTCATCAGGCGAAAAATATTCCATAATACCGGACTTGCGGATTATTTGTTTTTTTTCGTTTAGTATCAGATCAAGATCTTTTTCCGATAATTTTTTATCATCTTCAATTGCCTTCTGCAAAGCATGCTCAGCTTCGCTGAGCGTTAGACCAAGGCAAGCTTTGAGGATTTTCTCACGCGCACGCTTATCGATGTTTACTTTCACAGTAGGATTCTCTTGCGCCTCTTTTATCACTCGATCAAGCACTTCGTCCAGCTGGTTTACATCCGGAAATGGATAGTCAACAACAGTAATATCTTTTTCCAGCTCCGTGGGAATTTTTAGTACCGGAGAAATAATAACGATGGTTTTGCGTTCTTTCGAATATTTCAGGTAAAATGCAACGTCTCGAAGCTTACGAATGAGACGGGATTGTACGTCCGCAAGAAAAGCATGGAAATCGAAAAATACATAGACCAAATCGGCGTCAGATTTTTGAAATTGGTTTAATGCTTCAAGTGGATCGATCTTTTGGACTTTACCATTGGGACCTTCCAACTGTTGATCCGATTCTCTCCAAATGTATAAGTCACGGAGCATTTCTGAGGCGATCTTTTTCAAATCCGCGAGCGCGCGGTCTTCCTCCCATGTGACAATATAAAGAATAGGATATTTCGCGCGAACCAAGAGATCAATCTCATTAAAAATATCGGCCATGCTTTTTCTCCAAATTCATGACACCTTTTCTAAAAGGGCTAAAAATTGTTCAAAAGCAATATCATTGTTCGTATAGTCACGAAGTTTTGCAGTTTCTGCAGCAAGCTCAAAAAAATTGTTTCTTTCTAGCCATTTTTCCATGCGACCTGCCGAAATATTCTCCCAAACTTCTGATTCGTTCTCTTTACACAACTCTTTAAATTCACTAAATGTATTGGCCTTCTGTTGATTGTCGAACATATAGGGGAAACGCAATTTCGTTAATGGTTTTATTGGCGGTTTCATCTGATCGCTTCCTGTAGTACGAACTTCAGATGCAAACCTGGCACGCTTTTGAGCCCATCGCCGCAAAGCAGTTATCTCTGTTTCCATGGTTTTGCTCAACGGAACAGTCTCTTGGATAGCCGTCTCAATCATGGCGGTATCAATATCCTTGTTCGTATGAAAAGCAGTATAGAGTGAACTGATGATGATTTGTTCAATCTCCGCACCGGTGTAACCTTTCGCAATTTTTGCGAGCATTTCTAAATCAAAATCCTCCGGATCACGATTTCGTTTTTGTAAATGTATGGCAATGATTTCCTTTATTTCATCAGGCTCAGGCAGGTCGACAAAGAATATCTCATCAAAGCGGCCTTTTCGTAAAAATTCAGGGGGTAGTTTGGAAATATCATTTGCGGTCGCAACAACAAATACGGGTTTGTTCTTCTCTTGCATCCAGGTTAAAAATGTTCCAAACACTCTAGAAGTCACGCCGCTGTCGCCCCCATCCTTCATGCCGGCGAATCCCTTTTCAATTTCATCAAGCCATAAAATTGTCGGCGATACGCTTTCCGCTACTTTTATAGCGCGACGCATATTTTCTTCGGATGAACCAACAATGCCACCAAATATTTTGCCAATATCGAGGCGCAGCAGAGGCTGCTTCCATTCGGCGGCTACCGCCTTGGCGCTCAGACTTTTGCCACAACCCGGGATACCCACCAGGAGAATGCCCTTCGGTTCAGGTAAGCCGAATTCACGCGCTTTGTAGGAGAAAGAATTTGAGCGTTGTCGCAGCCATTCTTTGAGCGCATTGAGACCTCCTATACTGTCAAATTCCTCCTCCAGAGGATAATATTCGAGGATCCCGGATTTACGAATGATCTGCCTTTTTTCCTCAATGATGAATTGAATATCTTCAGCCTGAATTTGATTGTTATCAACCACTGCCTTTGCAAAAACATTACGAATCTCATTGACCGTGAGTCCGAGAGCTGCCTTTAAGAGTTTTTCTTTGTCGGATGGCGACAGCAGAGATTTTGCGCCCGTCGTTTTTATGGTCTCCTCAAAGATGTCATCGATTTCCCCTACTTCGGGGAGAGGGTAGTCAATAAGCGTGACATCTTTTTCCAATTCATCTGGGATATCGGCGATAGGAGAAATTAAAATGATCGTACGCAACAACGGGGATTCTCGAAAAGCGATGGCTAAATCACGCAGTTTGCGGTTAAATAATGAACGCGATGCGTGATCCCTGAGGAAAGGATGGAAATCATAAAAGATGAATACTCCATCTTGTTCATCTTTGAGGCAGTCGTCGAGCGCTGAAATTGGATCTTTTGGCGGCCCCAGGCTGAGATCTTCATCATCAAATCCTCTGCTGAAACTCCATGTTCGAACATTTTCAATATCAAGCTCCGCAGCCATTTGCTTCAACTGTCTTGTGATACGATCCTCTTCCCAGCTTAGCAGTGAGATTATAGGGTATTTTGCCCTGATTAAAAGTTCGATTTCTTTGTCGATTTTCAGTCGGCTATCACCCTTGGTGTGACTAAGCGTCACCGTTTCACTATCTCCATTATTGTTTGTCATTTCCAGCCCCGCGCATTTGGATTCGGTATTTTCCCTTCGTTTTGTCAACTATTCGTGGCAAATTGAATTCATGGGTCTTTTCACGTTCTACAACTGTCCCAAGTGATTTCTCTATGAATTCTGTAAGCTCCAAGCATTCGTCGCCGCTGACGCCACTGACCTGTATTTTTACAGTGCCGTCAGGCATTACTTTGAGTATTATTTCTTCCATGTTACATTTCCTCTGACATTTAATAGTGACGCAAAGTGATCATCACAACATTTTCTTTGGTGACCTCTTCTTTGGCGACCATGAATCCTTTTTGTTCTAGATTGGTTTGTTCTTTGAGTATTTTTTCATAAGCATAGCGTTGGCGAATCTTGTCGACAGTTTGCTTTTCTTTGAGGTTGGTATCCTTTTCGACTCCCCACCAATCGGCGATGATCTCACAGTCGTCTTCATTCATACGAAAGCCGATATCATAAGCTGTACCGGTTCGAATAGCCAGATTGACTTGACAGCTGTTTCCCCTGTAGTCTTTAACAAAACAGATGCCCTCCTCAAATTTAAAATCGTAATAATTGAGTGCTGATTTTAAGCACTCGACATCACGTATATGCGTTCGTACTGTCGTAAAGTGTGACAATTCCAGGCCTCCGAATTAGATTTACCACGACAAATCCAGACAGAGTCAATTGCTTTGTCGTTAGACTTTTTCCTGTATGCTTGCAGATTTGGCGGACATCATCTTTCCTCGTTTGATTATTTGTTCGATTTCTCGCTTGCTTGTCTTTGCCAGAGGTATTGTCGCGTAGATATTCTTCTTTATGAGTTCTGACGTTAGAGGACTCTTTTCATCGAATGCGTCATAGAGAGCCGAGATAATAATTTGTTCGATTTCAGCTCCACTGAAGCCATCCGTCAATTGGGCAAACTCTTTTGTCGGAAAATTATCAGGATTATGTTTTCTTTTATTCAGATGAATACGGAAAATCCCTTCTCGCTCTTTTGCATTCGGTAAATTAACAAAGAATATTTCGTCGAATCGTCCTTTGCGCAAAAACTCGGGTGGCAAATTCGATATGTCATTCGCAGTCGCAGCCACAAAGACCATTGACGTTTTTTCTTGAAGCCACGTTAAAAATGTACCAAAAATTCGGCTAGTAATGCCTGTTGATCCACCCCACACAGTGCTGAAACCTTTTTCAATTTCATCGATCCAGAGTATGCAGGGTGCCGCGGCCTCGGCGATAGAAATTGCTTTTCGCATGTTGCCCTCCGATTCACCAACGACGGCACCAAATACACGACCCAGGTCCAATCGCAGCAGGGGTATTTTCCATTCCGCTGCCACGGCTTTTGCACACAAACTTTTGCCACACCCAGGAACACCAATCAGCAAGATACCGTTTAATGATGTAGGCAATCCAATAAAGAGCTGCCACGCACTTTCCAAAGCACTTGGCGTGCGCTCATTCAGCCATTTTTTCAGGTTCTCCAAACCGCCGATATCGGAAAAATTTTCCGGCGATGTATGGAATTCCAGAATACCGGATTTTTTGATTATTTGCTCTTTTTCCTCAATAATCTCGCTGATTGAATCGAGAAAGAGACCGCCATTTCGGGCTATTGCTTTGCAGAACAAATTTTGCGCTTCCAATAAAGTCAGTCCAAGACAGCCTTGTATTAATTGCGACCTTCGCTCCATTTGCAAAAGTAAATCTTCGATTGCTTTATTCTGTTTTTCTTCAGGCGTGACCAAATTCTCTTTGACGCCAAGATCCTCTATAACTCTTGTCAGCAGCGCTTCCAATTCTTCGAACTGCGGCAGCGGATAAAAAGTTATAGTGATATCCCTCTCTAACTCTTCTGGAATAAAATTTATTGGTGATAAAAAAATGACCGTGCGCGTCTTCTCTTTAAATTTTTGAACAAGGTCTCTGATTTTGCGGATAATGTAGGGATCATCAAGAAAATAATGAAAATCCTTCAGGACATAGATGGCGTCCTCTTTGTTTTTCATGCACCAATCGATAACCTGTCCTGGATTCTCTATTTCGATATTTGAGGGTTTGTTATTGCGATCGATAACGCCCTTGTGAAAACTCCACGAATATAATGCGAGTCCCTTATCCTCGGCAATACCGGCCAGGGCATTTATAACCCGGTCTTCTTCATAGGAAAGCACATAAAGCAGGGAATATCCTGCGAGGATATGCTTCTCGATATAATCGTTTGCTTCCAAGGCGGCCGGCCCAATGGTTAATCTGTAGCCCCAATCCTGAAGCACACTCTTGATCTGCATCGGATCATCGAGATCGAGAAGGTCCTTGGCACGATTAAAAGCTTTAGCGCTGGCTTCCGGACTAAGTTTTGATTTGCCGGCTTCAACCTCAAAACCGATAACTTTGTGCTGCTTTTTTTCGACCGTCTCGATCGCATCATTTTCAAGTTCATTTTTATCGGATTCGGCTTCTTTGGGTGAGATCAACACGATAAAATATCGATCTCGCGCCTTCTCCCAATGGACTTTATCGAGTTCGATGTCTATAATACGCCCTTCAAGGTCACTGTATCTGACAACCAGGCTCATTCGGCTTTTGACTCGTTTTTCTCTTGGTTATAGAAATAAAAATTGGCTGTGAGTTTGCCCTCTTTTAGTTTGAAATCGCGCAAAAGCATCAAGGGGTGGAGTGGAATTCCTTTGCTGCGGATGCTGGTGCTACGAAGATCAAGATAAAGCATGAACTCGCTGTTGTTAACGGCTACATTTGAATCGGCTTCAATACTTTCACCCTTGAGTGCAATGATTTCGAACTGATCCATATCCGGAAAATTCATTGGGTGAGCGGTGAGAACATACTCTTGCAGGAAATCCATTCGCTGTAGTAAATTTAAAACTTGTTGATATCTCTTTTCATAAACTTGTTCATCGGCATCAGCTTCTGTCCAAGCTTCAATTTCATTTGTTAGATTGTTAATATCCTGCCAGTTTTCCGAAAAGAAATTTAAAATGGGTTTGCAGAAAAAATCAAAGCTTGAAGACGTGTAATTCGCGGCAAACTGCCATCCAAACTTGACCGCATTATTCAGGTCAAAAATTTTATAGATATTTTCCAAGAAGGGCTTCAAGTAAGAACTGCTAATATCGCCATGTGTCTTTTTTCTGACCTGTCTATAATCAGCGAGCGCGATCGCACAAATGAATTTTATCGCATTCTCAAATAATTGATGAAGTGATTTGAGTTTATCGATATTGGATTGACTTTGCTTAAGATTTACAAAAGATTTTGCAACTGGATAGGGATACTCTTTTTGAATAGTCTGTGCGAAAATATTCTGCCAACATGTCGAAAAAAAATAGTCAAACGTCCCTTCAGCACCCTCAACAATTTCACATTTTTGACGTTTTTTTTCAATCCCTAATATATGTTTTGCACCGGTTTTGCCATTCGGATTAACGTAATAGAGCTCATCTTGATTTTGCGGATTGCGGGTGAAGACGTTCGTTATATTTAAATCCCCAAATGAATAACCGCAAACAATCATTTTTTTCCGAAAGTACGAATAAAGTACTGATTCCAAACTTGATGGGTAGTTTAATAGATCATCGGACGTATAGAGAAAATCATTATCCTCATAATTTTTATGCAGTTTGACAATTTTTACTTTTTTATCAGCCTGTTCGAGCAACGAGCCCATATTTTCATCGTTTTTTTTGCTGCGATAAATCACTTTAAAATCATCAAAATCGATCTTTCGCAAAGCATCTTCGAGAAGCGTATCAAAATTCAGTGAAAATATCGGATTAAAATAACCGCCTTTGATTAAATAAGCGAGAGAAATATAACCGTCGGAAATTTGCTTGTAGTTTAGATAGTTATTGGCAAAATTTTCTCGCAGCTCCGGTTGTTGTTCCCAGATTTGATTGAAATTGTCAACAAGCTGTTCTTCCTGAGCATTATCCACAGCCTGGGCGTTTTCTGTTAAAATATCTTTTATGATTTCAATATTTGGTTTGATGCCTGAGGATATTGAAGCACCATTGCCAAGCAAGAGAACAAAGGATTTTTTCTGTAGCCGGTACAAATAAAGAGATTTTGCAATCTTTTCGATCATGGAGATATAGAACGTCCCATCGCACAAAATTAACCGCCTCCCTGATTGTCTCTACTCGTTCTGGATCGGATTGAATGAGATGTGACGGCAAAATGGATGATCACGAGGATGAGTGCATGCCTCATAGCGATCCATCGCGCCTGCCGATTTTACATCAACCATTTGACGTAAAATTTTAAGAAAATTAACGGGTTTTTCTAAAACAGCATATGGAAATTCGTAAGTACAATAGCCAATCTCACCTCCAGGTCCAATCGTGACACTTTGAAAACAGTCTTGGCAATTTGAGTAGACCTCTGAAAAAGGGAAAATATAGGGCCTTATACACTTGTCTAAATGAACTTTTGAAAATATGGTAAAATTTTGTATAAAAAGCAAGAACCACTTTAAAAAGTCGTAAAAATCTTGACGTGAAAAATCTGTTGGATAGCATTTGGGCAATAAAAGATAGCATGAATCAGCGTGTCGCAGCAATTTTTCCAACAATCCATTTTTCAATTCAGCGATTAATCGTTTCGTCAGCAAGATATTTAAATTTACTTGTTTGACATACTTTTTTAGAGAACAAACAGCCTCCACGAACGGGGCGAACTTTAAATTGTTTATCTTGAACTCATCAAATGATAGCGAAACGAGCTGGCAATTTTTGTAAATTTCGCCGCCAAATTGTTGGATGTTTTCATAATTTGTCGTCACGGTAAATCTTTGATTTAAATCCATGGCAAGTTGACTCAATTCAGCTAAATATAAATAATTAATATCCACTACTTCAAAGAATCTATTAACCGACATTGCGATTTCCTCGAAGCCAATCTGCGTCGCAATCTTAACAATGCTTTTAAAAAAAGAGAGATCTCGTTCGTTGTGTTGTGAAAATTTGGGTAATTGAAGATAGCAACAAGCGCAGTTGAGTGCACATTGACGCGTAGGCGAAAGATTAAGAATTTTAGGCGTGTTACTTTTCATATTCAGACGTGAATTGATCAAACATGTGACTACATGATCGAGAAAATTATTGTTCCAAACTCAAAACAGTAGTCGTAGTATGTAATAAACATCAAAGAACTAATTTCAACGTTTGTATGAAACCAGGTTTTTTTTGGATTATTAAGAGCCTAATTTGCTTTATTATTCAAGAATGGCCAAATTTATCCTTCATTGAGGCTATATTAGCCGTTTTCACACATTCGTTCCAGCTTGAGAGCAATGACGATTACCCTTGACAGAAGTTTTGTATGAGCAAGGTGATCCAGCACGCTTTGCTGTTCGTTCGACCATTAATGCTTCACAAATTATCGATGACACGCTTTAAACTTTCACGCACCTTGTTCGCGGTTTCAGCCAACTCGGGATTTTCAACAGCAGCCATCATCGCAACCGGATCGACGGCTGATACCACGGTTTGATTGTCCTCATTTACATATACGATCACATTGCATGGCAAAAAAAGCCCGATGTGTGTCTCAGCCTGAATAGCGGCGTAGGCAAATGACGGATTGCACGCACCAAGAATTTTATACGGTTTTATGTCGACATCAAGTTTTTTCTTCATCGTCGCCTGGACGTCGATTTCAGTAATGATGCCAAAACCCAGTTCTTTTAATTCGGCACTCACTTTGTTGAGCGCCTCTTCATAGCTGAGATCGAGCGTTTTCGAGAATCCGTACGAGGGTGTCTCTGCTGAATAGACCATAGCTGAAAAAGCTCCTGTTAATATAATAAAAGTGAAAAGTAATTTTTTCATTTTTCCTCCTTGTCATTTCTCATTGGATGAGGAGGAGGAGGAAAAGATGCAGTTCACCTCTCTTTCGCTTGCAGGTTGGGCGGAACAAGGTTGTGCTTCTACGCGGCTTTTGAGATTCTTCGGATAACCGGCTCGAGAACCGCGCAGGCATCAGTTCTGCGGCAATTTAGTACAGGGAATTAGGCTCGGTGATGTGCGAGTCAAATCTCTCATGCAACTGTTGGCGCGTCGCCGGTTTTGCTTGAAATGTCAACTTTAATCCTTGTGTGTTCAGGACGAGCGTATCATCTTTCTGCACGATATCAAGATAATCTGCTCTTTCACTTTCACTACCAACGCAAACGAATCCCGCCACCGCCGCTCGCTGCATGGTTGTCAAATTAAATTGACGCGTTGGACCGGAATAAAAAATGACATCGTAGCAAACGGTATCACCCACTTTGCTCGACTGACAGGAGATGTTTTGGCCGTCAAACTCGGCAAATGGCAGCAGAATTTTGATCGTCACATCCGGAAATTCCAGCAAAAGGGTGTCGCGAATTGACGTAAAGTTTTGCAGTGGCAGATCCGCCGCACGTCCACCGCATTCAAAACGCAGCCGCAAATCATGCGCAGTAAATGTAGCGTCTTTGAGCATATCCAAATTGATGTGCGTATCACCCCCATCCGTGGCGAACGCGAGGCCATAAAGCGCATTACCTTTCTCCTGCGCACTGAAGAATTGGGCGGCAGCAAAGTCATAGTCGTCATGTAGAAACCGAAGTCGCAGATATGATGGATGTGTTGCCTCTCCCCAATAGGCGATGAGCGGTCGGCGCTGATTCCAGAGGTCACCGCGATTGATCGTGCCAAGGCAGAAAGAGGGGCACAAATACGTCTTACCAATGAGCGGCGTGTTGTCTTTGGCAAAGATGCGCTCCAACTGTCGTGGTGTTTGCAGTTGGATGAAATAATGCTCCAGCTCTTGCGGGCATGCACATTCCAGCCTGTGTGCTTCCAAATCCTCGTATGCACCGACGTTTTTAAACTGCACGGCATTGCTGGTAAAAGTCTGAATAAACGCCAATTGCTTCTTTGGCAAAAACGTGCTGTAGCTTCTGCTGTGCGGCCCGGCCCATTGTTGTGTTGGTGGATGAAAATGGATGGCTATTTCTTCCCAGGCAAGTGCGTACAGTTCAGCAACCAATGAGCGAGCATGAGCATCTTGAAAATGCTGCTGCATACGTGCCAATTCTTTGAGGGCAACGATGGTATAGGTTGGACTGTTGTATTCATTGAAAGCGCCGTTGTTTTTCGTATAATCATAAAAACGCTGCAATCTGTTCAACGCGTATTGCTTGAGGTCCGGCACATTTTGCAGTTCTGCTGTCATCATGGTCACATACGTCCCCATAATGGCGATGTTGGTGTATCCAGGTCCGACGTTTCGCCTTTGTATCGAACGCGCGGCGTGGTAAATCGCGCTGTTCACGCGGGCTAAAAGATCGTTTGAAAATCTATCCTGATGATAAAAAATGGCCTGGAGGAGCTGTACACCGCAGAAATCAGCCCAGTTCCAGTCTGGCGGCGACATCCGATCGAGTGGTTCCTCCAAAAACCACGGCCAGATGCCATAAGTGGCGCTTGAAGAATCCTGATCCTGCAATCGGATGACGCGTTCGATAATGTCTAATCCACGCTGTTTGAGTTGTGGATCATTTGAATCCAAGCAGCTGGCCGCATAGGTTAGCGACTGCCGCGTGCGATGCACCATACCCTCGGTGAGAGAAGTATGATAACCCGGCGAGCTGAAGGCGGATTTGAGCATTTTTTCCGCCGGATCATACTGCTCCTCCATATCGGCTAGCAGCGCATGCAGTGAGCCGAGGATTTGGGGTGCGATCTCCAGTCGCTGTTGATTTGATTTCTCACATCGAAGATAAAGTGAGCAAAGCGCCAAAAGACCGCACAGCACTGTTATTCGCATAACACACCCTTATTTTGCCACTCACTTGGGAGCGGTTTGAAAAAAATCTCGGGGTGATCGGATTATTCCAATGCCTCGATGGTGATATTGCGAAATTCAATGGGCGAGCCTTCACTTTGCAGCGCAATCGGTCCGGAGGAGAGCGCCGCGTCAATACCGTTGTTTTGCATTAGTCCATTAACGTAGCAGGCGACTGCATGTCCGCGAACCTCTATGTCATAGCTGTTCCACTCGCCGACCGGTTTTTCGTTGCTTGGGTGTTTTTTTGGAATGACGAGAAAACGGTTCTCATTCACGTAGACCGAATCGTCAACGGTTATTTGGCCTGGACCAATCAAGACAAAATCGCCGGCATTGCCCGCCATAAGCTGGCATTCGAGGCAGTTCGGCCAAAGCTGGTCGGAACCCTGGAAATGTAGCAACACACCCGAATTGGTTGCTTCCTCTACCCAGCGCCACTCCAGATGCAGTTTGTAATTTGCGTATGATTGCTCGGTTCTCATATAACCGTTCGGAACGCCGGCGCACTGTACTACACCGTCCTTGACTGACCAGACATCATTAACGTCCACACTGTCGTCCGGAACAAACAACAACCAGCCGGCAAAGTCTTGACCGTTGAACAAAACCGTTTTTTCGGCTGCGGGTGGTTTGGGGGTGCAGCCAAGGATGAGATAAAAGGCAGCGAGCATACAACAGATCAGAAAACGTTTCATAACTCTCTCCACAAAATTGTTCAGATGGTTGATATTAGCGGTAATCTTGGTTTAATTATATGAAAGAATGGGAAAAAATTCAAGAGGAAACGTAGCTGATTTTGAAATGGTTTTGCAGGTGATCCCCCAGATGCCTAAAGAGGCTGGGGTTTTTCAAAAGGTGCCAGGCACGTTTTAAGTGCATGGCACTGCTTTTCCGATTTTCGTTTTGGCAGGGCACAAAGGCATGCCAGGCACCTATAACGTGCCTGGCACCTAAAGAATTACAACAATCCACGTTTTTTGAGCAACGGCGTAATTTCCGGCTCACGACCGCGGAACCGTACATATAGCACCATCGGATCTTCGGTGCCGCCGCGCTCCAGTATATTTTCCCGAAAAGCTGTCGCGGTTTTTTGATCAAACAAGCCGGCTTGCATGAACGCTTCGAACGCATCCGCATCCAATACCTCGGCCCACAGATAACTATAGTATCCGGCCGAATACCCGCCAGAGAAAATGTGCTGAAAATAACCGCTTCGGTAACGGGGGATAATCTCCGGGATCAAACCAATCTTGCGCATCGATGTTTTTTCAAATTCATCTACATCGACGACGAGAGTCGTGTCAGTACGCGTATGATAGTCCATATCCAGAATCGATGCCGCAATATATTCCACCGTGGCAAAACCTTGATTAAATTTGCTGCTCTGCTCAATCTTCTCCACCAGCTCATCCGGAATGGGTGCACCAGTCTCAACATGTTTCGCATAGGATTCTATCACGTCCGGGTGTTGCGCCCAGTTTTCCATGATTTGCGACGGCAGCTCAACAAAGTCGCGGCGAACATTGGTGCCTGCCTGACCCGGATACGTACAATCGGATAGCATGCCGTGCAGCGCATGACCAAATTCGTGGAAAGAGGTTAACACTTCATCGAGCGTCAACAGGGATGGCAAATCAGCCGTTGGTTTGGAAAAATTCATCACGATCGAAATGATGGGTGCCACATTTTCCCCATCTTTTTTATATTGGCTACGAAAATCGGTCATCCAGGCGCCGCTACGCTTGCTGGGGCGGGGGTGAAAATCCATGTAGAGAATCGCCAGATGTGAACCATCTTTATCTTTTACCTCATAGACTGTCACATCTTTGTGGTAAATCGGCATGTCCGCCAGTTCAACGAACGACAAGCCGTAGAGCTTTTGGGCGACCTCAAACATTCCGTTTTTAACATTTTCGAGTTCAAAATAGGGTTTGAGAACATCATCGCTGAGGGCGTATCTATCTTGACGGATTTTTTCAGCATAATACCACCAATCCCAGCTCGCCAACCTGAAATCACCCCCCTCCGCATCGATTTTTTTTTGCATATCATATGCTTCGGCTTTGGCGCGATTCAAGGCCGGCGTCCACACCTGCTGCAAAAAGCTGTAGACATTCTCCGGTTTTTTCGCCATGTTTTGGTCGAGGACATAGTCGGCATGCGAAGCAAAACCGAGCAGATTGGCACGTTGGAGGCGCAAAGTGACAATCTTGCTGATAATTTTTTTATTATCGTGTTCGTTATCATTGTCACCAATGTGTATCCACGCGGTATAAAGCTTTTCACGGAGATGGCGTTTGCTGGAATATTGCAAAAACGGAATCCAGCTCGGCTTGTGCAATGTGAACACCCAGGTGTCGGGCATCTCATTTTCTTTCGCCGCGTCAGCTGCCTGATCAATGAGCCACTGCGGCAAACCGACAAGGTCGGATGAATCATCAATGACGAGCTTGAAATCGTTGGTTTCGGCCAGGACATTTTCTGCAAATTTGAGGGACAAAAGTGAAAGCTCTTCGTTAATCACGCGGAGTTCTTTTTTCTTCTCCTCTGGCAAATTGGCGCCGTTGCGCACAAAAGATTTGTAGGTGTCGTCGAGGAGCTTTTCCTGCTCCGCCGTCAATTCCAGATTCTCTCTTTGTTCCCACACCGATTTAACGCGTTCAAAAAGCTGCGGATTCAGATTGATGTCGTCATAATGTTTTGTTCGCAGCGGTGAAATCTGTTTGGCAATTGCCTGCATTTCTTTATTGGTGTTCGCCGAGTTCAGGTTATAAAAGACACTTTCCACTCGATTGAGCAACCGGCCGCTATAGTCCAGCGCCGCAATCGTGTTGTCAAAAGTAGCTTCGTCTTTCGTCGAAACAATGGTTTGTATTTCTGTCGAATGTTTTTTCATCGCCTGCTTGAATGCCGGTACGTAGTGTTTCTCCTGAATCTGCGCAAACGGCGGCACCTCAAAGGGAGTCTCCCATTGGGTGAGCAGCGGATTCGTCGATTGTGTCGAACAAGATACCATAATGGCCACCAGAAATAAGAGTATGTAGTTTTTCATTTTTTTGCCCTCATGTTAATAATAGCAAAAAGCTTGATGGTGCAGCTTTTTTTGCTGTGAAGATTGTTGGAAGCATGAACGCGCTAATGCGATTCCCGAATTGGTTCCAGAATCATTGCGGTGAACACCCCGGATTTCTTCGGCGATTTTTAACAATATTCCTTGTGCTTTGGCCATACGAGAATGGAATAATGGCAAGAAAAAGGCGAGTCTTCGCTGGCTCGCCTTGTAGAATTAAAAATATTCGTTCCGAAAGTCCTCGATATCCGCCTCTTCCTTCAATTTTGCATACCAGAGGCTAAACACCTGGTTTCGTTGGCGAACCGCGAGTTGCGTTTTTAAGCTTTCTTTTTGTTTTTCAAACTCTGCTTCATCAAATTCGGATTTTTCAATGACCTGCAGGATATAGTAGCCACGCGTGCCTTTGATTGGTTCGGAATAATCACCCACATCCAATTTGAATGCAGTAGCCGCAAATGCGGGTTCGCGGCCAACCCCGGCAATGGCACCTCCGAGAGTGAATTCATCGGTTTGTTGAATTTCCAGGCTGTCCTCAGCAGCAACCTGTTCCAGTGTTGAGCTCGCGGCCATTTTGGCATAAGCCGCATCAGCGGCCGATCGAGCTGCTTCCATTCTCTTCTCGGATGAGAGAGTACTGCTGATTCGAGTTTTTACCTCCTCCAAAGGCTGCGTATGTTCTTTGATGATTTCCTTGAGCTCAACAACAATATAGCCGCGATCCGTATAAAAAACGTCGCTTACATCACCGATTTTCGAACGAAAAGCAAAGCGATTGATACGCCGCTCCATGCCAATGCCGGGGATAAATCCCTCAATTTCGAATGGTTGTGACGTGTTGACCTGAATGCTTTCAGCCTGTGCGACAGTTCGCAAATCCGATTCTTTAGCATACTCTGCAATATAAACCGCATCATCGCGCAACGTTTCGCGCGTTGCATTTGAAGTTTCGATTTTCAAGAGAATATGTCTGGCTTTGACCTCTTCTTCGCCATTTTGTCTGCGTTTGTCATCTACTTTGATAATGTGCAGACCATACTGTGACTCGACGGGACCGACGATGTCCCCAACTGCAGCGCCGAATGCGGCATCGGCGAATGGTTTGACCATAGCCGTTCGTTTAAAATAGCCCAGGTCACCACCCTTTTCAGCTGAGCCTGGATCTTGAGAATATATTTCTGCCAATTGAGAAAAATCTTTGCCATCACGAGCATCTTGCATGAGATCATTTGCTTGTTTATATACAGCCTGACTGTCCTGTGCTGTTGGTTTTAATTCGATGAGGAGGTAATCAATAACACGTTTCTCAATCTGAAAAAAATCTTCTTTATGTTCATTGTAATAGGTGCGAATTTCCTCTTCAGTGGGCTCGGCGGCATCAGAGAAATTTGCGGCATTATAAAACAAGTAATCCACTTTTGCTTTCATATTGTTTTTCATAAACTCAAGGCGCGCATCGTCATCTGTGATGACAGGAGTGGAATTTAGCAAATTGCTGAGCTTTTGATATGGCAGCGTATTACGCATATAGTATATAACGCCGTCCCATTGAGGATCAAGCTCCGGATTATTGAGGGCAGCCTGATAGGCGGCCATGTTAAAGACACCGTTTGAATCCTGAAAAGCCGGCGTATCTCGAATGAGCTGAGGTGGATTGTTCCATAGTTCTGATGTAATCTCCGCATCCGTCGGGACAAGATTTAAATCCCGAATGACATCGCTTAAAAGCCGTTGCTGCACCAGTCGTTCAAATACCTGGTTTTCGATCTGCTCCAGTTGATAAGCTTCCGGATCGTTGCCGGTTTGTTCGCGCTGCGCCTTGAGCTCTTGTTGATAGGCATTGTTAAATTCATCATAGGTTATATCTTCACCATTAACCTGGGCGATGACGCCTTGTGGGCGTCTGCTCTTGAAGCCACCCATGCCCCAGTCAAATATAATCGTCGCAACAAAGGCGAGAACGAGAATGAGTAATATTGTTTTCATGCTCTCGCGCATTTTGTTCATTAAAGCCATTGTTATGAGCCTCTGTTTGTCGAAAAGTTTGCTTAATTTATTTAAGTGAAAACCTAAAAATATACCGCAAAAGAGCTTAAAAATCAAGGTCTTTTTGCAGTTGATTACCTCCTGATGCAAATTTTCCTTGACTATTTATGCCAATGTTTATATCTTTTCGTGTTGATGTGGCGCTTTAGCTCAGTCGGTAGAGCAACGGACTGAAAATCCGTGTGTGCCCAGTTCGATTCTGGGAGGCGCCACTTTCGAACCCTTAATTCTATTAGAGTTAAGGGTTTTTTTCGTTGTTAGCAGTATGTTTAAATCGAAAAAAGAAGTGATTGTTAAGTTCACTTGCATTATAAAAAGGCAGAATCAGCTCTATCAAAGATGCTATTTCAATCAAGCCGATAAATGTTTTACGATGGCAAAAACAATTGATAAAACGATTTTGGACATACAAAACACCCACATCTAGAAATAGATCAACACGTAACAACAGGATGTGCACAGGAGCTATCGTTCGCTCAATCCTGCAGCTTCTTTGGCAATATTTAAATAGATGACTTTTGCTCTCCTGTACCTGCCTTGCACGATATCCAAATCATGGGTGAAATACTGGTTCCATTCATTTCCAGGCGATGTTTTTTCCAGGAGATTATCAATCCAAGCCACAAAGTACAAAGCATCTTCTGCACTGGCTCTTACCGGTTTATTATCAACGGTTACGTAGATCGGTGCAGTATGAGTTTGATGACCATTATCGTTCATTCGACGCGCACACAACCAACCACTTTGTAAAATCTCCTGTTTCGCGCTCAATACGACAGGGTGACCAGGTGAAGCAATTCCGTGCGTTGAAGCCACTTTATTACCATTGTGAATCAATTCAAGTCTGCCCGATAATTCTTTTGTTGTTGTCCATTTCACCTCAATCGCAACTGTCTTCTCTCCTTCAATTTGAATATCATCACCGGGAATGTAGTGACCGTCTACCTTTAAATCCAAAAATTCCTGATGCCCATTTCGAGAGACAACGGTTCTTCCGTCCCGAATTCCTTCCACCCATTTGCGATAGGTAAATGGCTCTTCCACAGCCACATAGGTCAATAGAGTACCGAATGGTTCACGGTTGTTGCACGGGTAATCGGTTCCGGCGCACAAACCCAGTCTGATACCACAGTTCAGCATTTTATAATATGCGTTGATCGTTGCATCCGCATTGTAATGTCCATAATTATCAGAAATAGAACCATAGACGTCTTCAGAAATAAAGTCGATCGTTCTCAAAGCTGCTTCAACCGGATAATCAATGGGAATACAGCAATTCAGGTCATTTTGAATCGTATCGTTTAAATATTCTGTATGGCAGAATCCCACAATGCCATTTTGTTTTCTTCCATATTCAAGAATTTTATATGGAGATTCTTCCCATATCTGATGTGCCTCTGTCAAACCTAACAACACGATGTGTCCACCGAGTGCCTTGTGTTCGAATGTGACGCCAAAAGGATCCCAATGCCATTCGGCATCGTAATGGATGGTACGACCGGGAACAGAAAGCGGAAAATCTTGTCCATTTACTTTTTTCAGATCAATTTCACTGGGTTTCACTTCGCCATTCCCCATATCAGCAAGGACTGATATCACCGCCAAATCATTTACTTTCATCATTTCAATAAACTTGTCTTCAGGGAGTATGTCTTCAGGAGAGCCACCGCAATCGCGGTGTATATGCATATCACCGGCATACCAGCCGGATGGTTCGGGTCTGTGACGAGTTGTTTTTTCTGCTAATGTAAATACAGATTTGGCAGGAATGGTTGCTGAAAAAACATTATCTTCAATAGTAATGTCATCTGATCTACTTTTATTATTCAGACTGTCGGTGTAAAACATCTCGAACGGTTTCACGTGCGTTAAATTGTGCACTGTTCCTTTTAAAATGACGGAATTTTTTTGGTTATTGCGACCCACAATCACCAATTGTTCGTTTGGATTTTGAAAAGCATAGACGACCAGACTGTTATTTTCGTTTGTTGCGCTAATTCTTATGGCACCAGGCTTGACAAATTGAAAGATTTGGGCAAATTCATAGTACTGCTTGCGTGGTCTCCAGCTGTGGTCCGCCGCATTATAGGCAATCAGCGGCCTGCCCTCTTCCTGAATCCAAAAGACCCAGTCGTTGGGCGGTTCGCTGCCATAGCCATTTCGTATGGCATGTTGGTAAACACAGTCGAATCCATCCCAGAAAATAAAAGCCGTGGCATTATCATCAAGTTGACCTAACATATTCCCGATTCCGGCTGTTTCGGTGATCCAGAAAGACCTGTTGTGATTCTCGGGTCTGTTGACGATGTTCCGATAATTCGCGGCATCGTTGCCGTATTGATGCACACCCCAGTGTGCCAGCTTGCCCATCAGATAGGAATCCGCGATCATTTCATCCAAACATTGACTAAACAGAGTGTCTCCGGCAGCATCAGGAGTTACGAAGCGGATGTCACGCAAACCGATGGCGTCGAGTTTTACAGCGAGGCTCTTTAGCACGCGGACAAACTGTTTCGGGTCCTTCATATTCGGACCTTCCCTGCCGTCCAGTTCCGTCTCATTCATCGGCGACACCAGGGTGAACTGAATGCCGGCTGTTTTCCGCGCAAACCAGAGCAGTGCAGCGATCGATTCGATAAATTCAGCTTCCTTGTCACGATCGACACTACAATTTGATCCCATCCAGGCCGGCGGCGCGCCCATAAAACTGATTTTCAAGCCATCGGTGATGCCCTTTTGATTCAAATATCGCAAGATATTCCAGACGCCCTGGAACCTGGTAGTTGAGAAGACGCTGTTGTAATAGGTCCAGTTAAAGTTTTCGGGATTCTCGTCGTCGTTGACAGTCTCCCAATCCATCTCTTCAATAACGACACGAAAAATGGTGGCGCCGAGACTGTCAACTAGTATATCAATTGCCGGTTTTACAACATCAGTGTTCCGATAGTCGCCGTCATACCACCAGGAACTGTTAATGTTGACGCCAAAGCCATCCATCTTTTGGAAACGAATGGCGCCATCAATGTTTACAGGAATTTCAGCACCTGAAATGACCACTTGGCCTGCCTTGCTCCTCTTGAAAATCATGGAATAGTCGCCATGTCCGAGGTCCTTTAGAGTATAAACATCCGATTTTAAAAACTCACCCGGTTTAGCTGACTTGCCATTTATTGTAACATGAGCTGGTTTAAATGCCAGACGCAGGTATTCGACTCCACCATCATTCGTTGTTGTGTACTCAACGCGATTATCCGCATACACAACGTCTTTCAGAATTCCTTCGGAATAAAGAATATGATTCTCTCGCGGCGGCGCCCATTCCGGCACACCGGCAAAAGCGTGGTAGAACATACGTGGACATTCACCATAGCTGTCGGACCACCAACTGTTTACTCCCTTGCTCACCGGGCTTTCAAAAGCCTTTCCGGTTGTGTCGTTACAATAGGTCACCCAATTGAGTGAACGAAATGCCTTTTCTTTATAGGTTTCGTCACCTGAAATGGCATACCATCTTGCACATTCTGCGGCATAGCGAGCTGTCTGATAATCCATCTTGACAAGAAACGAGTCTTGTTCTCCCACAATATTAGCGCCCCACATTGTTGAAGGTTCGCCGGGGGCGGATCGGAACACAAAGTTGTCTTCAGTCCATTTGATTAATTTTGGTATGTTTGTTTTCCATTCGGGATCGAGTTCAGGAAAATCAAAAAGACAGAGGGTCATATTACTCGCACTGAGATTACTTTTATAAGTATTAATATTCCAGCCGGTATCGGAATGTCCATCTGTCCAATATCCCGTTTTCATCGGGAATTTCAGCAAGAACTCTTTTGCTTTGTTCTTGGCATCAGCATAAGCGTCCACGTTGCCAAGATTGGCTTTTACTAAATTATCGAGTAAGAGATAAGCACCGGTCCAGTTGGCGCCGTATTCCGCTGTAATTTCCCCGGTTTTCATCACCACTCTGTATGGCCATACCGATTTTTCGGCATTTCCCTTTCTGGCATGTGCAGCCAGAACATTGGCGACATCCATTGCAGCATTCAGGTATTTTTTAGCGCCGGAAAAAAGATACATTCTGTAATATGTCAAGCCGACTTCAGCCGCATGATCGACCTGTATTTCATGTAAAACAAGTTTAGGCAAATTTGTAAAGCCGCGGAAAAGTGTATCTCCTGCATTGGTGGTTGTATAAGGGAAATTGGGCCAGGCGAAATCGGAGGCACTCGTGCCATACTCCAATTGATAATCAATCATATCCCTGACGATAGTCATCACACTACTATCTCCAGTATAAGCATAGTATAAGCGTGCGTTTTCAAACCAGTTGGGAATTTTTTCACCGATATCATTCATCCACCAGTCCGGCTCCAGTTTTCCATTTTTTTCAACAAATGCACAATAAAAGTAATACTGCGGATAGTTCGATCTGGGTGCGGGGCCCGGAGAATTGGGCACAATATTTTTGATAAAATTCCAGCGAAGATGCAAAAAATGATCGTATGCTTTCAAACGGGGTGTAAACCAGGGCAAAATTTTTTGCTGTTCATCCAAAACCACCTGATGCGTACAGAAGACTGTATCGGTTTTTCCGACAAAAGATGAGTTGTTTGAATTTTTTGCTTTCAAAATCGTGACAAAAAAAAGAATGAATAGCAAAATCCGCATAATTGTTTTTCGATGGGACATGGGACCCTTCTTTTATTTAATGATTATGCAAACAATTCAGCTGTTGAGTGACGCTTTCATTATTAATGGTGCCTTGCTAAAGTCTCCAAACTTGTTTTAATTGTGTCATTTTGCTATCTAGAAAAATTTAAGCCGCAGAGTTCCGCTGAGAAAAATTAACCTATTTTTCGTACCTCGGCGTTTCTTCGCGGCCTCGGCGGTTTATTAACTTTTATCATTCGCGTTTTTACTTTCAGTAAGCATAGTGTGCCAAGATACTATAATTTTTTCCCCCTTTAACACTTGCCAAAGCATAGTCCAGCCCTTTTATTCTTTTGATTGCAATTGTTTGCTTCTGATCGTTAATCGTAATCCCTGTTATTCTTTTACCATTATAATGTGCCGGCACCATAAACGTCAGTTTATGGTTATGTGTTAGAGATGAATTGAGTGTAAATCTCAAAAGATTGTTTGTCCATGAAATATTGCTAAAAGATGCCTCATCTTTCATTTTTAAAAAATCCAAAAGCTTTAGTGCTGTCCAAACCGGAACACCTTTACGATTGGCATAAACCAGCATCTTTTGCAAGGGTTTTTTTGAGAAATAGTACTCATTATTATGCGCTTTGATACTGACCACGGAATAGATGTCGTCGTGCAAACTTCTGTCGACCAATCCTTTAAAGCATTCGAAAAATTTTTCCGGCGTACTGCCTTCATTATATTGCTGATCATACACCGCGTTGAATCGCTGATAAACTTGCACCGTTTTTCCTGTAACATCCGCATACTTCATCACCAAACCGCTGCCGATGTAATTCCCCTGATTTATTCCGGGTGATCCCAAATAGTGCTCGGGCTGGTTCGAATTGATGTCGTATACCGCATAGTTTGCATCCATTTCAATTCCATTCTTTTCCTCCAGCCGTGCCTGAGCACCAAAGTCTTGTTGTCCATTCTCATCTTTTCCACACCAGACAAACCAGTGATTCACAACGGTACGCATGGGCAGACCAAATTGACTGGCAATCTCGTTTTTTTTACGCAAAATCGCGCTGTCCATGTGCGCCCACACCGGATTGCCGGCTTCGTTCGTATCGTCAGGATGACCGGATATCTCAAAACCTTTGGCGGTCCATTTGTTTACCCAGGATTTCGAAACCTTTTCCACATCTTTGAGGTAGAGGGTCATTTTTGCACCCATCGCATCCACATCGCGAAATTGAGGTTCGAAATCTCTTTCATTGTTATCCTCTCCGTCATTATCCAAAACAGCAAGGCATTTCAAGGTATCGGGGAAATACCAGAAACGAGGGTTCGGCTTGCTATATTTGTTCAGTTCCTGAATACAATGTGATAACAAACTCATTTGCTGATCCGCCTGGTTGATGGTATTAGCGGACGTATCGACCCACCCATCGGTAAATAAATCCATTGCTCTGAGTCCGGGTATGCCATCTTTTTCGATGCCGGCGAACAACGGATTTCCCTGCCTGGTGTACACGATGCTTTTCGGAAGGTTGTAGAGAAAAGCAATGGCGTGACCTGCACCGTAATTATGGCGTACAACGGCTGGAAAAGTGGTGTCGTCTGTTTTTTCAGCGAACAAAGCGGCCAGGTTTGTTGCCGTTTTTATTGAGTATATATCCGCTGTTCCATGGAACTGCATTGTTTTGGATGTCAATCCTTTTCCCGCCTCGAAGGTTGGATCAATTCGAATATAGCCCTCAATAATTTCCTCGTTTGTGGGCTTTATACCGAATAATCGGGAAAGGGAAGAATCCGGTCGGAAGGCAATCAGGTTGCCACCTTGGTGCACATATCCTTCAATTATTTCTGTAATAGCCGACTCTGGTTTGCACTCAGCCAGAAAAATCAGATCAAACTTCTTCAAGTAAAAAGGTGTCAATTTTTTACTGTACGGCGATTCGAGTGTAAATGCGTTGAATCCTTCCGCTTTCAGTATTTCGGCGGTATAGGTTCCAAAGTCGGCATTAGGTGCAAGTATCAATATTGGATTTGAAGAGCCACCTTGTGAACAACCCGATATGTATCCCGCAAAAACAACCAACAGCCATGTTATCAATAGTTTTTTCATGGTTTAACGTCTTGTTTTACATCATCAACAAAGCCGGAAATGAATATCCTTCTACAACAATTTTTCTGTCAAGCTACTTTCTGAAATTCTAATTTATACGGTTTATGTAAAAATTTAGCTTTTCAAGTGGCAATAATCAACAAAATTTACACAAACGGTTTTGGAATTTTGAATACCCACTGCCGCTGCGGAAGATCCGAATAAATCTCATCATCGCTACCGAAAGCGCCCTTATTGTGATCAGAGACATGCAAATTGACCATGAAATATCCTGGTCATTCTTTGTATGCTAAATTTTTAAATCGAACGAACAGCTCGAAAAAATCATCCCCAATCAGGGGGCTGACACGGTTTACAGTCGCAACATACTCTCTTTTTGTACAGTTTAGCGGTCTTGGTTGAGAAAAATAGTCGGGCATATTTCCGGCAAGACGTTAATTTCCTTTCCGCAACTCGGCTTATCAAAAAAGAGATTGTTCATAATCATGTTTGTCACTTGATGCGCTGAGCGAAGCTTAACCATTGTCTTTGAAAAGATAATATTCATAGAGCCAGAGTCTGGGTTTGGCGTTGCCATAAAACTCGGCAGGCACCCGAACAAACAAATCCCGAAAGGTGCTGTGCTCCTGTCGATGCATTCGTACATTTTCAAACCGCACCATCACCGAAAGATTGTAGCCAACCGAGGCACAAGGACTTGATCAGAATATCGGCGGTAAATATGGCGCTATTGCTCATACGCGACACACCACACGGTGAGTCGAGACCACTGCGAGCAGCACCTTACTGTTACGAAATTTGAGAGCATTCGGCATTGGCGTTTGAATTGGAACAGGTGACTGGTGAATTTTGATCAATCCTCCAATTCAACTTTGAGCGCAAAAAACTTTAGCATATCTTTCAGCGTGATGACCCCAACAAGGTGACTATCTTTGGTCACCATGAGGCGGCTATTATTATGACGTTTCATGATTTTGAGGGCGTCCATGGCATCATCATCCGGTGCTATTGTATTGTCGTCCGCACATGCTGTCGCCAATTCTCCGACAGTGTGTTGGTTCCATTCTTCTTTTGGCACCTCTTTAATTTGTCTCGTGCTAACGCAGCCGACAAGCGTGGACTGATCCACAACCGGGAACATTTTGAAATGATATTTATAAACATAATCGTTGACCAGTTCATCCAGGCAAACCGACGGGGATACGGTCACGGGATCGTGCTTCATAAAACGCTCTACCTGTTCGCCTTCCAGGGTGCGTCGCATGAGTAGTTGTTGATAGGACATTTTTGAGGCACCATTGAGGAACATTCCAATCAGTACCCACCACATACCGCCAATAAAATTACCGGCAAAAAAGAATAAAACACCCAGAACAGTGAGTACGATAGCAAAGCCGGAGCCAATCTTGGATGACAAGCGTGTTGCCCAGCGCAAGTTTTTTTTCCAGGCCCATAGGCCGGAGCGCAGTACACGACCACCATCCAACGGAAATGCCGGCAGCAAATTAAATCCCGCAAGCAGCCAGTTTACAAAGCCGAGATAATAAATGACGCCATGCACCGGCTCGGGAAAAAGTGTGGCATCTGTGACGAGATTAAATGCCAAAAACAGCCCACCAATGATAATGCTGGCGATTGGCCCGGCGATCGCCATGTAAAACTCGGCTTTGGCGCTCGGCGGTTCTTCGTTCATTTCGGCTACGCCACCAAAGATGAAAAGCGTGATGCCTTTGATGGGCAAGCCAAAACGACGCGCTACGAGCGAGTGGGACAATTCGTGCATAATAATCGACAGGAAGAGTCCGAGCGCACCGGCAATGCCCATATACCAATACGTGGCGGTCGATAGACCTTCAAAATAATGCGGAAATAATCCACTGGACAAAGACCAGACGATTAATCCCGCAATAATAAGCCAGGTGGGATTGGCCTTGACCTCAAATCCTAAAAGTTTGAACAGACGATAACTTTTGCCAAACATGTTCAATTCACCTTGCCTTTCTCAGTGATTTTTAAATCATTCGGTTTCCTGATAAAAATCCGGCAGCCGCGACGTTTTCATTTTTAGCACCGCTTGCGACAGTGAGCTAGACACGCCATAAAATGCATAGCAGAATAGCTCCCGGATTTTATTTCCGGCTTTGCATTTTCGAACGAGCTTTATTGATCGACACTTTTAATTCTTCCCAAGAGGCATCCACACCTTTTTTTAGATCATCCCAGGCCTCTGCACTGGCCCCCTTGAGTTCGTTGAGCTTTTTCTGAGCTTCGGCTTTTTGTTTATTCAAAGAATCGATTTGTTTGAGATATTCCTCTTTTATATTATCTCTTGCATTTATGGCCTTGTTATTTAATTCGTTGATTTCTGCTTCCCATTTGGTCATTTGCGAATCCAGCTTGTCCAGCACTTTTTGTTTTTGTTTCTTTATTTTTTCATTGACCGTCGTGCCGCCTCCGCGATTTCTCGCGACAATGATAAATGCAAAAATGAGCGTCAGCGCACCTATAATCAGGACAATCCAGGACACATTTCGCTGAGATTTGACTTGCTGTTCTTTTTTGCTCAGCTCGTTTTCCCGCAGTTCCAACTTGGATTGAGTCTCTTTTAATTTATTTTCGCGGTATACTAGTGCGCTTTCCTTCTGTTCAATAAGGCTTAGCAGGTTTTCCAGGCGCTGCTCGATATCGGATCTGCTTTTTTGCAGCTCCATCGAATCAGGTGCTGTCGGAGCCTGTTGCGGCGCATTCATTGTATCGACTACCGCTGTCGTATCTTCAGCAGTTAGCTTTTCAGCCTCCGGACCTACTTGTTCATTCACCTCGCATCCAATTACAAAAATCAAAAAAGACAAGACGAATAAAACGAACAACCTGTTTTTCGGTGTAAACATGATCACTTCTCCTTTTTGTTAGATTTTATTGACTATATTTTGAACAGTATTTGCCGAGATCGCCGACATATTTGAGCGATTGTCCATACTGGCGTGTCCAAAAGAAAGGCACTTCCCGGTGAGGAAAAATTTCACCCATCATACATTGTGCAGCGTGTCGTCCGTGCCGTTCGGCCACCACCCAATGTCGATGCGACAGGATTTATGCGCAAAGGGATGTGGCGCCAACGCAATGTCTCCGGCAGCATAGATCGCATCGGATTCTGTTTTGAATTGAGCATTTATTGGCACTGCGCCATTTTTGATCAGCATAGCGACGTTTTTTTCAACTTGTACAGCTTTTGGCTGATTTTCTTTCAGCTCAGCCAATTCAGCCACTTTGGTCCATTGGCTTGTATTCATTGCCATTTCCTTTCCTGGTGCAGTTTTTCGTTCGTACGTATCGGAGCGGAACTATTTTATCCCGCTTCCCGCTCGAAAGTCAGATATAATAAATTCAACAAACATGCCAACCCTGTATGATAGCATCGCAAGTATATGAATATTAGCATCTTACGCCTTTATGTGTCAAGCAAATAAGATTCATTACAGAGGCAAAGGAGGTTATATTTAGGGCTTTTGGGAAGAATCAGTACGCAGACAGGATATTTTGTAAAGAATGTGTACATATAGTACACAAGTATGATGGGCTACTGCCTGGGCTTGTTTTGTCGCTGGAGATTTCAAATCAGGGGCATATTCATCGTTTTTGGTTAAAGGCGAACCAGTGTGAAAAGTGCCTGGCACTTAAGCTGCCTGGCACTTTAGCTGCCAGGCACCTACCACCTAAAGTGCCAGGCACATTCTCGCTATTTCGGGATATCACACCCATGTGATCAAAACACCGAATCGCGTCATAAATCCCGGACGAATTTACACACAGGCCACGCTTTACAATTACCCGAAAATTGCCCCAAAACTCAGGCTGTGGACACCCCATGCTTTCAAAACGTCCCACACTTTGCATGGCCGAATAGAGAAATTCTTGTACGTATCATTCAAGTCCTCTTTCTCCTCGTCACTGTAATCCTTTTCATTCCGTATTACTTACCATCCCGGAGCAATGACAAAACCAAAATGTACGCCTTTTCCCGGTCGCTGAAACGGATAGGCGTAATAGCCTTGCAAGACAAGGTATCCCAACAGATTGACCCGAACGCCGGCGCCGACACTGATAACGGGTACACGTTCGTCGCTATCTTGCTTAAATGCCCACGTCGGGTAATCGTTTTGCGTCCAGGCAACACCGCCATCCGCAAAAAGCAATAGTGCCGATAATCAGCCAATGCCAGACTAACTTGATAAAGATTAATCGGAACCGGTGCATCAAAGCCTTCGGTTGATTCTTCAATAATTTGGCTGCCAACAAGGGTTTGAGTGATGGCTTCAATATCATAGCTGATACGGGTGTAGCCAGCAGAAGCTTCGAAGCGTTGATTTTGGTTCAAGGGCAATAAACTGATAAAACAAAGCTGATCGTGATATTGACGTTCTCGAACGAGAGTGACATCCTGACAGAGATATTTTATGCAATCCTGTCGGAGTGTTTTAACGTATCAACAAACACTTGCCCCGTTTAATCTCATCTCCCGCCTGCAATTGATATAAATAAACGCCGGAGCTGAGATCACCCGCATCCCACGTCACTTGATGCGAACCGGCTTTAACCGTTTCATTCAGAAGAGTTACGATCAATTGACCTGATGTGTTGAGGATCGATAATCTGACAAATGATGGTTTTGGCAGCTCGTAAGAAAAAGTTGTTGTGGGATTAAAGGGATTCGGGAAATTTCCTTTCAGCACAAAATGTTTTGATGTGCCACTCTAGCCGATTTTGATACTGCTAACATTGCTAAAAACAGCAGTTACGGTTTTTGATTGGTCCATCAATACTTCTGAAGAAGCTTGGTCATGAACTGTGACGTCTCCAATCCATTTTGAAAATTCATAATCAGGAGCAGGAGAGGCTTCGATGCTCACTTCTTTACCTGACTCATACTCATGTTCACCTTCAGAAGGAATGGTGGTTCCTCCGGCTGGAGGATCGACAGCAATTGTAGGTATAAAACGATCAGGAGGAATTTCATCGAATACTGCTTTGATATTTTTATCCGAGTTCATGACCACTGTAGTGCTGGAATCTTTCGAATCTGCCACATCGCCTTGCCATTCCATAAATTTATACCCAGGTGCTGATTCTGCCGTTACAGCGACAATAGAGTCTGATATAATCTCATAGTCACCGACAGCCGGTTGTGTCGTGCCACCCCCTAAAGGCTCCACAGCAATACTCAATGTATGGGTGATTAGTTCAAAATGTGCAGTAACGATTTTGTTGGTATCCATAATTACGGATGTCATAGCCGCCTGTGAATCAGCTACATCTCCGGTCCAATTAAAAAATCGATATTTCTCTGCTGGAGTTGAAGAAATATCAACGACCGTGTCCACTTTATAAAGATAGCTGCCCTGCGGTTGGTCTGTTGTTCCACCTTCCTCCGGATTTACATCCATGGTTAAAGTGAATTTTTTTACATACGTTGTAAATTCTATTGGATTCATATCATCGCCAATAACCGCATTAGATTCGAATATCTGAACTTGTTCAATTTTTAAGATCTTATCATTCGATGCATCATAGGCTTTAAAATGAACAACTTCTCCTTCCAGATTGCTGTAGATCGACATGCCAAATGTATAGCGGCTTGTTGGTGGAAATAGGGTGGGTTGTGCGACGCCTCGACAAACATCATCAACAAAAGCGCCGATGATGTCGTCAGGATCATCGGATTCGACTTCCTCGAAAATGATCACACCGGTAAGTGACATATTAAATTCATAGTCAGACGGCTCAACGATCCAGAGAGGTGGATCTGCGACCAAAATTCCAATGGTAAACAACAAAAGCAACCAAATCTTTTTTAAAGTTTTCATGGCTTTTCCCAATTTGATAAAGTCTATATAAATACATAGCAATAACGAAGAAACAAGAAGCAAAACTGAGGCATTCGCCATTGGATTGCCTCAGTTTAGTTGAGTTTACTTGATGAGCAGCATTTTTTTCGTGCGATTAAAGTCACCAGTCTCAAGCCGATAGAGATAAACGCCTGATTGTGCTTTTTCGCCTCCATCGTTTAAACCATCCCACGAAAACGTAAAACGTCCAGCCTGCCGGTATCCAGACAAAAGCGTGCGTACTTTTTGACCAATAGAATTGAATATCGTCAGCTCAACAAAAGTCGCCTCTGGCAAGCCAAAGCGAATGCACGTTGTCGGATTGAAAGGATTTGGGTAATTTTGTGCTAATTCATAATGATCAGGTATATCAGCCGCATACGAATTGTCCTGCGTTTTAATTGTCAGAATTAAGGGCGTGAATCCATCGCCGACCAATCCATTCGCCTCAAATTCAACAACCTCCTCTGCATCCCATATGACGTCCTCTTATGAGCGCAAAACCCTGAATTGAATTTGCTCATCCTCTTGGCCATAAATAAGCATATCAAATTGATACATATTTGTTAATGGAAAGCGCGTGATGTGAGCAACGCCACGGCACTCGCCATTTACAAACGCACCAACCACATCTAAAGTGTCCGAGAGCATTTTGTCGTTACAAGACACTGCTCCTGTGACCGCCATACTCTGCTCATACAAATTGATGTCGACACTCCAGTCCGTAGTGATATCAATTTGCTGTTGAGCTGCGGCTTTTGCAACCAATGCACTTGATGTTGAGATTAGGCGCTAACATCCACGGTAACCGTAACCTCAAAACTGGATTTGTCACCAGTGGCCAAATTTCCTATGAATACGAATTCCCATTCGCCGCTAATTCTTGGGAAAGGATATTCATTTGTGGCTAAATCAATTCCTTCCCCCTCGATTAACATATAATTATTTAAAGAAATCGTGAAGGATTCACCAACTGGTGGAGCAATTTCAACTTTGACAAGAACTACATCTTTATCTTCAGACTTGGCATGAAATATTATGCAATCAGGGGTACCGTAATCATATGGACATTCTACATTTATTGAAGCAACACTGAATGATGGTGGATCTTCTTTTACCGGCGCGACGGGCGATTCATTATTATTATCCGGACATCCCAAAAAAGGAATGATGAGTATAATACTAGCTAATAATAAAAACGCATTCCTGGATGTAAGCATGGTATTCCTCCTTTTTAGGTTAAAATGTTTCAAATCCAGCAATCGATCATCAGCAATTTTTATCAATAACAGCATATGCCTTTCGAGAAAATGAGACGCCTTGAAATCATCTCCTCAATCAAGTTTCGTATACCAATCAAACTTTACAAATCCCCTGCAAATATCTTCTGACACAGCTCCATCGCTTCTTCCACCGTTGAAGCGGTTAATACTGCATATCCACTCGACGACAATAAACTGCGTGCTCCCTGAAGAACTTCAAGATTTTTTGATATGAGTAAAATTTTTGCTGAACTGTAATGATGTGAATGACAATCTCTGTTTGCTGGACGCTCCATGCTGTGAAGGCTTCACAAAAAGCATACCAGTCGCCGTTGAGAAATGCAGGGTAATTCTAATGTAGCATAAGTATTATATTTTATGCAAGTTGGGGAAGATTAAAAAAATTCATGAAAACGGTGTGGTCAAGAAACAGTCTATTTTTGCAGACAGAGATGCATTTGAGCCAGTCGCTTTTTACAGACAGTTGGACTAGATGCCTCGCTATTCTATCTCCAATTGGTGCAAAAGCTTGAAAAAATAGGTGCGATTAAGCCCCAGTCGTCGAGCCGCTTCTGCCTTGTTTTTCGTTTGTTGCAGGGTGCGGATGATGAGTAACTTTTTAAATTCTTTCACTGCAGCATGAAAATTTTGGCAGTCAACCAAAGGAACAGTACCGGCACCAATGATCTCTCGGGGAAGATGTTGCACAGCAATCGTTTTATCATGGCACAATATGACAGATCTCTCGATCACATTTTCCAGTTCCCGAATATTCCCGGGCCAATGATACGTTTGCAGGATTTCCAGGGCTTCCAGGGAAATATTGTGAATCTCCTTCTGCTCACGTTTGTTGTAGCGTTTCAGGAAATAATACGCCAGGAGTGGTATGTCCTCAATCCGTTCTCTCAAAGGCGGCAAATTGATTCTCATGATGTTCAATCGATAATAAAGGTCCTGACGAAACATGCCTTTTTTGATGAGCTCGCATAAATCCCGATTGGTTGCAGCCAGTATGCGCACATCAACAGAGATTGCGTGCGTGCCGCCAAGTCGCTCAATTTGATAATTTTGCACCGCCCGCAATATTTTACATTGTAAAAAAGGCGACATATCACCGATCTCATCCAAAAAAAGCGTGCCGCCATCAGCCAATTCAAATTTACCCGGCTTTGAATGCTTTGCTCCCGTAAAAGCGCCTGGTTTATAGCCAAACAGTTCACTCTCCAACAGACTCTCGGGAATAGCACCGGAATTGACAATAATAAATGGCTTGTTTCTGCGACTGCTATTCAAGTGCAGCGCCCTGGCAACCAGCTCTTTCCCTGTACCACTCTCTCCCTGGATCAGAATTTTGGAATGGGTGTCCGCGACTTGAGAAACAATTTCCAGGGTTTTTCTCAAAGCCGAACTTTTGCCAATAATTTCATTGAACTCATACTTGTTTCGCAAAACCCGCATCTTTTGCAAATTTAGTGGCACTTTAAACCCCTGTTTGTTTTGTGCATTAATTGCGTTTGATTAACTTTTTCAAGGCGCACCTGCTTTGGGTATTCAACACATCACTGTTTTCCAGCCAGCCTCGCTACGCCTGCCCGATGCCAAAGCGTATTTTGTCCAGATCAGTGATCGTATGCGCATCCGTGGAGATGGCGATTTTGACGCCCATCTCCTTGGCCATTTTACAGTTGACATCCGTCAGATCCAGTCGATCCGGTTGCGCATTACATTCGAGGAAACAGCCATTATCTTTTGCCGCTTTGAGCACACGATCGGTTTGCTTTTGCCGGGACAAGTTGGTGTTATAATGCATCGAACAGCAGCCTTTTCCAGTTCTTCTCTGTTTGAAATGTTTAATTCATTATAAAGCTTTTGAATTTTTTTGGGACCCAGATTGGGGATTTTCATCAAATCGGCCAGTTTCTCCGGCAGTTTTTTTTCGAGCTTTTCAAGTTGGTCAAGGGAGCCGGTTTCAACGATTTCGTGAATTTTCTCAGCGATACTGGAACCAATGTTGGGCAATTGCGATACATCCTTTCCCTCTTTGAGCATGTTCGCCACGTTGTACGATAACCCTGATATGGTTTGCGCTACACTGCGATAGGCGCGGATGCGGAATTGGTTCGCCCCTTGGATATCCAATAAATCCGCGCTCTTGTTTAGCTTTTCAACAATATCGCTATTATGAACAGGCATTTGATTTTGCCTCCTGAAGGTTTTATAATAGATTTGCGTCAAGCTGTCTCTGCTTTCGACCATCCATTCTTGCGAGAGCATGGTCGAATCATTGGTATTTTGCCAATATCATCATTATATTCGAATATGCTTGGTTGTTTTGCGCACTGAGAAGAAAGGATAAAAAACTGCGATTATGCAAAGAAACGCTCGACTTTAGTATTATAATTGGCACGGGAACGCGCGTGAATTAAAGAATGTCATTCAGCATGCGCTCATTGTTTGTGACGACGATCAGATTTATCCCAAACACCTGCTTAGAAGAGTCAGCAAGATAATCACGCCGCGATCAAACGCCGACACCTCCACAGCGCCAGTACCGTAGTGGGGTTCTTTTGAAACAGTGTTTGAAAATGAAAATACTTGTGGGATAACAAAACCAAAAGGCCGAAATCGCAAGAATTTCACCAGGCGGAATCCATCCTGACAGAGCTTGGCGAACGCCGCATTCTTACATTTATAAAATGCACGTCAGCAAGGTCATCCTGTTGGGAAGCATGATAAAAAATCTCGATCCCTTTGGGCACCTTCTTTCTGTGCACAATGAAACCGGCCCGGATCCGTTCCGCCATGAAGAATGGCATGGATACATAATCCTGCAGGTTGGCAAAGAAGAACCTGGACCGTCAGTCTACAAATACATCGAAAAACACGCCAGACTCAACTGACACTCGATGTGTCATCAACTCCGGGCGATTATACGCTTCGTTGGTACAATCCCTGTACTCGGCTTTATGAAGCTACAACACGCAACATCGCGGCCGGGACATCCATAGAACTCGGTCATGCACCTGGCGAAACAAACGCCGACTGGATTGCGCTGCTTGAAAGAATAAAGCCAAAAGAATTTTGTGCCAAAAACGGTGTCGTTTCCATTGAAGCAGAACACGCGGCTGCCGTGAACGGCTGGAAAAAGGTGCCGGGCATCAGTGGTATGGCCATGCGCGATGAGGGTGAGCGACAAAAAGGATTCATCACTTTTCCAATTACTTTTGATGAACCCGGTCGCTACTATATTTATATGCTGATGCGTCGCGCCAATAAAGGACATTGGGAACCTGTACGGTGCAGATTGAGCAGCTTTTCTTGCCCTTTTTAAACTACTGCCGCGGGCACAACACACTTGTCACCTTCGCGTGGTTCCGCGCCCCTGATTTTCCCGCGTATCATTGACCAGTTTGTATGGGATAAAATTATTTCGTATATTGGCGCCGGACCCAAGTGAATTAAAATAAACAAGATGTCCACGAAAAATCTAAAGCTGAAAAATCATGGCATTATTAAGCAATAAGGCAAAGACGGAACACGCTATGAAATATGCTCAAGTTATTTTTTATAAAGTCCGTATCTTTCTTGTTTTTATATTTTTCTCATACAACCTGCATGGACAGATAAAATATGTCGGCGTCAATCTGGCGGGCGCAGAGTTTGGCAGCACGTTGCCTGGCACGTTCAACAAGGATTATACCTATCCAACACGATCAGAAGTTGATTATTTTATTGAAAAAGGCATGAACATATTCCGTTTGCCCTTCAAATGGGAGCGGCTGCAGCATAGCGCCAACGCAGATTTTGATACTGCTGAATTAGCTCGAATCAAAAATTTTGTTGACTATGCGGCGTCAAAAGAGGCGTACACCGTACTCAACCCGCATAACTATGCGCGTTATTATGGTGACGTCATTGGCAGCGAAGCGCTTGCGGTGAGTATTTTTGAAGATTTTTGGCAAAGGCTGGCGTCACAGTTCAAAGATCATCCTTTTGTTATTTTTGGTTTGATGAACGAACCACACGGCATGGAAACAGAATTATGGCTGGCCGACGCCAATGCGGCTATCAGCGCTATTCGAGCAACTGGCGCGACAAATCTCATCCTCGTCCCGGGAAATGCCTACACCGGTGCCCATTCCTGGAATTCCACGTGGTACGGAACACCGAACGGCACAGCTATGCAACATGTCGTTGATCCTTTGGACAATTTTGCTTTTGAAGTTCACCAATATCTGGATGATAATTCTTCAGGAACCTCGGAATCGTGTGTGAATACAACCATAGGTTCCGCACGCTTGAAAAATTTTACCAGCTGGCTGCGAACACAGCAAAAACGCGGTTTTTTAGGCGAATTTGGCGTCAGCACCAACGACCAATGCCTGGCCGCTTTGGACGACATGCTGGCTTATATGGATGATAATGCCGATGTGTGGCTTGGCTGGACCTATTGGGCGGCTGGCCCGTGGTGGGGAGATTATATGTTTTCCATCGAACCGCGCAACGGCCAGGATCGTCCGCAAATGGATGTTTTGGAGAAATATATGTCCGATGCCTCCGCTGCCGCGCAGCACACCCCAGCCACGATTGCAGAATTTTCGTTGCAGCAAAATTATCCCAATCCCTTTAATGGTTCAACAGAAATCGCGTTTGAAATCCCGCAAACCGGCTATGTTGAATTGAGCGTTTATAACGTTTTCGGAGAAAAAATAGCTTGTCTTCTTAATCATGAACTGGCCGGGGGATATCACTCAATTTCCTGGAGTGCACATAATGTAGAGGGCGACGCGCTTCCGAGTGGCATTTATTTTTATGCGTTGAAATATGGGCATGACATGCATTCGACGGTCAAAAGAATGTTGCTCATACAATGACATGCGAAGGATCAACAGTGTAACGATCATGCTTGAAAACTTGATTGTAACTATAAGATGAAATTTATATTATGCATTTTTACAGTCACGTGCATGATCCTGCTTTTATCATGCACGCTATCAAACAAAGAGGCTTTTCTCTTTTATGATGATTTTAAAGAATTGAACAGAGGGCCATTGAGCTCACAGGTTGGTGCTTTTACGGAATATCACTACCTGCCCGTCAATTGGACAGGTGCATCCGAGGAATTTTTCGTGCACAATCCGAACGTGGACCAGGGCGGCATGTTTGATGGTTGGAGACGCAAAGTCGCTGAATTCGCGGATGATGGGCATCCTGACATGTGCAATGCGGTTTTGGATATCACGGGCGATTGTCGTGACGAGATTGTTGTATGGGATCCAAACGAAATTTGGGTTTATACACAAGATAATAATCCGATTCAAGGAAAAATCTACAGGCCGACAAGTAATCCATTATACAATTATTCCAATTGTCAAGCGACCGTATCATTGCCAGGGTGGTCCAATTAGAAAGGAGTATAAATATATGAAACACATCCAACAAATTATTTCAATAATCAGCATCTTGCTCGTTTTTGCCTGGCCAACCACTGGCCAGGATTATAAACTGGAAAACCTGGATCGCGGTCTGGTCGCCGTGACAACGCCGGATGCCGGCATCTATATTGGCTGGCGTTTGCTGGCAACCGATTCGGAAAATGTTAAATTTAATATTTATCGTGGTTCAACTAAGATTAATGATGAACCACTTGCGACCTCTACGAATTTTATCGATCCCGACGGGACGGTCAATGACACGTACTCTGTTGCACCCGTCATTGATGGTCTTGAACAACAGGCCTCAGAGACAGTTGCGCCGTGGCGCCAGAATTATAAGACGATCCCCCTGCAACGGCCGCAAGGCGGCCGAACGCCCGATGGCGTGAACTATACCTACAGTCCGAACGACGCCAG
>JAFGKD010000030.1 GCA_016928775.1 Candidatus Zhuqueibacterota bacterium | reverse complement strand
TGGGACGGATTCTAACGGATGAAGAAATCCGTTCCAATCCGTTAAATCCGTTCGATCCGCGTTCCATTATTTCAGTGATCACCCGTGCTTTGTAAACTTTGCTAAAAAAACACAGTTTTGCCGCCTTCTGGTCGGATGATGATCGTTCGGCATATCCATCCAAGACGTGACATGCATAGGGATATTTGTCCCAGTGACTCACGTGAATCCAAATAAACTTCTTGACATTCTATAAAAGTTTCTATACATTTTTTTGATTTTTAATCAAAGCACTGCTTCTACTTGCTATTTTTTAGCACCATGCACGATAAACAGAAGTACCAGTTTCTGTGCTGCATAGCTTTTAGCTGTATCCCCCGATATATTGAGACTGAAAAGGTAAATCTATAAACAAACATTCCGCAAGGAAAAAAGAAAATCGATGTCGAAAAGACATACATATCTTTTTATCCAACCCAATCAAACCCGCGAAAAGTGCGTAATTGATCTGTATTCAAAGGAGGTGATGCCTGCTGCTGATGAGAAAAGCTTTTTTCCGCTGTCAAAATAAAAAGGGCAGTGAAGGGCTTTAAGTAATGCCTTTAGTTCATGTAGTTCGTACGAGTATTTGCTTAAGGAGTATCATATGAAACATTCATTACTTATTCTTACCGCTATTCTTCTCCTGAGTTGCGGTGTGTTAATGGCGCAAATGAATGAAGACGGGATTTTAATCGTTCCGAAAACAGATGTTGCGCCCACAATTGACGGTGTCCTCGATACCGCCATCTGGTATTATGTTGGTGAAACCTTGGCCATCACGCCGGATAACGCTGATGATCCGAATAACTGGTATGACTGGTTTGATCTGTTCGGCAGCTTTCGACTCTTGTGGGATGATGACAATCTCTACATCTGGCTGGAAGTCCAGGATGACATTATCAATGACGCGGGCGGCAACCATGAATATGACGGCGTTGAGCTCTATTTTGATGGTGACTGGAGCCAGACCGAAGGCGCCTACGATGGTTTCGATGATGTGCAAATGCGCTTTAATGTCGGTGAATTCGAAACCAGTCAAATCGATGTCGGCTATGGCACTTCGACGGGTTGGGGATTTCTCACGGACGGTATCGACTATATTGTTGAGCAGACCGATCTAGGCTGGGTTTTGGAGACATCCATCCCGTTAGCCGATTTGCAGTTGGTCGCGGATGCGGAGTTCGGTTTTGATCTGCAGATCAATGATGCCGATGAATCAACGCGCGAAACCATGCTCCGCTGGTGGGCGGATGATAACAACGAATGGATACATGCTGATCTGTTCGGCACCGCCTTCCTCACTACGAGCCGCGTGGTGAATGGCGACTATCTGCCCGTCCCCAAAGGCACAGCGCCCACCATTGATGGCGAAATGGCGCCTGGCGAATGGGCTGATGCCTGGGTGATCTCCGGCAGTCGGCTTGATAACGCTTATACACTTGGTTCCCTTGTTGAAGGTTGGGAAGATTGCCGCAACTGGGCTTACTTGAAATGGGATGACACAAACTTTTACTATTACCTGACAGTGTGGGACGACGCTTATGACGAAGCGTTTGAAGAAAGCGGTGAAGACTGGAATTATGACAGTATCGAGCTCTTCTTTGATGGCGACAACAGCAAAGGTACGACATACGACGGATTTGATGATATCCAGATTCGTTTTAATCTCGGCCAGGAGGGTACAGACGCTATTGATACTGGCTATGGAACAGCTGCAAGCTGGGACTGGGACAAGTCAACCACCAATTACATTGTTTCCTACACGGATTTAGGCTGGGATGCCGAAGTGGCTATTCCCCTGGCCGATATGCAGCTGCCAACCGGTTTGGAGTTTGGTTTTGAAATGCAGCTCAACGACAATGACGAGCCTGATGTGACAACAGACCGTACTGTCTATCGTTGGTGGGCTCCGGGCGAACCCCCATGGAGTAATGCCTCCATGTTCGGCACCGTTGTGCTGGAAACCGGAGCTGCAGTTGAAACGAATCCCGCAACGGTTCAATCGTTTGCCTTGCAGCAGAATTATCCAAATCCGTTCAACCCGACAACCACAATAGCTTACTCGGTCGCCAAAAACGATCACGTCCAGCTCAAGGTGTATGATATGTTGGGCAGGGAAGTCGCCACGTTGGTCAACGACGTTAAACCGGCCGGTGAGTACAATGTTGCGTTTGACGCGTCAGACCTGACAAGCGGCGTCTATGTCTACACCATGACCACAGGCGAGCAAACATTCACCAATAAAATGTTGTTGATGAAATAATTTTTAGACGATCGTATGCTCGCGCAAAGTGCTTGATAGCAAGCATAGCTATTTTAGGCTGCTAAAAACCCTGGGAAGTATCTTCCCGGGGTTTTTTTACGACATTTTTATTATCCAGTGATCGAAATAAACAACAGGACTTTTTGTGGCACGCTCGAAAAAACAACTTGGACCTCGAAAAAAAACTCTATTTTACGTCATTCTTGTCCTTTTCCCCTTTATTGTTCTTTTATTCATTGAATTGTTTCTGCGGCTGTTTCACTATGGCGGCAACCTGGATTTATTCATCACCGGACCCGAAGAACAGATAGCCCACTATTGGATGTGTAATCCCAACATTGGCGAGCGCTATTTCTTCCGGCAAAACACCAGACCTGCTCCCCCGAAAGATTTATTCCTGAAAGAAAAACCGGAGAATGGCTATCGTATTTTTGCTTTGGGCGGGTCCACAACGGCTGGATTTCCCTACGGCTATAATCTGATGTTTCCGCGCATTTTGAATTACCGCCTCTCGGAGATATTTCCGGAGCATCACATTGAAGTTGTGAACACGGCCATGTCCGCCGTCAACAGCTATACGTTATACGACTTTATGGACGAGATTCTGGCGCAAAAGCCGGATGCCGTGCTGATCTACGCCGGCCACAACGAATTTTATGGCGCCCTGGGAGTGGGTTCGCTTGAATCTTTGGGCAGGAATCCGAAACTCATTTATTTATATTTAAAGCTGCAGCGCTTGAAGATTTTTTTGCTTGTGCGCAATGTCATAGGCTCGATTCAAAAAACGGTCAACAAGGTGGCGGCTGGAAGTGACAACATCGATCCGTCGAATACGCTGATGGCGCGCATCGTTGCCGAGCAAAATATCCCCTACAAGAGCGAACTCTATGAACGCGGCCTGAAGCAATTCGAGCAGAATATGCGGGGTATCCTGGAGAAAGCCCGGGCACAAGCTGTTCCGATCTACCTCAGCGAGTTAGTGAGCAATATCAAAGATCAGGCGCCGTTTGTTTCGGTCAAGCAGGACAGCTTTCCAACGGCTAAACGCGCTTTTGACATTGGCCGCAAGCTGCTCACCCAGGGAGACTATCAGGATGCGCGCATCGCACTTTTTTTGGCCAAAGATTTGGACGCCCTCCGATTCCGCGCAACCGAAGAAATGAACGACATCATTCACCGCCTGGGTCAGGAATACAATACACCTGTCGTTCCCATGCAAGCGTTTTTTGAAGCCTGGTGCGAACACCAGCTCATTGGCAATGAACTGATTTTAGAACATCTGCACCCGAATATCAAGGGGTACTTTGTCATGGCGGATGCGTTCCTGAACACACTGCGCGAGCAGGCCGCCATCAGCGCCACATGGGATACATCGCGCCTGCGCCCTTGGGAGGAAGACCTGACCAACTGGGGACTGACTGCGCTGGACACCGTCGCGGCCAATCTCAGCATCACCTACCTCAAAGGCGGATGGCCGTTTCAGCCGGCGATGGCGCACAATCATATGTTGGATAACTATCATGCCCGCACTCGCCTCGACAGCATCGCGTTGCGGATAATGGTCGATTCAAACTATAGCGAGGTTGTCGGACACCTCGACATGGGTGAGTATTATGAACAACAGGGACAATACGACAAGGCTTTTTTGGAATATAAAGCGGCTTATTATATCATTCCTTTTGAGCTGCAGTTTTACGAAAAAGCAGTGCGGGCGCTGCTTCAACAACAGAGAATAAACGAGGCCTATCAGATTTTAAAGCTCTCGTTCAAGTACGGCAGCACACCATTGACCAATAAATGGATGGGCCAATTGCTCGCCCGGGCGAATTATTTTGCGCAAGCCCTGCCCTATTTAGAACGCGCTGCGACCGATCGGGTGGATGATAAAGAAATTTTACTGGATCTGGCGCTATGCTATGAAAAGACTGGTCAATTCGAAAAAGCGCACAGGATTCGCCAGCAACACGGCTTTGCCGTTGTGCCTGCGGACAGTTCTATGGATCCCAAACCGATGATCTATTCGGCATTGATAAAAAAAGCTCAGGACTATCTTGGCGAGGGTAACTACCAGCAAGCCATGCCACTGCTACGTCAGGCGCATGAGATCAAACCGACGTTGTTCACTTATAAATGGATCGGACTCCTGTATTTGCACTTTGGTGGATTAAAAGAAGGTGTCGAATACCTGGAGAAAGTGATTGAGATGCAGCCGGATGACTTTGAGACGTACTATAACCTGTGTCATGCCTATATCAAACTGGAAAACAAACAGCGCGCCGGGGCTCTGCTGAGCGCCATGGAAAAGCTTCGGCCACAATTTGACGATCCACAAAATCTGCGAGAACTTTACGAGAATCTCTGACGCTACTGCAGATGTGCCATCTTGATCGTGTGAAAAGTATCGCCACTGTGCATGGTCACAAAATAGTGTCCAGTCGCTAAATGGCTGGTATCCCACGTGATTGTGTGTGTTCCTCCCTCTTTTATTTCATCCACCAGCAGAGCCACCTGTTTTCCCTGTAGATTATAGGCGGCCAATTGCACGTGCTGTTTTTGTGAAACAGAATAGGTGATCGCGGTTTGGGGATTAAAAGGATTGGGATAGTTCTGATAGAGCATGTCTTTTGGGTGCTGTATCGAGCCTTCACCCTTGTAATCGACACCCGAGCCCGCAACCAATCTTATCTTCCTGTCGCCTTTATCCGTGGGTCTGGATATCAAACCCCTGTCATCGTAAGCGACCGCAGTGATGAGTGGCCGTTGTCGTTCACGGACTTTGTATGTGCTGACGTCCCAATGAAACATAAAATTGTTTGTTGCATCTGTACTCTCGCCGATATAGTGCCAGTCGTAGTAATATTCAACGCGACGGGCGTCGGCTGACGCATTGACGGCAAGTGCTTTAACGCTTTCGACACCTATCTCTTCATCTTCAGCCAAATTTAATACAACGGTCGGCGGCTCATTTGCCTGATATGCGTGGGTGAATGGTGCACATAAAAAACCATAGGCAAAAATCGCCTGAATTTGTGTCTGATGCACGGTATATTCGCTGCCGGCAATGCTGAAACGGTTCCAGAATCTGGTCTCGGCATCCGGGAACTCTTTGATTGGCGGGTAGGCGGTCGTCCGCGAATAATCCTCATCACCGACCCAGTTGTAATCGCAGCCGGCTTGCCAGTCGCAGTCCTTGTGATGCGCATAGGCGATCAGTCCGGGAAAAACTGGATTGCGATAAACCTGGCTGTCGTAATCAATCATGAACCAGGCATCCGGGCGAAACGGCGAGGGGTCCGAGCGTTCGCCGAGACCGCACACATAGGATTGGTTCAGCTCGTTGCCGCCAAGCTGATAGTCGCACGTGTTATAGCACGCCTGCAAAAACTTGTCTTCTCCGGTGAGCTTGCAGGCAGTAGCTGCCAGCGAGATATGCGGGGTGGAAAAAATGCCGAGCATAAAATTGATGTTTTCATGAATGCCGAGTCGATAGCCGCGCTTTTGCGACGTGTTGACCGTCTCGGTCGTTGCCTGTGCGATCAAATCATTACGACACGCTGTGCGGAGGGTCGTGTCCAGGCCAGGAAAATTCTCCGGTGTGAGAGCAAAGCAGGTGGCGGCAAAATGCCAATCCGGGATAGCGCTGTATAACAAATCGTTTTTCCAACTGGTATCTTTGTTTTTTGCCGACTTGAAATCAGATTGATAGGCAATTTCCCCGGTGGCGCGATAGAGTGCTGCGGCGGCGATCGCCTGGCGCTTGACATCAGTGCCAAAATTGTTCGCCCAGTCGTACGCATTTTTTGCTTCATGAATCCAGTCAGCGCGCTGCGGATGCGGATCGCCGCCATTGGCTTTATCAAGACAAACGGCTAACCATGCGGCACACGCCGCATAGGTAAACGTCATCTCGACATTCTCGTCCTCCAGTTTCATCTCCCGTTTGTCTTCCCACGCGGGCATGTCCGCTCCGGCATCAACCCCCACATAACCCGGGACACCACCGGTGCCAAGTCCTTGCGCGAGCATGGCATCTTTGGCGCGCCGATAAAAATTGATCAACCACATGGCTTCGTCCAAAACATCGGGTATGCCATTGCCGGCCTCTTCAATCCACTCTGCATCCGCGGGATCAAGTTTGTAACGATTCGGAATTTCACCATCAGCGAAATTTTCCGGAACGAGATCGTATAACATCAGCAAGGCAAGCGGGACGCGTTTGTGAGAGGTATAACCATCCCAGTCGCCAGCATCATGATACCATCCCCATACGCCCTCCACATTGGCGCCATTTGATTCGAGCTTCATGACCACACCAGCATCATCCGTATGGTGATCGCGGTGATAAATCAGTCCCGGTTCAATGTAACTCAAATCCTTTTCAATACCGGATCGCTGCTGGAACATGGCGCGGATTGTGTAATAAAATGGCTCCCGGTAAACGTCGGGATTGATTTCAAAAGGAAAAGAACAGCCGATATTTTCGACGACGATTTTGTATTCGCCGATGCTGGAGAATTCGGAAAAATCACATTCCCACACATCCGCCAGGGTGGCGTTCGCATGATTGAAGGTATTGTGGGTGAATTCGCGGTTTGTTTTTCTCGTGCGCAGGGCAATCTCCCCGGTGTAGAGAATTTTTTTGTCAGCGATACGAACAACATGGAATGTGCTGCCGGCCACATCATCCAGTGTCAGTCCACCTTTTGGATGATCTGCGGTGTTAAAATCACCCATAAAATGCGATAGATAAGCATACTTGGTCGACGTTGGCACAAAGCCGATTTGATTGACATGGATGGTTTCGGATCTGAGCGAAAACACATCGTACGTAAAAGAAAATTCGTTTGTATTGCCGGCCAGCTCATTGAGCGTCAAAGTATAGGCTTTTCCCTGAACCAGGGCTTGCGGCATTTCGATGTAAATCCAGTGCATTTTGATGTGTTCGGGCTCGCGTGGAGCTTCGTAAATATTGTTAAAATCCACACCTTTGGCTTTGCGACCAATGTTGACAGGATTTTGTGGCGAGTGATAAAATTCATCATCTGTGCTGGTCAAAGTGTAATTCGTTCTCTCCATTGCTTTTGCGACATTCAGCGCTGAATAATAGCAGATATTGCCATTATACCGATCTTGTCCCTTGCCGTGATAGTCGATATGCCCCTCGTCGAATTCCACCAAAAGGATTTTATGGTTCACCGGAGCGACACGGATGAGGTCGGCTGAGTAGCCAGACCTGGTCATGAGAAGGAGACAGATGAGGACAGAGCAATTTACGATGGCAAATCGTGCAACAGGATTTTGCATGAGATCAATCTCTACTTTGAATACAATACGATACGATTACGTTTTTATGATATTTCTGAGATGTCAAATTAGCTGCTCTTTAATCTAAATTTGCTGTTCCTCATTCACTGCCCCACTTTTCCCGTTTCGCCAGTGCGGCTCGCTTTGCTCGATCACGCTCCATTTTAGCCAGCCGAATGTTCAGTGGTGTCACTTCCACAAGTTCATCTTCGGCGATAAACTCAATCGATTGATCCAATGAGAGCATGCGCGGTGGACGCAGTGTCACAGTGGCTTCAGCCGTGGAGCTGCGCATGTTGGTCAGTTTTTTCTCTTTGGTGATGTTGACATCGAGATCGCCATTGCGGTTGCGCTCGCCAATGATCATTCCTTCATATACTTTGGTGCCTACTGGCAGAAAAAGCTCGCCGCGATCAACCATCGCTAAACTGGCGTAGCTCGTCACTTTGCCGGCTCGATCGGCGACCAGCGCACCCAAAGTCCGTTGCGGAATCGAGCCAAACCACGGTTCATATCCGACAAGAGTCGAGTTCATCACGCCGGCACCTTTGGTGTCAGTGAGAAAATGGCTGCGAAAGCCAATGAGACCACGTGCGGGAATATGAAATTCAAGATTTACCCGACCATGGCCATGATTGACCAGGTTGGTCATACGAGCCTTGCGCGCGGACAGTTTTTCCGTCACCACACCGATATAGTTTTCTGGAACATCAACGTAAACATGTTCCACCGGTTCGTTGGTTACGCCGTCTATAATCCTGGTGATGACGTGTGGCCTGGAGACCATGAACTCATAACCTTCCCGCCGCATGGTTTCGATCAATATCGCCATTTGCAGCTCACCACGGCCACGCACCTCGAAAGCGTCGGCCCGTCCTGTGGCCTTGATTTCGATGGCGACATTACCCAGAGTTTCCTTTTCCAGCCGGTCTTTGAGGTGGCGAGATGTCAGATATTTCCCCTCTGTGCCGGCAAAGGGGCTGGTGTTCACATAAAAAATCATGGACACAGTGGGTTCATCGACTTTGATGCGCGGCAGCGGTTTGGGATTCTCAAAGGACGATATTGTATCTCCAATTTTAACATTCTCCACACCGGCCACGGCAATGATATCGCCCGCTTCGACCTTGTTGACCTGGATTCTGCCGAGGTTTACAAAGGTATAAAGGGCGGAGAATTTAATGCCTGAAATTGTTTCAGTTTTACCGCACAGACTATATTGCCTGTTCATTTCCAGCATCCCCATGGATAATCGTCCAATAGCGATCTGGCCGACGTACGCATCATAGTCCAGATTGGTCACGAGGAATTGCGGCGCGGCTTGATCATCCGCAACGGGACCGGGGATAAACGTGACAATGGTCTCGAACAACGCTTTCAGGTTGGTTGCCCCGTCCCCGGGTATCCGGTGCGCAATGCCGGCTTTTGCATTTGTGTACAGGATTGGAAATTCAATCTGCTCTTCATTGGCATCCAGATCAATAAACAGATCATAGACCTCATTCAGAACATGTTGAATTCGCTGGTCGGCACGATCAATTTTATTAATCACCAAAATAATCGGCAACTTTTTTGCCAGAGCTTTTTTGACAACGAATCGCGTTTGCGGCAACGGTCCCTCGCTGGCGTCAACGAGCAGCAGCGCCCCGTCCACCAGGTTTAAACTGCGCTCCACTTCGCCGCCAAAATCGGCGTGACCCGGTGTATCGACAATATTGATTTTGATATCATTGTACATCACGGCAGTGTTTTTCGCCATGATGGTGATGCCACGCTCCCGTTCCAGGTCCATTGAATCCATAACACGGTCTTCGACATGTTGATTTTCGCGAAATATTCCACTCTGTCTGAGCAAGCCGTCAAGCAACGTCGTTTTGCCATGATCGACGTGCGCGATGATGGCGATGTTTCTAAACGTTTCTTTTCTCAAGGATTTTATTCTCCATTATGTGAGCGACCGTGCTATCTTCACATGGAATGATGGTAACACTCGAATCGCTAAAAGACCCAAAAGATACACAATTTCCTGGTGAAAAGCATGGATTTTGTTGATATTTGCCTTTGACATAAATCGTTGAAATGATATATTAACATCCACCTTGAACAACAAAAGGCATTCAATCTTATAAATGGCTGTCACAAACCTTGATCTGAAAGGAGCCCATCATGTCTAAATCAACACTCGGTGTTATCATCGGGAATCGTAATTTTTTTCCCGATGTGCTGGTCACAGAAGCGCGCAAGGATATTGAATCGCTGCTTGCCGAGATGGACATCGAGGCAGTTGTGCTCGATGAACAAACGACAAAACTCGGCGCGGTGGAGACGTGGGATGATGCGAAAAAGTGCGCTGCCTTGTTTGATGAACATCGCCATAAAATCGATGGAGTTCTCGTCCTGCTGCCCAACTTTGGCGATGAGAAAGGCGTGGCGGATGCGGTAAAATTATCCGGATTGCGCGTACCGATCCTCATTCAGGCCTATCCGGATGATATGAGCAGGCTGAATGTCGAACGACGCCGCGACTCTTTTTGTGGCAAAATTTCTGTGTGCAATAATCTTCGGCAATATAATTTTCCCTTTACGCTCACCGAGCTGCATACGGTGTATCCGAACCACAAGAGTTTTCGCCAGGATCTGGCAAAGTTTTTGGGTGTTTGTCGCGTGGTCAATGGTCTGCGCACGGCGCGTTTTGGCGCCATTGGCGCGCGCCCCAATGCATTTAACACAGTTCGATATAGCGAAAAGATATTGCAAGATGCCGGTATCTCGGTTCAGACCATCGATTTTTCCGAAGTGTTTGGCAATGCCCATAAAATTTCGGATGATGATGCGCGAGTTAAAGCCAAAATCGATGCGCTGAATGCCTATGCCAAAACCGATCTCGTCCCCACCGCGTCCATGCTGCTTATGGCCAAGTTAGCTATTGCTATTGACGACTGGATGTTGGAGCTCGATCTGAACGCTACCGCGCTGGAATGTTGGACCTCCATCCAAAGCAATTATGGCATTAATGCCTGTACGATCATGAGCATGATGAGTCAGAACATGCTGCCCAGCGCCTGTGAAGTCGATATCACCGGCGTGACATCCATGTATGCATTGCAGTTAGCATCCGGCACGCCAAGTGCCCTGGTGGACTGGAACAACAACTATGCTGATGATCCTGACAAATGTGTCTTTTTTCACTGTGGTAACTGGGCAAAAGATTTTCTGCCGGATATCCGGGTGAAAACAGCGGAAATTTTGGGGACAATCACGGGCGAAGAGAATACTTATGGCGCGGTCGCCGGCCGCACTCCCGCCGGCCCGATGACATTTGCCCGCGTCAGCACAGATGACGTTTACGGTGAAATCCGCGCTTATGTCGGCGAGGGCGAATTTACCGACGATCCCCTGGAAACTTTTGGTGCTCGAGCGGTTGTGCACGTCCCGAACTTGCAGGGACTTTTAAAGTACATGTGCAAAAATGGCTTTGAGCATCATGGCGCGATGAATGGCTCGCACGTCGCCGATATCATTGAAGAAGCATTCGCCAATTATCTCGAGTGGGATGTCTATCGGCATGCATGAAGCGCAAAAAAACAAGATGAGAAGAAAATGTCACTGATCGGACTCGATATCGGTACAACCGGGTGCAAGGCGATCATATTTGACGTGACTGGACGAATTATTGGACAAGCTTCGCGGGAGTATCCTGTTCTGTTTCCGAAACCCGATTGGGCTGAACAGGATGCCGAGACTGTTTACGGTCTGGCGATCGAAGCCTTGCAGGAAGCAGTGTCTTTCACCCACGCCGATCCGCCGGTTGCGCTCGCGATTTCCTGTCAGGGTGAAGCGGTGATGCCGGTTGATGCGCAGGGCAATCCACTGCGACCGGTTATATTGGGCATGGACAGGCGAACGCGGGCAGAAAACATCTGGCTTGCCGATAAATTCGGTGCCGAGACGCTTTTTGAGCGCACCGGTATGCCAATGCATACCATCAATACCTTGCCCAAATTATTGTGGCTGAAAAAAAATACGCCCGATCTGTGGAGCATAGCGGAGCAGTTTACGCTTTATGAGGATTTTTTTGTTCGGCGCTTTACTGGTAAAGCGGTCATCAGCCATTGCCTCGCATCTCGAACGCAAATGTATGATATACACAAGGGAGAGTGGGCGTCAGATATTCTCGAGGCATGCGGCATAGAACTCGCGCGCTTGGCACCTTTGGCCTCGCCCGACGGTGTTATCGGGACGATCAAGCAGGATGTTTTGCAACAATTGGGATTATCCCGGGACGTCCTCGTTGTCGCCGGTGGACATGACCAGGCGTGCGCGGCGCTGGGCAGCGGCGTTGTGCATCCGGGAATGGCAATGGTTTCAACCGGAACAGCAGAGGTTGTAGAGGTTGCCAGTGACGCTCCGGTGTTGGCACCAGCTTTACGGGACGGTGGCATTTCCATCTACAAACATGTCGTTCCCGGATTGTTCCTGGCCATGACACTCAACCATAGCGGTGGTTTGTCGCTGCGCTGGTTCCGTGACAATTTTGCTGAAAAAGAACAGGAGCTGGCCCGGGCGCAGGGCAGCGATGCGTACGATTTGATTTTAAAAAAGGCCAGACCAGGAGCGACCGATCTGTTCGTTTTACCGCACTTTTCCGGCAGCGGCACGCCGCTCCTCGATACGACATCAAAGTGCGCAATTATTGGCATTACATTCGAGACCAACAAATCTGATATCGCCAAAGCAATTTTGGAGGGCCTGACTTTTGAGCTGAAAGCCAACCTGGACCTGCTGCGATCGTGCGGTATTCCTATTCAAAGCATGCATGCTGTCGGGGGCGGGGCAAAAAGTGCGCTGTGGCTGCAGCTTAAAGCTGATATTTGTGATGTGACGATCAGAGTCCCTTTTATAACCGAAGCCGCTTGTCTTGGGGCAGCACTCATCGCCGGTGTGGGTGCCGGGCTTTTTGCAGATTATAAATCTGCTGCACAGCAGATTGTCACATTTGACCGATCCTGCCATCCCTCGACAAATGAACGGGATGGATATGCCGAAAGATATAAACTGTATCAAAAGATCTATCCGGCTTTGAAACATATTCATGCTAACAATAAACAGGAAATAATTCCTTAGCCTGCATTATTCACAAACTGCTTACACAAAGCCACAAAAACACTAAGAAACAAAAGGTTAGGTGTTTATGGCAAAAATGACAATGTTTTTTTCAAGCATTTTGCAAACATTCAACAAGTCCAATAAAAACAGTCTTTGTGGCTTCGTGTCTTCGTGTGAACGAATTTTTCAGGTTAGATGAATTTTTAAAAAGAGGAGAACGTTATGGAAAAAGAACATGTTTCTCGACGAACTTTTGTAAAAAGTGCAGCCGGCACGGCAGCAGCTGCGATGGTTGCGCCCATGATCATTCCGAAATCTGTTTTTGGCGCCAATGACACGATTCGTGTCGCAATTCTGGGTATGCATGGCCGGGGTAAAAACCACCTTGAGGGCTATGAAAAACTGGAGAACGTCGAGGTCGTTACGTTGTGCGATCCGGACATGCAGGTTTTGGAGGAAAATCAAAAGAGGTATTCCGGCAAGTATAACAAGGAGTATAAACTCGAACAAGACCTGCGCAAGGTATATGACGATAAAGATATTGATGTCATTAGCATTGCAACGTGCAATCACTGGCACGCCCTGGCCACGATCTGGGCTTGTCAGGCTGGCAAGGATGTCTATGTTGAAAAGCCGGGTTCGCACAATATTTACGAGGGCCGTAAAATGGTCGAAGCGGCGCATAAATACGACCGGATTGTGCAGCATGGGGTGCAGTTGAGAAGTTCCAAAGCGATTCAGGAGGTTGTGCAGGCGATGCGCGATGGCATCATTGGTCGTGTTTATATGTCGCGTGGCCTGGTCTTTCGTTGGCGGGGTGATATCGGTAAAAAAGGACTATCAACGCCGCCAGATCACCTGGATTATGATCTTTGGCTTGGCCCCGCGCAATATCGGCCCTTTTCGGAAGATTGGGTGCATTATAACTGGCACTGGCAATGGGATTTTGGCAACGGCGATGTCGGCAACCAGGGCATTCATGAAACCGATTTATGTATGTGGGGACTCGATGTTGGTCTGCCGACACAGATCACAGCGCTCGGCGGCAAGTTTTTGTGGGATGATTCAAAAGAAGTCCCTGAAGTATTGACTTCCGTCTATCATTATCCTGAAGAAAAGAAAATGATCCAATTCGAAGTCCGGCACTGGGCCACCAATCACGAGGATGGCGTCAAAGTGGGCAATATTTTCTACGGCGATAAAGGATACGTCACAGTATCCGGTTATGACACCTATGAAGTCTGGCAGTTAGTGGGAAATGATAAATACGAAAAGGTTCAAGACGGCAGAAAGGGTGGCGACCACTATGCCAACTTTATTGACGCTGTGCGGGCGCACGACAAATCGCTGCTGAATGGTCCGGTGGAAACGGCGCACTTGTCATCCGCACTGGCGCATCTTGGTAATATTTCCTATCGTCTCGGCCGCCAGCTCACGTTTGACCCTGATTCCGAAATATTTCCCGGCGATTCAGAGGCGAATGATATGCTGACGCGCGATTATCGGGAACCATTTGTCGTGCCGGAAAAGGTATAATTCACTCACACAAAGCTACCAAGACTGTTTTTATTGGACGTGCTGAATCTTTATCATTTTGGTCATATACATCTAACCTTCTGTTTCTTGGTGTCTTGGTGGCTTTGTGCGAGATGTTTGTGAATGATGCAAGTTACTTGAAAACATCCAGCGCTGTTTTGACAGTCACATTGATTATCGTGTTTTGCAATTTTTCGATACGCGCTTTGGTCAAGCCGGCTTCCGTCAAGAGTTGGAGTTTCATGAGTTCTTTTTTACTCTTTATGAGGAAATCCAATTCTTCTTGCGTAAGCTTTCCCTCCGCAAGGGCCTGAGTCCATTTGTCCAAATCGTCTTTTATTGTGTGGAAAAAAGCTTCTCCAAAGTTTTTGACCGCATCAAACGCATCGTCCCAACTCTTTTTTGCCTCGTCTACCAAATATTTTTTGAGTAAATCAAAAAATTCATCGAATTTAGACATTCACATTCTCTCCCTTACTTTGCACCTATTTTCCCTAATTCCAGCCGAATAATTTCATCAAAGTGTTTTTGAATTTCCTGGCTAAATTCATCCGCCATAAAATCCGAGACACTGCCATGCTCGCGCCAGAATTTGATGAAACCGTACATGGAGTTTAATTCTTCATTCATAAGAATCTTGTATTGTTCTACGGTATCGTCATTTTTGGGAATGTTTTTCACATATTCGAACGTTTTTTGCATTTCCAGTTTAAAGAGCTCGATTCTTTCCTGATGTTTGCTGTAGTCCTCCTTAGACTTTTTCACAAGATCCGATGCTTCAACCTTGAGGTCTATGGCGCGTTCATAGGCATGTTGATTGTACGGCGCAATGTAGGAGCACGTTGTGATAAACAGCACTAACAGCAAAAGTACTGGAAGATTGGCACATCTATGCATTCTTTTCTCCCCAATTTTTTGTTCACATAGCACTGTCTGCTCACTTGAAGTGTGAATGAATTCCGGACTGGTAGAAATAAAAGATTACCGCGAAAAGCCTAATTTTTTAAAATCGGCCGCAGCACCATATTCCGATAACTCACCTTGCCATGATCACCCTGCAAATAGATGGGACCAGGAATGAACTCGCAGGCTGTGATGGCGCCGCCGGTGACGCCCAAAAGCGGCTGATTGTCGATAATTTTTGTGTCGTTTAGAATTACCGTGACATAACGATCACAGAGCGTGATATCCAGCTTTTGCCATTCACCGGCCGGTTTCTCCGCCGCAACAACCGGTGTAATGCGGCTGTAAATCGCCCCCATATTGTGACTGTCGACATCTCTGCCATAAGTGTCGGCGATCTGGACTTCATAGATGCCGCGTAAATAGATACCGCTGTTGCTGCCTTTGGGCACATTGACGTCCAGCAGCAGATTAAAATCTTCAAACTCCGCGGTTGTTCGAATGTTACCATAGTGAACATGTGGCTTGCCCTCTTCCTGCACCGGATTATTGACCAAAACACCGTCGACAACACTCCAGCCATTGACGCTGTTGTCACCCATCAACTCCCAACCGGACAAATCTGTGCCGTTAAGCAGTTGAATCGGCTCGCCGTAGTTCAATTTTGACAAATCCGGGGCAGGAGGGAGGTCCGGAATTTTTCGCCCCGTAAAGGTTGAAACCTCGACACCCTTGCCGTTTCGTGCCGGATTGATGTGCTTGCCGACTAATTGATCGCCGTAGAACATGAACGTGTACAGTTCGGTGCGCGTTTGTGTGCGCAGCGCTTTGCCCTTTTCGTCTTTTTCCATAACATCTCTCTGAACGCGCGTGACGACGAGTTGTTCGCCATCAAGATAAACATCTGCGACCGGCACGACGCTGCCGCCATACCAGAGCAAATCAGCGTCAATATAACCGTCGGCTTGTTTTACCTCGAGCCAGCTCGCGCCGTCGGGTACAAACAGAGCCCAGCGGCCAAGAAATGGAGCACATTTTTCTGCATCAGCCAACACACACGTTGTAAACGTCATAAAAACAAGCACGACCAAAACCATTTTTTCTTTCATCTCTGCTCCTTTGAATTAATTGACTAACGACGGGAATAATATGTCACATAATTGATTGCCCTGGGAATAATCTGGAATGATAAAATGCGCGCCGGCTTTGATGAGGCGAGTGCGTTTCTCGATATTCAGGCCGTATCGACGAATTTCATCCGACGCCACACCGATGGCGATGCCAGCATATTTTCGACATTCTTGCAGCTCCACTGGCCCATCGCCAAAAACCGCCAACTCGGGACCATTCAAATGAAATTCTTTGACTATTTTTTCAATGAGGAGTCGTTTTGAGAATTTCGCCACATCACCTACTGCTCCGAAAATGCCGCCATTAAAAAGCGCGGCATAGCCGAGTATCCCGGCTTCGTTTTGCACGTCATCATGATCCGTCCCGCTTGCCAGATAGAGCGTGACATCCTTTTGGCGCAGTTTTTCAAGAAACCTCGTAACCCCTTTTATGGTGAAATCATCGGCATTCAATTCATGATCTTTTAATCGCTGTATCCGTTGTCGAACGACGTGCAATAATGCCTCGTTATATATTTGTTTATACTCGAAGTTTGTCTTGATCTTCTCAGCCGGGACATGGCCAAATTCTTTCACCATTTCAACCAGCCCTTCCATTTGTACAATGGTCTGGATGCCGGCTGTCATATCGATATATTCTCTTACGTGCGCCATGATGCGTTCATATTCAGCGACGTCGATGTCGTTATATTTGTCCGCGAGAATACACTTGACCATCACTTTTTGCATGATAGCATCCCAGCCTTCTCGCAGCGTGCTGATTGTTCCGTCATGGTCAAATATGATATGTTTGATACCGCCGAGATCGAGCGTTCCATCTTCGAAGCAGCGTTCTATATGTGTGCTCTTGAAAAAGTGTGCGTTACGTTGATCTTCGGCGAGCTCCGGCTGGTGAATGAAATAGACGTGTGCGTTCAGTTGTTCGATCTCTTGGCCGGAAGCTGTGCCGGTTTGAAAGAGCTTTTGTACTGTGACGCCAGCAGCGAGATTGGCAAATTCCGCCGCGACTGCCGGTGGAAAACCGGCGGCCAAAGCCGCAGCCAGGGCACTGATCACCGTATCACCGGCACCGACCGTGTCGAGCTTTTTCATGAAATGAATCCCCGGGACGTGTCTTATACCCGATGCATCAATCGCGAGAATGCCACGATCACCGCGGGTTAGAAAGACCGGCTTTTGAAATTGTGCAAATAATCTCATGCCGATCTTTTCAAGCTGCCCGGTTGTCAATTGGCCGTTGCCAGGCATATCTCCGGCTAAATGCGCTGCTTCAATATCATTGGTTTTTCGGATGATATTACGAAATTTCTCACCATAATGGCGTGAATCCAATATGATGATTTTATCCTGATAATCATCAAAAACAGCGTTGGCCATCTCGACGAACTGTTCGGAAAGGCTGCCCGGGACTTGCTGGTTGAAAATCAGGGCGTCACATGCCTGAAGAACGGCGCGCAGATTTTCGATGATCTGTTCGTCCGTTGTGAGAGATCGCTGGTTCAAAAAGCCAAAGTCGATACGGGGTTGTTCGAGATCGTTCAAATAACGTTTGCCGAATACAACCGTATCATATTTTTCCTTTTGTATGGTGAGACGGCTCGTGTCAACGCCGAGGGCATGAAACTGTTGCTGCATCTCTCGCCCAAAAATATCATCCCCAATGACACCCACGACCTGCAAACGTGCCGGCTTTAATGCCGCAACATTTGCCACAACATTGGATGCACCGCCAAGAGTATAATATTGTCGTCGCACTGCCTCGGCTTGCAAGCCCGTTTCGACAGATATTTCTCCTCCCCCGGAATCGAGTATCCAGTAGGCGTCCAGACAAAAATCCCCGTAAACAGCGACGGTGACGTGGTGGATGGCATCCAGAATGGCGCGGAGCTGGTCAGCTTTCATATTTGATATAGTGTTGATTCATAATTGAGTAATTGCTGTAACGAACTTAGAAAAATTTTTCTGAAATCAAAACTGAAAATAAAAAATCTGCAAAACCTCAAGAGACTTTTGAAAAAATCCTCAAGAGAAGAGCAGAGTCACTCCGGTGAAGCAGGCTGTTGCAGATTTAAGTATTGAGATGGTAGTGAAAAAAAGTGCGTGAAATGACAAGTCATCCCGCCGAAGGGTGGGATCAATTTGAAAATAATGCACTTATCCTAAATAAACCCCGGACACCGCTCATTGGCGTCAACTTGAGAGCTTCAATGATATCTTTGGTCAGCAGGCTTTCAAAGATTA
>JAFGKD010000029.1 GCA_016928775.1 Candidatus Zhuqueibacterota bacterium | reverse complement strand
TGTTGGCGCAAAGATGGATTCGTTGACCGGACTTTTGACGATTTCTTCCTCCTTGAGATGTGCCCGGCCCAGAAAAAGTTGTACCGTGAATTCGCTGCCCTCCCCCGGTTGACTTGCAGCGTAAATGTCGCCATGATGCAGCTCCACCATCTCTTTGGCCAACGCCAGTCCGATGCCGGCGCCTTCAGCCTTGCGCGTGTGTGAGCCATCAACCTGATGGAACCGGTCAAAAATGTGATCCAGTTGATCCTCGGGAATACCAATGCCCGTGTCCTTGACGACGATAAAAACCCGGGGTTCTTCCTTGTGAATAAACACATCAATTCGACCGTATTCCGGGGTGAATTTAAAGGCATTGGACAACAGATTGGCAAGGACTTTATCCATTTTGTCCGCATCAAAATAGCAGAGCAGAGCACGATCCTCCGCCCTGAATTCCAGCGAGATGTTTTTGCGTTCGGCAGCCGACATGAATGTGGCAACAATACGCTTGACAAAAGCGACGAGATCCATTTCGGCGGCTTCCAGTCGGATCGAGCCGGCTTCGATTTTCGAAAAATCCAGCAGTTGGTTGATGAGCTGCAACAGTCGAATGCCGTTGCGTTGCATGATATCAAGTTTCTTTTTAATGTTGTCGCTGATGGTTTCGTGTCTCAAACTATCCAATGGGCCCAGGATCAGGGTCAGCGGTGTGCGCAGCTCATGTGAAATATTGGCGAAAAAACTGGATTTCAGGCGATCCAGCTCGTGCAATTTTTGGGCTTGCTCAATTTTGAGTGACACCTCCTGCTTTAGTCGCGCACGATTGAGTTGCAGCCGATAAGCAGAATAAACAGCGCCTGAAAAGAGACCGATCCATAAAAAGTATGCCCATCCCGTTCGCCACCAGGGCGGAGAGATAATAATTTGTAATGATACAGGGTTTGGATTCCATACGCCGTCACTATTTGCTGCTTTTGCGCGAAAAATATAGGTACCGGGATCCAGGTTCGTATAAATAGAGAACCTGTTAGTGCCGGCTTCTCGCCATGACTCATCATAGTTTTCCAGCCAAAATGTATATTGATTTTTTTCCGGACGACTGTAATGGAGAGCAGCGCATTCAATTGAAATATCATTTTGCCAATATTCAAGATGAATCTCGTCAGCCAGGGATATATTACATTTTAATGGAGAATCCTCCCCGATTGTCAAGGACTTGTCGGATACTCTGAAATCGACAATGCGTATGGGAGGCGGGATTTGATTCAGAACCAATTCTTCCGGTCGAAAAACAATGGCGCCGTTGTCGGCGCTGCCGACCCATATTTTCCCATCACTGGCTTTGGTGCCTTGCAAGAGCAAATTTACTGTTGGTAATCCATGCTGTTTGTGATAATATGTATATTGTTTTGTATTTGGATCAAAGCAGGTCAATCCTCCCATGCTGGAAAGCCACAAGTTTCCGGAATTATCTTTCGTAATTGGTCCAGCAAAGTTATGCTGGGGCGCAAAGTTATTAAAATAATAGGTGATCTTTTCCGACACGATATCAAATCGTACCAGTCCCATTAAAAATGTACCAATCCATAGACAATTATTGTCATCGCTTAATATGTTCAATATTTGCACACCGGGTAAAAAGTGCGAGAAATCTTTTCCGGATTCATTCAAACGATCCAGGCCTTTTTCTGTACCCAGCCAGAGACGACCTCTGTTATCCTGTACAAAATTCAATATATTGTCGCAACATAATGAAGAAGAATTATGCTGTTCTGTGCGGAAACGTTCACGAGGTCCGTCAATGCTTTTATACTTTAAAATACCGCGATTGCACTCAGATATCCAGAGAGAGCCGTCTATATGCCTAAAAATAGCTTCGATGTGAGAACGTTGAGAGAATTCAGGACTATAGTTAATATGATAAAATTTTTTCTTTCGTTCATCATAATAATCGAGCTCTCCACCCTTCGTGCCCAGCCAGATTAAGCCATCTTTATCAGCAAGAATTGCTCTAAATTCACTACTTGACGGTGAATTGGGATTTTTCGGATCATGATAATAACGTGCAAAAGAATCCAAGTGAGGATTATATCTATTGAGGCCATCTTTTGTCGCTAACCACATGACTCCAGGATTTATCTTTGACTCAACGATTGCATTGACTGTATTATGACTGAGTGAGTGGATATCCCCTGCATCGAACGCATAATGCCGAAAGCTTTGTATGAGCGGATTAAATTTTGTCAGACCATGATACTCCGAACCCATCCAAAAATTACCGGATTGATCTTGTAGAAAACAGGTAAAATGGCTAATACGATGGGCGTTCGGATCATTACAATCTTCTTTGTAAATGTACGAGTTACCTGTATGCGGATCGTAGCGCTCAATAAGCTGAAATTGATATTCGCTTCCCGTTTTTATTATCCAGAGCATTCCTTCATGGTCCTCATAGATGGGCAAAAAACTGAGTTGCCAGGAATCAAGGAAAGATGGTTTGTTAGGTGATGATCCAGGATAGTGGGTGAAAATATTGTTTTCCTTGTTAAAGCAATCCAAACCGCCAAAATAAGATATCCATAAATTTTTAAATCTATCTTCATAAATAAAATAGCAATAGTCATTGCCAAGGCTTGAGGGATTATCGGGATCATTTCGGAAATGCGTATGTGTATTGGTTTCCAGCGAATATCGATTCAATCCGCCACCCCAAGTACAAAACCATAATATACTATCACTGTCTTGAAAAATAAAAGACACCGAATCACAGCTAATAGACTGCGGATCATCAGGATTATGTTGATACATAGAGAATGAAGTCGCATCTCTGTTGTAACGGGCAACGCCGTGTCCGTTTGTCCCAATCCACAAGTTTCTGGCGTTGTCTTCGCTAATGGCGATCAGATGTTGATAGCCAAGCCATAAATTGAAGACATCACCAATCTCATTTGGTTTTTCTCTACTTGACGTGTTGGAAAAGTGCTTGATGGCTCCAGTTGTTGTATCTAATTTATCCAAAGTCTTCTCAACAGATATGATCCATAATTGATCATACTGATCCATATACATTTGGACTATATCATTATCCAAAGACTCGGGATTATCGGGATCGTGAGAAAAATGATAGAACTTTTGCGTCTTACTGTCATATTTATCAATACCTTTACGGTCCCCCAACAATAGCCACAGATTCCCCTGACTGTCCCCACATATTTGGATGATAAAGTTGTGCCCGATACTATGAACATTTGTGGAATCGTGTTGGAAAACAACAATGTTATGGCCGTCGTAGCGAACGAGGCCGTTCTTCGTTCCAATCCACAAAAATCCGAGTTGATCTTGAAACATATCACCGATTGTACTCGACGGCATTCCAGCTGCCATCGAAATGTTTTCAAAAACTAATTTTGGAGCTCTGGTTGAAGCATGATTGAGTTGCGAGGCAAGAAAGACGTTGATAACGAGCAATATTCTACAGATTTTTCTCATGCAGCAGTTGTTTCTCCAGGATGAATCTGCTTAATAATACTAGATTCGGCTGGGAATGTCAAATAAAAAATCCGAGTAAAGTGGAGTTAGATGTTACTGGAAAATATACTTTGTGGGGCTTTCGGGGTATATATCGGTTCAAGTCAAATGACGTTATTGTCCATTGAGCGTGTAGCACACCTCAGAAGATGTGCTACAGGCAGTGACTCGCCTTGTTCCATTTCGATCATATAACCTCATACTTTTCGTGCATAAACATCGGAAGTTTTTAAAACTTCCGATGTTTAGTGCGTCATATGGCCTTATTTGAGCAGCACCATCTTGCGCTCGGCGCAAAAGGCTTCCCTCCCTTGTTCAGCAAAAATTTGAATTCTGTAGAGATAAACACCAGAACCGACTTTTGCCCCCGCGTCATCAGCAGCGTCCCAGGTTTTTGAATAAGCGCCGGTGTTTTGTTCTTCATCGGCAAGGGTGCGAACCAATTGCCCGTTCATGTTGTAAATTGAAAGTGTTGTGTGACCCGGCTCGGGCAGGGTGTAAGAAATCGTTGTTACGGGATTAAAGGGATTGGGATAGTTTTGCGCCAGATCAAATTCCGTCGGTTTTTCCGCGGAGAAGAGGTTTTCAACGTTGGTGATATCTTTGATTTTCAGTTTCACGTTCTCAAATGTGGCGGTTGATAATAATGTATTGTCATGGGCGGTTATAGCCAGGCCGACGTAAATCTGGTCATCCATCACAATGGCCATCTGGCCGATCTGTTGCCATGATATGCCATCGTTTGAGACCCAACCGCTCAAGGCATCCTTAATACGCGTGAGTTTCAACCATTGCGGTGGTACAGCATTTGGATTCCCGGGAATCAAATTACTCGCACCACTTTTGGTTGTACGGTATTGAAACGATTGACCATTTTCCGAGGCGATGGCCATAAAAACATGTTTTGAATCTGTTGTTAATTCATCGCGGATCATGAGCCCGGCTTTGGTCCAGTCATGCGATTTTGTCAGGTTGGACAAGCGGGCGGTGATCTCGATATTACCTTTTTGAACCTGAAAAGCAAAACGAAAAGCATCCGATGCATTCCAGATATCATCACCGCTGCCGGTGACGTACCACGTACCGTTGTTTTCGGTCGTGCTTCCCTCCTTGCCAACAGGCCCTATGTTCATGGTCAGCCATCCTTCTGGCAGCTCATTGGGATTATACAACGACTCGATTGGATTTCTTAGTGTTGTGTTGATGCTGTTTTGGGCAGTAAACTTTAATTGATTGTCTGGCAGAAATTCGACTGTACCATGCAAAGATGGATCATTCCACACCGCATCCTCCATGACGGCTGCCCAGGTGATCGATCCTTCACGACCGTTACCGTCATTATCATGATTCATCACTGCCGCGCCAAAAGTCTCGCCGATTTGAGGTGTAATCGATTTGCGACCATCCGTCGCTTTGATCCAATCCCATTTAATGCGGCCTTCGAGTATATAACCGTCATTACTTTTTTTGCGAGCATAATCAGCAGCGTCGACACTGTTTCCGGTGGCCATGCCATTTGCGGTTAGATTGGTCACGCCAGCAAGGTTGGTCGGGTTGGTCACATCCGCATCTCCCAACGCCGTCATCGTAATACCAATCTGCCCCGAAGCTGTCTTGGCTTCAGGCTCCGGATCAAAATAGAACTCGAGCACATCATTCTGCCACGATTCTGGTCTGTTGAGGACAACAACATCATCGTTTACCTCTTCATAAAAATAGAGATAGGATTGATCCCAGGCGGTCCACAATGTAGCTGACAAGTCTTTGTAATCGTCCGGTTGACCATTATCATTATAGTGCGCAGCGGATATGGCTAGCAAACCATTTTCCGGGCCGGTCAGGTTGTCATACCATTTATCTCTGTTTCCGTCGATTGATATTGAAATCCCGGTTTGGGGGAGTTTTGGATTTTTATCAATGATCACATCAGAAAATGTCGCAGTGGTCCGGAAGTCCACCAAATGGGAGGTCACGGCTAAACCAACAAAGACCGGATCTTTCATTTTAATATCTGTTGTTCCGACCAATTCCCAATTTTGACCATCCGCAGAGGAGTAACCGTAAAAAATGTCACTCAGCCGGATGAGTTTCACCCAATAAGGTGTTTCGAGGGTATCGAATGGTTGGTGGATCGTTTTGCTCGCTCCTCCAGCAACCGGTCTCCACAGAAACTCGTCGCCATTGGCGCCGGTCATGTTGATACTGGCGTGCGCGGCATCGTCTGTTAGCGCATCGCGAATCATTAATCCGGCTTTGGTCCAAGGCTCAATATCATAGATTGAGGTTACTTTTGCGGTGATCCCAACATCACCGGAAAGCGTTTGAAAGGTGTGGCGGAATCCATCATGTTGCGCCCATATATCACTGCCGGCGGCTTTGATTATAAATGTGTTGTTCTTGTAATCAGCCTCACCGGCCAAGGATTTTGCATCACCAATATCCAGGGTCAGCCATGGTACCGGCAAAGGAGTGGATTCGTATAGTTCGGCCAGGGGATTGACGACCGAAGCGTCAATGGCGTTTGCTGCTGTATATTGTAGCTTGTTACTTGCTAAAAATTTCACTGTACCGAGCATTTGCGGATTAGTCCACACCGCATCCTTGAGCTCTGCCGCCCACTCGATGGAGGCGTCACGTGTATTTGTATCATTATCGTGGTTCATGTAGGCAAGACCAAAAACACTTCCGAACCGCGGCATTATTTTTAAGCGACCGGGGATAACCATGTCCGACCACTTGAGGCGACACTCGAGGACATAACCATTTGCTGTTTTTCGACGCGCAAAGTCGCCGGGCTGTGCTCCGGGATAGTTTTGTTCTGGTCCGAGATTGTCCCATTGGCCGCCCTGGGCATCAAATATCCCCAGGGCCGTTAACCGGGCTGAAACAACACCGTTTGTCGCTTTGGCGGAGGGATCGGGATCAATTTTGATTTCCAAGCAGTCGTTGAGCCAGGGATCGGTGGGATGATTGACGTTGACAATATTATCCGTGACCTCCTGGTAAATGTAGAGATAATTTGTATCCCAGCAAGACCAGAGTGTGGCGGAGAGATCGATATCATCAGATGCTTCGCCGTTGTCGTTGGAGACGGCGGCGGGGATGTGAAGCAGCCCGTTCTCCGGGCCGGTTAATTGGTTGTAAAAATTGTCTTTTTGGGCGTCAATTATCACATTGGAGGGCGTGTATTCCGCTAACTTTGTGATAAAAATATCACTCGGACCATAGCAGGCTAAAGAGAATGGTCCAAATTCAGCTGTGCCTTCAAATTCGCCTGTAATGATATAATTACCTTGATTGTCGCAAACGACCGAGTTTCCTGCGTCAGCAGCGTAACCACCGGCACCGGCGCGTTTAGCCCAGAGCACGGTTCCGTTTGGGTTGTATTTGGTGATAAAAATATCATAATTTGAACCATTGCAGGTCAAAGAGTACGGACCAAAGTCTGCTGTGCCCCCAAACCTACCTGTGACGATATAATTGCCTTGTTTGTCACTGGTGACTGAGTATCCTTCATCATAGCTGCCGCTGCTACCGGCGCGTTCAGCCCAAAGCACAGTTCCGTTTGGGCTGTATTTGGCGACAAAGATATCATTAGTACCACTACTGGTTAAAGAGTGTGGCCCAAAGTCTGCTGTGCCCCCAAACCTGCCCGTGACGATATAATTACCCTGGTCGTCACAAGCAACCGAATATCCTTCATCATGACCGCTACTACTACCGGCGCGTTCAGCCCAGAGCACGGTTCCGTTTGCATGGTATTTGACAACAAAGATATCATACACATAACCGTTGCTTGTTAACGAGTATGGTCCAAAGTTGACCGTGCCCTGAAACATTCCTGTGACGACATAATTGCCCTGATTGTCACAAACGACTGCGTTTCCCTGATCAAAGTTGATGCTACCGGCGCGCTTTGCCCAAAGCACGGTTCCGTTTGAGTTGTATTTGGCGACAAAAATATCAGAATAATCCTTACTGGTTAGCGAGAATGATCCAAAGTCGGCTGTGCCCACAAAATAGCCCGTGACAATATAATTATCCTGGTTGTCACAGGCGACAGAATATCCAATGTCATTCATGGGGATGTTGTTGTTGTTGATGCCGCCTGCGCGTTTGGCCCAGAGCACGGTTCCGTTTGGACTGTATTTGGCTATAAAGACATCACTCCCACCATTAGCTGTTAGCGAAAATGGTCCAAAGTCGGCTGTATCCCCAAATCTGCCTGTTACGATATAATTGCCATGGTTATCACAGGTGACAGACTGTCCAAAGTCATCCCACTTGCCACCAGCACGTTTAGCCCAAAGCACGGTTCCGTCCGTATTGTATTTAGCGATAAAGATATCATTATCATTCTGGCCAATACTGGATAACGAGAATGATCCAAAGTCGGCTGTGCCGGTAAAATAGCCCGTGACGACACAATTGCCCTGATTGTCACAGGTAACAGAGTATCCACGGTCAAACCCAAAACTGTGGTTGCCACCGGCGCGTTGTGCCCAGACAAAATCGGCTGTTTGGGTAAATGTTGGTGTATTGCCGAGATAAATCGACAGACATAGGACAAGTAATATTTTCTTAGACGTCATGGTGCTCTCCCTGAGCTGGTGTTTGACCTCTTTATAATTGATCCTGCAATCCCATCGATTATTATGATTCTGTCGAGCCCACCAAGTGGTTAGCGTCTACTTATTTTATCAAAATCATTTTTGTTGTAGACTCGAAATCTCCGGCTTTTAGTTTGGCGAAATACACTCCCGCTGGGACTGATTTCCCCAGATCATCTTTAGAATCCCAGTTTATCTGATAAACGCCCGATTGCTGATTGTCATTCAAAAGTGCTCGGACGGGTTTTCCGAGCATATTATAAATGACCAGATTAACTTCAGATTCCCGAGGTATGGCGTATTCAATCGTTGTGGCCGGATTAAATGGATTGGGGAAATTGGGTTTCAATTCATATCCACTGGCAATATGTTGCTGAGTTTGACGAGAATTCGTACCCAAAACTAAATGTGCAGTTCCAAACACGCTTGCATCTCGCCAGGATGTATTAGACGAGTGCCACCACCATTTAATTGCCTCTCTATCTACCGTGCCGCCATCAAAATCATTGAGTTGAAGTTCAAATCCGATATTCCTTCCCGGAACGATCTTTAAATCATGCAGTGGGAGCGCCGCTTCAAAATCACACCCCTCCTCTGTTTTACCGAACCTAAAGTTAATTCTGGGTCTTTCCAATCCCCAATCTCCAATCGCATAATCCTGACCGTAGCTGATATCGATGTCCGACAACAAATCGCCATAATTAAAACGCAATTGCACGTCATCGACGCCATCGTATGCACCATTCGTTTTGCTGTTGTTGGCATCAAAATAGATCTCTAAACCATCATTAATCCAACGATCATCATTGCCCACTCTTATTTCTTCGTCAAGGACGGAAACATACAAGTACAGAAACTCATCACTCCACATAGAGCGAAAGTCAAACCAGGCGTCATGGCTACCATTGAAATGAGGATCTATGAATGATTTGTCAAAAGCTGCTTCAGTATTAAGTGGCACATCCCACCATTCGTTTTCCATTTTCCCATCGATTGTGGGTACGAATTCGGCTTTGGGTATTTGCAGAACGGTTTTTATCTCTCTTGATGAGACTCTGGCTTTTCCCCACATCTCAGGCCTTATTGGCTCTAACGATTTCCAACCTGTATAGGCGTATTTTATATTATTTGTGGTTTTAAGAGTATCAACGTCTAACAAAATCAATTCAAAACCAAAATTATTATCAGAAGTGACCAGTTGATCGAATCTATGACTTCTTGGCATAAAAGCTTCAATATTCCAGCCCAGTGCCGTTTTTTTGATTGTACCATTTCCTGGCAGAGCATCATAACCAATTAACTCGGATCTTATTCTATTTTCAAAAGCATAGGCCACCATCTGATATCCATGTTTCACATCATAAAAGCTATTGTATATTTCACTATTTTCGCTAAAACACATATAAAATCTATCAATAAAAGGATCAGCGACTTGCACCTTTTTTCTAATGATATCATCGAATACACGAACAAAGTAATAAATGTTTTGTTCATCGACCAAAACGCGAAATCCAAATTCGCACGCGATTTCTAAAGACTGTAGTGCTATTCTGTCTCGCTGTTCTTGCAGTATTTCCGGCACATTTTGCCAAATTTGATCAAGTATGCCGTCAATTCGTGGTGGGTGTTGATCAGGTGATAAGGTAGGGATTAGCAGTGTGCCTTCTTTATTAATTTGGGCAAAAGACAAGTATGAGTGCAAAAAGATCACGAGAATAAATAACCAATAAATGCGTTTCATGATACTACCTCCCAAATTTTTCAATAAAACCATCTTGATCAGTTTCCTACAAGGAATGCTATTAATCCTTTTTGACTATTTTAAGGGGCTGATTTTAAAATAAAACTATCTTTACTGAATCCCTATCACAGCTATCCCGCCGCAACTTCTAACTTCAACTGATTTATTTATGGTCAGCTTTTCCTTGTATGTCCCTGGAAAAATGCGGACAAAACCGTTTGCAGGCACTGAGTGCAAGGCTTCAATGACGGTATTAAAAGGATTTGCACAACTACCATCTTCAAATCCTGTGGCATTAGTATTTACATAACGCGAACGAGGCAGACTGTAGCCGATATCTTGTAGTATCCCGAGAACAATGGTATCCGGTTCATGATCCACATCGCCATCATTGTTGGGCGTCATAAGTTCCCAATCGCCTGTAAAGGTCGTCTCATCAAGATGGCTTATGCTTGAACCATTTACCCATGGTGTTGGCGAATGTATTGGTAATCCACCAGTACCGCCGAAATCATTATTAAAAGCGTAGAGACCGAGCAATCCGCCCCAAAACACATTATTTCCCGTCACGTTAATTGGGGATGCGGTCAATGTTGTCAATCGTTGTCCAAAACGGTTAACAAGAAAGTGGTCATAAATTATCATAAAGCCATCTAAGCCGTGAGTTCCGTTTGGTTTGAAGGAATGAACAAATCCGAGCCCATGCGTCAACTCGTGAAGTGTAATTGTCACAAAATCGAAATCATTGCCGTTTGACCCATCTGTTCCATAATAAAATCCTCTTGTACCAAGTACATCATTCTCATCAACATCGCTATTGAAATCAACATTTATTTCGAACGTTTTGGTATCCGGATCCTTGCCGGAAATGATTTCAACCAGACATTCCGGGTATTGAACATCTTTGATTGGTGCGTTATTAAAGTTTCTCCAAAATTGACCAGCACCTGCGGAAGCCAAGACAGCCGACGCTTGGTCCCCGCCGCGAGGTGTCATTGTTGCCTGCACCGATATTTCTGCCGGACCCTGAAGATTTTGTGCCCAAATGTTTGCAGCAAAACGAAACGCATCGCGTCGTGCTCGACCTAAATTTCTGTCGAAAAATCCTTCCCCTTCACCGTCATTAAATGTTATCGAAAACGAAACATTGTTACCAACAGCGGCAACGAATTCGGTTTTACGATAATCCATGTGTTGGGCAACCGCTTCTATTTGACTCTCTTCAATTTCCTGCCCATAGACTTCAGGAATAGTTGCCGGTGTATAGGGTTGGGGAAGGTCGATTGGACGGTTGTTTGGATTATAGATCAAGATGTCCACAGGCTGATCGGGCGCCCAGAGTTGGATTTTCAGAGATGGTTCCAGGCTGAATAAGTGAAACGACATAAGGAATAACAAGCAGAGTAAATGGTATTGTGTTTTCATTGCCTTTCCTTTATTTGGGGATTGTGATGTATCTCCCTTTCAGCGTCAGCTTTTTATTAATAACCAGATTATTTGAGCTAAATGTGTTTACACTACCTGCTTTAAATATAAGCGTTGCGTCACTAGGAGCTTGATTGATGGCTTGCTCAATCTTCTTGAAAGGATTTTTGGGTGTTCCACTACCGGCTATTGAGTTTCCAACATAATAGACGCCAGTCACTGGTGCAATGTAGATGAGATACCTTTGAGTGTGATTTAAGCCAGCGACATCATCCCATGTATACCAATCATCTTGACTGCCGCCCCAGCCTAAATTTACTTTGAATTGCCATTGAGGCATTTTTGTTTTGTGATATCCGTATACTACCCAGGCGTGCCCCGCAGCTTCAAAGCCTAATGGTCGAAGCCATTGAATTTCTTCAACCATCTTTGTTGTGTCTACAACTCCATTTTCACTATAATACACATCCGGATGATAGCGAAAGTTATCTTTTAGCGCACTTGCAGCGATTTCAAGTCCCGAAGCAGAACCTGTTATACCAAAATTGGTTTGTGCTGCAACTGCAACATTAAAACATAATTTGGCGACTTCCCTCTGACTTTGTGGTTCAACACAGCGATCTGTTATATATTCCCAGATATAATGCTCTGAGCTATAATTTACGGTATAGTCGTAGTGATCTAGTTGAAGTCGGTTCCATAGATTTTCAATTGCAGTTAGATATTGAGAATCTTTGCTTATCGCTTTTGCTTTATTTCGATAGAGACCAAAATCCCAATAACCGCTCATTAGCAATCGTCCTCCATTTCCTGCGTCCCATCTCAATCGGTTGCCCCCATACCAGTTTTCGGGAATGTTCGGATTGGTCCCGAGTGGCTCTGAATCCCAGTTACTTCTCCATCGGAATTCATATCTATCGTTCGTGGAAGCTCCTGTACCAGATTCGGGCCATTTCCAGTAGTACATAATTTGTGACGTTGCAGTGGCCACACATCCAGTAACAGTATGTTCATTTGGAGGGGTTAGAACTGGACAATCATCGTTGTAAGGATTGCCTTGATGCCAATGGCTCGTAAGATTTAAAACCATAGAATCCGGTTCTGCTCTTGTTTTGGACGTACGCAATGTTTTGTTAAAAGACATCCTACCATTAATGAGATCTTTCCACAGTAAAATCCTTTTCTCAAATTGATCTCTGTTAGATGGAATACTCATAATTTCAGACGGATACAAGTTGAGAGTTTTTTGTTTTTCAACAATATTGAAAAGAATGGCTTGCAAAACAGGATTTTTTGGATCATAAATTCCTTTTGGGCTATAGTAGTAGACTGGAAGTGCTTTCTCATTTGCACCGCAAAGACAAAATCCTCTCACCGAGAAATGGGCGATATATGCAAATGTTTCATTATCTATTTTAATAGCTTCCAACTCTTCTATTGTTGCCGTTGGATTTGCATCTGCAGTTTCGTAACGGACCCATGTTTCAACAGCCTTACGTATATCACGCTGGTCAAAATTTTTTCCTTGGACGTGCTGCAAAATTAAAAAATGAATTATTAGGATTAGAATAACTCTGCATTTTGCGCTAGAATTGAAGATATTCATCATTCCCCCCTTCTATTGTAACGATACCAAAACAAGCACCAAACTACGACCACTTTCCAATGCCGTCAATGCCTTACCAATGATTGCCCCCTGCGCACGCGTGTGATCTGTAGCCTTCATGGCATGGCCTTTTATAGTGGAGGTAGTTAATAGATCTCCCGGCTCAATGGCACCATTAGAAGCATCTGCAAAACAATAAACACGACCACTCAATGCAATGGCATGCTCACCATCGGCGATTGAACCGTCCTGTCCCATGATCATGCCGGGGGCAATACCGCCGGCACCACTGACAATCCCCGCTACACAACGATCATATTCGACATCAGCCGCTTTTAATTGACCGGGATTTTCAGCATCTATGCTCATGACCATACCGGATTTTATGTCAATCTCCTGACTGATATCAAATGGCTCGGCAATGTCACTACCGCCGGTGATCGTGACCACATCGCAGCGCATGTCGCCCTCGACGTGCAGCCTAGCTTGCGGCCAGACTGTACCAATACCAACATGGCCTTTTTCGCGGATAACAATATGATCAATTTCATTTTCATTCGCGCTTATCGAAATTCCATAATTATCGGCTAAAATTTGTCGCCGACCTTTTTGTGTATGAAAGAACCAACCAAATCTATCATTAAGAACATATGACCTCAGCATACCGCCAACGGAAGTAAAGCTCAAATCAATGCCATAATTTTTCGTTTCTGCATCAATGACATAACCGTCGCCGGTATTTTCCAGCTCCAAAACCGAGCTCCCATTTGCTAAAAAATTGGCTGCTTTTCCGCCATTTTTATTTTCACCATAAATAGCGAATCCCTCTTTATTATATGATTTTCCATATAAACCATAGCCGGCACTGCCGCTTACCTCTCCATATACACCAATATTTTTTGATTTTCCATATACACCAAAACCGTTATTACCGTTCGCTTCACCGTACACACCAATACCATTTGTACCGCCACTACCTCCCCATACCCCCATGCCTTTGCCACTCCATGAAGCAAAATAACCTCCATAAGAGATCCCTTTTTCATCTTTGCCGTTGGCAAAACCCTTTACGGCAGCAGTCTCCACTGGATCTCCATTCGATAAACTATACGAACAGTTATCGAGTATCGCTTCAATGGCGTGACCACCCTGACTTTTGTGGGTAATACTAAAACCGGTAGAGCCGATCGAGTTTGTATTGCCAGCATAGGGAAGTTTGAAACTCCCATCCCCGGGCTTTGGTGCAGTCGTCATCTCAGTATCGTCAGAAAATTTTACACCCCCAGTCTTTATAATTCCGTTTACATGTAATTTTTGATCCGGTTGGTTTGTCCCAATCCCGACATTACCGTCGGATGGAAAGGTATTGCTTTGACCATGAACCGCAGCTGCTGCATACGCATAAGCACTGCTGGCAATTTTTTGCCTGGGAGATAACGTTTCGTCCTTAATTTTGATCTCTAGATATCGCTCTTTTTTTTCGAAAACCGACACATCAATCTGTTTTATGCTTCCGAGAATCGCGCTAAAGTATCCGTCCTTGACCTGCACATTCTGGTGCACTTCTGACCATAGT